>JBGAFW010000083.1:0-49649 GCA_044227045.1 Labilithrix sp.
CGTTCGTCGCGGTCGTCATCTGCGCGGTGAGCGCTCGAGACAGTCCCGAGGTCTTCGGTGGTGATGGTCGGATCTTCCGACGAGCAAGCAGCGATTGTGGCGATGGCAGAGAGAGCAGAGACAGAGAGGAGCGAGCCGTTTCTAAACCGCATGGGGCGTCCTTACGCACGCCCTGGGCCATCGCTGAGATCTCAATGATTTCAACGGGTTTATTAAAGCGCTACCGTACGAAATTCCATCCACTCCCCTCCCGAAACCGCCAAAATTGCGCTGAAAACGGCAAAATTCGTGTCGCCCGAGGGGGTGTACTAAAAATTTCGTTTCTAATTCAATCGTTTATCGTCTCTCTTCACCTGCACTGTTCCAAATTTCATCCACCATTCAAACTGGGATAAATGCGCGAAACATCACTGTTTCAATCAATCTACGATGCCCCGCACACGCCGCACGTCGCACGAACGAACGGCACACGCACAGCCGACTTAAGGGCTGCGTGTGAAAAAGATGGAACGCGCACACACGCTCCCGACGACGACGTCGGTGCGTGCGGCGCGCTTCGGGTGACGAGAACGCCTACTGCGCGGCTGTCGCCGACTCGCCGGTGTCGATCGGGGTCTGCGCGTCGACGTACGCGGAGATCTCGTACGTGGTCTCTTCGTCGAGCACACCAAGCACCTGCGCAGGGTACGACTCGAGCGCTGCGCCCCGGCGGTGAAGCGCGACGAGGCGGCCGCTCGCTTTGTCGACGACGCGAATCTCGATCATCTTGCCGACGAACGCGCCAGCGCCGACGACCTTGAGGTCGAAGTTGAGCAGCGTGTCCTTGCCGTCGATCTTGTTTCCACCGAGGTCGGTGAAGATGTCGACGAAGTTCGTGTCGTGGAGGAACGTGAGCTCGTACCGATCACCGATTTGGCGCACGTCCTCGGGGAGCGGGTTGTCGAGCGTGCGGCGCCACGCGTGGTCCTTGTCGTTGATGCCGCCTTCGATGCCGTCGTACTTGCCGCTGTTGTTGTGGTCCGCCCAGAAGTCGAGGCGGTACGGCGCGTTCGTCGCGGCCTTCGGGATGAGCCGGCGCATGTAGATCGTGAAGTCGGGATTCGAGACGCCGAAGTACACCGCCTTCGCTTGAACGCGGTTCGCTTTGTCGACGACGCGGATCTCGAAATACTCGTTGATGTGCGACGTCATGTTCTGCGCGGTGAAGCGCACGTCGCTGTACTGCGCGGTCGACGTCCCCGGCTGAACGCTCTGCTCGGACTTCTTGAAGCGCTCGAGGTCGAGCGACGCCGTGCACGCCGAGAGCGCGATCGGCAGCGCGAGGAGCGCGGCGGGAGAGAGACGACGAACCAAGCTGGCGAAAAGTGCTGAAGCGCGCATCTCAAAAGCCTCGTTGAATCGACACGCCGCATCCGTCGCGCGTGCACATGGCGCCCGTGCTCGTCAGCCAAGAGACGGCCGACGATCCCGATCCGCGCTTCGTTGGTTGATCCGCGCTGCCGCTCGGAAGGACGAGATACCAGATGATGGCACCGCCGAGCAGGACGCCGCCGCTGATGAACGAGATGTCGGCGATCGTCCCGAGCGTCTTCGCCTTCGTGCGGTTGCCCGCCAGGTCGTACGACGCAGGGCACGTGTTGTCGGGGCAGTCTTTCTCGATGTCGCTCGTCTTGCCACGCGCGAGGAGCCCCGTGACGACGCCCGTCCCGATGCCCGCCACGCCGATCGCGCCCAAGATCACCGGGCCGACGACCGACGGTGACTTGCGCGGGCCGCCTCCTCCATCACCCGAGCCGTTGTTCGGCGCGAAGATGAACTCGTGCGTCGCGATGCTGCCGGGCTCGAGCGTCGCCTCGTAGGGCACGGACTCTTCGGTGCCGCTCTTCACCTTCAGCGTGTGGCGGCCTGCTCGAAGACGGATCGTGAGCTCGCTGCCCTCGAACGGGTACGCGTTCTCGATCGGCTCGCCGCGCGTCTGAATGCGGCGATCGATCAAGATGAACTTGCCGGGCGGGTGCTTCACCGTGACCTGCATGCGGCCGACCGTGGACGTCAGCGTGTAGAGGTCCTTCTGGATCTGGTTCTTTTCGCGCTCTTCGACGTCCGGCACTTCGCGGAGGTACTGCGTATACGCGTCGATCGCCTCGCCGTCGCGTTCGAGCTTCATCGCGCAGAAGCCGATGTTGCCGAGCACCTTGGGCGACTTCGAGAGCTCGTAGGCGCGCTTGAACGCGCGATGCGCGTCTTCGTACTTCGCGCCGTCGGGATCGTCGAGGAGGCTCACGCCGGCGTCGAACTGACGGCGAGCTTCGGCGAGGCGCTCTTCCTTCGCCGCGTCGCCCGTGTCTTGCGCGAAGGCCATGCTCGGATGAGAGGCCATCGTGACGACGCTCGCCGCGACGAGGAGACCCGTGCCGAGGATCCGTTTGAGGGTTCGATGTTCACTCTTCATGGCTGACATCTGCTTTCCACATCATCTCGATTCGCGGATGCGGGCTCAACAAAACTTCGCGAGATCGCAAACACAACGGGGCGGATTCGAGGACTACCGGTCGTTTTCGAAGGTGGATCGGTGTTTGGGACACCGCCCGAGGACGGTGCGCTCGTAAAAATCGCGTTTCGCTTGCGCTTATCGGTCGACTTAATCGTCGGCGGCGTCACCGTCGGCGTCGGCGCCGGTATCGAGATCGCCGGCGTCTGCGTCCTGGTCGGTCGCGTCGGCGTCGACGACATCGGGGCCGGCGTCCGCCCCGGCGTCTTCACAGGTCTGCGGTGACACCGCGGGTGCGCCCGCCTTCAGCCAATCGAGCAGCGTCTGCCTCGACGTATCGTCGATCGTGACGGGCTTGAGCGGCATGCGTCCCGACTCGACCTGCTGAATCATGAGGTCGCGAATGATCTGCTTGTCGCGCGTCGCGAGGATGTCCGACCGGTTGATGAGCGGGAACGGTGCGCCGTTCTTCATCGGTCGCGTGTGGCACTGCTGGCAGATCGTTTGAAGGACTTGACGCGGGGCGCACGGGATCTGGTTGGCGTCATTGACGACAACGCCGGCGTCGACCCCCGCGTCACCCGTGGGCGTGTTGTCGGAAGAGCATGCAGCCACTGCGGCTCCCACGATGACCAAGAAGAAGCCAATTCGAGAAATTCGCATTCCGTTTTTCACTCACGGGTCGGCTGACCGACCCGCAAACATATATATGTAATATGCACGTATCTTGATTACACTCGACCACGCGCGTGCGGGACGTTGACATCCCTCACGCGAGCTAGAAGTCGCGACGGAATGTTCTTCCTTTGCTCGTCTCGGTCGGTTTCGCGGCGGGTGTTGCGCTCACGGGGTTCGGGGCAGCGGCCGGTGCGGTCTCGGCCGGTGTCGCGGCAGGAGTCGCCACGGGCGTGGCCGCGGGGGTCGCTGGCGCGGTTCCGCCACGCGGTCGGCCAAGCCCTGCGCCGACGGGAGCGCCTGCGCCGGGGCGCCATCCCGCGTTTGGATTGGCTGGCGTTGGGGTTGGCGTGGCCGGTGTGACGGCAGCGGCAGCGGCGGTCGTCGTCGGATCGGCCTTCGGCGGATCCACCGGCTTCGCTTCGACCGGCTTCTCTGTGGGCGTCGGCGCGGCGGTCGCGGCCGCGGTGTTCGTCGCCACAGGCGGCGCGCTCGCGTGATCGTCACGCGCGAGCTTCTTCATCACCACCGTGCCGCTTCCGATGAGGCCGAGCACGATCGCGCCGATCGCGGCATAGCGGAGCGTCCGGTTGGTTTGTTGCGGTGCGCTCGACGGAATGCCCGAGACCGCGGCGCCCGTCATCGTGCTCGACGTCGCGGGAGGAGGCGTCGGCGAGAGGAGCTGACCCGTGGGGCTCGCGAGCGAAATCGAAGGCGGCGTGAGGCGCGGCATGATGATGCCGCTGATGTCCTGCGAGGACGGCGGCATGATGCTGTCGACCTTGAGCTCGGGGTCGACCTGTCCGGCGCCCTGGAGCACGGAGACCGCGCGCTCGACGTTCAAGCGCGAGCGCTTCGGCCCGAACGGCATGAGCGCCATCGCGAGCTCGGCGACGTTCTGGTAGCGGCGGTTCGCGTCCTTCTCGAGGCACTTGCTGATCACCTCGACGAGGCCGGACGGAAGGTCGTTGCGATGAAGCTCGATCGGCTTCGGCTTCGTCTCGAGGATGGCGGCGCAGATCTCGGTGATCGACGAGCCTTCATCGAACGCGGTCGTGCCCGCGAGGATCTCGTAGAGCACCATGCCGACCGACCAGATGTCCGATCGCACGTCAACGTTGTCCGAGCAGCGCACTTGCTCGGGCGACATGTACAGCGGCGTGCCCATCAAGTTGAGCGTCTTCACGATCGGCAGCTCGTTGCCGAAGATCGATCCGGTGAGCGCCGCCTTCGAGATACCGAAGTCGAGCACCTTGACGATCTTCATCCCGCCCGCCCGTTCGGTGAGGAGCAGGTTCTCGGGCTTGATGTCGCGGTGCACGATCCCCTTCGCGTGCGCGACCGCGAGCGCTTCGCAGATCTGAAGTGCGTACTCGACGGCGGTGCGTGCGTTGAAGGCTCCGGCCTCTTCGACGAGCTGCCCGAAGTTCTTGCCGTCGAGGTACTCCATCACGATGTACGGAGCGCCGTCGGTCGTCATGCCGACGTCATAGACGCTCGCGACGTACTCGCTCTTGATCGCCGCGGCAGACTTCGCCTCGCGTGCGAAGCGCGCGACCATCGCGGTGTCCACCATGAGCTCGGGGCGCATGGTCTTCAACGCAACTTTTTCGTCGAGCTCGAGGTTCTTCGCCTCGTAGACGAGGCCGAATGCGCCCGATCCGATGATGGTCCCGATTAAGTACTTACCGTCGAGAATCGCACCGGGCGCGATGGTCCCGGTGTCGTTCGTTGCAGAAAGCGACTTCGACGAGACGACGCCGCTGTTAACGACCCCGCTTCGCGTGCTCTCGTCATCTTTCTTCAACAACTCCATCTTCGGACGTCGTTCTTCCATGTGCAGCTCCCCGAGTTCAGGATCTCAGCAGCATCTCAAGCGATTCGCAACGAGGTGATTCTCTCAAATTCAAGATTTTCCCCGATACGGCTCGCACCTTCGCTCACGGTGCGCAGAAGTTGCCACCATCGGGGCCGAGCGCGGGCACAGGGATGCTCGGCGTCGCGTCGTCGATGGAGAGAAGGAACTGCACGAGCGCCGCGCGCTTGTTTGCCGCGTCCGCGTCGCCTGCGCCGAGGAATCCCGTCGCCAGCGCCGCGTGGTGCGCCGAGAACGGGTCAGAGAGAACCGCTTCGAGTGTGCGCGCTTGCCCGGCGTGGAAGTAAGGTGCGTTCACGCCCATACCGATGAGGCTCGGAGGATTGAATCCCTTACCTGTGGCCTCATCGCCTTGCGCCACCGCCGTCATGTTTCGCTTGAGCTCCGCGATGCCGACGCCCGGCTCAGCGACGTTGAACGTCCCGACCGGTCGCAGCATGCATGTGAGCTGATCGAGCGCCGCCGCGTTGGTGCCGCTGTAGCGCATCGTTTGGTTTGCGGCGATCGTGGTCGGAAGAAGCGTGACCGGGAAGTTGGCGTTCGTCACCGCGTCCGTCCACGTCTTCGTCTTGAGCGACTTGTTCTCGTTCTGCGGGTTCGCGATGTCCGGATCCGGGGTGTAGAAGACCTTCGAGATGGTCCACTTGTCGCCGCCGTGGCAGCCCTGACACTTGCCTTGCGTGAAGATCGTCTGCCCCGTCGCGACCTTCGCCGCGTCGAGGTTCGACGGCTTCTTCGGCGAGCGGATCGCCTTGAAGAAGGACGAGAGCTTCTTCCAGTCGTCGAGCACACAAACCTCGCCGACCATCGTCGACGGGCTCTGCGGATTGACTGCCGTCTGCATCGATCCGTTGAGGCCGGCGTGACCGTATTTGTCGAACGGAATGCGTGCGTCGAGCGTCAGGTCGAAGCTCTTCGTCACGGCGCCGACGCCGCCGAGGATGATGCGGAGCGCGCCGGTCTCGTGATCTTCGACCTCGTCGACGTTCGCTTGCCAGTTCTGGATGCGAAGGTCGGTCGGGTCCTTCTTGCTGACCGATTGATCGAGGCTCGGCGTCTGGCGCGGGCCGCGGAGGTGAAACCACGTGACTTGATCGGAGAGGCCGTCGATGTGGCAGGTCTCGCACGCGCCCCATGCTTGTCCTTGGAACGACCAGCGACCGAGGCCGGTGCCGAAGAGACGCTTGCCTTCGAGGCGCGCCGCTTCGTTTGCGTCGGTGGGCATCGGCGCCGACTCCGCGACCGCCGGCTGATCCGGCAAGCCCGCGATGTTGTCGGCCTTGAGATCGAGCACCGTCACGTTGCGCGTCGCCTCGTTGAGGACGAACGCGAAGCGCTGCGGTGAATCGGCCTTCGCCTTGTGGCCCATCGCGATCGCGACGGGGAGCTTGCCCTGCTTGTTCGCGGCGATGGTGCCGAGATCGAGCGGGATGAACTGCTTGTCGGCGAAGCCGATCGCGTCGATCGCCTTCGTCTCGTAGGTCGCGTTGAAGTCGACACGGAACACGGCGTCTGCCGCCTTCGACGCGATGTACGCGTTGAGCGTGCCCGGGACGAACGCGAGGTCGACGGAGTTTGCGGGCATGCGTCGCGCGGATGTGTCCGCGACGCCCTTCGCTGCGTAGAGCTTGTCCATCTCGCCGTTCAGCGCGACGGACGCGATGACCTTGCCGGCGCCGATGTCGATGACGCTCACGGCCGGCGTCTGGAACGTCTTCGCGTTCCAGAGATTCAGCTTGCACACGTTCGCGTCGCACACGCCGCCGAGACCGCACTCGGCGTTGCCAGTGCAGTTCGTCTTGCACACGCCCGCGGCGGGGACGGTGAGATCGCAGGAGCCAGCCGCTCCGCCGGGACATGTCGCGTCGGCCGCGCAGCTCGCCTTCGCCGGACCGGTGAAGTCACCGAGCTGACCCTTCGGCGAGACGCAGATCGACAGGACGTAGGCGAAGCTGCCTTGCGAGTCGATCGCCTGCAGCTGGTTCGGGTAGCAGCCCGCCTGCGCGTTCGTCACGTCGTGGATGCCGATGTCCGTGATCGGCGGGAGGCTGATCGTGCTGACCGCCTTGTCCTTGAGGCTGATCTTGTAGACGAAGCCTTGCTTCGCGATGTCTGCGTTCGCGCCGTTGGCGGCGAGCGCCTCCTTCTGCTGCGCGAAGTACTCGGTGACGAACACCGACTCGTCGTTCTCGAGATCGTCCTTGTTGTTGGTGATCACGAGCGAGCGCGGGTGCGCGAGCGCAGGACGCGCCGCGACCGTGCCGAGCGTGCCGGTCGCGACGAGCGCCGCGTTGAGATCGACCGTGCTCGAGACGGCCATCGTCTCCGTGTTGATCTCCATCACGGTTCCGTCGACCCAGTTGGTGACCCACGCGCTCGTCGCCTTTGGCGTGAGCGCGATGCCCGTGGGCTCGGAGCCGACGACGGCCTCAGGGCCCTTCGACGGCGCGCTGCGAAGGTTCTCGAGGCGCACGACCTTTTGATCCTTACGGCAGACGACGAACGCGCGATCGCCGTTGGGCGCGAGCGTGATCTGCCAGGGCTCGGCGCACGCTTGCACCTCCGCCTTCTTCGTCAGCGTCGGCGCCGCGCCTGCGGGATAGTCGATCTGGAAGACGCTTACCGTCCCGACGTCACGATTCGTCGCGACGAGGATCGTATCGTCCTCCGAGATGTCGAGACCCGATCCGCGGCTCGCACGAGAGAGCTTCGTGGGTTGATTCGCGATCGACCCGTCGTTCTGCGTGCTCCCTTCGTTGCCTCCATCCGATCCCGCCGGCGTGGTGTTGTTGTCATCATCATCCCCGCACGCAAAAACGCTGATACCTGCAAGCGCAAGCATCATTGCCCCACCGACTGACAAACGGCGAATCCCCATCTGAAGCTCCTTCATGTCCCCCGTCTGAGTTTCCTCAGTCCGGATCCTGGATCATCCCGGTCCACGAGGTGATGGGTCAACCCCGCATTGATCCAGAGCCTTTTTTGGGTAGGACCTTGCCGCTCACGACCTCCCTCGTGCGCCTTCGCGGGCTCACGCCGCCATCCACCGTGGTGGAGCGGAATGAGCAGGAGGTGAGCCGGAAGCACACCGTCATTTTACAGTGGAAAGGACGCGCGTTCGTCGACCCTTTCGAGCCAACGGAGATAGTCGAGCTTCGCCGCGGTCGGTTTCGACGCCGGTCGTGGCGTCTCCGCTGACCACCATCGCGGAGCTACTCGATGATCATCCGATCACCGCCGCTCCGACCGAAGGTCTCCGGCGCGTACATCTCTTCGGCCTTTGCCGGAGGCACGACGAACGTCCCGGGCGTCGTCGCGCGCGCGACGTACGTGTAATCCCAAACGCCGTCCCAGAGCAGCGACGCGAAGGCCTCGACGCGCTCGTCGCGCATGTTCTGGTGCTCGTACCAAGTTCGCGACCAGTACCAGTAGCGGTTCTTGTTGTTCTCGTTCGCCTTCGGATCCTTCGGGATCTCACCGGTGACCGCGAGCGCAGGGTTCATCGGCTCGAGGCCGGCGGGGATCGGATCGACGAGCGCGACGTGGTAGCGGCGCGACTGGTTCATCATCGACACGCGAACGCGAACCTTCGAGCCGGCCTTCACGCGCCACGTACCGTCGGGGTCACGCTTCACGTCCTCGGGCTTGTCGGCGCCTTCGTAGAGGCGCGACACGACGAAGCCGTTGTCGGCCGGCGGCAGCTTCAGGTCCGTGGGCGCGTATTGCATTCCGACTCGGTAATAAAGGCGTCCGGGGCCATCTTTGCCGATGATCAGGTTTTGCTCCTTACGGCCGCCTTGCTGGGTGTCGGCCGCGAGGAACGCCATCGGGATGCCGATGTGGCTGTACTCGGTCGTGCGTCCCTTGAACTGGTGATCGCCTGCGAAGCGATCGCCGAGCCACACGCGCGCGATGAAGTCGGGCGTCGTCTTCTCGTAGGTCGCGAAGTACTTGTCGAGCGCGAGGAGCACGAACGCGTTCTCCTGCGTGTTGTACCAGCGACCTTCCTTGCGATGACCGAGGAGCCCCTTCACGAGCTTCGGGATCACGGTGGAGTCCTTCTGATCGCCGATCATCGCCTCGAGCAAGACGCCGTCGGCGCGTCGATCGGAGTGGAGGAGCACCCAGTTCGCGTCTTTGTATCCGCTAACGAAATGCGCCGCGCCGGCTGTCTCCGTCACGCGGTTGGCGACGTGGCGACGGATCGCCTCGTTCTCTGCTTGCGACGCTTTGTCTTCGGAGATGGTCGGCCAGATCCAGCCAACGGCCTCGATCCCGAGCTTGTCGGCGCCGCCGGCCTCGGCGATGAGCCGCTTGGCCTTCGCCGGATCGGGGTCCTTCATCTTGTTACGGACGTAGACCGAGTACGCGATGATCGCGCGGCGCGCCTCTTCGCCGTACCAAGACGGGATGTGCGACTCGATCGAGCGCAGGTAGCTCTGCGCGCGCCGGAGCATCTCTTCGTCTGGCTTGTAGCCCTTCTCCTTCGCGCGAACGAGCGCGTGCGCGACGTGCACCGTGAGGTATGGCCACGGCTCCTCTTGCCAGAAGCCCCAGCCGCCCGAGTAATGCTGGCGTCGCTTCAGCTTCTCGAAGTCGACCTTCATCGAGGCCTCGAGCGCGGCAGGTGATGGCAGGTCCTTCGACTTGAACGCAGACAGCACGTCGCGGAGCGCCGCGATCGTGATGACGCCCGACGAGAGCTGCTCGTTGCACTCGAACGGGTACTTCACGAGATAGATCACGGCGTCGGTGAGCGCCTGAAGCTGCGTCGACGACGTCGTGACCTCGAGGCCACCGAACTGCGAGAACACGTTCGGAGGCATTTTTACGGGCTGGGCCATCGCGCCCTCGTCGATCTCACCGTACGTCGCGAACGCCTCGGTCGTGGCCGGCGTGTAGACCGGCAGCTCGATCTGGCTCGCGTCGCTGAAGCCTCCCGACGCGATGCCGAACTGGAAGCGCGCAGTGCCTGGCTTGACGGTGACCGCGTTGAAGCGGACCTCGGCGCGATCGTTCGCGGCGATCTTCACGCGCTTGGCGCTTGGCTCCTCGACGATCGCGTTCGTCGCGCGGGCGACGACGCCGACCTCGATCGGAGCGTCCGTTTGGTTCTGCACCACGACAGGAAGCTCGAACTTGTCGCCGAAGTTCAAGAAGCGCGGCGCCGAAGGACGCACCATGAGCGGCAGCTTCGCCGTGATGGTCGATTCGTTCGCGCCAAACTGCTTCTCCTTCGTCGCGGCGACGGCCATGACGCGGTAGCGCGTGAGGTTGTCGGGGAGCTTGATCGGCACGGTCGCGTGGCCTTGCCCGTCCGTCTTCACCTTCGGCGAGAAGAGCGCGAGCGCGCTGAAGTCGCTTCGTACCTGCATCGGCGTCGTCGTGTTTCCGACGACGCTCTTCTGCTTCTCCGCCACGTCCTTTCCATCGGCGACGGCGTCGTGATCGCGATCGTCCATCGACGCCTTCGCCAGATCGAGCTTCTTCATCGCCGTCGTCGTCGCCGAAGGCGCGGGCGCGGCCTCGGACATGGGGGGCGCCATCGGCTCGCTCGGCTTCGCCGCACGGACGGCACGCCCGGATCCGTAACCGATGCCTCCACCGCCGGGCCTTCCCTCTCCTCCTTCTTCGCGGGTCTCGACCGCGCGGAGCTTCGTCAGATCGGGCTCGCCGAGCAGCACGCGATCGCGCATGCCGAGGTCTGCGACGTTCGGCGATCGGTGCGTGTAGAACGCCGCGATCGGATCGGGCGTCTTGTAACCGGAGAGCGCGAGCACTGCCTCATCGGCGACGACGAGCGCGACCTCGGCGTTCGTGACGGCGCGGCCTTGATGGTCCTTCACGTCGACGTCGATCTGCGTCGTGCCGCCAGGCTCGAGCGTCGGCTTCTTCGCGACCGCCCTCACGTCGAGCTTGCGCGTGATCGGGAGGATGTTCGCCGACGCTCCTCCTGCGGCAAACGCCGGCCGTTTGGGGAGCTTCTCGTCGGGCACGCCGGCGTCGTTCTCGCGGGTGTCTTGTCCGACGAGATCAATGCGGATCTCGGCGTTCGGCACGAGCTCTTCGTCGAGCTTCACCTTGAGCGCCTGGCTCGTCGTCTTCATCGAGAAGCGCTCGACGTGCACGATGCCTTGGCGCTGCACCGTCATCAGACCTTCCGACGGCGCGAACGGCGCGACGACGAGGATCTCGGCGAGATCGCCCGGACGGTACTCCTTCTTGTCGAGGACGAGGTTCACCTTCGCGCGTTCGAGGCTTCGATCCTTCGGGTTGTCGGCGCCCATGACCCAGAGCGACGTCGCCGTCTCGTTCTTTCGCCCGTGCTCGTCGGTGACGAGCGACCACACGCGATAGGTGCCGCCCTGCGCCGTCTTGAACGAGCAGTGAAGCTTCTCGGTCGTGGGTGTGGGCGCGGCGGGTGACTCGATCTCGCACGTCTGCGTCTCGAGCTCCTTCTCTTCGTACTCGTCCGAGCCGCCCTTTTGCTGCCACTCGATGCGCGCAGCTTTGACCGTCATCTTCTTGTTCGGCACCGGCTTGCCGTCCACGTCGACGATGACCCCGTCGACCTCGATGTTCTCACCGGCGCGGAGGAAGTTCTTGGCGAGCTTGACGCCCGAGTAGACGTTCGCCGGATGCACGATCATCGACGTGCGACCTGCCCATGATTGACGATTGACGTCCTGCACGTTGCCGACGATGTCGAGGTTCATCGGGTACGAGGGCTCGAGCGCGTCGAAGTCGATCCGCAAGCGGTGAACGCCTTGCGGGTTGGTCTTCGCGGTCCACGTCTCGGTCTTGATCTGGTTCTTCTTCGACGACGAGGACCGCCACGACCAGAAGAAGCTCGGCTCCGGTCCGAAGTGGTAGTCACCGCGGTTCGGCGGGGTAAAGCCGACGGTGCTTCGCGTCACGCTCCACGAGACGGGCGCGTCGGGCAGCCCGCCGCCGGAGTAGTACGACGCGTTCAGCGTCGTGATCGCGTGCTTGCCGACGAACTGCGGCCCTTCGGTCGAGCGCGCCGTGACCTCGAACTCGGGTCGGCGGAACTCCTGGATCTGGAACACGTGCGTCGTCGAAGAATTCGAGACGCCGCCGCTGTTCAAATTGAGCTCGATGCGCGCGTCGCCGAGGTTCGCGTTGTTCGGGATTTTGTAGGCAAAATCGAACGCGCCGTGCTCGTCGAGCGTCGCGGAGCCGGTGCCAATTTCGGCCCATCGCGGATCGCGAATGCGGTAGCTGACGGTGGAGCCGGCGACGTTCTGGATCGCGTCGAGGTCGCCGCCGCGGTTCATCCCTGCGCGGCGCACCCAGCCCTTCACGCGCATCTCTTCACCCGGCTTGTACATGCCGCGGTCGTCGTAGATGAGCCAGCGCGCTTCGTCCGCGTGCTGCTGCAAGCGGTACGTCGGCTCGCCGAACCATCGCTCGGGGACGATGACGGAGTCTTTGCCTTTGCGGCCGACGATGAGATGACCATCACGCGCCGTGAGCGGGACGCGCGCGAGGCCTTGGTTGTCGGTCTTCGCCGAACCGGCGCCGAGGAGCTGCACCTCGACATCGCCGAGCGGCGCGCCGTTGTCGAGACGGGTCGCCCAGCCCGTCACTTGATCGCCTTCGATCATCGCGTCGAGCCCGATCTCGGTCGACTGAACCCAGACGTGAAGCTCGGGGCGCGTCCAACCCTTCGGGATCGCGCGCGTCGGCTCGACGACGATCACCGCTTGGCCGAGGCCGTTCGACAGCGCCGGTGACAGATCGATGTTCGTCGTCACGAGCTCGTCGGGCATCTTCTTCGGCGTGATCTGCTTGTCGTAGATCAGCTTGCCGGGCGGAGCGATCTTCCGCGGCCGCTCCCACTCCTGCGCGAAGGCGACGTACTTCTTCCAGTCCTCGGGGGTCACCTGGAAGACGCGCGCGCGGAGGCCGGGCTCGTTGATCGTGTAGATCTGGTAGTCCTTCGCCTTCTGCGCCGGGTCGAGGACGATCATCTCTTGCTGAGCGCCGAACATCTGCGGCTCCGCCGAGGTGACCTCGAAGGGAAGCGACGCTTGCTCGCCCATCTTCTGGCCATGCGTGTCGGTGATCGAGCCGGAGATGTTGACGGTGTACTTCGTGCGCCCCTTCGTCTTGCCGCGGATCGTCATGCCGCCGCCATGCACATCGAGCCGCATGCCCGGGATCTCGGGCGTGACGGTGACCATGCTCTTGTCGAACGCCTTCAGATCGATCGGGTTCGAGAACGAGATGCTGAACGGCGAGAGCGGCGGGCACGTCTCCTTGCCCGAGCGTGACCAGTACGAGCACGCGTGATGCGTGACACGCATCGGACCGTACGTATTGAAGCCCCACGACTGTTCGTCCTTCGTGGTCTTCGGTCCCTCGGCGCTCGGCGCGCCGGCCTTGATGCGGACGGCGAACGCGGTCGCGGTGGGGAGCTTGTTGACCGGCCGAAACGCGAGCCAGCGTCCCTTCTCGGCTTGCTGCGCGAGGCGTCGCACCGCGTCGTTCGCCTCGACCTCGTCGATCTCGGCGAGCTTGATCGGGATCGCGCCTCTCCCCTGCTCGCCGCTCTTCGCGAGCTCCACGCTCGACAGGAAGGCTTTCTGATCGATCGCCTGATCGAGCTCGATGAAGATGAGCGGATCGAGCGGCTCTGACGTCGAGCTCGGGTAGTGCCGCTTCATCGTCACGGGCGGCGTCGAGAAGCTCCACTTCTCCGCTTGCGCGAGCGTCTGGCCGTTCATCGCCTTCGTGCCCGCGGGGATCTCGACGGTGTACTCCGTCGCCATCGGGAAGCGCTTCTCCGGCTGGAACATCACGGTGCGCGTCCCGAGCCAGCGCCACTTTCCGGGCGGCTCCGGGATGAGCTTCACCGGCGGATGCTCTTTGCCGATCTCGTCGACGCTCGTGACCGCGATCATCGGCTGCGTGAACGTCGCGGTGAGATGAGGCGCGAGGGTGACCGCGCCTTCGGGCGCATGGCGCTCGACCTTGAGAGGTCCCGCCGGCGGGGCGTTTGCGGGCGGCGGACCTGCGGGAGCCGGGAACGGCTCGGTGATCGTCTTGCCTGGCCGAGGCGCAGGGATCGACTTCGCGCGCATCGAGAAGTCTTTCTCGTCGTCCGCGTCCTTCTTCAGCTCGGGGAGACGCGCGGCCATCTTCTTCGCGTCTTCGCTGCCGAGCGGCGTCGACGGCGTCACCTTGCGATCGGGCGGATGATCGGCTTCGTCATCGGCGTTGCTCAGTCGAAAGCCGAGCCCCGACTTCGAGAGCTTCCAGACGAGCGGCTCCTCGGGCGCCTCGACCTTCTTCGCGGTGACCGGCGGATTCGGTGGCTTCTGCCCAGGACATCCGACCGCGAGCAGCGAGACGAGCGCCGCGAAGAGCGGGATGAAGCGAGGAGACGACCATGTGGAGGAGGACGAGAGGATCGAAGGCAGACGCTTGCGCATGAGGGTGTGCACCAGGGCCAAGAGAACCGAAAGACACGAGGTCACATCCCAAACGGTGTGACTTTCGCCGAGCCTACAGACAAAACGAGCGGTCGTGGCGCTACGTTCGCGGCGCGAAATGGATCTACCTCGGCCATCGTTCCGGGCTCCGCGCGCTCTTTTTCGGAAAAGGCGCGAGCTAGTCGGACGCGAGGATCACGAGCAGGCCCGTGATGATCACCACCACCATCGTGATACCCGCGACGAGCATGAAGACGAGGACACGCGAGCCGCCGCTCGAGGCCGCCTCGGCGGGCGCCGTCTGCATCGCGTACATCAGCTGAGGATCTTGGCTGAGCGGGTCGGGGTTCGATCCGTAACGCTGCGAGCCTTGGGGCGGCTGCGGGGCGAACGCGTTCTGCGGCTCGTGGTACCCGTACGGAGGGAACGCGTGGCCCGAGGGAGCTTGCGGGCGCGCGCCCATGATGACGGTCGCTTCGTTGGGATGAGGCTCGGGGGGAAGCCGATGCGTGTCGGGCTTCTGCGAGACCGGCGACGGCACCGCGAGCGTCGGCCCGTCGTCACGCGGCGACTCGCGTGCGAGCGTCGCGTCCTGATCGAAGGAGTCGACGGCGAGCGTCGCCCCGTCGCGGTCGGCAGGGTGCAGGATCTGCGGGTACGCAGGCGTCTCGCCGGTGTGGAGCTCGTCTTCGCTGAGCTCCTCGACGTGATCCATCACCGTCGACTCTTCGATGGCGTTGGTCGCAGGGGCGTTGTTCGCCCGCGCGCCGGGGAGCGGTGGGCGGGTGATGGCTTGCGTCGGGATGCGCTCGGATGGGTCGACGATGGAGCGGCGAATGGGCTGCGCGGGGACCTGACGCGCAGGGACGGCTTTCAATGCATTCTGCATGGATCGCGCGTCGGGCCAGCGATCCTTTTTGTCGAAGGCGAGCGCGCGATCGACCGCTTGCGAGAGCTTCGTCGGGAGATGGGCCTCGAGCGTGGTGATGGATCGGGCGGGGAAATTCGCGGCGGCGACGAGCATCTCCGCGGCGCTCTCGCCTGCATGCACCGGCTCTCCGCTCAAGAGCTGAAAGAGCGTCGCGCCCACCGCCCAGATGTCGGTCTGCGCGTCGATGAGCGGGCGATTGCCGATCGCTTGCTCGGGCGCCATGAAGCCGGGCGTGCCGAGGAGAAAGCCCGTCGCCGTCTGCTCTTTGCGAAAGCCCGACTTCATCTGCGCGAAGCCGAAGTCGAGGACCTTCAGTCGTCCCTGCTGCGTGAGGAAGATGTTGTCGGGCTTGATGTCGCGATGGACGATGCCCTTCGCATGCGCCGCGGCGAGGACGTCGAGGAGCTGATCGGCGAGCTCGTACACCTCGGCGAGTGGAAGCTTGCCGCCTTTGCGGATGCGTCGCTGCTCGAGCAGCTCGCCTTCGAGCAGCTCCATGACGAGGAACGCGAGCCCCTCCTCGGTGACGTCGTCGTCGAGGATGCGAACGACGCCGGGATGGCTCACCTGGTTGGCGGCGTAGCCTTCTTGGAGGAAGCGACTGCGCGTGTCCTGATCGCGGTTGAACTCGGGATGAAGCACCTTGATCGCCGCGGTGCTTCCGTTGTTCCGATGCGTCGCCGCGAACACAGTTCCCATGCCGCCGCGCGCGATGCGCCGATCGATCCGCCACTTGTCGCGAAGGATCCGTCCGACCCAACGCGACTCTTGGACCGTGGGTGACCTCACCGGATCACAGCCTCCGGAGGGAGGACTGCCTTTCGACCAAGCGGCGCGTCGTGCTCAGAACTTCGTCGTCGCAAAGAGAACGATGCCTGTGACGAAGATGGCGAGGCAGATGACGCCGACGACGGCGAGCAGCAAGATCTGCCCTGTGAGCCTGAGGCTCTTTCCTCCGGGCAACGGAAGCACCCAGCCATCACGTCGTGCCTGCTCTCCTTGTCCAGGATAGACGGGGTTCTGCTGATTGCCTGGGTAAGAAACGGGCGCGTTCATCCCTTGCGGATGCATCCGCATCTGCTGTTGGGCCCCTGCCTGCATGTTCATGTGGCCCATGTGCTGAGGAAGGCCACCCATGTTCGGGTTCGGGCTCGACGCGGGCATCATCGGATTCGACGGGGGCATGCCTCCCGCGCCTCCCATCTGCGGATGCGGGCTCGACGCGGGCATCATCGGATTCGACGGCGGCTGCCCGTGCATCATGTGCGGCTGCTGCGGTGGGTAAGGCTGCTGCTGCTGCTGCTGCTGCCACGGAGGCGGCTGCATCCCCTGCCCGCCCATCATGTTGTGCGCTGGTGCTGCTTGAGGTCCTGGTGAGCCGAGCGGAGGAGGGAACCCCGCGATCCCGGCGCTGTCGGCCGTGATCGTCGCGGCGAGCGCGGCGACGTGATCGTGCGGCTTTTGGTTGCCGATCGCGGCTTCGTTCTGGCCGGGGCCCACGGCGAGCGTCGCGTCTTCGCCCACCGCGTCGTCATCGGCGACGACGTGCGCGTCTTGCGCGCGAAGCAGCTCTTCGCGTGGGACCGCGCGCGTCGACTCTTCGGTCTCGCCTTCGATCGCGGGTGGCAGATTGGCGGGAGCCATCCCGTTGCCTGCCGCTTCGCGACGTGCGCGCTCGAGATCGTCGCGCGGCACCGCCACCGTCGCGACCTCGTCGTTGCCTCGCTCGTTCTTCGCCGGCACACCCACCGCCGCGCGCGCCGCGTTGCCCGCGGCTTCATCGAGGCCGAAGAGCGCGAGCGCCTGCTCGGTAGAGCCCGCCATCGTCGGGCCGTCGTCTCGTTGGCTGTCGTCTTCTTCCCACGGCTCTTCGCTGCTCGCGGCCGCCGGTGCGGGAGCCGCGGGCGCGCCAACGCGTGGAGGAAGAGGAGCGCCTGTCCGATTCGAGGACGGCGTCGAGGCCGCGGCGAGCGGAGAGGATCGCGGCGAGAGCGGAGCCGAAGGCGGCGCGGGAGCAGGTGGAGGAGGAGGCGCCTGGGCGCCAGGCGCGGGCGGCGCGATCCCGACGACGGTCTGCGGGCGCCGGCGCGGGATCGCTCCTGCCGGACCGGACGGATTCGCGCCGGTGATCGGCCGGTTCACTCCCGAGAGAGGAGGAGGCGCAGGAAGAGGAGGCGCTGCACCAAGCGGCTTCGCGGGCGCGATCCCGCCCATCGGCGTGGGCATCGGCGCGGAAGGTGGCGGTCGCGCGCCTGCGTTCGGGATCCCGACCGCCGCGTTCGCGCTCGCGCTCGGTGCACCGGGCACGAACGGCACAGGTGCCGTCGGCGGCATTTGCAGTCGCTGCATCGGCGGATCGCCTGGTCCGAAGCCCGGAGGCGGATTCGAGATCGGCGAAGGCATCGCCGCCGTGCTCGGATCGAACGAGGGCGAGGACATGGCGACGGTCGACTCCGCGCCTTCTTCCTCGTCATTGTCGAACTCCGACTCGTCGTCGGCGTTCGCACTGTTTCCGTTTCCGGACATCGCGTCGCGTTCCTAGTCTCTGCGTCGTGCCGTGCCGTCTCGTCGTGCTCTGCCCAGACTACCGCAAACCAAGCCGTCTCCGTAGCTTTCGAGCACTCTGCCGGGATACATCGACGCGCTTTCCAGTCGAAAGGCAGGCGACATAACCGCCGGAATCGACCGATTCGAGGCGCTCCACATGGTCGAGGTTCAGGATCGCACGTCGATGGACGCGCTCGAAGGACCCGCTCGTCCCAAGCTTCGCCTCGAGATCTTGGAGCGTATCGTCCGTCAGGATGGTCCGCGTCGACGTGTGCACGGTGACGAGCGCGCCGTCGAAGGTCGCATGGGTGATGTCTGAAGGACTCACGAGCGCCGCGCCGTCGTGGGTCGCGATCGCGAGCTTGGCGAGCTTCGTCTGCGCGGCACCACCGTCGTCCGTTCCCCCGCTCCCTTGATCGAGGAACTGACGCGCGCGATCGATCGCCTTCGAGAGGCGCGCGTCATCGACGGGCTTCATCACGTAGTCGACCGCGCCCACCTCGAAGGCCTTCACCGCGTGCTCGGGATGGGCGGTCAAGAAGACGATGTACGGGCGCTCTTCCGGCATCGCGAGGACGGTCTCGATCCCGCTCATGCCCGGCATGTTCACGTCGAGGATCGCGACGTCGATCTCTTCTTCTTTGAGGCGCTCGAGGACCTGCTCTCCGCTCTCGCACTCGAAGGTGGCTTCGATGCCGCCGAGCTCGCCGAGCAGTCGAAGCACGCGCTTCCTTGCCATGAGCTCGTCATCGCAGACGAGCACGCGGAGAGGGATCGACGAGGCAGGCGTGGGTGCTCCCATGACCGGCTCGTCAAGGTAGCATCTTTCCTCCGCCATTACTTCCGCGAAGGAGGTGGTCGCAAGCTCACGCGGCGCGGCAACTTGATGACGGCTTTCGTGCGATCCGCGCCGTCACCTTCGATCGTGAACCGTGAAGCTTTTCCATAAGCGAGCGCCAGCCGCTTCTCGACGATCGGCAGGCCGCTGCCGCCTTCACGCGGGCCCTTGTAGGGTCCGGGGTTCGAGATCTCGATCACGAGATGGTCTCCTGCGGAGTCGATCGCGAATCGAACCGCGCCTTTGTGACGAGCGAGCGGCCCGTGCTTCATCGCGTTCTCGACGAGCGGGAGCAGCACCATCGGCGGCACTTCGATGTCGGGCAGCGGATCGGGCACGCTGCGCTCGACGGTGAACAGCGACGGGTCACGGATCGCGTGGAGCGCGAAGAGCGCATCCATCAGCTCGACCTCGCGCGAAAGCGGCCACGTCGTGGTCGTGATGCCCGTCATCATCGTGCGAAGCATCGACGAGAGCTGGAGGATCGCGCGCTCGGCCACGGCACCATCCGCGCGGCACCACTCTGCGATCGCGTTCAGCGTGTTGAACAGGAAATGAGGATCGAGGTGGCTCTTCAGCGCGAAGAGCTGCGCATGATCCGCTTCTCGCGCGAGCAGCTCCGCGCGTGCGCGGGCGCGGCGAAGGTTCTCTTCGAGATCGATGTCGCGCGCGAGCCCCCACCCGCCGACCCAGAAGAGCGCCACGCATACCGCGAGCGACGGCTCGGTGGTCATGAACGTCACGCCTGCGCCGAAGATGCCAGGAAGGCCGCGTCCAACGCCGAGCACGACCGCCGCGCCGACGCCCGCATAGACGATGACCCGCGTGAGCGCCCCCGCCGCGATCGGCCGATCGAGCGGAAAGAGCGCACGCCACAGCGAAGGACCAACGAGGAGGAAGCTGCCGCACATGAGCAGCGCGATCGGCACCGCGAACGCCTCACGGCTGTACGCGTCTTGGATGATCGTTAGCGGCACGACCACGAGCGCGATCGGGATCGCGCGCCTCGGCACGAGCAAGGCGCGGACAGTCGAGCGAAGGATGCCCTCTTGCTGCGCGGCGACACCGACCCCACGCGAACGCACGGACGCAGGCCCAGACCTGGCGCTCGTCGTGGTGGTGGGGCTACTGCTCGCGGGCGTCACGCTCGCGAGAGCGTATCACTGCCGCGCGCGCTGGGCCGGCCGGTCGAGCCCAAGCGCCTTTCGCGTCGCGCGAATCAGGTCCGCGCGGCGAACGGGCTCGCGGAGCCCCGAAGCACCGTCTTGCGAGGCCTTCAAAATCGGAATGAGCGCCGTGCTCAGGTCCATCACCGCGCCAGGAGGGACAGCTTCGTCCTCGAAGTAGCAGAGCTCATAGCGCCCCATCGCGATCAACGTGTCGTTTTGAGCGACCGCGTCGATCCCGAGATCGGCGAGCATCTCCACGATCGTCTCGGCGACGACCGGCGAGCGATGAAAGACAGCCGCGCGCTTTCCCGCGAGCTCGTCGACCGAAGGCGCCGGCGCGGCGACCCGAGCATGAGCGAGCGGGAACGAGCAGCGAACCTTCGTGCCCTTCTCGGCAGGATGCTCGAGCCAGATCGTCCCTCCGACGCGATGAATGAGCTTCTCGACGCTCGCGAGCACCGCGGGGTTCGATCCATCACCGGTGTCTTCGACCGTGATGGCCACGACATCATCGGTGGCGTCTCCGGGCCCAGGACCGTCGACGCGCACGATGACGTATCCCTCCTTCGTCGACGAGGTCGCGGAGGCGAGCAGCTCGGTCAGGATCTCCTCGACGCATTCGCGATCTCCGCGCCTCGCCGTCGGGACTTCTCTCGCAAACGAGCAAGCGACCGACAACCCCGTCGCCTGCGCTGACGACGCCACGCTGTCCGCCACCCCCTCCACCATCTCGCGCAGATCGAAGTCTTCCATGCAGATCCCAACGGCGGTCGCGCACCACAATTCATAGCGGATGAATCGATGTCGCCTCCGCGCCCAACTCTCGAAGACAACGCAGGTTTTGCGTGCCCCTCGAGCGCGAGCGGCATGAGGGGTGACCAGGGTGCAGACGAATGGGTTTAACTCGAGCTTTCTCAGGCCGTTCAACGAGGCTGGGGATCGATCATGACGGACATTCGTGAGCGACGGCGACGCATCGATGCCATCACACACTCGCTCAAGGTGCTCATCGCGGACCGCGCCCCCGACCAACCCACCCTCGAGATCGACCGCGTCGAGCTGACGCGCCGTGCCGAGGACGCCGAGCGCGCCAACCGCGCGAAGTCGGCGTTCCTCGCGATGATGAGCCACGAGATTCGCACGCCCATGAACGGCGTGCTCGGGATGACCGAGCTCTTGATGATGAGCGACCTCACGCCGGCGCAGCTCGAGATCGCGCGGACCATCCAGCACTCCTCGGAGGCGCTCCTCGGCGTCCTCAACGACATCCTCGACTTCTCCAACGTCGAGGCCAACCGCCTCGAGCTCGAGATCATCGACTTCGACCTCCGGGACGTCGTCGAGCAGTGCGCCGATCTCGTCGCGCAGACGGCGCAGGCCAAGGGCGTCACCCTCGCCTGCACGATCGATCGGGACGTCTGCACGTCGAGGCAGGGCGATCCGGGGCGACTTCGTCAGATCGTCACGAAGCTCCTCAGCAACGCGATCAAATTCACGCCTCGAGGTCATGTGCTCGTGCGCGTCTCGGAGGATGCGTCGAGCAAGGACGTCTTCATCGACGTCGAAGACACCGGCATCGGAATGGAGGCGGATGTCCGCAAGCACGTCTTCGAGCCGTTCTCGCAGGCAGACAACTCGATGTCGCGCCGTTATGGAGGAACGGGCCTCGGCCTCGCGATCGTGAAACGACTCGTCCAGCTCATGGGCGGCAGCATCGAGCTCGAGACGTCGCCAGGCCACGGCGCGCGCTTCCGCTGCACGATTCCGCTGCGACGTGCGCGACCAGCGAGCGTGGTCGACGCGGGGCTCGCGAGCAAACGCGCGGTCGTCATCCATCACTCGCCGATCGTCGCCCGCTCTCTCATCGAGGCGCTCGCGAGCCTGGGCGTCTCTGCGACGGCGCTCTCGCCGAGCGACGCGGAGTCCGTCCGCGCCGGCGACTACGACATCCGCTACTGCGAGTCAGCGTTCGAAGCTCCATCGAGCAAGGGGATCACCATCCCGATCGCGAAGAAGGCGTCGCCGCTCACGAACGCTCTTCACGAGCCGATCCGACGGGACCATCTGATTCGCGTCACCCGGGAGGCGCTCGGGCTCGACTCGCCCTCTCTCGAACAACCGGGAGAGATCCTCGCGTCGCTGAGCACGAAGCCGCGTGTCCTCCTCGTCGAAGACAACGACATCAACCGCGACCTCGGCGTCGCGATGCTGCAGAAGCTCGATTGCACGATTCACACGGCCGTCAACGGTCGCGTGGCGTGCGAGATGCTGACCGCCGCGTGGGAGCAATTCGATCTCGTGCTCATGGATTGCCAGATGCCGGAGATGGATGGGTTCGAAGCGACGCGACGACTGCGTGCCTTCGAGAAGGAGCGATCCCTCGCGCACCTCCCGATCGTCGCGCTCACCGCGAATGCGCTGTCGGGGGATCGCGAGAAGTGCCTCGCGGTGGGGATGGATGACTTCGTCGGCAAGCCGTTCCGCCTCGCGCAGCTGCGGAGCGCGATCGAGCGCAGCTTGGAGAAGCGGAAGGACTCGTCGCCGAGCTCGAAGGCGTCCCATCCCGCGCCCGACACGACACCATCCCCGACGCTGAACGAAGCCTGCCGCGACGCGCTGCCGAGCCTCAATCCCGCCGCGCTCGACGCGATTCGAGAAGCCGGAGGCCCAGATGCCGCGGCGCTCCTCGGAGATCTCGTGTCGCTGTATGAGGAGAGCGCGCCCGAAGCCCTCAGCCGTATGCGGGTCGCGGCGGCCGCGGGTGACTTGCCGGCGTTGGCGACGATCGCGCACAAGTTGAAGGGAAGCAGCCTCTCCGTCGGCGCGCTGAAGGTGACCTCCCTCCTCGAGACGATCGAGCAGAGCTCACGAAAGGGCGCCTTTCCAGACGCCGAATCGACGCTGGAGGCCCTCGAGGGTCGGATTGCGTCAGCGTTGCGCGGGCTGTCCGCTGTGGTCGAACGCGAGATGTCGCTCGCGAGTTGATCGCGGCCTTCACACTCGTGCCACTCGTGCCCTCGAAGGCGCTACCCTGGCGCAGGTAGCACGCACGACGCGCGACTTTCATTTTCTCCGTCCGACACGAAGAAGACGACGTGACCGCAGAGCTCACACGGCGCACACGCGACACGAGAACGCCGCACCGTTTCGTCGCGGGCCTCCTCTTCGCGACGATCGCGCTGTTCACGTTGGGGGTCGCGCTGCGGGCACACGCGACGGAGTCGAAGACCTCGTCACTCTCGTGGCTCCGGATGCCAGGCGCGGACAGCTGCGTCGCCACGCAGCCGTTCGCGCGAGCGGTCGAGGAGCGCCTCGGTCGCTCCGTCTTCGTGTCGGCCGCGCAGGCGGACTTGTCGGTCGAAGGACGGATCGAGAAGCGACGTGGTGGACCTGGATGGCACGCCGTCATCACGGTGCGTGACGCGAAGGGCGTGACGCTCGGCACACGCGAGCTCGAACGCCCCGATGGATCGTGCGAGGCGATGACCGAGCCGCTCGCGCTCATCGTCGCGGTCATGATCGATCCAGACGCCGCGATGCGCCCGAAGACGTCCCCAACGCCCAGCGCGGAGCCCGAGAGAGACGCTTCGCCTCCGAGCACCGACGCCGCGCCTCCCGCGCCGGCGACGACCACGACGGCATCGGCAGCGCCGATCACGACGAGGGCCGCCGTCGACGCGCCACCTGCTGCTCCTCCTTCTCCTTCGCGTGATCCTTGGCGCTTCGAAGGGCACGGCGCGATCACCGTGTCGAGCGGGCTGACGCCCACGGTGACGGGCGGCGCGGGCGTCGAGGCGATCCTCTATCCGCCGCGGATCCCGATCGGGTTTCGCGGCTACACGATGCTGTTCTTGCCCACCGACAAGACGGCAGACGGGGCACGCGCGTCGTTCGACATGCTCTATCTCGGTGGTGGACTGTGCCCGACGTGGCGCACGCGCGTGAGCGTGATGGGCTGCCTCGGCGGTCAGCTCGGTGTCCTTCGCCCGCGCGCGGAGACGCCCAACCGAGGGATCAGCGAGTCGCTCCTGCCGATCTGGAACGCGATGGCAGAGCTGCGCCTGCACGTGCCGATCGTCGCGCCGATCGGGGTCGCCGCCGGCGTCGGCGCAGGGATCCCGCTCCTCCGCCCGCGCCTCGAGTACACCTCGAGCGCGCCGGCGAAAGACACCCAGACCCTCCATCGCGCCGACGCGTTCGTGCTCACCGCCGACCTCGGAATCGGCTTCTTTTTCCCATAATTCCGCGAGCGTTGGGGCCATCTCGGGTCGAGGTGATAATTCTGCCATGGTGACTCCACTAGAGGAGAGATGACCGTCTCGGCCGCGATGATGACCAGCCCTGGGCCTTTCTTCCCGAGCGCGGGGCGCGCGACGGAGGAAGGGCGCGGCCTCGGCCGCCGCTTCGCGCTCGCGCTGTCCTTCGCCCTCGAGGACATGCGCCTCGCCGCGCAGATCCTGTGCTCGGTCACGCCAAGCTCGGGCCGCGCAGCGAAGCCCGCCTCTCCTCCTGCCGCGCGCCTGCAAGGAGCGGGAGGTCGTGACGGTCTTCCGACGCTGCCTCAGATCTTTCGCGAGTACGCGCCGTTCACGTGGCGCGCGCTTCGCCGTCTCGGTGTTCCGGAGAGCGACGTCGAGGACGTGTGTCAGGAGGTCTTCGTCGTCGTCCATCGAAAGCTCGGCGACTTCGAGGGGCGCTCCTCTCTCAAGACGTGGATCTACGGCATCTGCGCGCGCACCGCGTCGGACTACCGGCGAAGCGGGCGCGTCCGTCGTGAGGTCGTCACCGACGCTCCACCCGAAGGCACGCACGAGGCCTCGCAACACGACGTGCTCCAGATGCGGGAGGCGCGCAAGGCGCTCGACCGCATCCTCGATCAGCTCGATGACGACAAGCGCTCCGTCTTCGTCCTCTACGAGATCGAAGAGCTGACGATGGCCGAGGTCGCCGAGGCGCTCCAGTGTCCGCTCCAGACGGCCTACTCGCGGCTGCATGCGGCGCGGAAGCTCGTGGAGGCCGCCGTCCTTCAGCAACAACAGCAACAACAGCAACAACCGCAGCAAGGCGCTCCCCGATGAGCAGCGACGACCCGAAGCGCCTGCTCGACGTGTCGCCCGGTCCAGGATCGAGCGCGAACGATCCGTTGCGCGACCTCCTTCGCGCAGGACGGAGCGAAGTGCCGACCGAAGCGCAGATGATCGCGCTCGCCGCGAAGATCGGCGTGCTTGGTGGTCTTGGCGGCGCAGGCGCGGCCGGCGCGATCGGCGGCGGTGGCGGAGGCGCTGCGGGAGGTGCCGCGGGCGGCGCGAGCGCGAAGGCCGCGGCGGTGGGTGGGGCGGCCGCGAAGGCAGGGTTCGCGATCAAGGTCGGGAGCGCTGTGGTCGTCGCGACCGCCGCCACCGCCTCGGTGGCCGTCGTCGCGACGCGAACGCGCGAAGCAGAGACGCCGAAGACGCCGGTGGGACTCGTCGCGACCACCACGACGAGCGCGTCGGTCGCGCCGTCGTCCCACGCAGGGACGGCGGACACGACGAGCTTTCTTCCCCTCGACGCGCCCGCGCCCTCGGCGTCGGCCTCGTCGTCGGCGAAGCCGCGCGCACCCGTGCCCGAGGAAGGCGCCGAAGCCGAGGTTCGTTTGCTCGAACGCGCGCAGGATGCGCTCCGTGCTCGCCCCGCGGAGGCGCTCGCGCTCGCCGACGATCACGCGCGGCGATTTCCGAAAGGCATGCTCGCGCAGGAGCGTGAGGTGATCGCGATCGAGGCGCTCGTGAAGCTTGGCCGCTCGGCCGACGCGAAGGCACGCGCGGCGAAGTTCAAGGCGCGCTTTCCTGGGTCGAGCCACACCCGGCGCATCGACACGCTCGTCGGCGAGTGATCGGCCGCTAGCGTTTCCGCGGCTTCGTCAATCCATGATGGGTGAGGCGCTTGACGAAGGTGCGCAGCGGAAGGCCGACGAGCTCGGCGGCGCGCGCTTGGTTGCCGCCGGCCTCTTCGAGCGCGCGGACGATCTTCTCCTTCTCGAACGAGTCGATCGCGGTTCGAAGATCGCCGCCGCCAGCAGCGTCGTCGGTTCGTCGTGCATCCGGCGCTGAACCTGCGGGCGCGGGTAGCCCGAGGGTGCGCACGGCCACGTCTTCGCTCGGCGGCGTGAGGAGCGCCGCGCGCTCCATCACGTTGCGAAGCTCGCGGAGGTTGCCTGGCCACGAATGGGCGCGGAGCGCCTGAAGGGCCTCGCCGCCGATCCGCGCGACCGGCCGATTCATCTTGGTGCACGCGAGCGTGAGGAAATGGCTCGCGAGCGAGGCGATCTCTTCCGGCCGCTCGCGGAGCGGTGGGATCGTGATCGCGATCGTGTTGATCCGGTAATACAGGTCGGCGCGAAACGTCTTCGCCGCGACCATCTCGTCGAGGTTCTTGTGCGTCGCAGCGAGAAAGCGAACATCGACGGATCGCGGAGTCGTCGCGCCGAGACGCATCACCTCGCCATGCTCGACGACGTGAAGGAGCTTTGCCTGCGTCGCGAGCGGCATGTCGCCGATCTCGTCGAGGAGCAGCGTGCCGTGCGTCGCCGCTTCGATGAGGCCCGCCTTCGCCGCTTGCGCGCCGGTGAACGCGCCGCGCTCGAACCCAAAGAGCTCGGCCTCGAGGAGCGACTCCGGGACGGCCGCGCAGTTCAGCTTCACGATCGCGCCAGGACGTCGCGACAGCACGTGGATTCGATCCGCGATCGCCGTCTTTCCGACGCCGGTCTCTCCGAGCAAGAGCGCCGTCACGGGCGTCGGGGCGACGAGATCGACGAGCGCGTCGACCTCGTGCATCTTGGGGCTCTTGGCGCTCTCGCCGCTCGCGACGCTCGGAGCGTCGACCGCGCGCGAGGACGCGTCGAGGTAGCGCACGAGGATCACGACGGAGCCAAGCTCGATCGCTTGACCCGGCGCGACGGCCACGTTCGTGCCGGTCGGGGCGACCTGGCCTCCGATGCGCGTGCCGTTGCGGCTCCCGAGATCCCGAAGCTGCAGGCTCGGCGCGGCTCCTCGAGCGCCGTGCGCGATCGTCAGCACCGCATGCTCGCGCGACACCGAGCCATCGTCGATCGCGAGGGCACCCTCACCCGTGGGCGCGCGGCCCAACATCACCTCTCCGTGATCCGGCAGCAGCGCGACGCGCGGCGTGCGAGCGCCGCCCGCGAAGACGAGAAGCGAGAGCCCTGCAGGGCCGCTCGCGTCGCTCCAAACGTGAGAGCTCGTTGTTTCCACGCCGACGCCCACAGCGATCCTGCTCGAGACACAAAGTAGCATGCATGGGTCAGGGCGAGACGACGACGCTCGGCGGGGTGCACGCCTTCGCGGCTTCGGCGGGGGTCATCGGCGTGTAAAACCAGGTCGTCCCCGTCGAGCAGGAGCCAAGGGTGTTCGTCTCCGTCCGGCAGCCGAGGGTCGCGCGCGCGTGATCGCACGGGCCGTCGGTCCATGTGCCGTTCAGCGCGCTGCACGCCGCTCGCGACGGATCGGCCATGCCCATGCCCCCGTACTCGTTGCAGACGACCGCCATGCGGCAGCTCCCGTAAATCTTCGCGCACACCTCGGGCGGCGGCGCGGATGGGAAAGGACTCGGCGCCGGATGCCGCGTCGCGATCCGTCGCGCCTGCAGGATCGCGATGAGCGCGAAGGCGCCTGCGAGCACGGCGAGCGCCGCTCCGAGCGCGAGGAGCGGGCCGACGATCCCGCGATGCGATGTCGGGCGGGGCGGAGCGGCTGGCGCAGCGCTTGGATGGACCGGCGCATAGGGGCTCATCGGCCTCGGCGCCTGGGCTCCGTGCGCGAGCTCGCGCTCGAGCAGATGAACGATCGGCGCCATCGAAGGGAAGCGATCGTCTTTGCGGTCCGAGAGCGCAGAGGCGATCGCGTTCGCGATCTCGATCCGCGTGGCGAGCTCCGGCACGCGAGAGACGAGCACCTGCACGCGGCCTCGTGCCTTCGCGTCTTCGTCGTCGTCGCTTCGATCGGCGGGCCGGTTCGCGGCGCGAGGCTGCGTGATCGTCGGGAGCGCCGCGGCCGGATGCATCCCGATGAGCAGCTCGAACGCGACGAGCGCCCACGCGTACTCGTCGGTTCGTGGATCGGTGCCTTCCCCCGCATGCTGCTCGGGCGCCATGTACCTCGGCGTCCCGACGCGGCGGCCTGCGGCGGTGCGTAACGACGAAGGTCCGTGCGTCGCTTGCGCTGAGCTGGGATCGCCTGCGCTGAGGAGCGTGTGCGGTGCATCGTCTCCGTCGTCGTCGCTCTGCTTCGCGATCCCGAAGTCGAGGAGCTTCAGCGTGCCATCGTCGCAGAGGAAGATGTTGTCAGGCTTCACGTCGCGGTGAACGAGCCCTCGTTCGTGCGCCGCGTGGAGCGCGCGTGCGGTCTGCAAGAGCCACTCGAGCTTCTTGCCGAAGGGGATGTCGAAGGCGCGTGCGATCATCGGGCGGAGCGTGCTCCCGGAGAGCAGCTCCATCGCGATGAACACCTCGTCGTCTGCCTCGCCCACCTCGAAGATCGTGACCGTGTTCGGATGCGTCAGCGCGGCGGCTGCCCGTGCTTCCCGAAGCAGCCGCCTCTTTCGCTGGGACGCGTTCTTCGTACGAAGCACCTTCAACGCCACGGCGCGATGAAGGAGCGGATCGTACGCGCGAAACACATCCGCCATCCCGCCGGAGCCGAGCGCGCCGTCGATGCGAAATCGACCGATCGTGCTCGGCAGCGCCGGCGCGCCCATCGCGGGAGGCGTGGGGTCACGGATCGTCTCCGGCGCTCCTCCGCCCATCGCCGCTAGCTGCTCGCTCTCGGTGTGGCGTTGGTCGTCGTCCGGCACGAGGATGTGGATTCTACCACGCGGCGAGCTTCGCTCCGTCAGGGCTGAACGACGACACCTGGCGCTGGGCAGCTCGACGGGACGTCGTCTTCGGTCAACGGCGCAAAGAACCAGCTCGTGCCCATCGAGCACGTCCCGGCGACGTTCGTCTCCGTCTTGCAGCCGCCGACCGAGTCCGTTCGGTCGCACGGAGCGTCGGACCACGTGCCCTTCATCGAGTCACACACGCTCTTCTGCGTTTTCGCGTTTCCGGATCCGCCGTACTCGTTGCACAGCGTCGCCAACTTGCAGCTCCCGTAGGCCTTCGAGCAGTCACCGCCGGTCCCTGCGTCGCCGCCCGACGAGCCCGACGATCCCGAGGAGCCCGACGATCCCGAGGAGCCCGACGACGATCCGCCGTCGCTCGACGCCGTGCCGGAGCTTCCACCGCTGCTGCTGCTCGCCGACGGTCCTCCGCTCGACGACGTTCCGTTCTCTCCGCTGCTCGACCCTGACGGTGTCGACTCCACCGTGCACGCCACCATCGCTCCCACGACCACCACTCCACAAACGAACCCCATCTTCTTCATCGACGATCCTTCTCTCAGTCCGGCAGGCCGTGAACATCGTCGCGTTGCACGACCCGATCCGAAGGCCTGGCGAGCGCGAAACACCGTCAAATCCGCCGAATGTGGCGCCATGTGCCCGGCAAGCGGCGGGTCGTTACGCCGCTTTCGGCGTAGCGCGCGGCACCGCTCCGCCCGATGCGGCGCAGCCTACTTTGCTCGAGCGGCGCACGTGACGTGCATGGTCTTCATCGTCCGCGTGCCGTCGGGATTGGGCTCATCCCAGGCGATGTCGACGCCCTCTTTGTCGCTCTTGGTGACGCCAAGGTTCTCGACGAAGCCCGCGCTGCGCGCGACGTCGGTAGGTCCGAGGAGCGACCCATCGGGACCGATCGGCGCGACGCGGATCATCCTCGCTCCTCCCGAGACCGCGACCCACGTGACGACGGACTGGCCGTTCGACATCGCCGTGGTGCGAGGTGGCTCACCGGTGACGCTCTCGTCGATCGCCGTCTTCGCCTCGAGCGGCGCGTCGCTGCTCTTCGCGTTGGCGAGGTCGTGCACCGCGTACTTCAGTCGTGGCTTTGCCTGCGCGTCGTCCACCCAGAAGATGACCGCGGTCGATCGGTCCGCGAACGCGACGTCCGAGTTGATCGGCCTGCTCGACTCGGTGACCGTGCGGACATCGCCCATGCGCTCCCCGGCCGAGTCGAGCACGGCGAGGCGAAGCTTGTAGCGGCTTCCACTCTTCCACGGATCCTCGAGCATCGCGTACGTGAAGAGGATGCGGTCGCTGGTCGTCGCGATCGCCGGAGCGATCGCGCCCCCCTGCTCCACGTTGATCGGGCGTGAGTTCCGCGTGCTCGGGAAATACAGCTCGGCGCCCGACGGCAAGTTCGCGAAGCGGTTGTCGACGCTCGAGGTGGTCACCGCGAGGACGAGCTGCTCTCCCATCACGGCGGGGATGAGCCCCGACACCGGCGCCCAGACGCGCTGCACGAAGTTCTCGTTCTCCGACGCCGCGATCACGAAGTTTCCGCGGACGTCGGGCTGCTGCACCGCGGCGACCGTCCATCGAGCGCCGTTCATCCGATAGCCGAACAGCCACAGCTGCTCGAAGTCCGGGCTGACGAGCGTGAACATGTTCGCCACGTGCGGCCGCAGCGGCAGCGGCGCCGATCCCGCAGGCGTCTCCACCTTCAGCGCGAGCCCTTTGCGGATGTCGCGTGCCGTCACGAGATCTCCATCCGGAAGAACCGCCGCGCGATCGTCAGGCCCGAGGTTCAGCGAGCGCAGCCCCGTGACGACGCACGCGGGCGCCATGGTCGCCGGTCCGCTCTTCTCTTTGATCAGGCCGTGCCGAGCGAGAAACGCCTTCCCTCCCGCGAAGAACCCGATCGTCCCGATCGTCGCGACCGCGACGATCCCGCCGAGCGCGATCTTCCGACCTGCCCTTCGCGGACGAGCGACCTGATCGGCTGCCGCCGCGGCGGGTCGAGCCGACGTGGTGGTCACGGCGCGCGCGTCGCCCTCGAGATAGCCTTCGAGCGCCGCGACGATCGGCTCCATCGAAGGAAAGCGATCCTCCTTCCGATCTTCGAGCGCGCGCGCGATCACCTCGGCGATCGCTCCAGACTCGAGCTCCGGCACCATCGAGAGCAGGCGCTCGATGCGTGCGCTCTTCGAAGACAGACGTGCGCCTTCGGCTTCGTCACGCGGTGACTTGCCGTCTTCGACGCTCGTGACGGTGGCGAGCGCGACGACCGGGTGCGATCCCGTCAAAAGCTCGAACGCCACGATGCCCCACGCATACTCGTCGGTGCGCGCGTCGGTGCTGCGCCCATGATGTTGCTCTGGCGCCATGTAGCGAGGCGTCCCCACCCGCCGGCCTTCCGCGGTGCGCAGCGAAGAAGGTCCCGTGCTGTCGGGCGCCTCGTCCACCGAGTCGTCTTCGTCGCGCTTCGCGATCCCGAAGTCGAGCAGCTTCAAGACACCGTCCGAGCACACGAACATGTTGTCGGGCTTCACGTCGCGATGCACGAGGCCGCGTTCATGCGCAGCCGCGAGCGCACGTGCACCTTGAAGCAGCCATCGCAGCTTCTGCTCGAAGGACACGGCCTTGGCCGCCTCGGCGTCGCCGATCTTCGTCCGCCTCACCGACCTCGAAGATCGTCACCGTGTTCGGGTGCGTCAGCGCCGCCGCCGCGCGCGCCTCGCGAAGGAGCCGCCGGCGTCGATGCGCGCCGTCCGCCTTCGACTTCACGCGCAGCACCTTCAGCGCGACGGAGCGATGAAGCAGCGGATCGTAAGCGCGGTACACGTCCGCCATTCCGCCCGAGCCAAGCGGGCCGTCGATGCGGAAGCGCCCGATCGTCCCCACGAGCGGCGGCTCCTCTGCGGCAGGATGGATCACCAGCGGCTGCCGCCGCGTCTCGTCACTCTCCACCCCAAGCGGCACGTCGGGGCTTCCGAGTGGCTCCGTTCGCGTCGGCGCGAGGACGGTGTCCGCATGCTCCGTGTCCTCACGCACGGTCTTCGTCCGGTCGTCCTTCGCCACGTCGCGATCCTATCAATTCGCGTTAGGATGCGCTGCTCGACGATCGATCGACGCACGCGAGCACAACGCGAGGAGAACGACATGGGCGGGGGCGCACAAGAGCTGACAGGACCGGATTTCGAGAAGGGGATTTCGTTCACGGAGCTCACCGAGAACAAGCCCGTCCTCGGGCACGCGCACGGAGAAGCCGTCGTCGTCGTGCGGACCGGGTCCGACGTCCATGCGATCGGTGCATCCTGCACGCATTACGGTGGCCCCCTCGCCGAAGGCCTCGTCGTCGGTGAGACGATCCGCTGCCCGTGGCATCACGCCTGCTTCGACATGCGTTCAGGCCAGGCGATCGGCGCGCCTGCGCTGATGGATGTCGCCTGCTGGGAGGTCACGCGCGCAGGCGATCTCGTCCAGGTCCGCACGAAGAAGACAGCGGCCACGCCGCCATCGTCCGGAAAAGAGCACCACCCGTCGTCCGTCGTCATCGTCGGCGCAGGCGCCGCCGCCGCGGCATGCGTCGAGATGCTTCGCAAGGAAGGCTACGAAGGCCCGATCACGATGCTCGGCGCTGAGGAGCCCGGCCCCGTCGATCGCCCGAACCTCTCGAAGGACTACCTCGCCGGCAATGCACCCGAAGAGTGGATCCCGCTCGGCGGCAAAGAGCGCTACGAAGCGATCAAGGTCGCCCTCTCGACCGACGATCCGGTCACCGCGATCGATCCATCGAAGAAGACCGTCACGACGAAGAGCGGCCGATCGATCCCGTACGGCGCGCTCGTCTACGCCACGGGCGCCGAGCCGTCACGACTGCCGATCGAAGGCGCTTCCCTCCCCCACGTCTTCACGCTGCGCTCGCTCGCCGACTCGCGCGCGATCATCGAACGCGCGAAGACCGCGAAGAAGGCCGTCGTGATCGGCGCGAGCTTCATCGGCCTCGAGGCCGCCGCCTCGCTCGTCGCACGTGGCCTCGAGGTTCACGTCGTCGGCCCCGAGAAGACGCCGCTGTCACGCGTCCTCGGCGATGAGGTCGGCGCGTTCGTTCGCACGGTGCACGAAGCCAAGGGCGTGACGTTTCACCTCGAGAAGAAGCCGGCAAAGATCACACAGACGACCGTGGAGCTCGAAGGCGGTGAGTCGCTCGCGTGCGACCTCGTCGTCCTCGGCGTGGGCGTCAAGCCACGCGTCGACCTCGCGAAGGCCGCCGGCCTCCCGGTCGACAACGGCGTCACGGTCGACGCCTCGCTCTTCGTACCGAGCGCAGGAAGCGTGTGGGCCGCGGGCGACGTCGCCAACCGCGCCGGCACGCGCATCGAGCACTGGGCGCTCGCCGAACGCCATGGCCAACACGTCGCGCGCGAGATCCTCCGCAAGCCAAGCGAAGGCGCGAAGCCCTTCACCGACGCGCCGTTCTTCTGGAGCGCCCACCACGACGTCACGCTCTCGTACGTCGGCCACATCGACGCGATCGCGACGATCGAGGTGCACGGCTCACTCGAAGCGCGCGACGCCGCCGTCGCCTACAAAGACGCGACCGGCGTGACCCGCGCCGTCGTCACGATCAACCGCGACAGCGTCAGCCTCGCCGTCGAGGCCGCGATCGAACGAGGCGACCACGCCGCGATCGATCGTCTGCTCGCGAAGGAGACGTGATTCTGCTCGGCATCCGTCGTTGGTTCAATCCCGTGAAGTTTCGCCGTCTCGAGCAACGTGTAGAAGATGGCGGCGATCTCGGTTCCGCGCTGGGACTTGGAGCCGAAGTGATTTCGTCGACCAACAACCGGACCCGAATGCGGAGCTCACTCTCGTTTTCCCATCAGAGCTCCGCTGCCTGCGCAGCGAGCAGCCGAAGGAGCTGCTCGTTCTGGACCTGCTGCGCGAGGGCGACGCGACGAAGTTGCTCGATGTCCGTCTCGCGTCGCAAGTCCAAAGTGCGCACACTAGACGCGATCGCGCCGCTGTCGACACCGACACGCCTCTCAGTCGGCTCGATGACGCTCGGAGAGAGCTTCCGATGACCAACGAGCTCAGCCGAGCAGGCTGAGAAGGTGGAGCGGCGCCGTTTCCACCTTCGACGACGAGTCTCAGAGCCCACGTCAGGAATGGGCGGATCGTCCTGGATGAGCCGAACGATCGCCCCGAGGGCGAACTCGTCTACGTTCAGCTCGTGGACGGCGTGATCGCGGACGACCTAGACGATCTCGACGATGAGGAGCGGGCCGCACTCCACCGTGAACTCGACGCGTCGATCGCGGAGGCCGACGCCGGAGAGACGGAGGACTTCTCTCAGGTGCTCGCGGAACTTCGACAGCGACTGTGAAGTTCGTCATCTCGAAGCGGGCTCGGCGTCACATCGAGAAGATCCAGGCGTGGTGGGTCGAGAACCGGACTTCGGCTCCCGCGCTCTTTCTTGACGAGCTGGCTGGAGCCGAGCGTCGGCTCCGCACGAAGCCCACGCTCGGCTTGGTCTACACGGCGCACAAGAGCGGTGTCGTTCGGAAAGTGCTCCTGACGAGGACCAACCACCACCTCTACTACCGCTACCTCTCCGAGCGAGACGAGCTGACCGTGTTGGCGGTGTGGGGCGCTCCCCGAGAACGAGGGCCGAAGCTGTAAGTGTTCGCCGTGCGTTCACGAGGGACGTGAGCGCCGGGAGCGGTACGATCCTCGTCATGCTCTCGGGGGTCACGTTGTTGTCGTCGACGATGACGCCCTCCGAGTTGAACGTCACCTCGGCCGAGAAACCGCACCGGGGATTTCAGCGTCGAAGGACCGAGCGCCACCGGGACCGATCACGTCGAAGGCCCCGTTTGTACCGGGGAGCCCGACGTACGAAGTCACGTCCAACACGTCGGACCACTGACGTGCCTGGATTCTTAGGGCCAGCGACAACTACAGAGTTGCCACTCTTGATCCGCCTTGGATTCTTGGACGCTACCTCGCTCAGCTCATCGACGCAGACGACGTGCTCGCGCGTTTGCATTCCATGAATTGCCTCGGCACACGTTCACAGCAACCGACCGCACGTTCTTACTAGCTAGCTACTAGCGGTTAGGGAGGACCCCATGTGCAGAGGCTAATCTTAGATTGTTGGTCGAAGGTGATGTTTCGCATTGCACGCGGCGAGCAGCTCGGCGCTGATCGCGAACGTGTGAGCGCGAGGAGGCGCGCCGACAGCAGGATAGTGGAGGCCGTGATGGTTGAATGCCCGCCTTTCCACACCCGTCAGTGAAACCATTGCCGCGACGGCTACTTGAAATCAGGCGTCTCGCCCCGATCCACGGCGTCTGCCCACTCCTTTAGGAGAGGCTGATCGCTCCACCGCTTGGCACACCGCCTCAGAAAGCCGGTGACGATGCCGCGCTCGCCGATCGAAAGCAGCTCGCGCAGAAGCGGGAACGCGACAGAAGAGTCGTTGAGAGCGCCGCTAACCGCGTGTAGGAACTCTCCAGCGCGGGAGACATCCCCTCTAGCCAGTGAGACAAGGGCAGCCGCGATTTGCTGTGCTCCAGGATCCGTGCCGTTGAAGCATGCCTCCGCTGAGCGATACAGGCGTCCACGTAAGGAGAGCGCCGGAGAGACAGCAAGCTGCCGCAAGTCCCAGAGGGCTGCCCGGTCACCTTGCAAGAGGAACAGCTCCTCGAGGTTTGTGATCGCGCTCGCAGTCCTTTCCGCGGCGGAAGTGCCAAGCCCCGCAGCTCCCATTGTCAACACGAAGTCGTAGTAGTCCCGAAGCGCGACGCGCCACTCAACTTTACCTGGGTGAGCACGAACGCCGTCCAAGAGAAGTGACTCGCCGAAGCTGACATCCGACTCTACGAATGCCCAGGCCGCGCTCGCCGCGACGCTAGCGGAGCCGGGATTCAGCTCTAGAGTGCACCCCCAGAGCTTTCGCATGCGGTCGATCTCTCGGGGGTCACGGCCTGCGCTCCAGAAGAGCCCGAGATCTAGCTGCGGCATGTGCTCGATGAACCACGCGAGATGAGTCGGCCTAAGCGCCCCCTCACAGCAGACGAGCAGAGGAAGCCTCGACATCACATCAGTTGGCTCACGCGTGACGTGGGCAGCGAGAGCGTCCGCTTCGCTCTGCGACAGCCGGAGACCCGTGGCGCAGCGGTCCCTCCAAATGTTCGACCTAGCTATCGCCGACATTTGCGTGCGCTCGAGTTGGGATCGGGCGGAGGACGTAGATGGCGAAGAGTGAAGACCGCCGGTTTCAACTTGAAAGGCGGAGGCTTGCCTTCACGACGTGATCGATCAGCCACGGCGGTCGGCGTTCCACGCCTTCGCCTCTTCGATCATATCCTCCATTCGCTTGACGCTCGGCTCGTCCCGCTCAGCCTTGTTGCGGAGCATCCGTTCGAGGATCGGAACGCACTCCGGTCGTTGCGACTGAAAGTACGCTTCCACGAGCAACCAGAGGCCAATGTCGTCGCTCACCATACGGGGCAGCCCGACTGCAATCCTGCCGTCGCATCGCCGCCCGTCACGGTGCACAAAGACCACGGGATACTCTGCAATCCAAGTCGGCTCAGCCAGCTTTGCTTCCACGCCTACAGTCTACAGCCAGCCCGAAGCTTGACGAGCCCGACCGTCAAGCGAGCTGCTATTTTCCGAGAGCCATGCCGACTGACGAGGAGCACGAGAGGGCCCCCCCGTTCATCAGGAACATCGTTCTCGACCACGAGCGCATCCAGACGAGCGATGCGTACCCGTTCTCGCTCCCGGCAATTCATGCCCTGGATGGTCTTGCATTCTCGACGGTAACTTACTTCGTCGGAGAGAACGGGGCCGGAAAGTCCACGATTCTTGAGGCGCTCGCGATTGCGGCAGGTTTCAACGCCGAGGGAGGCTCGGCGAATATGCGTTTCGCGACACGGCCTTCGGAGTCACCGCTCCATCGCTGTCTCCGGCTCGCCCGTACCCGCCGACCGAGAACCGGCTTCTTCCTGCGCGCTGAGAGTTTCTTCAACGTTGCGACAGAGATCGAGCGGCTCGGAGCCGGTGAATTCAGCCCCTGTTCGAGCAAGCAGGGAGTCGCACGCGTTCAATGCTGCAACAACGTCTGTAGTGGTCGTTCACCAAACTTCTCCTCGTGTCCACCCCCACCGCTACCGCCGAAAGGGAGTGGAACTCGTGAATGCATGGATCGCTGCATTCGGAATCCGCACTAGGGATAGCCGTGACGACGGACGACCAGGACGAACTGAACAGCGCACGAAAGTGCGTCGAAGACGGGGACTTCACACGAGCACGGTCCATTCTCGAACCAGCGCTTCAGGACGCTCGTGGAGCATTCGATGCTCAAGCGAAGCGTCTGGTCGAGCTGATGCTCCTGTACGAGTCCGCTGTGGCTGAGACGAGCAACGTTGCCGACGCCAGAAATCTCGCTGCACTTGAAGTGTGTCATGAGGCCGCTCAGGTATCGGCGGTGGCACACGTTGGGATGGAAGCCAGCGTGGCCACCATCAACTCAGCGTCGGCCCGGCACGTGACCGAAGGCTCATGGAAGACCTACGTGGAGCTTCTCCGGCACCTTATCAAGACCGTTGGGTACGCAAAGCGTACCGATTTCGACGTCGGTTGGCTCCAAGAGCAGGTTGTCCTCGTGCTCCTGTCAGCACAGGACGTAGCTGGTGCTCTCGCGGAAGCAGAGTCATGGACGTTCTGGCCTCTGGACATTGAGGCACGCTGTCCGCTGGTTCTCGACGGCCTTGAGACCTTTCCGCCCCAAATCGCAGGCGGGTCTACGCTTCAGGCATTGCTGCTTGCGGTCCGTCTCGCCGGAAGGCGGCTTCAGGACTTTCGTGCCCGAGGAGGACGAATCGAGTATCCGGGTCGCGAGGGGGACGAGGTAGATCTCGAAGCTCTATTCGGCTCGCTTCCAGCCGAGTGACACGAGCCAAGAGCGGCTTTGCAGCGCTGCCCTGCGACCTGCGCGATGCGACCCACGGCGCGCCGTCGAGGTCCGCGAAACACCTGCTCCGCAACGCGGAGGACGCGCCAGCCGAGCTCCCCGAGCGCACGATCCCGAGCTGCATCGCGCCGCTGTCGGCCCTCGTGAAACCCGCCGTCGATCTTGACGACCAAACGCACTGACGTGCCTGGAGATCACAGAGTTGCCACTTGATCCGCCTTGGATTCTTGGACCGCTTCATCGACGCAGACGACGTGCTCGCGAAGCTCGATTCTAGGAGCGGAGGCGAAGTCGAAATGCTTTACGCCTTCTTGCCGACCAGGGCCTCGAGGATCGCGCGGTCGCCTTGGAGGGCGGTTCGTTGCATGTAGAAGGTCATGCCGCGGCGCGCGCCGAGCTCTTCGCCTCCGCCGGCGCGGCCTGGGCCTCCGTGAACGAGCTGCGGGAGCGCCATGCCGGGAGGGAGGGACTGGCCGGCGATCTTCGAGGACCCGAGCACGAGGCGGCCGTGGAAGGGCGCGATGCCCATCACCATCGTGCGCGTGAAGTCTTTGTCGTCCGAGTAGACGCTCGTGACGAGGCCGCCGCCGCCTGCGGCGACGAGGCTGACGGCCTGGGCGGCGGACTCGTACGGCATCACCGTGGCCACGGGGCCGAAGACCTCGTGGGAGTGGACGGCGTCGCCGGGCTTCGGATCCGCGCCGTGGAGAAGCACGGGCGTGACGAAGAAGCCCTTGTTCGCGGGGACGCCGATCGCTTCTACGTCGGTCGTCTTTCCGAAGACGATCGTGGCGCACGACTCGAGCTTCTTCACGCCGTCACGGACGTCGCGGAGCTGCTGCGCGGTGGACACGGGGCCCATCGTGACTTCTTCCTTCGAAGGGTCGCCGACCTTCACCGCGGCGAGACGCTCGCGGAGCGCCTCGATCACGTCGGCTACGCGCTCCTTCGCGACGTAGATGCGACGGATGGCGGTGCACTTCTGGCCGGTCTTCTGCGTCATCTCGCGGACGACGTCGGTGAGGAAGAGGTTCATCACGTCCGAGCCGACCTCGACGTCGGGTCCGAGGACCGCGGCGTTCAAGCTGTCGGCTTCGACGTTCAGCCGCGTCGCGTGCTGCACGACGCTCTTGCCTTCGCGGAGCTTGGCGGCGGTGATGCTCGAGCCGGTGAACGCGATGACGTCTTGTCCGCCGAGTCGCTCGAGCAGATCGCCCGGAGCGCCGCACACGAGCGAGAGCACGCCGTCGGGCATCACCTTGTCGGCGACGAGGATCTCGACGATGCGGTGCGCGACGAGCGCGGTGCTGGTCGCCGGCTTCGAGATGACAGGCATGCCCGCGAGCAGCGCCGTGGCGGCCTTCTCCGCGAGGCCCCACGCCGGGAAGTTGAACGCGTTGACGTGGACGGCGACGCCTTCGCGCGGAAGGTAGAGGTGCTGGCCGAACAGGCGCGCCCCGCGCCCGAGCTGGACGCCGTCTCCGTCGGCGAGCACGGTCGTGTCACCGAGCTCGGGGGCGAGATCCGCGTACGCGGCGAGCGTCCCGATCGCACCGTCGATGTCGAACTTCGCGTCGCCGCGCGTGTTGCCGCCGTTCTTGATCGCGAGGCCGATCAGCTCGTCACGCTTGGCGTGGATCGACCGCGACATCGCGCGCAGCATTTCGCCGCGCTGCACGAACGTCATCGCGCGAAGCGCAGGCCCACCGCGTTCGCGGGCGAACGCGATCGCGGCGCCGAAGTCGATGCCCGCCGTGGATGTGGTCGCGACGACCTCTTCCGTAGATGGATTCACGAGCTCGGCGGATTTCTCCGAGCTGCCCTGCTCCCACGTTCCCGATACGAAGCTCCGTAGCTGCTGCGCGCTCATTCCGCCTCTCTTAACATCGGCCAGGCGAATTACCAAGTGGGCGCTTTGCGTCGCTCCTGCTTCTCCTTGCTTCCTCTGCTTCTCCGCTCCCTCGACCCGGGTGCCTGCACGGAGGCCCCGACGGCGCTACGCTTCTTGAAGGACGCGACGAAGGGATGCGGATCGAGGCAGAAGTCGAAGAGCGGCGCGGGTTGATCTGGCCGCTTTCTGCCGTGGGATTGTGCGGCGGGCTGCTCGCGTTCGTGGCGCTTCAGCCGGCGGTCTCTGCGATGACGTTCCTCGTGAGCGCCGCCATCGTCACGTCGCTGTCCTTCGTCGCGCTGCTTCGGAGCGCGCCGAAGCGGATCGCAGGGATGCGACGCGTCAACGCCGACGGCCGCGGGCTCTTGGTCGATGGCGAGCTCGTCATGCCCCGGCAGTCGATCCTTCATGCGCGAGTCAAGGACGCGAAGCCCAACGAAGACGGGCTCACCACCGTCGTGATCGAGCCGCGCGGGCTCGCGTCGACGCACCTCGTACGCGTGCATTCTGCACGGATCGCGCAGGCGCTCGCCGATACGCTCGAGCAAGAGCCAAGCGACCTTACGCGCTTCGACGCGCTGCCGCCCTGGGCGCATCGCATGCGCTGGCTCGCGATCATCCTCACGACGTCGCCATGGATCCTCTTCAACCTCCTGCGTCACCTCCCTGGGTTCACGATCTTCATCGTGCTCGGGCTCTACGCGCTCATCGCGCTGCCCATGCTGGTGCCGCAGAAGGTCTCGATCGGGGAGGACGGCGTGCTCTTGCGTTGGGCGGGGAGGCGTCGCTTCCTCTCCTTCTCGAGCATTCGCGCCGTGCGGACCACGCCGCTCGGGATCGAGATCGATCTGGCGTCGGAGGACGAGCCCGTCGTCGAGATCCGCCTCACCCATCGGGCCGAGGCGGAGACGCAACGTCGCAACGCGATGCACGATCGGATCGAGAAGGGGATCGCCGCGCATCAGGCCCTCGAGCCGATCGAAGACGAGGCGCTCCTCGCGCGCGGGTCGCGCTCGATCGACGAGTGGATGCAGCAGATGGCGATGCTCGGCGCGGGCGATGCCGCGGGCTATCGCGTGATGGCCATTCCTCGCGAGCGGCTGTGGGCCGTGCTCGAGAATCCAGGCGCCGCGGCGTCGGCGCGAGAAGGCGCGGCGCTCGCGCTTCATGCGCGCCTCGATGACGCCGAGCGCGAGCGCCTCGAGGCGATCGCGGAGAAGAGCGCGTCGCCTCGACTTCGGATCGCGCTCGACGCGGTCGTGACGCGAGGAGCGGCCGACCCGAAGCTCCGCGTCGCGCTGCTCGACGCGATGGACGAGGCCGACGAGATCGAGGAGCTGTCGGCAAGCTCGGTCGCTTCGCGAAAGAGCGACTAGACCAGACGAGGCAGCAGGCGGCTCAGTCCGCGTCCCACACGACGACATTGCCGAGCGCCGTGCCCGCCGCGATGAGGCATCCGTCGGCAGACACAGCGAGGTTTGTGAGCTTCCCTACCTTCTTCCATTCGAGGTGGCGAACCTCCTTCCATGTCTTCGTGTCCCATTGGAAGACCGCCTCGCTGTTGTTCACCGCGATGAGCCGCGCGCCGGAGGCCGTGAACGCGAGCGCCTGGACGTGCTTCGTGCCCGACGACCATCGCTTGATCTCTTTCTGCTCCTTCATGCTCCAGATCGCGATCGCGGATCCGTAGTTGCTCGCGAGGAGCGACCCATCGGGAGAGAGCGAGATCGAGACAGGGTGCCCTTGGTAGTGCGTCGCGTGGAGACGGCCCTTCTCCTTTCCGGTCTTCGTGTCGAAGAGGAAGTGCACGGAGTCGTACGCGATCGTCTGGACCGCGAACGTCGCGACCAGCGTCTTGCCGTCGGGCGTGCACGTGACCGTGGAGAGAGGGAACTGCTTGTTGTCCTTCGACTCCCGCGTCCCGCCCCAGCCGCACTTCGCAGGCTTGATCGCGGGCTTCGCGCCCTTCTTCTTCGGCGTCGTGATGTCCCAGCACCGAAGGCCCCCGTCGCCGTGCACGAAGAACCGCTCGCCGCCGCAGAAGCAGACGTGCCCGCTCGAGCCGCGTCGCGTTTCGGCGTAGAGCTCACCAAAGCTCACGTCGGCCATGTCCCAGACACGTACCCCGCGACCCGCGCAGACGAGCATTCGGCTGTCGGGCGAGAACGCGAGGCTGTAACCGAGCTCTTTCCACTCGTGCGCGAGCGTCGGCTTCGCGCCAGCGTTCAGCGCATGGAGCCGAACCACGTCATCGGCACCTGCCGTCGCGAGGAAGCGGCCATCGGGGGAGAACGCCAGCGCGTAGAGACGCTTTTTGTGAGCCTTGAACGAGATCATCGCCCGGCAGCATCGCATCCTCCACGCGACTTTCGAATAGGCCAGTTCGGATGACGAGCCATTTCGCGGCAACCTTTGCGGCGCCATGCATCGCTTGCGCGGTTGACTCCGAAGGCGCAAGCGCATCGGCGCGAGGACGCCGAGGGATCGTCAGCGTTGGTTCGTTTCGTGAGGGAGGAACGCGCCTTGCTCGAGGGCCGGCATCATGATGAGCCGCACCAGCCTCGCCTTTGGTCTCGTGGTCCTCGCTTCGGTCTCCGCCGCGAGCTGCGCCACGCCCGACGCGAACACGACCGTCGCGTCCCCCAACAACACGACGGCCGCGAATCAGCCCGCCGCCGTACGTGATCTGCCAAGCGCCGGCCCGCAGAGCTACACGCCAGAGACGAAGCCAAAGCCGCGGACGCGCGCGCTCACGCAGCTCTGGACGACGCACGTCGGCGCGACGGATCATCGATCGACCGTCATCGTCGAGAGCGGCACGATTTACGTCGGGACGCGCGAGGGCGTCATCTCCGTCGACGCCAAGACCGGCGCGCGCAAAGGCGTGCTGCCCGCGGCGCGCGGCGCGGTCGTGGGCGTCGCGATGGGCGGTGACGTGATCTATTCGTCGTCTGCCGGAGGGGAGCTCGTCGCCGCGTCGCGCACGACCGGCGCGGTCGTGTCTCGCGCCGAGATCGGCGCGCCGGCGACCACGCCGCCGACCGTGCTCGACGTCGACGGCGATGGCGTCTTCGAGGTCGCGGTCGGCGACGCGAAGGGACGCGTCTCGCTCTACGACTCGAAGACGGGAAAGCGCCGCTGGTCGCAGGCGGTCGGAGCGGCGTCGTCCGAGCCGCGCGTCGCGATCGGCGCAGGTCTCGCGACGGCCGATCTCGACGGCGACGGCGTCCCCGAGATCGTCGCGGGGTCCGAGAACGGCTCGCTCGTCGCGCTTCGCGGCAAGACGGGCGACACGCTCTGGACGGTGAAGCGCACGTCTGCCCTCCGGGCGGCGCCGGTGCTCTCCGACATCGACGCCGACAAGCAGCTCGAGGTGGTCGTCGGATGGGCCGACGGCGACATCGCGATCGTCGACGGCAAGACGGGTCGCGAGCACTGGTCCACGCACGTCGAAGAAGACGACGGCGATCCGACCGGCGTCTTGGCGAGCCCGACGCCGCTCCCTGGCTCACGCGTCGGACGCATCGTCGTCCCGACGGCGCGCTGGGGCAAAGAGGACTGCGTGATCCTGATCGACAAGCACGATCGATCGCATCAGTCGCAACAAGGACGCGTCGTCACGTCGCCCGTGCTCGGCACGGTCGAGCCCGACAGCGGCGTCGAGGCGGTGATCGGGACGGCCGAAGGCGACGTCTTGTCGTACGACGCCACGGGCGGCTACGCGTTCATGTATCGACTGAAGACGGGCGTCACCGCGCCGATCACGTTCGCCGACCTGAAGGGCGATGGAACGCAGAACCTCCTCGTCCTCTCGGCGGACGGCAACCTCACCGCGCTCGCGCTCAAGGTCGCGGTGCCGCCGTTCGCGGGACGCTCGCGCGGGAGCGTGAAGAACGACGGCGTCGTCCCGCCCGTCGATCTTGGCTGGCAGCTTCACTGATTCGTAGCCGCTGCGAACGACCAGAACGCCACAGCGCTTTGCGTCGTATCTCGATCGCACGTGCGCGATATACTCGACCGATATGGCACACTCGTCCGCGCGTCGTTTCGGTATCTCGTTCGTGGTCGTGGGTGTGTTTGCTTCGCTCTGGGTTTTCTGCGTCGGAGACGACCCAGGCGCGACGTCCTCGCCCTCTCCTTCTGGTGACGGCGGCGTCGTCGGCGAGCTCGGTGGGAAGTGCTTCGACGATGGCAAGTGCAAGGAAGGCCTCGTCTGCGAGCAGGGCATCATCTGCTTGCGGCCCGACGGCGGCAGTGTGTCGGACGGCTCCTCCTCGAATGACGGAGCCGCGAACGGAAACGATGGCGGTGACGGAGGCCAGGGCGACGCCTCGCTCGAAGGATGCCCTCAGCTCAAGACGAACGCCGAGAGCTTCGACTGCCCGCTCGCCGACGGTGGGGTGATCACCTGCGTGGCTCCAGCCACCTTCTGCTGTTTCGGCTCGTGCGTTCAGAACGTCGCGCAGTGCAGCAACCCCAAAGCCTACCGCTGCCTCAACGGAGGGCAGTGCCCCAACTCTCGTTGCTGCGTGGAAGCGGCGCCGAATGGAACGGCCGGATGTGGAGGCACGACTGGGTTCAACATCACGTCGAACGGCGCCTCATGCGTGAACGCTGGGGCGCTGTGCAATCCTTCGCTCCAGCTGTGCTCGTTGAAAGATGCCGTTGGATGCGACACCGGCAAGACCTGCCAGCCGCTCTCCCTCGAGCTCGACCCGACGCTCGGCAAATCGTACGTCGTCTATGCGTGCCTCCCGTGAGCTCACGCGGCGCGGACGATGCGCTGCACGATCTCGGAGGGCGATCGACCCGACGTGTCGAGCGTGAGATCCGCTTGCTCGTAGAGCGGTGAGCGTGACGACAAGAGCTGGCGAAGCTCGTTCATCGCACGCGGGCGACCTCGCATCGGCCGGACGTCACCCTGCGCGACGACGCGATCCCAATGCTCGCGCGGCGTCGCCTTCAGCCAGATCGTTCGAGCCCTCGAACGGAGGAGCCCCCACGTCTCCGGATCGGTGACGATCGATCCACCGGTCGCGATCACGAGCGGCTTACCCGCCTCGAGGAAGCGGCGAAGGACCTCGCGCTCCATCGTCCGGTAGTACGCCTCGCCGTGGATCTCGAAGATCGTCGAGAGCGTCATCTGCGCTTCGCGAACGATCGCCTCGTCGAGCTCGACGAACGGAACGCCAAGCTTCGACGCTACCGCCGATCCGATCGAGCTCTTTCCGGCGCCGCGTAGCCCGACGAGCGCGAGGATCGGCGGCGTGGACTGCGCCACGCCTTGAGACGAGGACGAAGAGTGCGACGCGCGCGCGAGGAGATCGGCGCCGGTCGTCCCGAGCGCCTCGGCGACGTCTTCGAGCCGCGCCACCGAGATGTTCCCCTCTCCTGCCTCGAGCTGAACGAGGAAGCGCTCGCTCACGCTCGCGTCTTTGGCGAGCTGGCGAAGCGTGAGGCCGCGCTCGGTGCGCGATGCCCGGACCGCGGCGCCGAGCCTCGTGAGGAGCTCCGATCGACGATCTCCCGCGCTTTGGGCGTTCGGCTTCATTTGCAACATGCACTATACTGCATCACAGGCGCAACGCATGCACTATAGTACTTGCCCGCAAGGCTTGCACGTCGTAAGAGAAGCTCACGATGGCCGAGCCGACGACGCCGCAAGAACCCGTGCGCTTCGAAACACATCCTGATCGCTACGTTCACTGGAAGCTCGACTTCCCTGCCGACTACGCCGGCAAGGTCGCGCGCCTCAGCATGGACGTGAAGGAAGACCGAGGGATGCGTCCGGGCTACCCGCTGAAGCTGAACTCGTACGACCTCGGCGTCGATCTCGAGCTCGCCGACGCGATCCAGCGCGTTCGCTTCGAGCACCCCGAGGTGCACGCGCTGCTCATCACGAGCACGAAGGATCGCATCTTCTGCTCCGGCGCGAACATCTACATGCTCGGCAGCTCCACCCACGGCTTCAAGGTGAACTTCTGCAAGTTCACGAACGAGACGCGTCTCTACCTCGAAGAGATGAGCGCCGAGAGCGGCATCCCTTCGCTCGCTTCGCTGAACGGCACCGCGTCCGGCGGCGGCTACGAGCTCGCGATCGCGTGTGATGAGATCGTCCTCGCCGATGACGGGTCGAGCGCGGTGAGCTTCCCCGAAGCGCCGCTCCTCGCCGTGCTCCCTGGCACGGGCGGCCTCACGCGCCTCGTCGACAAGCGAAAGATCCGCCGTGATCTCGCCGATGCGTTCTCGACGATCGCCGAAGGCGTCCGCGGCAAGCGCTCGGTCGAGTGGGGCCTCGTCGATGAAGCGCCGCCGAAGGCGAAGCTCGAAGAGGTCACGAAGCGCCGCATGGAGATGCTGGTCGCGCGATCGAAGCGCAAGTCGTTCCCGGCGGTGAAGCTCCCGCCGCTCGAGGCGAAGCGAAGCGACACCACCGTTCAATACCAGTACGTCACCCTCGAGCTCGCGCCGAAGCTCCGCACCGCGCGCCTCACCGTGAAGGCGCCCACGTCGAAGCAGCCCGAGACGCCCGAGGAGCTCGCGAAGGCAGGCGCCTCGGCGTGGGCGATTCAGGCGTTCCGCGAGCTCGATGACGCGCTGCTCGAGCTCCGCTTCAACCAGCCCACGATCGGCGTCGTGTCGGTCGAGACCACCGGCGACGCCGAGGCCGTGCTCGCCGTCGACGCGATGCTCGCCAAGCACAAGGACGACGGTCTCGTGCGCGAGGTCATCTTGCACATGAAGCGCGTCCTCAAGCGCATGGACGTCACCGCGAAGAGCTTCTTCGCGCTCGTCGCGCCGGGCTCGTGCTTCGTCGGCAGCCTCCTCGAGCTCGCGCTCGCCTCGGACCGCGTCTACATGAAAGACAGCGAAGACGAAGCGGTCGCCGTCGCGACCTCGCCGCTCAACGCCGGTCTCTTGCCGATGGCCAATGGGCTCTCACGCCTGCAGACGCGCTTCCTCAAGGAGCCCGAGCGCGTCTCCCGCGTGCTCGAGCAAGGCGCGCTCGGCACCCGCGACGCGATGCTCGCCGGGCTCGTCACGTTCGCGCCGGACGACATCGACTGGGACGACGAGATCCGCATCGCGTTCGAAGAGCGCGCCGCGATGTCGCCCGACGCGATGACCGGCATGGAGGCCTCGCTCCGCTTCGCTGGTCCCGAGACGATGGAGACGAAGATCTTCGGGCGTCTCTCGGCATGGCAGAACTGGATCTTCCAGCGCCCCAACGCCGTCGGCGAGCGTGGCGCCCTCACGCTCTACGGAAAGCCCGAGCGTCCCGAGTTCAACTGGCAGCGCACCTGATCGATCTGGAGTCCCGAAGAAATGTCCACCGTCGTCAATGACACGAAGATCCCGAACAACGTCGACCTCTCGAGCGACAAGCGGCTCCAGCGCGCGCTCGAGGCGTGGCAGCCGAACTTCCTCTCGTGGTGGAACGAGATGGGTCCCTTCGGCTTCCAGAAGGACGACGTCTTCCTTCGCACCGCGATCAGCGTGACGAGCGAGGGCTGGGCGCACTTCGACTACGTGAAGATGCCAGACTACCGCTGGGGCATCTTCCTCGCCGACCCCGTCAAGGATCGCACGATCGGCTTCGGCGATCATTTCGGCGAGCCCGTGTGGAAGGAAGTCCCCGGCGAGCATCGCAACGCGCTTCGCCGCATCATCGTCACGCAGGGCGACACCGAGCCGGCGAGCGTGGAGCAGCAGCGCATGCTCGGCCACTCGTGCCCGAGCGTGTACGACCTCCGCAACCTGTTCCAGGTCAACGTCGAAGAAGGCCGTCACCTCTGGGCGATGGTGTACCTCCTCCACACGTACTTCGGTCGTGATGGGCGCGAGGAGGCGGAGGCGCTCTTGCAGCGTCGCTCGGGCGATCCGGACAAGCCGCGCATCCTCGGCGCGTTCAACGAGCCGTGCACCGACTGGCTGTCGTTCTTCATGTTCACGTTCTTCACCGACCGCGACGGCAAGTTCCAGCTGCTCGCGCTGGCAGAGAGCGCGTTCGATCCGCTCTCGCGCACGACGCGCTTCATGCTCACCGAAGAGGCGCATCACATGTTCGTCGGTGAGACGGGCGTGCTCCGCGTCGTCGATCGCACGGCGCAGCAGATGACCGAGAAGAAGATCGAGCACGTCGATCAGGTCCGCGCCGCGGGTCTCATCGATCTGCCGACGATGCAGAAGTACTTGAACCTCTGGTACTCGCTCTCGCTCGACCTCTTCGGCGGAGAGATCAGCTCCAACGCCGCCACCTACTTCGCGACCGGCATGAAGGGCCGCGCGAAGGAGGAGCAGTTCGAGGACCACAAGGCGCTCGAGGGGTTCTACTCGATGGACGTCGTCAAGGACGGCAAGCTCGGCAAAGAAGACGTCGCGATGCGCAACGCGATGAACGAAGTCCTCCGCGATGCGTACGTCGAAGACTGCCAGCGCGGCGTCGACAAGTGGAACCGCACGATCGCGTCGCACGGCGTTCCCTTCGAGCTCAAGCTCCCGAGCCGCCGCTTCCATCGCCACATCGGCATCTATGCGAACATGCCCTTTGATCCGAACGGCAACCTCCTCACGAAGGAAGAGTGGGAAGCGAAGAAGTCGGAGTGGCTCCCGTCCGACGCCGACAAGGCGTACGTGCAGAGCCTCATGCAGAAGCCGATCTTCGATCCGAAGCAGATGGCCAACTGGATCGCCGCGCCGAAGCAGGGCATCAAGGGCCGCGGCGTCGACTTCGAGTACGTCCGGCACGAGGCCTGAGCCTCGCGTCACGTCCTCACGTATCCGGCTAAAACAAGCTCGTCTGACTTCCGGCGATCCGGTCGAACGACGAATTCACGAACGGCAAGATCACGTCGCACACCGGCGCGAGCTGCTTGTCGATGTAGTGCGCGTAGTCGATCGCCGGGGGAGCGCCCGCGCTCATCGGCTCGAGCGGCGCCGGGCCTCGCGTCGTCATCACGTACTCGACCTCGTGCATGAAGGCCTCGCTCTCCGGCTGCGCCTCTTCCATCATCCGCGCGACCTGAACATGCGGCGGCGCCGACTTCGCGTAGGCGTCGAGATCGCGCCGGAGGCGCTTTCGATACGTGAGCTCGTGGTCGAGGGCGCCCGACTCGAGCTCTTTCACGATCTGGCGTAGCCACGCGTCGAACGGCTCGTCGTGAAAGATGCGTCGAAGGAGCTCGAGCTGCACGCGACGCGCGAGCGGCGTCCAGTCGCGCCTCACCGCCTCGAGCCCGCGCACGACGAGCTGCGTCGTCATCTCGCCCGAGTCGTTCGGCTTCTCGACGATGCCGGCATAGCGCTTCTTGGATCCTCGATCGGCGCCGCGCGTCGTCGGCATCAAGAAGCGGACGTAATGCGACTCGAAGCGGAGCTCGAGATGGCTCTCGACCCGATGGCTCGCCCGGATCTCGTCGGCGAGGAGCTTCGTCAACGTCGTCGCGAGCGTCTTGCCACGCTCGCGAAGCGCGGCGTGGTCGGCGCCGGCGTCCCGCACGTGTACGAAGAGCGAGTCGGTGTCGCCGTAGATCACAGGCAGCCCCTGCGCCTCGAAGAACGAGCGCGCCCGCTCGATGATCGCATGGCCACGCCGCGTGATCGACGTCGGCAACCGTGAGTCGAAGAAGCGGCAGCCCGGCGTCCCAAGCACACCGTAGAAGGAGTTCATCAGGATCTTGATCGCCCGCGAGAGCGCCGCGTTGTTCGTCGCCATCGCAGCGCTTCGCGCCTCGTGCAAGGTCTCGATGAGCCCGGGAAGGATCGCGTCCTCGCCGCTCTTTTTCGCGTCTTCGCGCGCGGATACGGCCGAGTCGCTCGAAGACTCGCTCCCTCGGCCTCCGCGCGCTCTCTCCCCTTCGCGCGCGGATACGGCCGAGTCGCTCGAAGACTCGCTCCCTCGGCCTCCGCGCGC
>JBGAFW010000084.1:0-44594 GCA_044227045.1 Labilithrix sp.
CCGGCGGCGTCGAGGACCGACGCACGCTGAAAGTCCATCCACGCGAGCGGAAACGGCGCGACGTCCGGGTACCGCGTGCGCGCGAGCTCGAAGAGGCGCTCGGCCTCGTCGATCTTCTGGCGACGCGCCTCGATCACGCCAGCGATCGAGAGGACCTCGTAGTTGCGCTTCTCGTAATCGGCCGGAAGCAACGCGAAGGCCTCGTCGTACTTGCCGAGCGCGAGGAGGATGCTGACGCGCGAGGACGCCGTGAACTGCTTCTCTTTTCCGAGGTTCTCCGCTTCGTCGAGCTCCTTCGATGCTGCGTCGAACTTGTGGAAGGCTGCCAGCGTGCCGGCATGTGTGATCCGTGCATTCGCATCGGCAGGGGTCTGTTTGACGACCTTTTGCGCCAGCTCGTCTGCTGTCTCGATGTCGCTCATTCGCGCATAGAACTGCCCGCGCGCGAGAAGCATCTCGACGAGACGAAGCTGAAGGGGCACACGCCCTTCGCTCTTCTTCGTGAGCTCCTTGATCTCGCCATCCATATTGCTGATCGCGATGCTGGCGCTCGTCGTGCTGGGACGGTTCGGGAGCCCGCTGCCGGAGGAAGCGATCGACGGCGTGGGTGCCGTCGCTTGAACCGTGTGGCCGGCGTCTGTGCCCTCGGTCTTCTTCGAGCAGCCACCACACGCAGGCATGGCAAACATGATGGCGAGGAGCGTCACACGACCGAAATGAGAAAGGACGGATGGGAGCGAGCGTTTCGGCTGCATCACCATCCGTCCTCTATCAGGTCTTCAGACGATCTCGATCGCGCTCACTTGGGCGCGGCGAGGTAGGGGAACGTCGTGCCGTTGGTCTTGTCGGCAACGGCGCCGATCCCATCGGTCACGCCGGCTGTGGCGACAATCGCGTAGGTCACGTCGATGACGTCCACCGGAAGGCGTCGGCCACCGCAGTCGGTGTTTGCCGTACCGGTCGCGTTGAGCTCGACGGCCAAGTATCCGCCCGTCGCGGTGAATGTCCCGCACGTGCCCGCCGTGTTGAGCCACTGGCGATCGTCGGTGAGAACGCCCGCGAGACGCGCGTAGCGGAGTTTCTGGTCCGGCGCGGACGCGTCGGGATCCGCGAACTGTTGGTTGCCGCACTGGGTATCCAAGCCGTCGTAGATCGCGAGGTTCTTCGACGCTTCGCCGCCGTACTTCGTGGTCCAGCCCGCGACGTCCTTGTCGGCGTTGTATCCGTCCTTCGCCGCGCCGGCGGTGCCGGCATCGGGGTTGAACGTGTTGTTCGCCGCTGTGTTGACGGCCGGACGACCGAAGCGGTCGAGCTGCGCGCCGAGCACCGGCGGCGGCGGGTTCTTGGTGCCCGTGTCGCCGCTCGAGGATGCGCCGGTGTCACCGCTCGAAGACGCACCAGTGTCGGTGGTCCCTGAGTCAGCCTTCGGTGCAACTGTGTCGTCGTCATCACCGCAGCCCCAAACGACGGCTGCGCTGACGAGGATGGTTCCGCAGAACGAGATCAGTGTGGTGGTCTTTTTCATGGCTTCACCTCACTGAGCCTTGTTGGTGGATGCCCACGACGAGACGACGGGACCGCCCTTGGTCACGACCGACTTGTCGACCGCAACGACGATCGCGAGCGTGTTGAGCTTCTCGAAGAAGTCAACCGGCGCGCCGCCGTCGGTGGGGTTGTGGGAGAGCTTGTTGACGAGAATGCCGGAGGTGACTCCGTCAACCGTCGGACAGCCCGCGTCGTCGTAGGCGAGCGCGCCGCCATTCGTCTTCACGAAACCGACGGCGTCGTTGAAGCCGTCGAGGTTGAAGAAGAACGGATCCGCGCGGAGCCCGGCAAACACCTTGAACTTGCCGCTCGTGCTCGTGATGCCTGCCGCTTGGCTTGCGTCACCGGTGACGTACTCGTCGGTACCGGCCCAGCACTGTGCCTTCTGCGCTGCATCGAACGTGCAGATGATGTCGAGATCGGAGGTGGTTTGCTTGTACCCAGCTCCGCTCGAGGTGTGGAACACGTATTGAATTTTGTCGGAGAATTTCGCGTCAGCACCGGCTGCCGGAAACACGGTCATCGCGAAGATCGCGTTGTTGCCATCAACCCACGAATAGAGATCGTTGATGTCGGCCGCGTGTTCGGCCTTCACGGCGGGCGAGTCAAGATGGTCTGCAGACCGAGCGAGACGCGGATGAACCACCGCTGTCACCGCACAAGACGCCGCGACGAGCGCGGCCCACTTGAAAATAGGTTTCACTGTTACCCTCCTAGGGAAGAGATCGTGAGGCTACGCGCGAGGTGCAACAGCAGTTGCATGAAATGACGAGCCGGCGGGCGTTTGCGTGTCCAGACAATGTCCACGTGGCATCCCGCCCCAATGACGGGAACGAGATTTCGCGCTTCGCTGCCGCAACGTGACAGCAGGATCATGGTGCGGCGTGTACGATGGCCTCATGGGCGATCGCTTTGCCTTCGCACGGATACGCAACGGCTCGTCATCGGCACGGGACAGCAGGAGTATCCCATTCGAGATGTTCGACCTCTCGGCAGCCTACAGCGACAAAGAGGCTCGCCGCGCGAAGCGGATGGAGAGCATCTACCACGTCGGGCAGGCGCGCATCTGGGACGGACGCGAGGTCCTCGCCGATCTCTTGAAGAAGCACGGCAAGCCAAGCATCCCCGATCGCGAGCGGCGCGCGCTCTCGCGCATCTTCTCCATCATCATGTGGGGCGAGCTCGCGGCGTGGAAGATCAGCGCGCAGCTCGCCGACGCGCTCGTGCCGCTCGACGCGAAGCTCGCGGCGTCGAGCCAGGTGCACGACGAGGCCCGTCACTTCTACGTCATGCACGACTACCTCGAGGAGCTCGGTCACAAACCGCCGCCTCTCGACTACTGGTCTCGCCGCGTCGTCGAGCTCACGCTGCGCACGGACAATCTCACGAAGAAGCTGCTCGGCATGCAGCTCACGATCGAGACGATCGCGCTCACGCTCTTCCAACACGTTCGTGAGCTTCGCGTAGAGCCCGTGCTCGCCGAGCTGCTCGTCTACTACGAGCGCGACGAGGCCCGTCACGTCGGCCTCGGGACGCAGCTCGTCCCTCGCCTGATGGCCGAGAGCCCGCTCCACGAGAAGGTGAGCGTTGCGCTCTTTCAGCTCGAGCTGCTCGCCTCGAGCGTGTTCTCGCTCAAGGCGATGGAGCCCGATCTCCTCGCGATCGGCATCGACCCTCGCGACATCTTGGCGATCGGCTTTCGCAAGCAGCAAGAGATCCACGAGGTGATGCGCCAAGAGTTCTCGTCGTGGCCCGAAGACCCGCCGGTCAACCGCATCTTCCACGGACTCTGCGAAGGCCTCTTCCCCGCCGACGGATCCAAGGTGCCGATTCACAAGCGCATGGCACGCGCGGCGCTCGTCATCGCACGCGCACGCGAGGGCGTGCTCGAGATCGCCGAACGCGAGCGCAACGCGCGACGTGCCCACGCCACGAACGGTACGTCTGTCGCTCAGGAACGAACTGCCGCTGCGGAATGAAGAACGAGACGAAGCGCGAGCCGCGCGGCCCGAGGTCGCGTCGCAAACAGTGGATCGTCCGCGAGCAGATCGCGATGCCGCGCGCGTCGTTCGAGGAGCTCGAGATTCGAGGCGGAGACGGGTCGATCCTCCGCGCGCTCGTCGATGATCCGCCCGCCGACGTCGCGACCGAGATACGCGCCACCCTCGTCTTGGCGCACGCGATGTTCGCGAGGAAGTCGTCTTTCGGCAAACGCGATCGTCCTGGCCTCTCGAGCGCGCTCACGAAGCGCGGGTACCGAACGATCGCGTTCGACTTTCGCGGCCACGGCGACAGCAAGCCCCCGCCCACGTCTCACGACTGGGGTTACGACGACCTCGTTCGCCTCGATCTGCCTGCCGTCGTCGAGTGCGCGCGCGCGCGCAGCGAAGGCAAGCCGGTCATCGTCGTCGGTCACTCGCTCGGCGGTCACGTGGCAGCTGCCGCGCAAGGCACAGGGCGCATGGACGCGGACGCGATCGTGCTCCTCGGCGGCAACGTTTGGCTTCGCGAGCTCGAGCCGTCGCGGCTGCGCTGGGCTGCCAAGCACGCGTTCTCGCGCGCGACGCTTCGGATCTCGTCACGTCTCACGCATGGCATCCCTGCGCGACGGCTACGCTTTGGCAGCGATGACGCCTCGGAGCGCTACGTCGAGGACATCTTCGGGTTCGCGACGCACGGCGAGTGGAAGAGCCGCGATCGACACGACGACTACCTCACGTCGCTCGCGAACGTGAAGGTCCCCGTCGCCGCGGTCGTGGGCGATCGTGATCGCATCATGTGCCATCCTCGGTCTGGCGAAGCCTTCGCGCGAAGGTGCGCCGGCCCCGTCGCGATCTTTCACGCGAAGCACGCGGGGCACATGGCGCTCGTGACGAGCGATCTCGCCCACCCCACCGTGATCGACGCGATCGAGTGGGCGATGGCCCGCTTGCCTGGCGGCGCTCGCTAGTCGCTCTTCACCAGGCTCCACTGCTTCTTCGCGTGCTCGAGGAACGCGGGCGGCCCTGCGTTGAAGGACGGATCGACCTTGAACGCGCCGCCCACCTTCTCGGGTCCGGTGTCGACCCGCGACTGCCCGCGCAGGATGTACTTCTCGCCGTTCTCGAGCATGAGGAGCTTCAGCGTCGCGGGGCTCACGTCGGACGTGCATCGAAGCGCGTACGCGAACGTGATCTCGCCGAAGCCATCGTTGTCGAGATCGGTGACGGTGAGCGCCTTGTCACGAAACTCGGCCATGAGATCGGCGTCGCAGGCCTCTTCTTTGTCTTTCACGCTTCGAAGCGATTTGAACGTGCCGCCCGGATACGCGACGTGCTCGACGTTGAGGTACGCGCTCTCGAAGTGCTCGCCGTTCTTCTTTCCGACCGCGGTCTGCGTAGAGAACACAACGACATTCGCGCCGTTCTTGTCCGTCCAGCCCACCGCCTTGTCGAGCTTCCCAGGAAACTTGATGTCCTTCGGGATGTCACCCTTCGCGATCGTCTTCATCACGATCGGCGCAGCAGGTGTCACGGCGGCCGACGCGGCCTGCTGGGAAGCCGTAGTCTGCGGGAGCGACGGCGCTGCTGACGACGCGCTGAGCGTGGTCGCGCCGGGCTCCTTCGATTTGTCACACGCGACGATGGCGCTGAGAGACACCAGCGCGGGGATCATCCATGACCAAGCTCGCATCGCAGTCTCCTTGGGGTTCCGTCTTGCTCCCGACATAAGACGCCGGCCGTCGGGGGATGTCGCACGCAAAAGCATGCCCGGGAAACGCGGAGAGCTCCTAGGTGCTTCCGCGATGGTCGGTAGGCAAGCGATTTCGCCGACCTGCGTCAGTCGAGCGGAAGGATCCACACCGCGTCGCCGACCTTCACGTCGAGCGCCTTGGCCTCGACCTCGCCGAGCGCGCACGTCTCGTTCGGCCGCTCCTCGAACGGCGCGAGGACAGCGCGGAACCACGGCGGCCCGGATGGCTCCACCGCGACGAGCCCGCGCTTCTTCGTCTTCGTGCCGGGCTCGAGCAACGCCTCGACGGTGAGGTGCTGCGTCTCCTGCACGAGCGTGATCTCGTCGGTCATCGCGGTGAAGTGCGGGCCACCATCGAACGGGTCCACGCGCTCGGCGTAGCGAAAGCCGATGCGGCGGAGCAGCTTCTCGACGCCGCGCGTCTGCGCGCCGACCTTGCCGATGACGTCTTGCGCCTGCTTCGGCAGCAGCGACGCGTAGATCGTGCCTTCGGGGAAGAGGCCGCGAATGAACTCCTTGTTGCGACGAGAGAGCTTGTCGGCCTCTGCGTACGTGAGATCGGTGAAGTGTCGGCCGAGCGCGTCCCAGAGGTGGCTCGTCCCGTCCTTCTCGAGCGGAGGGAGGAGCTCGGCGAGGATCTCGTCGCGAAACCACTCCCGATGCATCTTCAAGTAGAGGAAGCGCACGTATGAGAGGAAGGTGCCGAGCCGCTCCGTCGCGCGACGGTAATCGGGATGCAGCACGAGGCCGCCGATCTCCGTCGGCCCGTTGTACGAGTAGCCGATGCTGAGGACGGTGTGCTTGAAGTGCTTGTCGAGCGTCTCCGAGTAACGCTCCTCGTCGATGACGTCGAGATAGATGTAAGGCGCATCCTTTCGACCGAGCTGGCCGAAGATCATCGACGTGCCGATGATGACGTCCTTCGTGCGATCGACGAGCACGAACACGTACTGCCGGCGCTTCGGATCTTTGATCGCTTGCGTGAAGCTCTTTTGCGAGAGCTCGAGGATCTGCTGAACACCTTCGCGCTGATCGGGAAGGTTCACCGTGTTCAGGTGACGCGCGATCGTGAGGATCTGCTCCTCGTCTTCGATCTGCGATCCGCGGATCTCGTAGAGAGGTCCGCTGTGTGCGCGCTGGCTGCTGTCCATGGCGATTTTACGGGAAGAAGAAAGACCTCGAGCCAACCAACGTGGACCGAGAACGCTCCTGCACCTTCAGATTGCAGAGCGAGCGCGTGTTTTACCACTCTTTGGCAGGATCGTGCCTCCCGAGGTTCGGTTTTGATAGTGTAACGACGTGCTGCGTCGAATCGCTTGCGTGCTTGCTCTTCCCCTCGCCGTCGCCGTTCTTCCAGGCTGTAAGTCCTGCCAAAAGAGCAACGCGAACGAGCGAACCCGGGTCACCGTCTCGATCTTTCCGATCTACGACTTGGTGAGGCGCGTCGCCGGACCCGACGCCGATGTCACCTTGCTTTTGCAGCCCGGCCACAACGAGCACTCCTTCGATCCGACGCCGAAGGACATCGAGATGGCCGCGAGCTCGAAGCTCGGCGTCATGGTCGGTCTCGGTCTCGACCCGTGGATGGAGAAGCTGATGAAGGAAGCTTCTCCGAACGCGCGCATCCTCAAGGTCGGCGATCGCGTGCCCACGCTCACGATCAAAGAGGATCCGATCGGCGCGGACGATCACGAGCACGACGAGGACCACGACGACGATCACGATCACGACGGTCACGCGGATGGCGGCAAGAAGGAAGAGCACCACGCCGACCACCACGATCACGATCACGAAGGAAAGGGCGCGCAAGATCCTCACGTGTGGATGGATCCGACGCGCGCGCAGCTCATCGTGCGCGCGATCGCCGAGGAGCTCGGCCGCGTCGACGCCGCGCACGCGATCGCGTATCGCGAGCGGGCGACCGAGATCGACAAGTCGCTCGGCGCGGTCGACAAGGAGGCCGAAGATCGCTTGAAGCAGCTCAAGCGACGAGGCTTCGTGACCTTCCACGGAAGCTTTGGCTACTTCGCGGAGCGCTACAAGCTGTCGATCCTCGCGGTCATCGAGCCGTTCCCTGGCTCGCAGCCCACCGGCGAATACGTCTCGAAGGTGCTCACCGTCATCAAAGAGAAGAAGGTGCCCGCCCTCTACAGCGAGCCGCAGCTCGATCCTCGACCGGCCAAGGTGCTCGCGGACGAAGCCAAGATCCCGCTCGGCACGCTCGACCCGGTGGGCGGCAACCCCGACACCGACTCGTACGAGAAGATGATCCGCTTCGACGTCGCGCAGCTCGAGAAATATTTGAAATGAGCAGCGACCATCACGAATCGCCGCCATCCGATGCGGGCGTTACCCTCGCACCCCGATCGCAAGCGCCACGAAGCGCCGGCGTGCTCGGGCCGGCGTCGCGAAAGCCGACCGAGCGAGCGACGCCGTATCGAGGCACGCTGCCGCCCGACGAGGCGCCTCGCGTGCTCGACATCGTGAACGTGAGCAAGCGCTTCCACGACAAGCACGTCCTCGAGCACGTGACGTTTCATGTCCCAGTCGGTGAGTTCTTGTGTCTGTGCGGGCCAAACGGCGCCGGCAAGAGCACGCTCCTCAAGATCATCCTCGGCCTCGTCCAGCCCGACGAAGGCATGATCAAGATCGGCGGCCTGCCCGCCGACAAGGGCCGCTCGAAGATCGGCTACGTCCCTCAGCGCAAGGCGTTCGATCGGGACTTTCCTGCTTCACCGATCGAGGTCATCGTCGCGAACCTCCGTGGTCGCTGGCCGCTTCGCATCACCTCCGAAGAGCGCGACATCGCGATGGCGATGCTCGCGCGGACGGGCGCGACGAAGCTCGCTCATGCGCAGATGCGCGATCTCTCCGGCGGCGAGACGCAGCGCGTGTTCCTCGCGCGCGCGCTGTCGACGAAGCCCGATCTGCTCATCCTCGACGAGCCGACGGCCGGCGTGGACGTCGGTGGCCGCGCGGCGATCGTCGACCTGATGGCGGAGATCAGCGAGTCGGACTCGATCGCCGCGATCCTCGTCACGCACAACCTCCAGGCGATCGCGCGATGCGCCGAGCGCGTCGTGTACCTCGAACGCGCGGTCAAGGCGTGGGGGCTCTGGTCCGAGCTCTCGGCGGAGCGAGAGCTCACCGCGATCCAAATCGGCGGCGGCGATCACCGTCAGCTCCAACTGGACGGCGACTGACGCTTTCTCCACCGGAGTGGCCGGATGAGACAAACGCGCCGCCGGTCGCGTTCGGGAACGGCCTTCGCGACACGACGATGCCCACCGCCCTTCCCTTGGCCATGTCGAGCCATTAAGAAGAGGATTGTTGAGCCGTTTGGTCGGATCAACCCCCACCTCTTGTCAGGAGGAGCGGTCGGCCAACGGCTCGCACACACTGCGGCACATGAGCTTGGCACAACTCGTGGAGGAAGGTTCGCGCGCCAGGAAATCCCCTTTTTCGTACGCCAGAATGGCGACGAGCTCTTGTACGGCGCGTATGGAAGGCTCAGAGATCGAATGCTAGCTTGATGAGTCTGGATAGAGCTTCGCGAACGCTTCGTTGATCGGTCCCACACCCATTGTCCAACTCGATGCTCCGCGCACCTGAAACACCGCTGATCCTCTGGGTCTGCGCGGCTGTGTGTGCGCACTTCATCTTCGCGGAGGGCGGTGACCAGGTCGCCACGTACCACGAGGACCGAAGCTACATCTTCCAGATGGGCACCCGCGCCCGAAGCATCGTCCAAAGCCGGAGCCTCCTGCCGAGAAGAAGGAAGAGCCCAAGAAGCCGGACCAGAAGCAGCCGGACGTCAAGGTCGTCGCGAAGGAAGAAGATCCGCTGAAGAAGCTGGATCAGGTCCCGCTGAAGCAAGACAACCGCATCGCGGTGAAGCAGCACGCGCAGAAGAACCAAGCGGACAACCCAAACGCAAAGTTCATCGCCGACGAAGCGAACAAGGTCGAAGAGGAGAGCGTCGCGACGCAGACGTCCCACGACCAAGACGATCCCAACCCCACGCCCGGCGCCAACAAGACGGCCGGCCCGAAGGATCGCGTGGGCGACAGCGATCGCACGAAGATCGCCGACAGCGAAGAGCACAAGGGCGAGAAGGACAAGGCGCCCGGCGAGAAGGGCACCGAGTTCGAGGTGCAGCACGACAACAAGCCGATCGACAAACCGATGGGCCCTGTCGCGATGAACCAAGCGCCACCTGCGTCGGTGATCCCGAAGGCCGGCGGCGACAACCGCTCGCCTTCGCAGCAGACGACGAACCCGCCGCCGCAGCTCGCGCCCGGCGCGCCGCCCGCGCCTTCGCCGGATGTCCTTCAAGGCTCCACCGGCTCGTACGCATTCAGCCCCGTTCGTCCAGGCGCCGAGGTCTCACCGAGCCAAGGCGTTCCGGGGACCACGAACCAGAAGCCGCCGGTCGCGCAGAACAATCCGCAGACGAAGTGGCTTGGTCTCGGCGGCACCGCAGGCCCGGGTCAGGTCAACCTGAACCTCACGCACACGGGCGTCGTCGCCGCCGTCGGCGTCGATCAGCTTCGCAAGGAGCGCGAGGCCGACGGCGAGCGTCGCAAGAGCGAGCATCGCGGCTCGTGGACCGCGTCGAACTTCGAGCGCTGGCGTAACGCGATCGAGAACTACGTCTCGAGCGTGAAGCCAGGCAACCAGACGGCGCTCAACACCGCCGCGGTCCCCTTCGCGTCGTACCTCAACACGATCCACAACCGCATCCACCCCATCTTCGCGGACAGCTTCCTCGGCTCGCTCGACAACCTGCCGAAGTCGCATCCGATGAACGACCCGAAGATCATCACGCGCCTCGAGATCGTGGTGAGCCCGAAGGACGGTCGCATCGTGAAGATGGGCGTCGTCAAGACGAGCGGCATCACCGCGTTCGACATCGCCGCGCTCGACAGCGTCCATCGCGCGCAGCCGTTCGGCCCTGCGCCCGGCGCGATCGTCTCGCCCGACGGCAACGTCTATCTCCACTGGGAGTTCCACCGCGACGAGGTCTTCGCGTGCTCCACGATGCACGCGCGTCCGTTCATGCTCAACGTCCCGGCGAAGGCGCCCGACGAGCCGCAGCCTCCCGGCGGCCCGGCGCCGAAGAGCCCCACGCAAGAACGTGGCGCTCCTCCTCCGGCGAACATCCACGAGACCCGCGAAGGCAAGCTCGACCTGCCTCGTCGCTCGCCCGCCGCCGGCTGATCCGAGTCGCTCGGCGACGCACACGCCACACGAAACGGCGATCCGTGTGGGAGTCGTGCGCGACACGTGCGGGCGCAGCGCTGAGCATCCGCGCATCAACCGATCATCCTCTTCGTCGCGACGAGGTGGCGTGGCGGATCCATCGTCGTTCGTGGTGAATCTCGATCTGTCGCGCAGAAAATTCCGCGGTCCTCGGACAATGCCGCGCGCGGCGTGATGGCACGTCGAGTGCTGTCACGTGCTGACGAGTAACATCCGCGGCGAGCCCGATCGATCGTCGCGACGCGTGCATGATGCACGTTTGTCGCGCGCGTGATCCGGATGGCTCGCCGGCCGCTCCGCGCAGTGCACCGTCGTGCAGCGCGTGAATGGAGGGTCGCCTTTGTCCATGGAATCAACGTCCGCCAAGAAGAGCCCACGCTCGTCGTTCGCATGGGCCGTCGCGATCACGGCGATCGTGGAGATCGCCGCCGGAGTAGGATGCCGATCGAGCGCGCACGACGACGAGCCTCAGCGGGCGACGAGCGCTTCGTTTACGGGCGAAGAGTCGTTCACGTCGCTTCGTTCATCTCCGCCGAACATCCCTGCGCCGATCGACATCCAGCCTGCCAACGGCGCCGTCTTCGAGGACGGCGTCACCGATCTTCCGATCACGTTCGCAGGCTTCACCGACGTCGCGAATCAGCAGGTCGAGGTGCAAGTCCTCGCCGACCCGAACGCGCCGATCAGCGAGGCGAGCTGGGTGACGATCGCCACGACACAGACGGCGGCGACACCGACGTCATTCAACGACCCCGCGCCGATCTTTCGCTATTCGGTGGTCGCGACGCCCGCGCCGAGGAGCCAGGCGGAGCGGTGGGAGCAAGGCGGGCTCCTTCGCTATCGCGTCATCGCGAAGGACACGAGCGGGAAGGCCACGGCGGTCCCGTTCTTCGACTCGACGTCCGGGCGCTGCGTCGCGGCGCTCGGCGCCAAGTCGTGGAAGGAGATCCTCTCGGCCTGCAAGAGCCCGTTCAGCGCGAATCTCGGCGCGCCCGCTGCTGGGCAAGGACGCGCGGCGGCGCTGGTGTCGAGCGCACCCGAGCCCGCAGACGGCTTTCGGACGCCGCCGTATCTCGATCGCAAGGGCTTCATCTTCGACTTCGAGACGGATGACTACTACGACTTCATCGACGCGCCGCGCACGCTCGACGAGTTTCAATTTCGTTTTGGCTTCTTCGATCAACCTACGCAAGGAGGCTTCGACAGCGGCACGATCTACTACAACCTCGGCGATCTCGGCATCGGTCGCGAGATGCACTGCACGACGTTCACCGATCGGAGCGGCGCGCCCGGCACCGCGTGCTACGTCCGCAACTACGGCGTGTTCGGCGACGGACAGCCAAACTTCAGCGGCGATCCCAGAAGCGCGTTGCGCGACGCCGTCCGCGGAGAGCGGAGCTTCGCGACCGTCGCGATGGTCAAGTTTGGAAACGTCTTCTCACCGCCGGAAGGCAACGACGTTCAGTTCTTCGTCTACAACGCGCAGGACCAGATCGCGAACCGCGCGCAGCTCGACTCGATCGGGTTCAACGAAGCGATCCCGAACAACTGCACGAACTGCCATGGCGGAACGTACGACCGTCGCACCGGCGTGCTGACCGGCGCGTCATTTCTGCCGTTCGATCCCGACGCGTTCTTGTTCTCGAAGCGCAGCGGGTTCACGTACGAGGAGCAAGAAGACCAGTTCCGTGAGCTCAACGCGCTCATCAAACGATCCGGCGCGCCGCCCGCGACGATCCAGCTCATCGACGGGACCTACGGCGACAAGGTCGACGTGCCAGGCCAGAAGGCCAACCTCGATTGGATCCCGCCAGGCTGGAGCACCGATGAAGAGAGCAAGACGATCTACCGCGAGGTGTACAAACCCTACTGCCGAACGTGCCACGTCTCGCAGACCGGTGACTTCGCGTTCATGCGCGCGCTCGACTTCAAGAAGGAAGCGGCCAAGCTCACCGAGAGCGTCTGCAAGACGAACGAGATGCCTATCGCCGAGGCGACGCTCGGTCAGTTCTGGCGCAGCTCTGCGCGAGCGTATCTCGTCAACGCCCTCGGGCTCTCCACCTCGTGTGCGCCGCGATGAAGACGCGCTTCACGTTGACGTTCTCCCTCGTCCTAGCGATCGCGGCAGGCGCCTGCGCCGACGACGTGCAGTCGTCGATCGGATCGCGCAAGCCGCGCAGCAGCGGCGCAAAACAATCCGCGAGCGACGCGCCGTCCTCCGCCGGCACGAGCGAGCCGCCGACGACGAGCAGTGACGCCGACGACGCAAACGACGCTCCGCCGGCGCCGCCACCCCAAGACGCCGACGCCGGGCCGCCACCCCCGAACGCCTTCACCGCGACGAGCCCGTATGCGCTTCTCACGCCGAGCGAACAGTCCGCCGATCACCATGGCGGCACGAGCAACGCCGGTAAGGATTGCCTCCTCTGTCATACCGGACAAGGCGCGCCACGCTTCGTCGTCGCCGGGACGATCTTCACGACGAAGGGTTCGACGACGCCCGCGGCCGGCGTGCAGGTTCGCGTCGTGTCGCCAGCGGGGCAAGAGATTGCGCTCGTGGGCACGGACGAGTCCGGGAACTTCTGGCTCGAAGGCACAGCCTCGGTGCCGCCGGGATCACACGTTGGCGTTCGCGACGCGACGCGGACGAAGCTCATGAATGGGCCGATCGGCGTGGGCACGTGCAACCAGTCTGTCTGTCACGTGACGTCGGCCCAACCGCCAATTTTTCTGAGCGATTAGCCTGCGCCGCGGGCACGCGAACGTTGTACCCTCGAGCGGTTGGCCCTCTCGAACGCGCCCTCCTCTTCTTCTTCTTCCGCGGCCTCTTCCCGCGCGGCGCGTGCGTCCTCCTCGACGTCGATGACGTCGTGGGCGGGGAGCGTCCTCCTGATCACGACCGTGATCGCGATCGCGGCGAAGGTGGTGGGCGTCGTCGTGGCGCCAGGCGCGCGCGGCGTGCTCGGCGAGTCGATGGTGAACTTCATCGACACGGCATCTGGCGCGCTCGCGTACACACTCACCGCGCTGCTCGTCGCGCTCGTGTGCGGAGCCTCGTTCGAGCTCGCACGTGCGCGCGCGCTCAACATCGTCATCCGCGGGAGCGTCGTGGCCGTCTCGGGCCTCATCGTCGCGCTCGCGTCCCCGGCGGTCGTCGAGCGGCTCAACATTCTGCCGACGCTCGCGCTCGCGGTCATCACGAGCATCGTCGGGCTCGCCGCGGGCATCTCCGTCGTTCGATCGCCCCACACGCGCGCGATCGGAGGCATCCTCGCGCTCCTGTCGATCTGCGGCCTTCTTCGCGTCGTCGCGTGGGAGGCGAGCGCGATCGCGTTCGATCGCGTGAGTCGCTCGATTCACGACGTGGCGCGTGGCTTCTCGACCGCCGCGGTGGCGCTTCAAGCGATCGCGGCGCTCCTCGCCGCCGCCTGGATCGGCACGCGGGCGACCGTCAGCGACGCGCAAGCCCGCGCAGCATCACGAGCCGAGATGAGCCCGCTCGCGCGCTGGCGAGGACGTATCCTCGCGAACGCCGCGATCCTCCTCGCCTTCGTGATCACATGGCTTGGCGCGCGAAACAGCGATTCGCCCTCCACCTTCGAGGCGATCCTCCGCACCTCTCTTCCCGCGGCGGTGGGCCTTCCGGCGCCGTTCCTCCTCGAGTCGATCTCTGCGTTTCTGGTCCCTGCGTCGATCCTCCTCGCGTGCGCTGCGCTCCTTCAACCCAAGCAGTCCCCTGCGGTCGTCGCGCCTTTGGCCCTCGCGCTCCTGTCGAACGGCGCCTTCGACATTCCCATCCACGCGCTCCTCATCACGACGGCCGCGCAATGGGCGATGCTCGGTATGAACGAAGACCGCTCCGTTCCGGTCGGGCTCGTGCTCGACGCCGACGGTCTGCCGCGCCGTTCGCCGTAGGCTCGCTCGAGGGATCTTGCGCCGCGCGCGGGTCGGCTCTAATCACGTACCGTGCTGTCTCCCCTCCAAGCGTCTACGGTCGCGCCTGCGCTCAAGCCCGCTGCTGCGCTCCTCGTCACCTGCGCGCTCGCAGCGCTCGTCACCGGCTGCGCGACGAGCAGCGACTACCACGAGCCCGGACCGCTACCGCAAATCACGAACGTGACGGCCCCGAAGACGCTCACGTGCGAGCAGCGTGCATCTGGCGGCGCGTGCCCCATCACCATCAGCGTGAAGTTTCGCCTCCCCGAAGATCAGTTCGTGTCGCGCGCGCTCGTTCGGTTCCAGACGGACGGCAGCGACATCGGCGTCGATCGCACCTACGCGCTCGAGTACGTCTTCGGTCTCGGCACCTCGGCCGACGTCGGCGTCACGATCCAGGCGTTCGTTCCGCCCACCGTGCTTCGCCCCGGCAGCGCGCTCTACACCTATTCGGTGCGCTTGATGACCGGCGCGGGAGAAGAGTCCGTCCCGACCACGCTGACCGTCTCGGTGCAAGGCGGCTCGACGTCCTCGTCGTCTTCGTCTTCGTCGGGCTCCTCCACGTCGTCATGACCGCCGCGGAGATCGGGGACCGCCTCGCGCTCGTCAACGCCATCCTCAATGGCGCGAGCGGCGTCCTTCTGTTCGTTGGGCGTCGCATGATCAAGGCCGGCAAGCGCGAGACGCACCGCCGCTTCATGATCGCCACGGTGATCACGAGCGCCGTCTTTCTCGTCAGCTACCTCACGCGCGTCGCGCTCTCCGGCACGCACGCCGACCCGCACACCGGCGCGCTCCACATCGCGTACTACGTCATCCTCTTCACGCACATGATCCTCGCGATGACGGTCCCCGTCTTCGCGCTCACGCTCTTGTGGCTCGGGACGAAGGAGCGCTTCGCGAAGCATCGTCGCATCGCGCGGTGGGGCTTCCCGATCTGGATGTACGTCTCGGTGACGGGCGTCCTCGTGTACGTGATCCTCTATCACGTACCCGCGTGACCGCCGGCGCTCAGCGCTTCGGAGTCCAGCAGCCGATGTCGCCGCCGTCCGAACCGATGAAGTAGATGCCGTGGCAGTAGTCTTCCGGCACCTCGTCGAACGTGCCGCCGAGGCAGCGGACATCGATCGCGGGGTTCGTGCCCGTCTTCGCAGGACAACCGCCGGCCGCCTTGCCCTTGTTGCACGATTGCGGCGCCTTCTTCGCGCACGCGTGCTCCGTCGTGTACTGGCCCTTCACGCAGACGCCGTCGGCGCCGCAGTCGGCGTCGGAGCGACAGGGCGCGCAGAGCGATCCGTCGCCGACGCACACCGTGGCGCGCGGGTAGCAGACGTTCGCGCCGACGCCGGCGTCGACGCACTTCGCTTCGTTCGGGCAGTTCGTGGAGCCTTGGCACTCGGGCGCGCAGAAGTTGGCGCCGTTCGCATCGGGGATGCAGTGCTGCTTCGTGCCGGCGATGGGCGGGCAGTCGAGATCGACGTTGCACGTCGAGCAGTACGAGCGTCGCAAGCAGACGTTCTGCGTCTCGCCGATCGTCGAGCGCTTCGACGTCTGGACGTTCGGGGTCTGGTTGATCTTTCCGCACCAGAAGCCAGCGCCGCACTCTTCGTCGCTCGTGCAGTCGTAGCGGGTGCAGTACGCGTCGCCGTCGGTGGGCGAGTTGCCGTAGCAGAAGAAGCCTTGATCACCGTCACATCCAGGGTTCTGGATGCCGAGGTTCGCTTGGCACTTCGTCCCCCACTGACCGGCCTTCTGCGTGAGCGGCTTGCCGTCGGCGTTCACGGCTTTGTCTTGCACGCAGAACGGTGGAGCGCCGGTGAGCGTGTCGCGGCACGTGTAGCCGTAAGGGCAGCTCGTCGCGGGATCGTCGTTCGACGTGCAGGTCTTGCGACACTTGTTCTCGCCGTTGAGGACGAGGCACTTGTTGCCTGCCGCGCATTTTGCGTCGTCGCATGTCGGCGCGCCCGGCGTGGGATCCGACGAGCATGCGCCCGAGATGATCGCTACCGAAGCGAAGACGCCAACACAAAGAGCCGATCGTGCGATCGAAAGAAAGGAGCCGCGAAGTGCCGCAAACATGTTGTTGGGCGGCCAATACCGCTGGGCAGAAAGCGACACAAGCTTTCCTCACGAGCGCTCACCTGGGGCGGGCTCGACGAGGGAGCGTTCACGAGAAGAGGGCGGGCGACCAACCGGTGGCGTCGAAGCAGTCGGTCGAGCTCGACGGCTGGTCGATGGGACGCGTCCGAGACGCGCCGCTTCGGTAAGAAACAGAAATTCGGAGCCGATTTTTCCGCGTGAATCTGAAACGTCGTCGAATTTCTGCGGCAAATCGAACAAAGAACGCGGAGCCGTTTGACGATTCGCGACGTAGAGACAAAATCAGTCTAGAGGTCGCTTGACGACAGGCTGGGTGGAGGTACCCTCCCGGCCGCGTAACGGACGTGATTCGTCCGTTCACCCAACGCATCGTTGTCTGCTCTCTCTGAGGTGGCAAAAATGAAGATCGCCGCGGTTCTCGCCCTCTCCACAGTCGCTCTCGTGATGGCGGCCTGTTCGTCGTCGAGCTCCACCCCTGCCACCGAGCAGGACAAAGGCCTCGAAGGACCGGGCGTTGGTACGGCCGACTCGGCACCGGATACCAATCCGGCGGGCGACCAGTATCCGACGGACAACATCGGCACCACGCCCCGCAAGGGCGACAAGCCGGGCAACCGCATCGCGAACTTCAAGTTCCTCGGTTACCCCGACGCCGACAAGGCGGGCGGCTTGAAGCCGATCTCGCTCGCGCAGTTCTACGATCCCACGGGCACCAAGTACCGCATCATCCACCTCCAAGCGGCAGGTGTCTGGTGCTCGGCCTGCCAAGCGGAGACGCAGACCGTCGTCCCGATGAAGGCGCAGCTCGAAGAGCGCAAGGCCGTGTGGGTCGTCAGCCTCGCGGAAGGCCCCACGCCGGGTCAGCCCTCGAAGCAGAAGGATCTCGACGGCTGGATCGCCGAGTTCAAGTCGCCGTACACGCACCTCCTCGATCCGGGTAACGCGAACCTCGGTCCGTTCTACGACCGCACCGCGCTCCCCTGGAACGCGAACATCGATGCGCGCACGATGGAGATCCTCACGTCGGGCACCGGCGGTATCGTCAAGCCCGAGGGCATCATCGAAGAGATCGACAACGCGCTGAAGCTCGCGGACGCGAGCAAGATCACGCCGCGCTGATCTCACGGGAAAACCACGAATCGTTTGGTGGATGATTGGGAACCAGCGAACCTGGTTCCCAAAACCCTTTTGTCGAGGACACAAAAAGTCATGATCTCTCGCGCCTCCCGCGCGCTCGTTGCACTCGCGAGCACGGGATTGCTCGTCATCTTGGTGGCAGGCTGTGATTCGGGTGGAGCGTCGAACCCCGGCGACACGTCCCGCTCGCAGAACGCGGGCCTCGGAGCGACGGCCTCGGATTTCTCCGCCCGCGACATCGAGGGCAACACCGTTCGTCTCTCGAGCTACCTCGGCAAGCAAGCCATCCTCCTCAACTTCTGGCAGACGTGGTGCGAGCCGTGCGTCGCGGAGTTTCCGCATCTTCGCCGGATGTACGACGCGAACAAAGCCAAGGGCTTCGTCATCTTCGGCGTCGCGATGGATGGGCCGGAGACGGTCGCCAACGTCTCGGCGTTCGCGAAGCGCAATCAGCTCAATTTCCCCGTGCTCCTCGACGAGGATTCGCACGTGGCCGCGATCTACAACCCGAAAAAGTCGGCGCCGCTCTCCGTGCTGATCGACAAGACCGGCAAGATCGCCACCATCCGCGAGGGGTACAACCCTGGCGATGAGGAGTACCTCGCGAAGGAAGTCGCAAAGGTTCTCGACTCACCGGCTGCTGCTCAGTAACGTCGCGCTCCCTCGAGATGCGGCAAAGTGCGACGTTCACGAGAAGCCCCGCGCGTGATCGCTGGGGCGGCCGGCGCCATGCGCTCCTATTGGGTGCATGCTGCACGCTCCTCGGCGTCGCGACTCCGCGTGACGTAAAGGCGGTCGATCTCCCGAAGCTCGGAGACTCGCCGATGAAGCTCGACGTCACCGAGACGTCGATCGTCGCGCAGCGCTTCGCGCCACGTGACGGGCTCTCCTTCACGCTCGGCAAGCCCGACGAGAAGGACCAGTCGTACTTCTACTGGCTCAATCGCCTGAACCTCGTCCTCGGCTGGAAGAAATTCACGTTCGGCCTCCGGATCGACTCCTCGCTCTACGCGCTCCGGCCCGAAGACCAATACGCCGACGTGTCCCCGCAGAACGCGAGCACCGCGCGTGGCCTCGCGGTCGACGGCGCCACGCGCTTTCGCAACTCCATCTACCCGGCGAAGGCGTGGCTTGGTTACAAGAACGGCGGCCTCGAGATCACCGCGGGCGACAGCTACGTGCAGTTTGGCCGAGGCCTCATCTTGTCCCTCCGCAAGGTCGACGAGCTCGGCATCGACACCACGCTCTTCGGCGGAAAGATCACGGTCCAGAAGGATCCGTTCGGCATGACGCTCATCGCGGGCTTCGCGAACCCGGCGAAGAACGACGAGCCCACCGCGCGCGCCCTCCTCCCGTCGGCAGAGGTCCCGCGCACGGCGACCGCGTCGGGGATCCCGACCGAGCCGCTCTTCGGCTCCGATCGCATCATCGGCGCGCAGCTCCAAGCGGGTCGCGGCCTCCCTGTCATCCTCTCCACGCACGCCGTACGCGTCACGAAGTGCGCGCCCTTCTCGTACAACGCCGACGGCAACATCGAGACGAGCACGTACGACGATACGGTGGGTCGCGGCCTGCCGCAGTTCGGCACGTGCGACGAAGCCGATCGCCTCCAGTGGCTCGATCAGCTCAAGGGGCTTCTGCCGTCGGGCGCGTCACGCGAGACGACGAACCTCGCGCAGAGCATCGAGGTGCCGAGCCTCTGGGGACACGGCAGCATCTACGTCGAGGGCGCCGTGCAAAAGCGCGAGCCTGTCTCGCCTGCCGAATACGACATGCAGGGCAACGCGCTCTACGGCTCGGTCGTGTCGACGGGCGGTCCGGTGTCGAACACCCTCGAGGTGAAGAGCTACCGCAACTTCTACCCGCTCGTCGGCAGCGTGAACATCACGCGCGCCTCGGCCTTCTCGAACATCGCGTACTCGATCCCGCCCACCACCGAGCCGATCATCGCCGACTCGATGTTCGGCAACTTCAACGTCTGCGTCACCGGCGGTCGTGACCGCTTCGACTACCGCTTCACCCCCACGTTCCTCGGCTACGCGACGTTCGGATACTGGTACTCGCGCAGTGAGATCTTCGGCGGCTCGTGCGATCGCTTCGGCAAGAGCACCGCGGAGGGCAAGGTCGCCGACACCACGAACTACATCACCGATGGCAGCCTCGGGATCGAGTGGCGCTTCGATGACGACAAGTCGATCGTCTTCGCCAACGTGAGCGCACGCAACGACGTGCGCGATACGGACGTCGCCTACTACCGCGAGCTCGCGACGCAGTACTCGATCACGAAGTACATCAAAGGACCCTACGCGCTCGAGTTCACGGGACGGCATCGCTACCGCATCCAAGATGGCGAGAACATCCGCGACGCGAGCTCGTTTCGCGGCGAGCCGTGGCGACAAGGCGAGCACTACAACGCGCTCAAGATCGCGCCGAAGTGGGTCATCTCGCAGGGCTTCGAGTACACGACGTCGATCTCGGAGCCGGTGACCTACTACTTGAACGGGACGGTCATCTACCGCTTCACGAGCGACTCGAACGTCCGCATCAACGCTGGACAAAACCGAGGCGGACTCCGGTGTGTGAGCGGCATCTGTCGCGTGTTCCCTGCATTCAGCGGCGCGCGCGTCGAGCTCACCCTGCGATTTTAGGCGCGCGCGAAGCCATTTCCGGAACGGCTCTCCGAGCTACCCACTTGGGAGCACCTTTGGGTCGTCGCGCAATTCTCAACGCTACGAACGTGGTCAAGGCTTTGTCCATGCGTCTCGAAGACATCCAAAAGGCCGAGATCGTGCGGTGCCGCGCGTGACCTGCTACGACTTGGGAAGATGCTTAATCGGGGAGTGCTGCGCGCCGCTGCTGCTCCGATGTTGGGGTTAGTCGGCCTCATTGTCGGTTCGTTTGCCTGTGGGGACCCGCCTGTCGACGACACGGTCCCGACATCGTCTCGCGATGGAGGCAAGGGCGGCGGCGACGGTGGCACCGTCGTGCTTCCAGACGGCGCGGTCGTTCACGGCAAGAGCCAGAGCTGCACCGGCGGGCCCGGCGCCGACAAGAAGTGCGGTGGCGATCCGAACGATCCGTCGAAGGAAGGAACGCAAGACTGCTGCGAAGCGCGCGCGATCCCCGGCGGCAAGTTCAACCGCTTCAACGACGCGTCCTACCCCGCGACGATCAGCCCGTTCACGCTCGACACGTTCGAGCTCACCGCCGGTCGCTTCCGCGCGTGGGTCGACGCCACGAACGGCAACCTTCGATCGTCGTCACCTCCCGCGGGCGGCGGCGCGCATCCGAAGATCCCGAACAGCGGATGGCGTGACGAGTGGGCGAAGTACCTCCCCTCGAGCCGCGCCGAGGTCGACAAGATGCTCGGCCCCGAGCTCACCGAGGGCGGCTTCATGGCCTGCCAGTTCGGAACGGACATCGACGATCAAGGCGCGCTCACGTGGTGGACCGACGATCTCGACAAGGCCGTCAAGGATCGCAACAAGAACAAGTCGAACATCCTCGCGGAGAACACGAAGGAGGCGCTCGACAAGAAGCCTCTCAACTGCATCCCGTGGCACGTGCTCTTCGCGTTCTGCTACTGGGATGGTGGTCGACTCCCCACCGACGCCGAGTTCAGCTTCGCGGCATCCGGCGGAAGCGAGCAAAGGCAGTTCCCGTGGGGCAACCTCCCGGCGAACGAGGTCGCTCACATCGACGGCGATCGCCGTCAGGATCTCTCGCTCGTCCCGATCTTCGAGGTCGGCCAGAAGTACGCGTCCGCGCGTCTCTACGACAAGACGCTTGGCCAGAACGTGTTCGAGGACAACTACTCGTTCACGTACGGTGGCAAGGTGATGGGCAAGTCCGACAACGCCGCGCACATTCCGCCGGTGGGTCGTAAGCCGCTCGGCAACGGCAAGTGGGGCCACGCAGATCTCTCGGGCGGCATGTTCGAGTGGGTCCTCGACGAAGGTCCCGCGAAGCAAGGCGAGTGCAACGACTGCGCGAACGTGAGCTGGCCGGCGAACGAAGCCAAGGATCCGAACATCAAGGAAGAGGAAGTCTTCAAGAACCCGGGCGGCATCGACTGGTACAAGGGCGGCGCGCGCCCCGTTCGCGGCGGCGCGTGGGACAACGCGCAAGGCTTCGCGAACGGCCAGACGAAGCTCGAGGTCGACTACTTCGGTCACTACCCGGTGCTCCGCACGTACCGCGCGGTCGGCGGTCGCTGCGCGCGCGATTACTGATCTCCTGCAGGAGACGCGTGCAGAAAGAACGAAGAGAGCCATCCCCCGGCGCGGAGTAGCCCTCACCTCCCATTCGTCGACGGAAATGCAACGACGCGAGCGTGCGGCGCGATTCGCGCGATCGCCTTCATCAGATCGTCGGGCTTCGTGATGGACGCGAGCTTGGGGATGACGACCACATCTTGCTCGGCGAAGCGCAGGTGTTCCCTTCCTTCGCCACCGTCCGCGTCGCTCGTCGCGACCCCCGCAGCGTCCTCGCGCCGGCGCTCTTCGTCCCGCACGACCGCAGAGAGGACTTGCCATCGCACCACTTTCTTGCGGAGATCGAGACCCCCCGACCGCTCGAGATCGGCATGATCGCGGCCGGTGATCACGAGCGCGATCGAGGAGCGTTCAAGGCGCGAGTCGCTTCGCAGCGCCGCCACAGTCGCAGGATCCTCGACGTGAAGAACCGCTGACGACGCGAACGGCCATGCCATGAACCGGGCTCGCGTAGCGTCCGGATCGGTCGACGGTCCCCATGTGGCAATGCAGCGTGCTACGACTGACGATGACGGGAAACGGCATGTCTCGAGCACGGCGACGCAGAGCCCATCCGAGGCGCACCAGGATGCGCGCGCGAATTCGGCCGCCGCTCGAAGCATCGACGCGTGACCGCGCGACCACTCGCGCATCGCGATCTCGGGGTCGCCTCCCTCGAGATCTTCGGCGAGGGGGTTCGCGCGTGCTTCGAGGCGTGTGTTCGTCTCCATGACGGCAGCGTTGAGCGCACGTCGACCTGCCTCATCGAGGCTCATGAGCATCGCATCGAGCGCGGCGGCGCGAAAAATCTCCGGCGCTGTGAAGTAGCTCGACGCGACGGGTGCTGAAGCCCCTGCTTCTGCACGCGGCTCGCGGCGCCATACGACGAGCACCGGCGGTGATCGAATCGTCTCCGACCCTACCACCACGGACGTGACCCCACTCGCAGCACCGGTCACCGCGCCGGCCGTATTCTCATCGTTGACGACCCCTCGTCGAATCCCGGCGCTGATCGCCAGGAGGAGCGCGATGACGATGGCTCCGCGAAGGAGGAGCATCCGCGGCGGGCTGTCTTTCGTCATCGCACGCTCTGCTTCCGTCGCTTGAGCGCGAGCGACCGAAAGCTCCTCGTTCCCTCTCTCTTCGATCGACTATCGGCGCTGCGCGGCGAACTCGAATTGGTCCGCGGTGGCTGTGGCGCGATTGCCGACCACGCTGCCATCGAGTCCCTTCGTCGAGCCCTCTTTGTGAGCGGAGAAGGTCTGCCCGTCGACATCGAGGATGAGGGTTACCGCCTTGCCACTTCCCCCACCGACGCTGAGCTCCCAGCGACCGTTCATGTCGGTGAGCGACGCGGGCTTCGCAAAGACACGCTTACCCGTGATCGTCGCGAGGCTCTTTGACCCGATCTCGCCGACCTTCTGTGTGCCGCAGGTCGTGCCTTCGTACTTCTCTTCGCGGGTGATCTGACCCGATGCGGCATCGCCTGCGACGGAGATCGAGAACTTGATTTGGTGGAACGTCCGACGGCAAAGCGCGGGATCAGTCGTCTCACTGATCTTCCCTGGAATGGTCCCGGTGATCTCACCGTTGGCGATGGTCATCTGACCCATCTCGCCGCTCGGGAGCTCATCGAAGGCCGTGATGTCCCACGTGCCGCCGATGCCCGACGTCGAGCCCGAACCCGAGCCCGAGGATGAGCTGGTGTTGGACGATGAGCTCGCCGTGTCGCTTCCGCCGCCGCACGCCGCCATCACGAGCCCCACAACGCCAATCACGAAATTACGAGAGGAAATCATTCTGCTTGCCCCGCCGCGGTGGACGGTATCACGCAGCTTGGAGAAGACAACGCCGCGGGCATTCGGGTGTGACCTTCCGCCCGTTCGTCGCAGGAGCTCATGCCCGAGCTAACGTCAGGTCATCCTTCGGCATCTCGGCATGTGGTCTGCAACCTTCGCAAGCGGAGGTCATTCAGAACATGAGCCCGATGGAAGTCATCTTGTCGTCCTACTACCCGTTTCTCGTGATGGGCTTCTTTGCGTCCGTCATCGGCGCGATCATCGTCGCGGCGATGGATGCACCGAAGGTCGAAGCCGGCCGGCTCGCGCACGAGCACTGAGCCCGCGCGCACGTCGTCACGACACACCGTGGCGATTACGGCGGTAGCTCGACCTGACCCGTAAGCACGTCCAGAAAGGCCGGCAGATCTTTCTGGATCGTGCTGTCGAAGTTCGGAGCCCATTGCTCGGTGCTCCCGACGGCGGCCGGGTCCGCGTGCTCGAGCCCGCGGATGCCATACTGGTGCGTGACGTCGAGGAGCGTCGCGAGCGTCCCGCCGTGTCCGTACGGCGCGCTCGTCGGAAGACCACGCAACGTGGGCGTCTTGAACGCGCCGAGCATCGCCGGCGCGTCGGCGACGTCGAACGTCTTGGCCGACGCGGGCGCGTCGCTCCACTTCGATGACGCCGCGAACTCCGCGGCGGCGAGCTTCTTGAGGCCGGTCTCGCGTCCAGGATCGGCCATGCCGTCTTGGCGACCCGTGCCGAAGCGCACGTTGTGGAACGCGTCGTCGGTGAGGCGTGGTCCCCAATGGCACTGCGCGCAGCCGTTCTTGAAGAACGACGTGAGCGCATGCTTCTGATCCGTCGTGAGCGCGGCGGTGTCTCCGTCGATGTAGCGATCGAGCGCGTTGGGCTTCACGCGGAGCGCGCGCTCGAAGGCGGCGATCGCCTTGCCCATGTTGACGTAGACGCGCGTGACCTTCTCCTTGTCGGCCGCGCTGAGCGCGTCGTAGGCCGAGTCGCCGGGCTTACCGCTCGCAGGCAGCGCGGCGATATCGGCGACCGGGAGCGGATACTTCACGCCGAACGCTGCATTGTAGGCCGCCTCGTAACGCGTCGCGAGCTGGTGAGCGATGAAGAGGCGGCTCGATCCGATCTCCTTCGCGTCTTCGGGCGGACCGAGCGCCTGACCCCAGAGCGTGTCGATGCGGCCGTCCCAGAACTGCCAGCGCGAGTGCGACGCGAGCGCGATCGCCGGCGAGTTGCGGTCGACCTTCGCCACGCCGGTCGACGTGTTGGCTTTGTCGGTGAGGTCGAACTGCGGATCGTGGCACGTCACGCATGCGACGTTGCCCGAAGGAGAGAGCAGCTTGTCGTTGAAGAGCGCCTTGCCGAGCGTGACCGCCGCGGGCGAGTCGGCGAACTCGTTCGTGGGATCCGGCGGAGGCGTGGTGGGCATCTTCATCCCGCGGATCAGATCCATCTGATTCTCGGTGAAGTGGCCGTCGATCAGCGTGGGCGACGTGATCTCGGGGCGAGGGAGCTTGTCGATGCCGGCGAGCTCGATCGCGAGGCGCTGCGTGATCGACTCCGGATCCGGATCGCTCATCGTGAAGAGGATCGTCATCGTGCTCGTGTCGATCACGACGTATTCGGGGAGCGGCGCGCGCGAGAGAAGCGCGGGCCCGAACTGGTAGTCGGGATCGATCGCGAGCTTCTCCTTGTGATCGACGAACGCCGCCCACCGCTCGAGCGCCGGAGCCCTCGCCGGGACGTTGTCTTCGTCGGCGACGAGCAGATCAAGCAAGAGGAGACGACCCGCGAAGCGCGGATCCTCCATGAAGCGCTTCGTATGGGCCGCTTGCCACTGGCAGGGCCCGCACCACGTCGCGCTCGATCGAACGATGAGCAGCTTGGGATGCGCGGCGCACGGATCGAAGTAGTCGTCGATCTTGATGGTGGCCGGCGCGTTGCCCGCCGCCCCGTCCACGCCTTGAAACGTGAGGCCCGGCGGCACGACGCCGAGGATCTCCATCTCGTACGGCGCGGGCGGATACGGCGCCGCCTTCTTGCCGTCGACGCAGAGCGCGGTGCTCGCGTCGGCGTCGACCCCTGCGTCGGCCGGCTTCGTCGTGGCGGAGGGCGCATCGTCGTCACCGCAGGCCGCTCCCGCGGCGACGGCGGCGAGCATGGTGAAGAGAAGGAACGCGGGCGCTGTCCTCATCGCGACTGTCCGCATAGCACGGCGCGAAGCCGCTCACGAGCCGCCCGGACACCTCGCCGATGCGCGGTATTTGCGCCGTTTTTGGCGCTGCCCGGCGGCCTAAAACGCGCCGTGGATCGCGCCCGGGCCGACGCCAACGAACGGCCGCGCAGGCTTCGCGCTGGCCGACGAAGAAGAGCCCGGATCGATCAAGAAGAGCGTGGCGCCCGCGGCGAGGAGCACAGCGCCGGAGACGAAGATGACGGTCGCGCCCGCCGCGAGGTCGTAGGCCGAATTCGAGTCGTCGATCGCCGAGGCAGGACATCCACGCGTGCCGTCGAGACACTGCGCGCGCGCGTTGTTGTAGTCACCCTTCGCGACGAGCCCGAGGAGTCCGCCGACCGCGATGCCGGCGACACCCACGCCAGCGCCGATCGCGCCCACCGTCTTCCACGTCGACCATCCTTTGTCGGGAGGCGGCGGGGCCGGCTGTGGCGGCAGGAGCGGCGGCTCGCTCGGGCGTGGAAGCTCCTCGAGCTTCGGCACATCGACCACGGTCGTCGCGTTCGCTTTCGATGTCGTGCTGGGCTCTTGTGGAGGCGCGACCGTCACGCGCGACTCCCACGACTTGTGACCTTCCGCCGAGGCCGTGATCGTGTGCTCGCCGGGATCGACGGGAATGGCGACGCCCCATTCGCCCGGCGCGAGGCGAAGGCCATCACGCGAGATCGCGAGGCCACTCACGCGGTTCGCTTCGCTCACGACGATCGACACGCGGGCGAGCTTCGGCTCGAGCGCCTCGGCGCGTGTTCGCGCGGCCGTCTCCCAGTCCGATCGCCCCGCCTTGCGCGCGAGCGTCTCGGCTTCGCGAAACGCACCCCAAGCGCTCGCCGTCTGGCCGTTCTTCTCGTAGCAGTTGGCGAGGTTGAGGAGCGTGCTCGTCTTCGGGTCTGCCTCCTGGCTCGCGAGGAATTTCGGGCATGCCGCAGCGAAGTTGCCTGCCTCCGCGTCGGCGAGCGCGCTGTCGAAGAGCTGCTGTGCGCGCGCGCGGTTGTCGGTCTTCGGCTGCTCGGCGGGCGCCGGCTCCTGCGCGTGCGCGAGCGCCGGCTCGAGACACATGCATCCTACAAGCATCACCGAGAGGAGTGCGCGTGAGCTCATCGCGTGCGTCATTCGCGAACGTGGATGAATCCGCCGCCGCCGCTCGAGTCGGCGGGCTTCGGCGGAGTCGCCACGGGCGCGGAGCTCACCGCGCTCGGCGTGGCCGAAGGCTTCGGGCGGAGGGCAGCGCCGACTGTCGCGGGTGCGCTTCGCGTCGACGGAGCGGCCGCATGGCTGGACGGAGCGCTCGGCGACGAGTCGATCGGCGCAGGCTGCGCCGTCGGCGCCGTGTTCGTCGCCGCGGGCGTGGGATCGACGGGCTGAGGAGGCGGCTGCGTCGTGGTCACCGTGGGTGTGCTCGTCGGGCTCGTCGTGGTCGTGTTGGTGTTCGCGCCTCCACCGCCGCGTGCGATGACGAACGCGACCGCAGCGGTGGCGATCGCCGCCACGCCGACGGCGACGAGGCTACGGCGGCTCTTCTTCCGCTCGATCTCCGCGGCGTTCGTCGTGCCCCACGCGGACGACGCAGGAACGGCATCCGGCGCGCTCGCGTCGTCGGCAGCGACGTCACTGGCGGCGATGGCCGGCGGCGTGCTCGGCGCGCGCTCCGTCGTCGCGGTGCCGGTGATGAGGTGCTCCTTCGTGATGTGCTGCGGGGTCTTGCCGTTCTTCGACGACGACGACGAGATCTTCTTCGCGTCGGGTGAAGACGCGCGCGTACCCGAGGCGCCCGAGTCGGTCAGCTTCGTCTGCGCGTCGGGGTTCGACTGGCGCTGGAGCTCACGGTCGGCGCGCGCCTTCGCACGCTCGATGCCGGTCGCGAGCACGGCGCGCGTTCGGTCGGCCGAGCCGCGATCGAATTCGGGCGCGAAGGGCTCGAGCGCTGCTGCGAGCTCGCCGATGTCCGTCCAGCGCGCCTCGGCGTCCTTCTCGAGGCACTTCATCACGACGGCCGACAGCTCTTCGGGCACCTCGGGGCGCACTTCGCTCACCGCCGGGCACCCCTCTTGCGCGACCTTGAAGCAGAGATCGAGCAGCGTATCGGCCTCGAAGGGGACACGACGCGTCAGGAGCTCGTAGGCGATCGCGCCGAGCGCCCAGATGTCCGAGCGCTCGTCGACGTATTTCGAGGAGCGCATCTGCTCGGGCGCCATGTAGAGCGGAGATCCGAGCAGCATCTCCGTCTTCGTGAGCGAGAGCATGTCGCTCGAGTTTGGGTTGATCGACTTCGAGATCCCGAAGTCGAGCACCTTCACGAGCGGGCGACCGTCGGTGCCGCGCGTGAGGAACAAGTTGCCGGGCTTCAGATCGCGATGGACGATGCCGAGCGCGTGCGCCTCCGCGAGCCCTTCGCACGCTTGGAGCATCCAGCTCACGGCCTCTTCGATGCTGAACTGATCGCGCGAGGCCTTGAGCTCCGCGCCGAGGTCGCGACCCTCGAGGTACTCCATGACGATGTACGCGCGGCCATCATCCATGCGGCCGACGTCGAGCACCTGCGCGACGTGCTTGCCCTTCAGCTTCACCGAGGCCTTCGCTTCGCGCACGAACCGGCCGACCAGCTCGTCGTTCGTCGCCGCTTGGGGCAGCAAGAACTTGAGCGCGACCCGCTGATCGAGCTCGAGGTGCATCGCCGAGACGACCACCCCCATACCCCCCACTCCAATCACTTGCTCGATGCGGTACTTCGCAGCGAGCACGTCCCCCTCTTTGACGGGGGCGTTTGGAAGTTGGTGAGCAAGGCTCATCCGGGCTTTTGCCATTTTCGCCCGTAGGCCCGCATTTCGCAACGCCGGGGAGGGCGCATTCGGCGAGCCTTACGCAATAGTTTCGGCCGTCAGGAGGTCTCTCGTCGCGAGAACCGCGAACAACCTCGGCGGTTCGTCCGAAACGAGCTAACTCTACAGGGATATCTGACCCGCGCCCATCCCGGGATTCAGCGGGGAAATGCCGCCGCGTTGCCGCCGTCGACGGTGATCACGCATCCGGTTGTCGCTTTTGCCTGCGCGAGCCAAGCAAAGGCCTCGGCGACGTCCCGTCCGGTGACCTCGCGGCCGAGGAGATTCGACCGGAAGTACTCATCGACGGTGATGCCTCGCGCGGCCGCGCGTGACTCGACCATCCCGCCGGCGAAGATGTTCGTGCGGATGCGGTCCGCGTTCACCGCGTTCGACCGAATGCCGTCCTTCGCGAGATCGACCGCGCACTGCCGCATGAGCGACACGAGCGCCGCCTTCGGAACGGCGTACGGACCAAAGCCCGGCCCTTGGTTGAACGCGCTCTTGCTGGCGTTGAAGAGAAGACATCCGCCGCGCCCTTGCGTTCGCATCGCCTCCGTCGCGCAGCGTGTGACGGTGACGTGCGACATGAGGTTCAGCTCGATCGAGCGCCGGAGCGCGGCGTCTCCGTCGGTCGTCTCGAGCTTTCCCTCCGCCGCCGCGCCCGCGTTGCTCACGACGAGATCGACTCCGCCGAACGTCCAGGCCGCGACCTGGAACGCGTGCTCGACCTCTTTTGCTTGAAGCACGTCACATCGCACGGTCGTGACCTGCGACGGTGACTTCTTGCCGACCTCGCTCGCCGCCGCCGCGAGCATCTCCTCGTCGCGATCGCACATGACGACGTGCGCGCCGAGCTCGACGAAGAGCGCCGCGGTCGCGCGCCCGATCCCCGACGCCGCGCCCGTGATGAGCGCGACCCGGCGGCCAAGCGGCGCCTCGCTCTTCGATCCGCCGCCGAGCTTGGCCTGCTCGAGGCTCCAATACTCGACGTCGAAGAGATCCTCTTCGCCGAGCGGCGCGTACGATCCCACCGCCTCGGCGTGCTCGATCACCTCGATCGTGTGCTCGTAGATGTCGGCGGCGATCTCGGCCTCCTTCTTCGTCTTGCCGATCGCGCAGATGCCGACCTTCGGCACGAGCACCACCCGCGGCCACGCGTCGAGCTTCTTCTTCGGGCCGCGCTTGGCGTTCACGCGCTCGAAGTAGGCGTCGTAGGTCGCTGCATATGCCGAGATCGCCTCGTCGAAGTCCTTCGCCGTCGCCTCGGCGCCCTTGGGCATGAAGAGAGGCCATGGCTTCGTGCGAATGACGTGATCGGGCGTGGCGCATCCGCGGCGTGAGAGCTCGAGCGCGTTCCCTCGATCGAGGAAAGACAAGATGCGCTGCGACGTGCGAAGGCTGACGATCGGCGCGCGCTCGACGGGATCGTTCGAGGCCCGCGCGATCGCGCCGCGAAGCGTCATGGTCGCGCGCGCCGCGAGCGCATGATCGACCTCTGCGTTCGTCTGCGCCCCGCCCGACGACGTCTTCGCCGCGGCGTAACGCTCGCATGCGCTCACGGCCTCGATCATGCGCTCGTAGCTCTCCTTCGCGGTCGCGCCGAACGTGAAGAGGCCATGGCGCTCGAGCACCATCACCGTGGGCGTGCGCTTCTCTGCGATCGCCTTCTCCCACGCCAGCTTGCATGCGCGCGCGAGCCCGAAGCCAGGCATCACGTACGGGATGAAGAGGAGCGCGTCACCGAAGACGGCCTCGCAGATCTTCTTCGCGTCGTCCTGATCGACGATCGCGAGGAGCGCGTCGGCATGCGTGTGATCGATGTACGTCGCCGGCAGCGCCGCATGAAGGAGCGTCTCGACGCTCGGCGTCGGCGCCGCCGCGTCGAGGAGCGCGAGGCGCAGCTCGTTCACCATCTGCTCGTCCGTCATCGAAGGCAGCTCGAGCAAGCGCATGAGCGGCGCCATCCGTACCGCCGGATGCCCCGGCGGCTCGATCGTCGCGAGGTCCCATCCCGATCCTTTGACGTGGAGGACGTCGACCAGCTCGCCGAGCGCGGTCTTCGCCTTCGCCTTCACGCTCGTGTTGCCGCCGCCATGGAGCACGAGGGCAGGATCGGCGCCGAGGAGCCTCGCCGTATACGTACGCAGCGCGAGCGCGGCGCTCACGCCCTTCTCTTGATGGTGAAGTGCTGCGCGCTCTGCGTCGAGGTCGTTGTAGCGGCTCTTCATGCGCAACGTGATAGCAGACGCCGGCTTCGCCGGCTCACGTTCAGAACGGCGTGACGCGAAGCATGAGGGACGCGTTCCACGCGCCGGTCGCGACGGCGACGAGGCCCTTCTTCGCGTTCGAGTCGTCGGTGCAGGCGCGGGCTTCGGCGCCCGTCGCGGGATTCATGCCCTTCACGCAGCCTGCGATCGGATTCATGATCACATACTCGAAGGATGGGCCGGCGGAGAGCCACTTCGTCAGGCGGTAGTCGACGCCGACGCCAATCGGCACGCCGATCGCGTGGCTGTCGGCCTGCCAGGCGACATCGACGTTTCCCGTCGCGGAAGGCGTGCTCGTCGAGAACGACTGCACGTCGTGCACGTACGTGACGCCGGTCGCGACCCACGGATCGACGTAGCGACGCATGCCTTCGTTGAGCGCGAGCGGATAGATGCGCGCGTAGAGGCCGCCGCTCTGCCAGCTCCGCGAGAGATCCTTCGTGCCGTCGGTCGGCGCGCTGGCGCTGACGGTGCCGATGTCCGCGCGAAGCCCTGCCGAGACGAGCGGATGAAAGCGAAAGCCAAGCTGGAGACCGCCGCCGATCGAAGGTCCATAGAGGCCTGCGCCGGGTCGAAGGGGTTGAGGTGTGTCGGCCGAGTCGCCTCTCGCCTGCAGCGGAGACGAAGCGCCGGCGCTTCCGATCGACGGACGAAGCGCGATCTCGAGGCCACGAAGATGCTCGTCGCCCGTATCGGTCGCAGCGGTCGTGGTCTTCGCCTCGTCGGCGGTCGACGACGTCGCCAGGTTCGCGGACGTCGTCGTGGTCTGACTCGTGGGCGTCTTCGACGCCGGCGTCTTCGCGTTGGGCTCGGCACGCGCGGCGGGCGCGAGGAGCATCGCGACGCCCGCGACGGTGGTGGTGAGGAGAAGCGTGAAGCGTGAAGGTCGTGAAGAAGAGGGGCTCATGATGGTGCGCGGCCGACTGCATGGCCTGCGCCACGTATCCGCCAAAACGCGTTCACCGCGATCTCGTGCGGTTAGCCCAATTGGTCGTCTCATTCAGTGGTTCAACCACTATACATCTACGCACTTTGCCGCGAATTTGGCTTCACACCGCCCACGCAACTCCGCGGACTCGGGTCACGCGAGCGCGCGGAGGCGGTCGACGCCGATGGGCTCCTCGGGAGACCACGGGACGATCGCGACGCGCGTAGCGTGATCGCGGCGCACGCGTTCGATCTGCGCCCACTCACCTTCGATGCGCCTCCGGAGGAGCGGATCGCGCGTCCCGGTCGCGGCGAGGCTCGAGTTGATGACCCACGCGAACGGCTCGATGCCTGCGCGGCGCAGATCGGCTTGAAGCGCGGCCGCCTCGGAGACCGGCGTGGGCTCGGCGAGCGTGACGATGATCACCTTCGTCTGCGATGGATCGCGGAGGCGCATGAGCGGCGTCACGAGGCGATTCGCGTCTGCCTCCGAGAGGCCGCGCATCACGTCGCGGTGGTACGCGCCCGTCGCGTCGAGCAAGAGGAGCGTATGCCCCGTCGGCGCGGTGTCGAGGACGACGTGCTCCTTGCGCGACTCCGAGACGATCCGTGAGAACGCGTGAAACACCGCGACCTCTTCGGTGCACGGCGACTTCAGATCCTCACGAAGCAGCGCGCGACCTTCGTCGTCGAGCCCCTTGCCTTTGCGTTCGAGCACACGCTCGGTGTAGCGGCGCGTCTCTTCGATCGGATCGATGCGACTCACCCGGATGTGCGGGATCGAGGCGTCGTGGATCGTCGCGGCGACGTGCGCTGCCGGATCGGTCGTGCTGAGATGCACGTTGGCGCCTCGCGCGGCGAGCTCGACGGCGATCGACGCGGCGATGGTCGTCTTACCGACGCCGCCTTTGCCCATCACCATGACGAGGCCGTGGTCACCGCGGGCGAGCTCGTCGATGATGACTTTGTTCATCCGCAGCGAGGAAGTGACGTCGAGGGCGGGCGCCGGCACCTTGGCGGGCGGCGAAGACGTCGCGTTCATCGCGTCGCCGTCACCCGCGAGGAGCGCACGCAGCGCCGGCAGGCCGACCATGTCGTAAGGCCGCAGCGGCACGATGTAGCGAGGGAGCTTCCCGAGCGCCGCCGGCATCGACGCGAGCGCGTCTTCGCCACGTCGGGCAAACGCCGACGCGATGCGATCGCTCGCGTCCGTCGCGCGAAAGAACGCGTTGACGACGAGGATCTGGTTGGTGACGTCGAGCGCTCGAAGCTCCGTGGACGTTCGATCCGCTTCGCGCAGCGCTGCTGTGTTCGCGCGGGTCACCAACACGAGCATCGTTCGCGCGGGGTTCGAGAGCGCTTCGAGCGCGGCCGCGAAGCGATCGCGCTGCATCGTGAGGCCCGAATGCGGACCGAGGCACGAGGCGCCATGCTCGCTGTTCTCGAGGAACTCCGTCCACGCCTTCGGCAGCTGAAGGAGCCGGAGCGTGTGACCCGTGGGCGCGGTGTCGAACACGATGTGATCGAACCGCGACGCGCCGCCAGCCGCTGCGTCCGACCAGCTCCCAGCGAGGAGCTCCGCGAATCGATCGAAGGCTGCGATCTCTGTCGTGCATGCGCCCGAGAGCTGCTCGCGGATCGTCCGGATCTCTTCGTCGGTCTTCGTGCCGACGTACGGCGAGATGACTCGCTCGCGGTACGCATCGGCGGCGAGCTCGGGATCGATGTTCATCGCCGCGAGGCGCTCTACGCCCGTGACCGGACGTGGCGCGCTCGAGAGCGGCGTCTTCAACATCTCGTCGAGGTTCGACGCAGGGTCGGTGCTGACGAGGAGCACGCGCTTGCCGGAGTCCGCGAGCGCGATCGCGACTGCGCAGGCGAGCGCGGTCTTTCCGACGCCGCCCTTTCCCGTAAAGAAGAGGTGCGGCGGAAACCTCAGCTCGTCCGTGATCGTCGCCTGCGCGCTTGGCTCGTTCGTCGGGACTCGAAACGCTCTCATGACTCTCGCTCTCACGCTGGATGCTTCTTGGTCTCAGGGCAAGAGGTGTTCCTCACGCGTCTCGCGTCGTGGAGTCCGAAACCCGCTCGGGATGGAGACGCACGCGTCGCCCCGGCGCAAGGATTTCATCGCGCGCATCTTCTTCGCCCTCACCTCTTCGCTGGCTTGGGCCTGCGCCTCGTGTCGACGCGGAGAAAATCGACGAGCGCCTTCAGCTTCGGGGCGACGTGCACGCGGCTCGGGTAATAGAGGAAGTATCCTGGGAACGGCGGGCAATACTCGGCGAGCACGCGAACGAGCCGCCCCTCGTCGATCTCCTTCTTCACGATCGACTCGAGCGTGTGCGCGATGCCGAGCCCGTCGAGCGCCGCGCGCGTCATGAGCTGCGCGTCGTTGCAGGTGACGCGGCCGCGAACGGAGATCTCGAAGTCCTTCCCGTCCTCGGTGAGCTCCCAGCGGTACACGTCGCCGCCGGAGAGGCGGCGGTAGTTGATGCAATCGTGCGCGTGGAGATCGCGCGGATGCTTTGGCTTGCCTCGCGCCGCGAAGTACGAGGGGGCGCCGACGACGGCCACGCGCTCGTCGCCGCTGATGCGAACGGCGACCATCTCGCGCTCGAGCGACTCGCCAAGGCGAATGCCCGCGTCGAAACCCTCGCGGACGATGTTGGTGAGGCTGTCGTTCACCGAGATCTCGAGGTTGATCTCCGGATACGCCGTCATGAACTCGGCGAGCCGCGGCTCGAGGAAGCGCGTGCTCGCGACGCGGGGCACGTCGAGCCGAAGCGTGCCTGCCGGACGATCCCGCAAATCATCGAGCGCCTCGAACGACGTACGCACCTCGTCGAGCGCGGGCTTCAGGCGGGCGAGAAAGCGCGAGCCTGCCTCGGTGAGCCCGACGCTTCGCGTGGTCCGCTGCAGCAAGCGGACGCCGAGCCGCGTCTCGAGCGACGTGATCCCTTGGCTCACCGCCGACGGCGTCACGCGCAGCGCCGCGGCGGCCGCCGTGAAGCTGCGTTTGTCCGCCACGATCACGAAGAGCGAGAGCCCCGCGAGCGAATCTTCGATCATTGTTAAGACAAGCTTACTTTCGTTTGAAGATTTCGCTGGTTTTTCTAATGAGCGTGGGGGCCGTACGTTCTCCATCATGAAGAGCGACAAGACTGGCAAGCGGGTTTGGTTCGTCACCGGCGCGTCGTCGGGCTTCGGGCGGGCGATCGTCGACGACGTCCTCCAGCGAGGCGATCACGTCGTCGCGGCCGTTCGCAACCCCAAGAGCCTCGCGGATCTCGAAGGACGCGATGACGTCCTCGTCGTTCGCCTCGACGTCACGAAGCGTGGCGAGATCGAGACGAGCGTGCGCGCGGCGATGGAGCGCTTCGGGCATGTCGATGTCCTCGTCAACAACGCGGGCTACAGCATCGTCGGCGCGGTCGAGGAGACGAGCGACGCCGAGCTCCACGAGGCGATGGACACGATGTTCTTCGGCGCCGTCGCGCTCACGCGCGCGCTCCTCCCTTCGATGCGCGAGCGACGCACCGGCACCATCGTCCAGATCACGAGCATGGGCGGCCTCACGACGGCGCCTGGTTTTGGCGTGTACTGCGCCGCCAAGCACGCGCTCGAAGGGCTCTCCGAGTGCATGGCGCAAGAGCTCGCGCCGCTCGGCGTGCGGGTGCTCATCGTCGAGCCCGGCGCATTTCGCACCGCGCTCTTCGGCTCGCGCTTTCGCACGATGCCAGCGATGGACGCCTACGCCGCGAGCGTCGGCCCGACGCGCGCCTACGCCGCGGAGAACGACGGCGCGCAGGCAGGCGACCCGAACAAAGCGGCCGCCGCGATCGCCAACATCATCACGAGCAACGAGCCGCTCCCGCTTCGACTTCCCCTCGGCGCGGACGCGGTCGACGGTATCCGCGCGAAGCTCGCCAACGTGCAACGCGACGTCGACCGCACCGAGCCCATCGCCCGCGCGACCGCGTTCACGAAGTAGTCATCGCCGGCTCATCGTCGTAGCCGTGGGGCGTGTGAAGTAGAGATAGCCAGCGATCCCGAGCGAGACGAGCCCGACGCCGATGAAGACATCGCCGACGATGAACTTCGTACGCCAATCATCGACCGACTCGCTCGAGCACCGAGGGCGACAGGCGTCGAAGGCCGCGCGATCGGAGAAGCCCACGATCTCGAAGCCGCCGCCGACCGCGAGCGCGGCGATGCCCACCCCACCAAGCACGTAGGTCATCAGCGGAGTCTGCCCATGCCGTTCGGAGGACGCGCTCACCGGAGCTGCGGATCCGGAGGCACCGCTCGAAGTGGCACGCCCGCACGTGACTCCGCGCGCAGCGAAGCTGACGACATGACGTCGAGCCTTCTCCCCTTCGTTCAGGACGACACGCTGCTCGCTCACGCGTCCGGTCGCGAGCTCGACCCGAAGGACGTGGACGCCAGGATCGATCGAGAGCGCACGACCATCGAGGCTCGTCGCGACGACCTCACCGTCGACCGCGACGGTGGCCTTCGTGACGTCACAACCGTCGACGTCGGTGACGGAGACGGAGAGCGACGGCATGCTGGCTCGGATCTCATCGAGCCAATGCATGCAGTCCTTCTGAAGGACGCGCGGGCACGACGGGTCGACGCAGGCGAGCGCGGCCTGCTCGGCCTCGCGTAGCTTGCCGGAGCGACGAAGACGTTGCGAGGAGTCGTACGCGGAGAGGCACGCAGGATCCGCCGCCCATGACGGCGCGCTCGCCGCGAGCGTCAGGACCCCGATCAGCAGAGCGAATCGACGTGGCGACAGGATCACTGAATGCAGCCGGGCTTCGGGACCTTGATCCCGGAGGAATCAACGGTGAACAGCGGATCGCAGTCGTGCGCCTGGGACTTCGCTCCACCCGCACGCTTCGCGCGACCATGACTTGGCGCTGCGTTGGGACGACGAGGCGCGGGCGCCTGAGCAGACGCGACCGCGATCGCCGAGCTCGTGGGTGCAGGCGCAGGCGCAGTGCTCTCCGCGCTCCCCGTCCCGGCTGCCTCGACCGTCACGCTTACCGGGACGGACGGAGAGGAGGCGGACGACACCGTCGCGTCGTTCGCGCGCGCAGGCGGCGTTCGCGCCACCGCCGCATAGATGAGGCCAGAGCTTCCGAGCGCGGCGAACGCGAGGAGCGCACCCCACGCGAGCCTTCGACGCGAGCTCGCGCGGGCACCAGGAGCAGCCTGCGTCGGGCTCGTCACGGTCTTCATCACGCCCGTCAGCGATTCGACGTCGCGCAAGCGTCGCTCTCTCGATTCGACCCAGTCACCCGCGACCTCTCGGGCCCAGCCGCCGACCTCGTGCGCGTGCGGAAGAGGGACCACCTCCTCGAGCTCGAGGGCCATCTCTTCGGCGGTCGCGAAACGGTCCTCGGCCCGCGCCGCGAGCCCTTTCATCACGATCGCGTCGAGCGCAGGTGGAAGGCCTGGCACGTGCTGGCTCGGAGGCACGACCGAGGAGCGCGAGAGGATCGCCGCCATCGTCAGAGCTTCGTTCGCTTGCGCGAAGAGCCGCTGGCCGGCGAGCAGCTCCCAGAGGACCACGCTCGCGGAGTAGATGTCGGCGCGGCGATCAACGCCCTCGCCGCGCAGCTGCTCTGGCGCCATGTACGAGAGCTTGCCTTTGATCTCACCTTTGCGCGTCGTCTGGAGCCGGCCCGTCGCCTTCGCCACACCGAAGTCCGCGACGCGCGTCTCGCCGTCGAACCCGACGAGGATGTTCTGCGGGGAGACATCGCGGTGCACGAGGTTGAGCGGCGCGCCTCGCTCCGTGGTCGACTCGTGGGCCGCGTGCAGACCATGAAGGGTCGCCGCGACGATACGCACCGCCACCCCGATCGGGAGACGCTGCTGCTGCGTGTGAACCTTCCGCGCAAGGCGAGCGAGCGAATCTCCGTGCACGTACTCCATGACGACGAGGAGCTCACTCCCCTCGCTGACGACATCGAGCGTCGCGACGACGTTCGGGTGACGAACACGCGCGCTGAGCCGAGCCTCATCCATCATCATCGTGGAGAAGGAGGGATCGTCGGCGAGGCCGGGATGAAGGCGTTTGATCGCCACCGTCCGCGAAAAACCAATCGGCCCGAGCAGTCGCCCAAGATGCACCGTGGCCATGCCACCCGCTGCGAATGGCTCGAAGAGCGCGTAGCGCCCGATGACGTCCGGAGGAGGGCCCGCCATTCGACAAAGAAGCATAACACGCCGCTCGAAAGGTGCTGTGTTACCCTTTCGACGTGAAGTCGGTCCGTGAACGCCGGGCCATGGGTGAGCCTACGTCCGGCAACTATCTCCGCTGGATCGGCGTCGGTGGTCTGACGTCGCTCGGAGCCTGGATCGTCGGCTGCTCACTCTTTGCGTTTCCGTTCTCCGAGTACGACAGGCAGGGCGATGGCTCCGACGGCTCGATCGATCGGCAGCTCCCCACGAGCGAAGCGTCCACGGCCGACGCTCTCCCCACCTGCAACACCGATCTCCAGACGGACGTGCACAACTGCGGAGCATGCGGGCACGACTGCCGCGGCCAGCCGTGCACCGCTGGCGCTTGCCAAGTCACGACCGTGTTCAACGATCCGCTGGCCCAAGTGCACGCGATGTCGATCGCGCTCTCGCCGGCCGATCCTGCGTACATCTTCGTCGCCGCGGGCTCGACCGACAGCGCCAACGGCTACATCAAACGCGTGCCAAAGGCAGGGCCCGCCGCGGCGGCCGACAACTTGGTGACAGGGATCTACGAGGCGTACGACATCATCGTCGCCGGGGATGACGTGTACTGGAGCCAGGGAGACGGAGTCCCGCAGAACGCGCGCGGCATTGGACAAGCCTCTCGGAAGCCGGGCGGAGGCAGCTCTCTCATCAAGACGTCGGTCGGTCAGCCCGACCTCCTCGCCGCCGACGCGACCGCGCTCTATTGGAATCTTTACGACCAGCCTGGACTCTGGACGGCCAACCGAACGGCTCCTGCGAACCCACGCCAGCTCCTCAACAGCAGCGTGCACGGCCTCGCCGTCGACGACGCCAAGCTCTATCTCGCGCTCGGCGACAACAGCGGCGCCGGATCGATCACGGCGATGGCGAAAGACGGCAGCTCACCGCGCGCGATCACCTCCGAGTCGTTTCCAAAATGGCTCGAGCTGCTCGGTGACCAGGTCTATTGGGGCACGGACCTCAAGAGCATCGGCGTCGTTCGCCGCGCGCCCGTCGCCGGTGGTGCCGTCACCGATCTGGCGATCGGACAGAACGCTCCGCGCTGCCTCGCGATCGACGACCGTGCCGTCTATTTCATCAACGCCGCGCCCGAGGGCGGCATCGCCACGCTGACGCGAGCGCTCTTTGCCGGCGGCGCGCCGCTCAAGCTCGCGAACGTCGCCGCGAACGCATGGAGCACGGTCGTCGACGACGCGTACGTGTATTGGGTCGAGGCCGGTGACGTAAAGCGGATCGCCAAGTGACGGACGATCACATGAACGACCGGACCGGCAGCATGGGCGGTGCACCGCAGGGCGCTCGTCGTGCGCTCTCGACCGACGCCGGTCTCGTCGTCCTCTACGCGCCGAATCACCATGAGCTTCCGCCCGTCCTCCGCCTCCATCCCGAAGTGACCATCTTCGGTCGCGAGCCTCCCGAGGGCGGCGTGCGCATCCCGCAGAACGCCGTCTCGCGTCTGCACGCACGCATCGCGCGTGTCGATCAGGAGTGGCGGCTCACCGATCTCGACAGCCGCAACGGAGTCCTCGTCAACGGCCGCCCGATTCAGGAGATCACGCTTCGCCCCGGCGACGAGGTCCGGATCGGTGACACGATCACGCGGTTCGTCGCGACCGGCGCGAGCGCCTACGAACGATTTCGCCTCGACGACGGCGGCAAAGGCGTCGACGCGGAGTTTCCGCTCATCGGCGGCCTCAAGATCCAAGAGCTCCTCGGCGAGGTCTCGAAGATCGGCCCCACGGATCTCTCCATCCTCGTCCTCGGTGAGACAGGCACCGGCAAGGAGCTCGTCGCACGCGCCCTCCACGCGGCGAGCGGCCGGCCGGGCGCCTTCTCGGCCGTCAACTGCGCCGCGATCCCCGCGAACCTCGTCGAGAGCGAGCTCTTCGGCTTCAAGCGAGGCGCGTTCACCGGCGCCGATCGCGATCGCGCCGGCGTCGTCCGCGCCGCCCACCGCGGCACGCTCCTCCTCGACGAGATCGGTGACATGCCGCTCGAAGCGCAGGCGAAGCTCCTCCGCATGCTCGAGACGCGCGAGATCCTCCCGCTCGCCGCCACGGTGCCAGAGAAAATCGACGTGCGCGTCGTGTGCGCGACGCATCGCGATCTTCAATCGCTCGTCCAAGCAGGCACGTTTCGAGGGGATCTCTTCGCGCGGATCAACGGCTACATGCTGCGTCTTCCGCCGCTCCGCGAACGAAAAGAGGATCTCTACCGCCTCGTGCGCCACTTCCTCGCCAAGCATGGCCGCGCCGACGCGCCGCTTACGATCGGCTTCATGGTCGCGGTCTGTCGGTACGACTGGCCCTACAACGTCCGCGAGCTCGAGGCGGCGATCCGTCGCGCGGTCGTCGTCGGAGGTGACGGCGAGCTCGACGTCCCTCACCTCCCCGAGGCCGTGCAGGCCGCGCTACGCGGCTACGGATCGAAGCGACCCGCCGACGCCAAGCCGACGCTCCCCCCTCGTCCACCGCGAGCGTCGGCTCCGCCCTCGAGCGGCGCCCCGAGCGCCGAGCTCCTCCGCGCGAGCCTGACCGAGCATCGCGGAAACGTCGCCGCCGTCGCCCGCGCCTTTGGCCGTGATCGCACCCAAGTGCACCGCTGGATGCGTATGCACGGGCTCGATCCTGACGACTTTCGCTAAGCGATGATCGCTCAGGGCGCTTTCTTGTCGGTGAATTGCCGGATGAACGGCGCCAGCGTATCGACGCGCATGTTCGTCCCTTCGCGAACGCAGTCGTAGTCTCCCGTCGAGGTCGTCCCGATGAGCGTCTCGACGCCGTTGATCATCGCAAAGGCAGGCCCGCCGGAGTCCCCATTGCACGTATTTCCGCGCGCGCTGCCATAGGTGAAATCGATCGCAGACTGATCGCGAATGGTGAGCCCGACTTGGCGCTTCGAACCGGCGCCAATATGCAATCGATGATTGGTGATCCCAAAGCCGACAGCGCGAATACGCGTTCCGTCCGCAAACACCTTATCGTTCTTCGCGCTCAACCAGGGCACCGGCTTGGGCGCCGTCCCCGTATTCACTTTGATCGTGTCGAGGATGAGCACCGCGACGTCATCGTGCAAGAGACCACCCGAGAGCGATCCGTAGCTCGGATGCGGATGGTTCTCGAGGACCTTGGCTTGCCACGCCGGCGGGAGCGCACGCCCCGCGCGATCGAGGAGCGCCGTTCCGCCAGACACGGTGTAGGCCGACGCTGGGATCGCCTGGCACTTCGCCGGCCCACCGCCGCCGTTGCAGCTCTCGTCGACGACGGAGCAATGCCCCGCGGTCAGGATGACGTTCGGAGCGATCAGCGTCCCGGTGCAGTAGCCATTCTTGAACGACACGAAGGCCACCGCGTTGTCACCGCGGTCAATCGACCCGCCGACGATCTCACTCTCCGTCGCCGCGAGCGGCTCTTCTTCTTCCTCGGGCGAGCCATAACAACCGACGACGAGCAGCCCCACGCCAACGAGCCCTGAGATCGTTCGAATCGACATCGTCTTTCCTCCCGCCGACGAGCGAGCCGCGCTCACTCCGTCGAACTGTGACCAGCGCCTTCCCTCCTCTCGGTAGTGCAGTCACGATGCCATCCGACGAAGCGCCTACGAGCGCCTCTCTGGCGAGGAACATCCATACGTTGCGCGACGCCAGCGACCTCCAAAGGCGAAGTCACGCCTGTCACGGTGTCACGTGACAGTTCCAAACGGGCTGCAATTCTACGGCGACGGCTGCGGGATCACGGTCGCCTCGATCGTCACGACGGGCTTTCCGTCCGTGAGAAACTGCACCGTGGTCGTGCCCTGCGCCTTGCCGATGAACGCGTAGTCGCGATCGCTGACGACGCTCGCGATCTCGACCATCGAGTTGTTGCTCGAGCGGATCTCGAGCGGCATCTGCACGTTGTCGTCGTTCCACACGACGATGTGCGCCTTGATGATCATGCCCTCGGGGATCGTGAGCCTCTGCGTGTTGATGACCTGGTTCGGATCGTTGCTCGAGAGCTTGCTCGGGACGACCGCCGAGATCTCGGTGCGATCGTACTCGTCACCGCAGCCCGCGAGCGCCGCGATGGACGCCACGGCGCCGACCATGAGGACCGCGCGCTTCATCCATCCACGCGAAAGGAGCGTGCTCATGGCGTCACCTCCGTGACCTCGACGTTGACGTCTTGATCGAGCGCTGCGCCCGACGCGGTGAGCTTCGTCTTCCCCGCGGCCTTTCCTTTCACCGTGACGACGCCCTTCGTGTAGCTGACGACCTCGGCGATGTTCGAGTCCGCCGACTTCCACGAGACGCGAATCGATCCGGCGATCTTCTGTTTGTCGTATTCGCCGACAGCGCGGTACTGCTGCGTCTCGTCCTTCTTGAGCGTGATCGTCTCGAGCTTCGTCGGATCGTCGCCTTTGTATTTGGCGTCGTAGATGATGAGCCCCGTGGGCTTGACGATCCGAATCGTCACGTAGTCGACGATGTAGCCGCGTGAGTCTCTCGCGGCGATCACCCCATAGCCGGGCTTCACCGTCGTCATCCCGTCGGGTCCGCTGCTCATGAACGGCGCGATCGGCGTCTCGATCACGCCGCTGTACTTCGGGCTGTTCGGCGTGAGGTCCACGCTCGTCTGATCTCCGCTCGCGACGAAGCGAACGTTGAAGGCCGCGCCCGTCGCGACGGTGTCGGGGAAGTCCTTCGCGTTGTTCGTCGTCCAGCGATCGCACGCGACCGAGTCGTCGCAGTTGAAGAGAAAGCCTCCGTTGCCGAGCTCGCCCGCCTTGTACGCCGGGCTTCCTGCGCTCGGGTTGCCGGTGCATCCCGTCGCGACCGCCGCGACGACCATGAGTGCCGCCGCGCCCGCAAGCGTCTTCACCGCGCCGCTGATCCTGAGAGCTCTCGATCGTCCGTAGTGGTTCATGACGTAGAGGTGTCCTCGAAGCGCGTGACCATGCACGACGCTTCGTCAAAGATTATCCCGGTTGCGCTGGTTTGGGGACGCGCGCTTCGTTCGCCCAACGCGGACGTGTCGCGTGTGGGGCGGGCTCGGCGTCATCGACATCGAAAAGAACGAGCGACGCGAGAGGGTGAGACCCATCGCCGAGCCCAGCCGCGCCAGAAAAGCAGCGCGCGCGAGCCCGTCGATGGGCCTCACCTACCTCACGCCTCTCGTACCCGAGAAAAGGAACCAGCCTTTTCCCTGCATCACCAAGCGAAGGAAGTGAAGATGATGGGAGTCATCGCAACGGGCATGCCGCGCTCCTCGATCCCCATGGCAGGGCTCTTTTTCCGACCGATCGTCGCCGAGCCCGCCTGTCGTAGTAGCCGCCGGTGGTCACCGAGGCCTGACATCCATGCCATCCCACCGTAGTCGGAAGGAAACACGCGAACGGACCTGCGCGTAGCCGTGCCCTGCCGTTGCCCGCGTCGTAACGGGCGCGCGCGAAACCGACATCCTCGCTGACCACCGCGCTTGCCTGCGGCACGCAAGCGCGAGCTCAGCGCGTGCTGCGCTTGCTCAGCGCTTGCGGCAGCCCTTCAAGCTTCCCGACAGACCGCTGCACTCCTCGCCGGCGGCGCACTCTTCGGACTTCTGGCATTGCTTGAGGCAGGTGAGCGATGCCGAGCCGTCGTGCTTCCCGCAGACGAGCCCGTCATCGCATTCGCCATCCACCTTGCCTTCGGTCTCACACGAATCACCAAGCGAGCCGTCACCACAGGCCGCGGTCACCGCAAGCATCACGGCGACCGACGAAGCCACGACGGCCCGCTTCCACGGACGAAGCATTCGATCCCTCACGTCAGCTCCTCATTTGATCGGCGTGTCGCAGAATCCGCCGAGGCAAAGGCCCGTGCAGCATTGCGCGCTCGCGGTGCAATCGGTGCCGGTCGTGCGACAGAGCGGCGTGCCGCCACCCGCGCCCGCGTCGGCCGTGCCACCGCCGACGCCACCGCCTCCGCCGGGGGGAGGCGGCGGAAGCGGGGCGTCACACGATCCGTTCGTACAGCTTGCCGAGCAGCAATCGGCGCCCGTCGTGCACTGACCCGCGGTCGGCTTGCAGACGGTCTCACAGGTCTTCGAGGTCGGGTCGCAGTGCTTGCCGCAACACTCCGCGTCCGTCGTGCACGTGGCCTTGAGGCCTTTGCATCCACCCGGCGGCGGAAGGCATCGCCCGTTGACGCAGAGGTCGTTGTCCTTCGTGCGTCCGCAGCATCCCGACTGCGGACCCGAGCTGCAATCTTCGCCCGTGGGCCGGCAGGTGGAGTTCGGCTGATCGACCTTGCACTCGTGCGTGTTCGGATCGCAAACCCCCGAGCAGCACTCCTGGTTGTTCGCGCACTGGTC
>JBGAFW010000085.1:0-43908 GCA_044227045.1 Labilithrix sp.
CCGAATGGAGCATCCCTCGTCACGAAGGTGGGACTCGAGACCGAGCGGTTTGTCGCCCTCCACGAGGAGTGCAGAGAAGCGAGTGATGGGAAGCGCGCTTGCCACGTTCACGATGGACACAACCTTTCCCCTCGCCGAGCGCGTTTGCTCGTTCGAGGTGTGCCGTGCCTTGAGCACTAGGCGTGCCATCCGGACCATGCAGCAGAAGGTCGCGAGATCAGGTAAGTGTGACCGGAATTGTCTGTGACCGAATGCACCGCTGCCGCAGTGCACCGAGGCAAAAGGGCACAAATCGTCATCAGTAGCTGACGCTGCCCCAAGGCGTCGCGGTAGGGTATCCACATGAAACTCGCAACGAAATTTGCATTGGCGTTCGTTGCCTCAGGACTTCTGAGCGTCGTGGTCTACTCCTCTGTCGCAGCCAGCCGCGAGATCGATGAGGTCGAGGCGACCGCTGCAGAGGACCTCGCGAGCCTCGGTCGCACGCTCCGGGTCTCGGTCCAAGCCGTCTGGGAAAGAGACGGTGAAGCTCGTGCACAAGAGATCGTCACCATCCACGATCGAGACGAAGCGATTGACGTCCACTGGACGTGGCTCGACGCGGCGGGCACGAACACGCCGAACGCGATGGCGCCGCACGGCGGAGACGCGATCGTCCCTGGGCTGCTCCGTGGAGAGCAGCAGAAGTGGGTCGGCACGGGCCCAGACGGACGCCGGCGCGTCTACGCTTACGTCCCGCTCATTCGCCCGAACACGCGACCCGCCGCCCTCGAGCTGTCGCGCCCGCTCCTGAAGGCGTCCCATGTATTCTACACGGAGATCCGCGAGCAGCTGCTCACGTCGACGATCGTCGTCGCGTTCGCGACCACGCTCGCGTTGGTGCTCACGTCGTGGATCATCTCGCGGCCGCTCGCTCGCGTCGAAGAGCAAGCGAGGCGCATCGGTCGGGGCGATCTCTCGCAGCGCCTGCCCGTGCGCGGCTCCGACGAAGTGTCCTCGCTCGTCGAAGAGCTGAACGCGATGTGCGAAGCGCTGACCGAAGCACGCACGCGCGCGTCGCAAGAGACCGACAAACGTCTCGCGGCGCTCGAGCAGCTACGGCATGCCGATCGGCTTCGAACCGTCGGCACGCTCGCGTCCGGCATCGCGCACGAGCTCGGGACGCCGCTCAACGTCATCTCCATGCGCGCGAAGATGATCGCGACCGGTGAGGTGCCCTCCGCCGAGGCGCCCGAGAGCGCGAAGATCATCGTCTCGCAGACGGACCGCGTGACGCAGATCGTTCGCCAGCTTCTCGACTTCGCCCGGCGTCGATCACCACGTAGGGCCGAGACGGACCTCGCCGATCTCGCGAGCCACACCACCCAGCTCCTCGCCGCGCTGGCCAAGAAGGCTCAGGTCGAAATGAAGGTGGAGCCGACACCCCCGAAAAAAGTGCGCCTCAAGATCGACGCCGCCCAGATCGAGCAAGCGCTGACGAACCTCGTCATCAACGGCATCCACGCGATGCCCGAGGGCGGCGACCTCACGATCCGCGTCCGCGAGGAGACCGAAGCTCGCCGAAAACACGGGGCCGATCGCGCCGAGCACTGCGCGGTCGTAGAGGTTCGCGACACCGGCATCGGGATCTCAGCCGAGAATCTCGGCCGAATCTTCGAGCCCTTCTTCACGACGAAGGCCGTGGGCGAAGGCACTGGTCTTGGGCTCAGTGTTGCACATGGCATCGTCGAGGATCACGGCGGTTGGATGGAGGCCTCGAGCGAGCTCGGAAAAGGGACCTGCTTCACCGTGTACCTTCCGGTCGAGCCGCCGCAATCTGGCGTCGTTGCTCCTCAAACCTAGGCGCTCGAGTGGTAAGCTCGTTCCAGCGAGAGCCAACAAATGACGTCCGAATCCACGACCATCAGCACCGTCCCCGAGCCCCGCCAACGCGTTCTCATCGTCGATGACGAGCCCGAGATGGCCAACGTGATCGAGCAGGCGTTGAGCCGTCGCGGATACGAGGCCGTTCAGCTGAACAGCGCGAACGCCGCGTGGGAGCTCCTGGAGCGCGAAGACTTCGACGTCGTCGTCACCGATCTCAACATGCGCGGGATGAGCGGCGTCGAGCTCACCGACCGCGTCGCGAAGAATCGCAAAGACCTCCCGGTGATCGTCATCACCGCGTTCGGCTCGCTCGAGACCGCGATCGCCACGCTTCGCGCCGGCGCCTACGACTTCATCACGAAGCCGTTCGACATCGATCAGCTCGTCGTCGCGGTGGAGCGCGCCGCTCAGAACAAGCGACTGCGCGATGAAGTAAAGCGCTTGCGCGCCGAGGTGGAGCGCTCGAAGCCGAACCCCGATTTCGTCGGCGACGGCCCGGCGATGCGCAAGGTGCACGAGGTCATCGCTCGCGTCGCCGAGACCGACGCGACCGTCCTCGTCACGGGAGAGAGCGGCTCCGGCAAGGAGCTCGTCGCACGTGACGTGCACAAGCGCAGCAAGCGAGCCAATGGCCCCTTCGTCGCGATCAACTGCGCGGCCGTGACGGAGAGCTTGCTCGAGAGCGAGCTGTTCGGCCACGTGAAGGGCGCCTTCACCGACGCGAAGAACGGGAAGCGTGGGCTCTTCGTCGAAGCTAGCGGCGGGACGCTCTTCCTCGACGAGATCGGCGAGATGCCGCTCGGCATGCAGGCCAAGCTGCTTCGCGCGCTCGAGGAGCGATCGGTGCGACCCGTCGGCGGAACGACCGAGACGCCGTTCGATGCGCGCCTCGTGACGGCGACGAATCGCGACCTCGAGTCGCTCGTCGAGAGCGGCCGCTTCCGCGAGGACCTCTACTATCGCATCAACGTCGTGCACGTCGATCTCCCGCCGCTTCGTGCGCGAGGCAACGACGTGCTGTCGCTCGCGCAGCATTTCATCACGCGCCTCGCCGAGCCGATGGGCAAGAAGGTGTCGGGGTTCTCGTCTGCCGTCGCGGAGCGCTTGCTCAGCTACTCCTGGCCGGGCAACGTGCGCGAGCTTCAGAACTGCATCGAGCGCGCGATCGCGTTGGCGCGATTCGAAGAGCTCAACGTCGAAGACCTCCCGCCGAAGGTCCGCGAGTACAAGGCCTCGTACGTCGTCGTCGCGACGGAAGATCCGAGCGACCTCGTCACGATGGAAGAGGTCGAGCGCCGCTACATCCAGCGCGTGATGGAAGCGGTCGGCCAGAACAAGACGCAGGCCGCGAAGATCCTCGGCTTCGATCGCACGACGCTCTATCGCAAGCTCGAACGCTACAAGCTTGGTGGCCCGCCGGATCGCAACAGCAACCCTGGCGCAGGCGCGGGCGCAGCCGTGAGCACGGCTTCACCAGCGATCACGTCCTCGTCGCGCGACTGAAGCGATCTCGTCACGCGTTCGTGTTCGTGACGCGCGCTTCGTAGGTAAAGCGCTCCACCGACGCTCTCGTCCAAACGAAGCAGACGGAGGTGTCGGCCCGACCTTTCCATGCTCGCGTCGAGAGCATGACGCGTCGCGCTATTTCAAATCCATCGCGAATTCGCACAATTCGTGTCGTCGTTTCCGACTATTGAGACGCGATTGTGACTCACACCAGTGCCGTTCGTAGTGTGCGCGCGTACGGCGACGGTGGCTGCGGGGTGTGCAGCGATTGACCGTTACAGCCTGACACTCATTTTTGGGTGAGCTTGTTAAAATTGAAATGAGACAACTTGTTTCGCGTATCAAAGCTATGTGGCGCGTGTTTCTGCTCAGAGTCTGATTCGCAAAGAAGCGATCGACTCATCCCCTTCTTCGGGGCTGATCAGGAAGGGCCTCCTCGCCTTCACATCGCTCGCGCTCTTCACGACCATCGCGACCAACGCTGACGCATACGCGGTGAAGAAGACGTCGAAGGGCGACCTCGTTCACTGGGACGAAGCAAGCGTCGGCTACACGATCGATCCGTCGATCGACACGAACGTGCAGAACGGCTCGACCGCGACCGCGCACGCGATGGATTCGTGGAGCGGCACCGTCGGCGCGCCCGACCTGGTCATCAAGAGCCGCGATGAGCTGTCACCGACGAAGCCTGGCTTCGACTCGAAGAACGGCATCTTCTACATGCGCGGTGGGTACGCGCCGGCCGGCAAGGCCCTCGCCATCACCGTCCTCACGTACGACAACACGTCCGGTCGCATCCTCGACGCCGACGTGATCTTCAACGGCTCCTACACGTTCGAGGTCCTCGCCGCGCCGGGCACGCAAGACTTCGCGAAGACGGACGAGGCGTCGGCGAGCGCGGCGCATCCCTCGAACACCGACGGGCTCACCCACGCCGACGAAGGCATCCTCACCTCGGGCAGCGTCTACGATCTCCACCACGTCATCGCGCACGAGCTTGGGCACTCGCTCGGCATGAACGACGAGATGGGCCGCAAAGACGCGCTCATGTATCGCTACTCGGCGCCGAACGACGCCACGATGCGCTCGCCCGCGTCGGACGACATCGCGGGTTTGGCCGAGCTTTACAGCACGAAGCTCGAAGCGCGCGGCAACGGCTGCGGCAGCGCCACCGTCGCGCCGAAGCCGCCGTCACGCACGGCGTCGCACGCCGCGATGTTCGCTGCGTTTGGCCTCCTCCTCTTCCTCGTGCTTCGCGCGCGTAACGACAAGCGCGCCCGCGTCGGCTTCATCGCTGCCGCGGCTGTCACGGCGATCGCGTTCGTCCCGTCGCTGTCCGGAAAGAGCGGACCCGGCGTCGCGAGCGCCGCCGGCGCAGAGAGCCTCTCGGCGTCGCCCTCGGGTCATGCGAGCGCGAAGATCCTCTCCACCTCGACCGCGATCGAGAATGGCCTCTTCAAGACCACGTACAAGCTCGCGACGGTCGACTGCCACGTGAAGGCGAACGCAAGCTGCCCGTCCGCTGGCCACGGCTCGGCGTGGGGCGGCACGATCGGCAACGTGACCCAAGAAGTGGGCGGCTACTACGCGCCGAAGTCCGGCGACGTCGTCGACGTCTCGTTCGAGGCGCTCCCCAACAAGTGGAACACGCTCGCGGCGCCGCTCGCCGGCCGCACCGACACGTCCGCGACGTCGATCCCCGTTCGCGTGCTCACCCCGGCGCGCTGATCCGCACGCTTCAGAAACCGCCGCGCGCCGAGCGAAGCGTTCGTCCCCACGAGCCTTTGCCCGGAAGCATGCGCTTCCAGATGCGGGCGCTATGAGGAGGGAGCGTCGTGCGCGCGTTCGCGTCGAGCTCTTCGCCGTCGGACATCTTGCTCTCGCTCGTGTCGATCCGGAGCGCCCACCGACTTCCCCACTCGCCGCTCGGCAGCGTGAAGGCGAGCTCGTCGTGCGAGCCGTTGAAGAGCATCAAGAAGGTGTCGTCGATGACGGTCTCGCCCTTCGCGTCGCGCCAGTCGAGCGCGTCGCCCGACAAAAACAGGCCGATCGCGGCCCGCGGCGGGTTCTGCCAGTCTGGCTCCTTCATCTCACGCCCGTCCGTACGGAACCACGCGATGTCGGGCAAGTCGCTCCCGCCGATGCGCTCGCCTCGTAAGAACCGGGGACGGCGAAACACGGGATGGCGGCGGCGAAACGACACGATCTCGGAGACGAACGCCAAGAGCGCCTCGCGATCGCGATCGAGATCCCAATCGATCCACGAGATCTCGTTGTCCTGCACGAAGGCGTTGTTGTTGCCGCCTTGCGTCTTACCCATCTCGTCGCCTGCGGTGATCATCGGCACGCCTTGCGAGAGAAGAAGCGTGACGAAGAAGTTGCGGACCTGGCGCAGGCGTAGCTCGTTGATCTTCGAGTCGTCGGTGGGTCCTTCGGCGCCGCAGTTCCACGCCATGTTGTCGTCCCAGCCGTCGCGATTGTCCTCGCCGTTCGCGAGGTTTCGCTTCTTCTCGTACGTCACGAGATCGCGGAGCGTGAAGCCGTCGTGCGCGGTGATGAAGTTGATGCTCGCGTGCGGGCGACGACCATCGTCCTCGTAGAGGTCGCTCGAGCCGGTGAGTCGGTAGCCCATCTCGCCGACGGTGTGCTTGCCGCCTGTCCAGAACTGGCGAACGGCGTCGCGGTAGCGACCGTTCCACTCGGTCCAGAGCACCGGGAAATTGCCGACCTGATAGCCGCCGTGACCGAGGTCCCACGGCTCCGCGATGAGCTTGACGTTCGAGAGGACCGGATCCTGGTGGATGATGTCGAAGAAGGCGCTCAGCTTGTCGACGCCGACATGCTCGCGCGCGAGCGTCGACGCGAGATCGAAGCGGAAGCCGTCGACGTGCATCTCCGTCACCCAGTAACGCAGACTATCCATGACGAGCTTCAAGGTCTGCGGGTGCGTCATGTTCAAGCTGTTGCCGCAGCCCGTGTAGTCCTCGTACCGAGCGCGGTTGTCGTTTCGCAGGCGGTAATACGTCGGGTTGTCGAGCCCGCGCAGGCCGACGGTGGGCCCGATGTGATCGCCCTCGCCGGTGTGGTTGTAGACGACGTCGAGCACCACCTCGATCCCAGCGCGATGAAGCTGCTTCACCATGCGCTTGAACTCGTTCACCTGCCCGCCACGCTCGGCGGCGAACCGCTGATCGGGCGCGAAGAAGCCGAGCGTCGAGTAGCCCCAGTAGTTGTTCGCCTTCCGCGCAGCGACGGACCACTCGTTCATCGCTTCGTGCACCGGCAAGAGCTCGATCGTCGTCACCCCGAGCTTCTGGAGATGCTCGACGACCGGATCGCTCGCGAGGCCGAGGTAGGTGCCGCGGATGCCCTCGGCGATCTTCGGATGCCGCGCCGTCATGCTCTTCACGTGAGCTTCGTAGAGGATCGTGTCTGCCCACGGGACGTCGGGACGAACGTCGCCTTCCCAATCGAAGCGCTCGTCGATCACGATGCTCTTCGGGACGCCTCGTGCGCTGTCTCGGAGATCCGCGCTGCCCTCGTTCGGTCGCTCACGTGTATCGGCGAAGCCCGGCGCAGGTGAGCCCGCATATGCAAAGACCGGCTGCGTGTAGTCGACCTTGCCGTCGAAGGCGCGCGCGTACGGATCGATCAACAGCTTGCGTGGATTGAAGATGAGGCCGCGCGGCGGATCGTACGGTCCCTTCGCGCGAAAGCCGTAGCGCTGGCCGGGCTTCACGCCGTGCACGTAGCAATGCCAGACGTGCATCGTCTGCTCTCGGAGCGGGATCGTCTGCTTCTCTTCTCCGTGCTCGTCGAAGAGAGACAGCTCCATGCCCGTCGCATTCTCGGAGTACACCGCGAAGTTCACCCCCTCACCGTCGAACGTCGCTCCGAGGGGCGCATGTCGGCCAGGTCGCACGTGCTTTTCCATGAAAGTCGAGGCGCACCTTACAGCAGCAGGGCGTTCGGTTGCGGACGAAAGAAAGGCCCGATCTCGCACGCTTCAGGGCTCGGGGACGATCCGCCCTGCCGCCCGCGATTTCATGGGCGTTCGCGTCGAAATCGGTTGGCACACCCGATGCTCGAAAAGGCTGCGGCGGAACGTAAAGCAGAGAAGCAAGAGAGAGGTCTTTTGATGGCGGCCAATCACTTTCGACGAATTCGACTGGGGCAAGCGCTCTTCGCCTGGTCGTACTCGTTCGAGCGTTTGTCTCCGGTCCTCGAGTTTCAATCCTTCGGCCTCGAGATCGGGATGACGCTGTCGGGTGCCCGCTGCTTCGAGTCGCGGCATCGCGGCGAGGAGCGTTACGAGCGTGGTCAAATCTCGGTCTTCAACCTTGGAGAGCAGTACTCGACGCACTACGAGCCGGATCCGCTCGGAGCCGGACGCGAGGTGGGTCTCCTCATTCGCGGCGATCATCCGGCCGCCTCGGGCGATCACATCGTGGGCTTCCCACGACGGCTCGAAGCGCTCACGGACCAAAACATGCTGAGCCTCGGCTCGGCGATCGCCCACGCGCTCGATCTCGGCGACGACCTGCAAGGGAGCGTCGACACGATCGAGGCCGAGGTGCGTTCGTTCATCGAGCGCTACGGGGATCTCGTTCGGGTCGACGCGCTCGAGCGCGCTCGCCTCGAGCTGATGCGCCACTTCGCCAAGCCGCTCTACATGCGCCACTTCGCAGAGATCGCGGGGGTCCACGAGGAGACGTTCGCCCGCAAATTCTCGGCACGCTACGGCGTCACGCCTGCGCGCTACCGCATGCTGGTGCGGCTCAAGGAAGCGGCGCTCCTGCTCGCGACGCGGCCCGATCTCTCCGTGCGCGAAGTGGCGAAGACAGCGGGCTTCGAGGATCCCGCGTATTTCCATCGCGCGTTCGCCTCGCACTTCAAGACGACGCCGCTCGCGTTCGGGCGCGAGTTCAACGACTCGATCGCCGCTTGATCCCGCTCGCTTCCGAGCTTCACGGGTCGAGGCACGGCGCCCAGCGGCCGGACGCGCCGTTCCTCGCCGACCACCACTCTTCACGGTAGGTGACGCCGGCGCTCGCCTCGGGCACGAGTCGAAGGACGCCGCACTCGACGCCGAGGTAGTAGACGCCATCGCTTCCGAGCGCGATCGAGGCGACGCGCCCGAGGTTACGCGCGACGTAGTGCACGTTCTTCACCTCGCCGAGCTCGTTCACGCGAAACACGAAGCCTTGGGCGAAGCCGACGAGCGTGCCGCCGTCATCGAACGCGACCGGGCTTGGCTCGAGGGGCAGCGAGGCGATCAAGCGCGCGCCGTAGTGACCTCGCTCGTCACTCGTGCGCTCGAGCGCGATCACGCCGCCCTTACCGAGGCGAGCGCGCCCGATCGCGAGCGCGAGGACGGTGCCCGATGGAGCACGCGCGAAGCCCGCTATGCGTGCTCCCGAGAGCGCGCGCTTCTCGCGGCCATCCTCGCTCGACCAGAAGAGCTCACCGCTCGAGAGCCCGCTGTACGCGACGAACCACCCATCGTCGACGTGAAGCGCGCGGCGCGTCCCGACGAGATACGGAGTCGGGACACATTCGTCCCAAGGCACCGGATCGAACGCGTTGGCGATCGTGAGCGGATCGGCGATGACGGAGCTGCCGTTACCTGCGATGCGGACGCGCATCGGACATTGTGGAGACGGAGGCGTCTCACGCGGCGTGCCTCCCCACGCGCGCACCTCACGCGCGAGCGCCATGCATGCCTTGAGCTGCGCGACGCTTCGGTCTCCCAGCCGAGGGACGAGACATGTGTCGTCGTGGCGCTCGACGAATTCGCCTGGCAGCTCGAGCGCCGTCGTTCGCGCATGCCGCGCCGGCGAGCAGCTCGACGTCACGATGACGGCGCACGCAAAGATGCCGAGAAAACCGAAGCGCGAAAGCAAGCCTCGCACGGGGCTTTGACCCGACGGACGCCGCCCGCTTGGGATCCTTCGCGAGAAAACGCGGCCGTTTGGTCAGCCGTCGGTGAAGCGGTTCGCCTGGGTCGCCAGCAGACGGATCTCTCCGAGGCGATTCGTCACGTGCCCGTCCTCGCGGAGGTCCTCGATCGGCCGCGACAGCCGCCACGTCCAGTTGTCCGCCGTGACCGTGCCAGGGAGGTTGATCCGCGTCTTGTCGCCGATGACCTCCTGCGCGAGCAGGAGCGTGAGGTTCGAGCGCGACGAGAACAGCAGCTTCACGAGCGCGAGCTCGCGATCGTGCTCGGGGAGATCGAGGCGGATTTCGTCGAGCTTCGCGAGACGTTCACGCTCCCAATCTTGCAGCTCGTACCACCACTGCGTGATCGGCAGCGTGTCGTGCGTGCTCCACGTCGCGACCGAGACCTCGGGGAACGACCGCGGGTCGTGCGGAATGAAGTGCTCGTTGCGCTCCCACGGAAGCACCTTGTAACCAGGGAGATCGAGGCGCTGCATCGTCTCGCGAACGAACGGCGGAATGACGCCGAGGTCTTCGGCGATCACGGTGCCAGCGCCGGCAGCCTCGAGCATCGCGCGGAGGACCTTGTCGCCGCGCATCCGCTGATCGATCTCGCGCTCCGGATCGAAGTGGCCGCGCTTCTTCGGCGCCGCGCTCCCCGACGCTTCCTTTTTCAGGGACTCGGGCGAAGGCTCACGCGTGACCCACTGGCGGAAGAAGCCGACGACGTGATCGATCCGAAACCGATCGAACAGCTCGGCGGTGTGCGCGGCGCGCGCGCGCAGCCACGCGAGGTTGTCCTTGTCCATCTCGGCCCAGTTGTATGCGGGGAGACCCCAGCTCTGGCCGTCGGCGGAGAACTCGTCGGGCGGCGCGCCAAGCGACACGTCCGTCTGGAACTGCTCGCGATGCGCCCACACGTCGGCGCTCTCGCTTCCGACGATGAATGGCATGTCGCCCATCAAGAGGACGCCCATTCGCTTCAGCTCTTGGCGTGCCTGGTGCCACTGCTCGTGAGCGAGCCACTGCAGGTACATCTGCTCGAGCACGCGGGTGCCGAGACCTTCATCGCCGTCGTCGCGAGGAGAGGACGCGAGCGCGAGGATCGCTGCGGAGCGATCGCGCTCGTCCTCCGGCCACGTCGACCAGCCGTAGCCGTTGTGCTTTGCGCGAAGCGCCGCGTAGAGCGCGTGATCGCGAAGCCATGCGCTCTCGCGCTCCACGAACGCAAAGAGCTCGCGTGAGCGTGGCGTGTCCTTCGCGAGCTCCCGCTCACGAAAGCGATCGAACGCCTTGGTGAGGACGCGCCGCTTGAGCGCACGAACGGCCTTGTAGTCGACCGTCTTCTCGGTACGCACGCGATCGAGCTCGCGCCTTCCCTCGTCACCGAGCGCGTCGGCGACGAGCTCGGGCGTGACCTCCAGGACCGCCTCGACCGTGATGTAGATCGGATCGATCGCGAACGCCGACAGCGCGCCGTACGGGCTCGTCTCGCCATCGGCGAGCTCGTGCGTCGGAAGCACTTGAAGGAGCTTCTGCCCGGCGGCGAGAAAGAGCGCGGCGACCGCGGGCAGATCCGTGATCTGCCCGATGCCCCAGTCTGTCCTCGAGCGCACCGAGAAGAGCGGAATCGTGACGCCGGACAGTCGCTTCGGTGCCAGGGCGGCCTTGTGCGCGCTCGACTCAGGTGCTGGGTTTCTCATCGATCGTGGGCTTGGGGCAGTGCTTGTGGCGCTCATTTTCGAGGGATTCCGGGTTCCTTCGCACACAGGCAAGCCGCGTGCAACCCATTCGTCACTCATCTCAGAGGTACGAAGCGGATTTCGGAAAAGACGGGCATTTCTGCGTTCTCCCTACGTTGGGAACCCGTGCCTCGTCCCAAACCCTCCCACTGTGTCGCTCGAGTGAGCGACGTCCATTCTCTCTCCTTTAACAAGGTCAAGGGAACTTCGCGTGAGAGTGGCACACTATCCCAGCGTGCGCGGTAACGGTATGGCCCTCGGAGCTTCGGTTGGTGCGCATGTCCTCGTCGCGGCGCTGCTGCTTCGTCCTGCCCATCCGCCGGTCGAGCCGCCCGCCGACCCCGCGCCGCAGACGGCCGGCGAGACGTTCGAGCTTCCTGCGCCCGAGACCGCCGAGGTCCCGCTCGCGAACGCCGCGCCGTCGCCCGACACGACCGCCGCCTCCGCCCCAAACGAAGAAGGCGACGCGCCCGCGCGACCGGCGCCGCCATCACGCGCCCGCGCGGCGCAGCGACCGTCGCATGCCGGACGCCCGTCGGCTGGCCATGCCGATCCCAACCCGACCGACAGCGCGAGCAACGGGTCGGGCGCCGCGGCGCTCTATGGAGCGGTCGGAGAGCGATCGGCCTCCGACCTCGCGACCGCGTTCACGCGCGGGTTCCCGCAAGCCGCGAGCGCCGATCCCGCGTGGCGCCAAACGCCGATCGGCACGGCGGGCGAAGCCGACGTCGTCTTGACGCTCGACGAGTCGGGACACATCCAGAGCACGCAGGTGCTCGGGACGCCAAACGCCGCGCTCGCTGGCGGCATTCGTCGAACGATGGCGCTCATTCAAGGACGTCCGTTCACCGCGAAGGGCAAGGTCACCCGTCTTCACATCGTCGCGACGGTGAGCAGCGACTCCGTGCATGACGGGCTTCACGGCGACGTGTTCGCGATCGGCGGGAGCTTCGCGGGTGGAGAGGGCAGCGCCTTCTTCGCGCTCGCGATCGGCCGGCGCATCGACGTCCGCGTTCGGATGAAGTGACGGTCAGTCTTTCTTCTTCCACACGCGAAAGCCGGAGTCGTCAGCGACGAGGACGAAGTGATCGGTGATCGCCTTCGCGAGTGTCGGGTCGAGCCGCATCTGCCCGGTGTGCTCGACGAGACATCGCGTCTTCGCTGACTCGAGGTCGGAGATCCAGAGCGACGCCGGGTAGATGCCGCGTTTGACGAGATGCACCATCTGGTAGGTGGGCGTCAGGATGCGACCGTTCAACGCGAGCTCGATCCCCGCTTCGTCGGCGGCGATCACGTCGGGTGCTTCTCCGCCCGGATCCGCACCGCGCTCGCGAACGACGCCGCAGCTCGCCTTGATCGTGGCGAGGAACGCTGCGTCGCGCCGCTCTGCGTCCGCATGTTCGAAGGCGCTTCGGATCGATCCGACGTCGGCCCAGAGCACGAGGCCGAGCGCGCCGAGCACGTGTGCCGCCCGCAAGGGCACCGGAAAGGGCTCGCGCGCGCGAGAGATCACGACGACCGCGCCGATGCATGGCTCCATCCAGTAATTCGACGAGGACCCCGTCTTCGCGAGCGCGAGGAGCGTCCACGAGAGCGACGCCGCGAGCGCATAGAAGCCGATCTTCATGCCGCGATCGGCGCGCTCTTGCCATGCGACGACGAGCGCCCAGACGAGAAGCGGCAAGAAGAAGGGCAGCCGCGCCGGGACTTGATCGAGCCACGCCTCGAGCGTGAACGGCTGCGCGTTCGACCGCACGACATGCATGAGGAGCGCACCGTTCGATCCGAAATGCGCGATCGCGAAGGCAGCGCCGAAGCCGATGAACGCGGTGCGCACCGTGCGCCACGTCCGCTCGCGATCGAGCACGGCGCTGGCGACGATCGCCGCGATCGGCAGTCCGATCACCGTCGGCTTCACCCAAGGTACGAGGACGAACAGCGCGACCGACACGTCGTCCACCGTCTTGTCGCGGATCGATCGCGCGAGCGCGATCGCCGCGAGCGCGCACGCGATCGAGTCTGGACGACCGACGGTCGCGAAGTTCGCGAGCACCCAGATGCCGGCGACGAACGCGGCGCCGAGGGCCGCGGCCCAGCGCGTGGCGGCGCCATGATGCGCGGTCCACACGAGCGTCGCGAGCGCGCCGAACCACGCGATCGTGCACGCGAGGCGGCCGAAGAGGAGCGCTCCCGACTCACCCACGCGTGAGATCACCCATGTCCAGACCGGCGGGTACGTGACGTAGTAACGGGACGGTGGATCGCCGTACTCGTGCGCGCCGAGAAACGGATCGACGTAGAGAGGGAGCTTGTTCCGAAGACGCGAAGCCTCGAACACGACCTCGGCCTCTCCCCAATAAGGCGAGCGCACGCCCATCGTGCGGACGACGAACCAGAGCGTCGCGAGGAGCGCGGCGAGGATCGAGATGGCGATCAGCAGTGAGCCGACGCGAACGACGATCGGGGTTTGGGGGTGAAGCCCCCATCGGATCGAGGGAACGACGACCGGGGGAACGGGTTCGCCGGGCTCGGACGGCGCGTGCGCGTCGTCGTCAGGGCGAGGCGATCGCGTTGTCACGACGCGCGTAGATCTGGAGCCGCCCGCGCGAGAACGTGCGTTCGTATTCCTTCGGGATGTTCGCGAGGGCCTCGGGCGTCGCGTCCCAGACGAGAAGGTGGTCGTAACGTGGCATCGCGTCCGCGTAGAACTTCTGCCACTCCGTCTGGTAGAGCGCGTCGCAGTCGTCGATGCGCGTCGCCCCTCGGCACATCGAGGCCGGCGAAGCCATGTCGGGCGCGAAGCCTTCGAGCACGAGATGGTGGAAGCGAAGCGGCGGCGGTGAGCTGTAGGTCACCGGGAACGAGTGCGAGTGCGCGAAGAGCAACGGCGCCGCCGTGCGACGCTCCATCACGTAGTAGCCCCACGCGTGGAGGAGGTTGCGCGTGTTGTCCGAGACGCCTTTGTGGTGGAAGAGGAGCGGCAAGAGGCGCGCGCCCTCCGGGACGGCCTCGACGCCGGCCGAGAACTCCTCACGCTCGCGATCGAGGCGCACGTAGTCGATGCCCATGCCCGCGGTGTAGAGGATGCCGGAGAGGCCAAGCGCGACGACGAGCGACTTCGGCAGGCGCTCGGGCACGTACAAGAGCAAACCCATCCAGAAGTACGGGATGAGGCGCGAATTGACGTGGAACCAGTTCGTGACCTTGTACGGCGTGAAGCAGTAGAGGAGGGTGAGCGCGAGGATCGCCCAGCCCGAGAAGAAGGCGGGAGAGCGCTCCTTCGCGCCGCCGCGCGTCAGCGCACGCAAGCTGATGAACGCGAGCGCGAGGCACGGGACGAGGCTCGAAAGCGAGAGGTTCGTGTAGCCCCAGAACCACTCTGCCCAGAAGTTGTAGGCGAGCTCCCAAGGAGCGAGGAGCTTCGAGTCGACGAACGGCGTGGGCCCGACGGTGTCGCGGACGTGCTGCGTCACCGACATCACCGCGAGGATGGTGATGGGAAGCAGCGGGATCGCCATTGCGATCGCGTTTCGAATGCGCTCGCGCCACGTGGGTTGACGAAGCGCTTCGATCGTCACGAGCAGGTGCACGACGAGCAGCGGAAAGACGTGCGCGTACCAGGTGACGATCCCGAGCGCCGTGATCCCGACCGCGCGGAGCACGGTGGGCGACTGGCGCTGGCGATCGAGCAGCAGCAAGAGGATGAGCGACATCGGCAGCGCGATCGCGAAATCGAGCATGCCCATCGACACGAACCAGTTGTGGACGAACGGCCAGGCGAACAGCGAGGCGACGATCGTCTTGCCGCGGCTCTTCGTGAGATGAAGGACGAAGCGCGGGATGATGAAGGAGCTCAGACCGAGCGTCGTCATCGCGAACAGGCGCGCCGCGAGCTTGACCCCGACGAGCTTGCCGACGACGTAGAGCCACGTGAAGAGCGCGGCGTTCGTCTTGAAGAAGCCGTTGAAGACGTATTCGGGATACGACTTCATGTTCTGCAGAACAGTCAGCGTCGCGAGGTGGTTCGGCAGGTCCTGGTAAGGCGGAACCTCCGTGAGAAGGAGCGGCCACGCGCCGACGACGAAGAGGACCGCGCTCGCGACGAGCGCGACCTGGTTGTCCGTGAGCGTGATGTGGCTGAGCTTCCGGACGCCTGCGTCGATCGAGGCGCGCGGGCGGAACGAAGCGCTCGACGGCCTGACCCCCGATGAGCCCGGAACCGGCGAGGCATCGTCGAGCCCGACACCATCGGAGCGGTGGAGGAGCTCCCTTCGAATCGCGGCGTCGGAGTTGACCATCAGGACAATCGAAGAAACAGGCTCGCGAAGATTCGGAGCCAAACCCTATGAGCGATTGGGCGTAGCAAGACGCGGCCCATGGCCAAAGCCTTGAAAACCCTTGCGAGGCGAGCCTAACCCGGGGGTTTGAGGGTGTCCACCAGGCACAGTTTCCCCTCCGCTATGACAGCAGGATCAGGTCTCTTGTCTCTTCGCGTCAATGGAGGCGTCAAGGGGCATCAAGACGCACCTTATGCTTGAGGTAAGTCCAATGCCAGAGCTGTCGCATATAGGCACACAACATGAAGGGTGGAGCTGCAGTGACTGCTCTGCTCCCTTCCGCCAAGTACGTTGCGCTCAAAGCAACCGCACAAAGGCCTACCGTTGCGCACATCGTACGTGAGCGTAGGTCCGCTTGGTGGATCGGCCGGTCACCAGCCCTGATGGCTCCCGCTCTCCTTCTCATGTCGGCGGTCGCGGGTTGCGCGGCCGAGACCGGGCACGGCGAGGATGACGTGCAGGCTCGGGTCGAGCTCGGGTCGTCCCCCACCATCTTCGGCGGCGCGAAGGACGACGATCCCGACTCCATCCCCGGCGTGCTCGCGCTGAAGATCGACAACGGCAACGGCACGTTCGAGCTCTGCTCCGGCGCCCTCGTCTCGCCCAACGTCGTGCTCACCGCCCGCCACTGCGTGACGAAGAGCATCACGTCGAGTGTCGCATGTGACGAGAACGGCCGGTCGACCAACGGCGCGCACGTCTCGGGTGAGCACGACCCTTCGGACATCACGATCTACGTCGGCGCATCGCCGCGCTTCGCGGGCAAATCGGACGCGACCGCAGCGGCGATCGTGGCTCCGAAGAGCGAGTACCTCTGCGACAACGACATCGCTCTGGTCGTGCTCGACCAGAAGCTCACGAACATCGAGCCCATCGCGGTCCGTCTCGGCGCGGGCGTGGCGCCCGGCGAGAGCGTCCGCTCCGTCGGCTACGGCCAGAACGACAAGAAGCTCCCGATCGGCACGCGTCTCCGCAAGCCCAACGTCCCGATCCTCGCGATGGGCAAGGGCGTGTCCGACAGCAAGACGGCGCTCGGCGCACACGAGTTCGAAGTGGGCAAGTCGATCTGCCAGGGCGACTCGGGCGGCCCAGCCATCAGCGAAGACACCGGCGCCGTGGTCGGGGTCGTCTCGCGCGGCGGCGAATGCGACGAAGACTTCGGCCACATCTACACGACCACCGCAGGCTGGTCGTCGCTGTTCGCCGACGCGTTCAAGATCGCCGGCGGCGCGCCCATCGTGGAGTCGGGCGAGCCCGTCGGCACTGAGACAGGTCCCCGCGCGAACCCCACCGTTCGTTCGCCGCTTACGGCAGAGAAGCCCACCTCGAACGAGTCCTGTGCCGTCGGCGCGGTGGGCTCGGGTCGAGGCACGACGGGCGGCGTCCTCCTCGGTCTCATGCTGGCGGCCGCGGTCGTCACGCGTAAGCGCCCCAAGCGCTGAGCTTCAAATCAACCGCGCAAGAAGGTTGCAGCATCGCTACGATGAACGGTCGGCATGCGCCTTCTCCGTGTGCAGCTCCACAACGTTGGTCCGTTCGATGACGCCGTGCTGCGGCTGTCACCGGGCACCGACGAGGAGGAAGAGGTCGAGGCCGCGAGCTTCGCCTCCGACGAGCAGGGCTCGTCCCCTCGTCTCGGCGAGCTGATCTACGCCACGATCCAGAGCGCGACGCCGACGCCGCCGCGCCCCGTGACGATCCTCTTCGGCGGAGACGGCACGGGCAAGTCGTCGCTCGTGTCGGCGCTCTCGGTGACGCGACCCGGACACGCGATCCCGCCGCTCCCGACGCCGGCGAGCGCACGGGCCGAGGGGCGGCCTCCACGCGAAGGTCCGCCATGGGTCGCGACGGAGTGGCTGCTGGGTGAGGACGATCCCGAACGACCACACGCGCTGACGGTCGCGAGCCCGTCTGCCGTTCTCCCGGGCGAGACGAGCGAGGCGGCGATGATCCGACGGCGCGAACAGTCGATCTTCGACCGCCGTGCGCAGAACGAAGGCGGCCACGTCTTCGTCTCGTTCTCGGGAGCGCGCTGGTTCTCACGGACACCGAACATGCTCTCGGTGCCGGAGCGGACGATCCTCCGCTACGACATTCGTCAACCGAACGCGTCGTTCGACGATCCGACGCGCGCCGACCTCACGCGCGAGACGAAGCAGATCATCTCCTACGCGTCGGTGGCGAGCGCGCTCGGCGCAGGTCGCGCGGAGTTCGAGACCCTGGCGCGGTTCGAGGCGGCGATTCGCGAGGTGATCGACGTCGTCCTCGAGCCCTTCGATCTCCGGCACGCAGGCGTCAGCCCCACCACGCTCGAACCCCAAGCGCGCTCGTCGCGCGGAGGTCTCGTCGCGTTCGACACGATGCCCCGCGCGGCACGCCATCTCGTCTCGTTCGTCACGTTGCCTCTGCGCGCCCTCTTTGCGGCGTATCCAGGCTCCGAGTCGCCGCGTGAGCGTGAAGGGGTCGTCGTGATCGACGACGCCGAGAACCAGCAGGATCCTGCGCTTCTTCGCGCGCTCGTCCCGCTTCTTCGCCGCGCGCTGCCGAACGTCCAATGGATCCTGACGACGTCCTCGACGCAGCTCGCGGTGGCATGCGACGCGGCCGACGTGATCGCGCTGCGACGAACCTCTCCACATCACGTCGAGCTCGGCGAAGGGTTGTTTCACTGAAATAGCTGTGCGATCTCTTCCCCGTGCTTCCTCTTGCTCTTCCCATCGCGATGCTCGCGCCATCGGTGGTCGTCGAGATCATCGCGGGAAGCGGCTGCGATGGGAGCGCGGACGCGATGGATGCGCGGATCGCGTCGCGGGGCGTGACGGTGATCAAAGACGGCTCCGCGAGCACCGCGCCGCGCGCGAGGCTCCGCGTCGTCGCGAGGAGCGCCGATGGGCTCGAAGGAACGTTGGTGCTCACGCGCCCCGACGGCACGACGTCGACGCGCGTCGTCACCGCGTCGACCTGCGACGAGGTGCATGACGCGCTCGCGTTCACGCTGTCGCTCGCGCTCGAGAACAGCGAAGCGCCCGATCCCGTGACGCCGCCTCCCCCCGCGACACTGCCTGCCGAGACGCCCGCGCGCCCACTTCCCGTCGAGCCTCCGGCGAGCCCGCCCGTCTCGCCCGATCGGGTCTCGACACTGAAGGACGATCCTCTGCGATGGGATCTCGCAGCCGGCGCAGGGGCAGGCGTGCTCATGGCGGCGTCGCCGACGGCGGCCCCCGCCCTGACCGCCTGGTTCATGGCCGGCGGTCATTCGCGCGCGGGGCTCTTCGCGCCGGCCGTCTTCGCCGGTGGTCGGATCGGCTTCGCGACCGTCACGGACGCCGGAGCCGGAGCGCGCGTGACGTCGGCGCTCCAGGCGGCCGCCGTCGATTTGTGTCCGGTTCGCGCCCGGCTCGGATCGGCAGAGCCGGCATTTCTCGCGCTTCGACCCTGCCTCCGAGGCGTGCTCGGTCGCGCGCAGGCTCGGAGCGAGGGATTTCAGGGCGCCACGCTCGACGACCGCGTCTTTGCGACGATCGGCGCAGGGGCGCGAATGGAGGCGCATTTGGGCGGTCCGCTGCGCCTGATGGCCGATTTGGATCTCGGCGTTCCGTTCGAGCGTTCGACGTATTTCGTCGGTCATTCTCGCGTGTTCCAGACGCCGGTGGTGACCCTTGGCGCGACGTTGGGCCTCGGCGTGCATTTTCTCTGATCAAAGCTAGGGTTTGCGGACATTCCTCCTGTGCGGTGGAAAACCACGCATCCCTCGCCTCCTTCTTCCCATGTCCAGCTCGGCCTCCTTCCCGTTCGTGCCGTGTCGCGAGCAAGCCGACGCGGACGGGTATGTCGAGGACGGTGCTCGCCTCCGCGCGCTCGTCGATCGTGAGCACGCGTTCGTGTGGCGATCGCTCCGGCGGCTCGGCGTACCGATGACCGACGTCGACGACGCCGCGCAGAAGGTCTTCCTGGTCGCCGCACGCCGGCTCGCGGAGATCCCACGCGGCCGCGAGCAAGCCTTCTTGTTCTCGACGGCGATGCGGGTCGCCTCGAACGAACGCCGGGCGGAGCGTCGAAAGCGAAGCGCCGGGCCCGACGCGCTCGACGATATGGTCGCGCCGTCGAAGTCACCGGAAGACGTCGCGTCCGATCGCGCGCTCCTCGACGCGCTCCTCGAGCCACTCCCGCTCGACCTCCGCAGCGTCGTCATCTTGTTCGAGCTCGAACAGCTCACGACCGAGGAGATCGGCCACATGCTCGACCTTCCACCCGGAACGGTCGCCTCACGCATCCGCCGTGCACGCCAGCTCATCGAAGCGCAGATGAAGAGAATGCGCGCGCAGGACGAGCAGCGAGGGGTGTCGACATGAAGCCGTCGAACGACCTCACACGCCTCAGCGATCTCGAAGGCGCGCTCGGCGATGCGTTCCGCTCGGCGCGGAGCGACACGCCTTCACCTGGCGCAAAGGCTGCCCTTCTCGCGACCCTCGGCGCAGGCGCCGCGATCGCCACGACCACCGCTGCGTCCGCGTCGGCGGCTGCAGGCGCAGCGAGCGGCGCAGGCGCAGGCGCCGTCGCGAAGACGTCGGCCGGCTTCTTCGCCGCGAAGTGGATCGTGGTGTCGGCGGCGCTCGCCGTCGGCGGAGCCGCGACGACCTATGCGGTGCACGAGGCGATCCAGACGCCCGTCACGGTGCCCGCTTCGACCTCGGAGCCCAAGCCCACCGCGGTGATCGCGCCGCGCTTGGCCGTCGCGACGCCCTCTTCTACGCCGGTCACAGCGCCTTCTGTCGAGACCGAAAGCGAGCCCGTCCCGATCGCACCCGCGCCGGTCGCGTTGGCTGCAAACGCTCCTGCGGTCGCGACGAACGTGCGACCCACCGCGCAGGCGTCTCCACCTGCGCCCGCTGCTCCTTCTGCTCCTCGCACAGCGCCGCCGATCCCGTCAGAGCCCGTCCTCGACGCGCCGGCGCCGCCCGCGAAACCCGCAAGCGCAGTGGGCGAAGAGATCACCATGCTCGACGAGGCTCGCCGCGAGATGAACGCGGGGCGCTCAGCGAACGCCCTCGCGGTGCTTGGCCGCTACGACACGCGCTTTCCGCACGGCGTGATGTCGGAGGAGGCGCGGGTGCTCGAGATCGAAGCGCTCGCGCGGTCGGGCCAGCGCGCGCGGGCGCGTGAGCTCGGCGCGAGCTTCATCGCTTCTCATCCTTCAAGCCCGCTAGTATCCCGTGTCCGACGTGCCGTGGATCTTCCCTAGGATCGCCAGCGCCACTCCACCTGCGGGAACGCTTGGGGCTCTCGTCGCGCTCGCGTTCGCCACGTCGTGCACGCGCGACGTCTCGCTCGGCGATCCGATCGGGACCACGACCACGACGCCCGACGTCCCGTGCGCCGACGCGAGCACGTACGCGCCGTCGCTCGCCTTCGACGCGTCCTTTGGCGAGCTTCGTGCGCTCGCGGCATCCCGTGAATTTGGCTCGATCGCAGGCATCTTCACGCGTGCAGACGCGAGCGGCACGCTAGCCGTCGCGCTCACGGCGCGGAGCGGCCGCGGCGTGTTCGAAGAGGTCGCGCGCATCGGCGGCGATCCGATCGCGCTCGCGTTCGACGGGCTCCATGCGTGGGTCTCCCTCCGCGCGACAGGCCAGGTCGTCCGCGTCCGCGTCAGCGACGGCGTCGTCACCGCGGCCGACAACCAGAGCGGCGCGACGTCGATCGCGCTCGCGAAGCGCGACGGCGCGTCTGTGGCGTTCTGGACGCGCCCGCAAGACGACGCGGTCATGACGTGGAGCTTCGACGCTGGAAATCCCACCATCACGCCCACGCGGGTCGCGACGTTGTCGCGCGCGCGATGGGTGACCTCCGACGGCGACATCCTCTACCTCGGCAACGACCAAACGGTGAGCGCGCTCGCCGCGACCGATCTGCAGCCACGATCGCTCGCGGTGGCGTGCACGGGCGGCACTCCCCTCTTCTACGATCGCAACAGCCTCTTCTGCGTCGACGGCGCCCGCCTCACACGCGTCGACGTGGCGACCGGCGCGGTCTCGACGATCGCCTCGGGGCTTCGCAATGCGAAGAGCGTCGTGGCGGCGCGCGGCCGTGCGTTCTTTCGCACCGAAGGCCAGGACGGCGCCACGATTCAAGGTGTCCCGATCGATGGAATTGGCGGGCCCTCGACGGTCGACGTGGTCCCTCTCCAGACACCTTCCGTCCTCGCCACCGACGGCTGCGGCCTTTATTACTCGGTGACCGCGGTCGGAGCGTCGCGTGTGAGCCGCTCGGCCCTCTAGGACGATTTCCGACGCAGCACGACGATTTCTCGATCGCGATCCGCCGCCCCGGACATGAACAGGCATGCGCAAGCCAATCTTCTTCTTTGCTGGAGCCGGTGCGCTCTTCCTTGTTGCCTGCCTCGTCGCGCCCGACGAGCCGAACGGAACGACCTCGAACGCGCTCTCGTGCGCCGCGGGTGAGCGCGCCTTCAACGGCTCGTGCCGCAAGGTCTGCACGTCCTCGTCGACCTGTCCGAGCGGCACCGCGTGCATGAACGTCGGCGCGGGTGTCGCGCTCTGCCTCGACTACAAGCACTGCGCGTACTTGAGCAGCGACACGAAGTGTGGCGGCGCTTCGCCCGGCTACTACTCGTCGGCGTACTACAACGCCAACGAGACCAACTACGGCGGCTACGGTTACGGCTATGGCTGGGAGTCGTACGACTTCGGCTACGGCGCGTACGCATACCCGAGCTCCTCATCTACGTTCTACGGGTATGGCGGCGCCGCCTCGGCCGCGGGCTGCGCAGGGGACGCGACCTGGCTCGCGATCGAGCCGAACGCATCGGCGCCGATCCGGTGCGGTGACGAGCACACCGTCACGCGCTGCGCGCCCGTCGCGCCAGGCCAGTGCGGCCTCGTCTCGGGCACGACCGTCGACGTCGCCGACCCGTGAGCGGATCACGTTAGCGCCATGAAGACGTCTCTCCTTCACTCGCTCGTTCGCGACCTACGCGACGCCAAGACGAACCCCAGCGCGACGCCGTGGGATCTGCTGCTCTTCGTCTGCGCGGTGGCGAGCATCGTGCCGCTCTTCTGCGCGCGTCACCTGCCGATGTCGGACTTGCCGGAGCACCTCGCCGCGATGGCGACGCTCCGGCACTACGGCGATCCGTCGTGGAAGAGCGCCGAGTACTTCACGGTCGCCGGTGTCCTCGACACGCCGTATTGGCTCTACCACGGCACCGGGGCGCTCCTCTCCGTCGTCACCGGCAGCGCCGAGCGCGCCAACATCGTGATGCTCTCCGTCGTGGGGCTCGCGTACCCGTATGCGCTTCGCACGCTTCTCGTCGCGTTGAAGAAGGATCCGCGCCTCGCGCTCTTCGGGTGCGGGCTCTTCTGGTCGACGAACCTGATCGTCGGCATCCTCAACTTCGTCGCGTCGGTGCCGGTTGTCCTCTTTGCCCTCGCGCTGGTCATCCGCCAGAGCGAGCGCTCGTCGCTCCGACGCAGCGTGGGCCTCGCTGCGCTGGCGATCGCGATCTTCTATTTGCATCTCTCGTCGTTCGCGCTGCTCGTGCTCGACGCGGCGTTGCTGACGTGGATCCTCCAAGGTCGACCACAAGGCTTCCTGCGCTCGCTCCTCGTCCTCCCGCGACGTCTTCTCTGGCTTGCGCCCGCTGGTGCGCTCGGTCTCGTCGTCTTCCTTCGCGGCCACACGATCCGCGGCGGCGCGGATCCTCATGGCTCGCTCGTTGTGTGGCAGCCGCGCGTGAACATCCTCGGAAGCCTACACACGTGGCTCTTCGACACGTTCCGGTCGAAGGTCGATGACGTCCTCGGCATCTCGCTCGTGATCTTGCTTGGCTTGCTCATCTCGCGAAGGCGGACGGCGGTCGAGCCCGATGCATCGGCGCAAGAGACCCCAGGCGAGACCCCTTCGGCGAAGCAGCTCGCGTGGTGCGGCTACGCGCTCGCGGGCTCGGCGTTCTTGGTGCGCCTCTTCTCTCCGTCGCAGGTGGGGCCAGAGGCGTTTCTCCTCGATACACGGATGTCGATCTTCGTCGGCCTGTTCGCGATCCTCCTCCCGACGGCGATCCTCGCGTCACGAAAGGGCGCAGCGGTCTTCGTCGCGGCGGCGCTCGTCACGCTCGGCCTCTCGTTCAACGCGGCCTACGAGGTGCACGCCTTCGAGCGAGACGAGGTCGCGGGCTTCGATGATCTCCTCCGCGCGATGCCGCACGGAAAGCGGCTCGTCATGCTGAACATGAAGCCGATCTCGAAGCACACCAACTCGAACGTGTTCAGCTACTTCGGCAGCTACTACCGCGCGCGCTATGGCGGGGTCGCGTCCTTCTCGTTCAGCGAGACGTCGCATTGGCCCGTGCAATACAAGGATGGCGCTCGCCCGCCGACGCCGATGGCGTGGGGCTCGCCGTGCGTGTACAGGAACCGCCGCGACGGAGCGTACTTCGATTACGTCCTCGTTCGGAGCGAGGCGAGCGACCACGATCCGTGGTCACGCATGCCCGCAGGCCCGCGCTTCGAGCTCGTCGGAGCATCACGAGCGTGGACGCTGTTCAAGAAGGTCGACGACGGGAGCGGGTTGTCGAACGACGACCTCGATGTCGAGGACAGCGGCCCCTGTCGCCCGCGTGGCTGAGGCTCGCGATCGATCGCAGCGACCCGCTCGCGGGCGTTAGTGGGCCTCGCCCCAGTGCGCTCCGGCGCCGACCTCGACCTCGAGGGGCACATCGAGCTTCATCGCGTTCTCCATCGCGTCCTTGATCTTCGCCTTCGCCTCTTCGACGTGCTCGGTCGGGACCTCGAAGACGAGCTCGTCATGGACGGTGAGGATCATGCGTGAGCCCGGGACGACGTCACCGCGCCCGAGCTTGATCATCGCGAGCTTCAAGATGTCCGCGGCGGCGCCCTGGATCGGCGTGTTCTTGGCGACGCGCTCGGCTTCGAAGCGGAGACCGCGGTTCGAGGAGTGAAGGTTCGGCAAGAAGCGACGGCGGCCGAGGATGGTCTTCACCGCCTCGCCTTCCCGCGCGTTCGCGATCGTCTGCTCCATGAAGCGACGCACGCCGACGAATCGCTCGAAGTACGTCTTGATGAACTCGGAGGCCTCTTGTCGCGTGATCCCGAGATCGCGCGCGAGACGCGGCTCGCCCATCCCGTAGATGAGGCCGAAGTTGATCGCCTTCGCGCGGCGACGCATCTCCTGTGTGACCTCGGCGCGGGGAACGTTGAAGACGAGCGACGCGGTGTGCGTGTGAACGTCGACGCGATCCTGGAACGCGATGCCGAGCGCCTCGTCTTTCGCGAGGTGCGCGAGCACGCGAAGCTCGATCTGCGAGTAGTCCGCGCTGACGATGCGATGACCTTCGGGCGCGACGAACGCCGAGCGGACGAGCCGGCCGACCTCTTTGCGAATCGGGATGTTCTGGAGGTTTGGCTCCGTCGACGACAGGCGACCGGTGGCCGTGATCGCTTGCTCGAAGCGCGTGTGGATGCGGCCGGTCTCGGGGTTGACGGCGCGCGGGAGGCCTTCGAGGTACGTGCCCTTCAGCTTGTCGAGCTCGCGGTACTCGAGGATGACGGCGGGCAGAGGATGTTTGTCGGCGAGCTCTTCGAGCACCGCCGCGTCGGTCGATCGCCCGCCCTTCAGCGTCCGCTTCACGACGGGGAGCTTCAGCTCGTCGAAGAGGATCGACTCGAGCTGATCGCGCGATCGGATCGCGAAGCGTCGATTCGCGACCTCTTGCGCCTTGGCCTCGAGGATCTGGCACTCGGACTCGACCTTCGCCGCGATCGACGAGAGACGTGAGGTGTCGACGAGGACGCCCTTCTGCTCCATCGCCGCGAGGACGCGCGAGAGCGGCAGCTCGACGTTCTCGTACAGATCTCCGAGCCCGTCACCGGCGACGCGAGCGTCGAGACGTGACGCGAGCGACACGGCGAGCTCGGCGTGCGGCGCCGCGTAGAGGGTCGCGCGCTCGACGTCGAGCTGGTCGAACATCACGCGATCGGACTTGCGACGGCTGCTCGGCGCGCTCTCCTCGAAGAGCGCGAGCTCGGTCCCAAGCTCACGACGAACGAGGTCCTTGAGCTCGTTTGGGGCCTCCGGATCGATCAGATACGCGGCCAGCATCGGGTCGGAGATCTTGCCTTCGATCCGAATGCCGAAGCGTGAGAAGAGGTCCTCGATGCGTTTGAGATCGTAAGCGACCTTGCGCACCGACGCGTCTTCGCAGAGCGGCTGAATCGCGGCTTTGACCTGGTCCCACGTGAGCTGCTTCGGCGCGCCGAGGTAGCGGTGCTCGATCGGAACGTAGATGCCCTCGCCCGGCGCGTACGCGAGGCTGACGCCGAGGATCTGGGCGCGCATCGGATCGGGGAGCGTCATCGACACGCCGAGGCCGAGCACCCCTGACTCTTTGGCCTTCGCGAGGAACGAAGCGAGCTCCTTGGCGTCGACGACGTGCTTGTACGCTCGCGTGATGACGGGCGCGACGGGCTCTTGAACGCGCGCGGCGGCCGAGACCATCGCGACGGCGCGACCGGCGCCCTTGTCGCCGACGGTCGTGTGCTTGCCGTCGCGAAGGCGCTGCTGCGCGGCGTTGATCTGATCGAGCAGCCGCCCGAACTCGAGATGGAGAAAGAGGCGCTTCAGCTCGTCGAGGTTCGCGCCGCCGTAGCGAAGCTTCTCTTTGTCGAACTCGATGTCGAGGTCGGCCTTCAACGTGACGAGCGTCTGCGAGATGCGCGCGTCCGCCTCGTGGTTGATGAGGTTTTCGCGGAGCTTGGGCCGCTTCACCTTGTCGACGTTCGCGTAGATGCCTTCGATCGTCTGGTACTCCTTCAGGAGATCGGCGGCGGTCTTCGGGCCGACGGAGGGGACGCCCGGGATGTTGTCGGACGTGTCGCCGGTGAGCGCGAGCAGATCACGGAGCTGGCTCGGCTTCACGCCGAACTTGGCCTCGACCTCGTTCGGGCCGAAGACGCGATCGCGCATCGAGTCCCAGAGCATCACGCGGTTGTCGTCATCGTGGACGAGCTGCATGAGGTCCTTGTCCGCGCCGACGATGACGACGCGAACGCCCGCCTTGTTCGCGCGATCGATCACCGCCGCGATCAGGTCATCGGCTTCGATCGACTCCTGCTTGTAGATCGGCACGTTGTACGCGCGGACGATCTCCTCGCATCGCGCCATCTGCGGGCCGAGGTCGACCGGCGCGGCCTGACGCGTGGCCTTGTAGCGAGAGTCGAGCTCCTTGCGAAAGCTCGGGCCGGCGCAGTCCATCGCGACGGCGAACATCGCCGGAAGGCGCTCGTTGACGACCTTCTGCAGCATGTTGACGGTGCCGAGCACCGCGTGCGTCGGCTCGCCCTTCGACGACGAGAGCGGCGCGATCGCGTGGTAGGCGCGGTAGACGTAGCCGGAGAGGTCGACGAGGTAGAGCACATCGTCGGCACCAGGAGGCGGAAGGGTCGCGGCGGGCGGTGATGACACGGCGCACACCGTAGGAGGCAGCTTCGGCGTCCGCAACCCACGAGGCTGACGACGGAGCGTCAGTTATGTGGTTCTTCGCGCCCTTGGCGGCGCAACCCACGTGACGAACGCGGCGCGATGCAAGCACACGCCACGACATGCAAACCCAGCCGTGTGGTTGTTTTGTCACGGTGCCCTGTCATGGATTCTGTGTGCCTTTGGTCACAGAAGGGCCGGTTCGTCCGAAAACTCGCGCAAGGACAATACTTCTGCGGACATCTCCTGGAAGAAATTAACCTCCACGTCGTTTCCTTCAGACCCTTGCTCGCGCTATCTTTTTCGAGGGTCACGGCATCGTTTTGAACCCAAATTGCTTTGCGTGCGTCCAAGCTTCGAACAGCACAGGTTCGCAATGTGCTTGGTGGGCGGCACGCCCGGGAAAAGAAGAACCTAGTGAGACCTTCCGATGATGAATCCTGCTGAAGCGCCGCCCTCACAGGGTCTCGTCGCGGGCAAGTACCAGCTCGTTCGGATGATCGGCCGAGGAGGCATGGGGTCGGTCTGGGAGGCGCGACACGTCTCGCTCGGCACGCCCTCGGCGATCAAGTTCATCGAGTCCGAGTACGCGAACAGCCAGGAGGCACGCAGCCGCTTCGACAAAGAAGCGAAGGCCGCCGCGACCATCCAGTCGAAGCACGCGATTCAGATCTACGACCACGGCGTCACCGACGACGGCAAGCCGTACATCGTCATGGAGCTGCTCCAGGGCGAGCCGCTCGACAAGTACATCGAGAACGCGAGCGGCAAGCGCCTCTCGCTCCAAGAGACCGCCAAGATCCTCCAGCAGGTGTGCCGTGGCCTCGCCCGCGCGCACGAGCGCGGGATCATCCATCGCGACTTGAAGCCCGAGAACGTCTTCCTCGTGAAGACCGCGGACGACGATGACTACACCGCGAAGGTGCTCGACTTCGGCATCGCCAAGATGTCGAACAGCCCGGGCAACCCCGCGATGACGTCGAGCACGAAGACGGGCGCTGTCCTCGGCACGCCTTTCTACATGTCGCCCGAGCAGGCGCGTGGCCTCCGCAACGTCGACCACCGCACGGACGTCTGGTCGCTCGGCGTCATCGCCTTCAAGTGCGTCACGGGTCGCCTCCCCTTCGACGGTGAGTCCGTCGGCGATCTCCTCGTGAAGATCTGCACCGCACCCGTCCCGCAGCCTTCGCAGGTGGTGCCCGGCATCCCACCGAACTTCGACGCATGGTTCATGCGCGCGCTCGAGCGCGAGCCCGATCGCCGCTTCGCGAACGTCACCGAGCTCTCCGACGCGCTGTGCTTCGCAGCAGGCATCGCCACGCGCTCGGCTCAAGGCGCCCCGCTCTCGAACGTGGCGACCGTCGGCGCGAGCCCCGGCATGATCACGCCGAACGGCATCATGCCGATGAGCGGCCCCAACCCTCAAATGGGATCGCAAGGCTACCCGCACTCGGGGCAGGGCGTCGGCAGCCACTCGCCGAGCAACTACGGCACGCCGCAGCCGCAGAACCAAAGCCACGGCCACGGCCAACAGCACGATCCGATGGCGGCGCACCTTCGAACGCCGCCGCCCGGAGCGATGACGAACTCGCCGTTCACGGCGGAGGCTGTCCCTGGCGTTCCCTCCGGCAAGGGCAAGCTCCTCGTCGGCGGGATCCTCGGCGGTGTCCTCGCGATCGGCGCGACGATCGCGGTCGTGATGGTGCTGAAGAAGCCCGCGCACGAGCCGACGAACGGTGGCTCACCGCCGCCGTCCTCGCTGGCGATCGTGTCGAGCACCCCTCCCGAGAAGACGACCGACCCCACGCCGCCGCCGACCACCGAGAAAGACCCGGCGAACACCGCGGGTGCCGACACGAAGATCGCGGCGAAAGGCGCCGGCAAGGTTCCCACGCCGCCGAACACGAAGCCGACGGCGACGGGGAAACCCGGCACGCCGACGCCGCCGCTGCCTCCCGTCCCGACGCCGCCGACGGCCACCACCACCGCGCCGGCCACGCCCACCGCGTCGGTGAAGAAGCCGAACAAGAACGACCCTGGCTACTGAGCGTTCCCGCTCCTAGGCGACAACGCTCCTAGGCGATTGTGCTTCGATGCAGCCACCCACGCGATTGTGCTTCGATGCGGCCTCCCCGCCTGCCGTCGCGCCTTCTCGGACGCGCTTCCCCGCGAACCTAGCTTGATCTGATAGGCTGCGGCCTATGAAGCTTCGGGTGATTTCCCGCGCGCTCGCCGGATCGCTCTTCTTCGCTTTTGTTCTCTGCTTCGCGACGGTCGCGCGCGCGCAGATGTCCGATGGTGAGAAGAAGGCCGCGGCACGCGCTGCGTACACGGAGGGCGTCGATCTCCAAGACAAAGGCAAACCGGGGGAGGCGCTCGGTCGCTTCGAGTCCGCGCAGAAGCTCTTCGACGCGCCGACACACCTCCTTCACATCGCCGAATGCCAAGCGCTCACGGGCAAGCTCGTCGAGGCGTCGGAGACCTACGAGACGCTGAGCCGCAAGACGCTGCCGGCCGGATCCCCCGACGCGTTCGTGCAGGCGCAAGAGCAAGGGAAAGCGGAGCTCGCGCAGCTCCGTCCTCGCATCCCGACGCTTCGCGTGGCGATCAAGCCTGATCCGACGACGCTCCAGAACCTGCAGATCAACATCAACGACAAGCAGATGCCGGTCGAAGCGGTGAACATCGCGCGACCCGTGAACCCAGGCAAGTACAAGCTCTCCGCGGCGGCGACCGGCTACGGCACCGCGAAGCCGGAAGAGATCGACATCCAAGAGAAGGATCAGAAGAGCATCGAGCTCACGCTCGTCTCGGGTGGGACGGGCATCGTCGCGGTCCCGCCGACGGGAAATCCAAATGATCCGAAGAACCCGCCGCCGCCCGTCGGAGAGCAACCGAAGCCCCCGCCGGACGGAGGACCGTCCTCGACGGGCCTGCTCCTCGGCATCCGCCCTGCAGTGTTCGTCCCCGTCGGCTCAGTGCAGAAGGATCGCAAGTTCAAAGACTTCGCATCCGCAGGCCCGGGCGTCGGCCTCGACGTGACCGGACGTATCGCGCGCCTCTTTCTCGTCGGAGGCACGCTCGAGATCGCGTCGCTCGGCGGCCCCGACGCCTCCTCGATCCCCGCCGGCACGAAGGCCGAGGTGAGCACCACGTCGATCTACATCGGCGTCCTCGCCGGCATTCTGCCGAACGTCGACAAGGTCTCGTTCATCGCTGATCTCGGCGTCGGTGAGCGCATCCTCTCGCATACGGACACGCGCACCATCGGCACGACGACGTCGAAGGTCGACGACTCGACGTACACGGGCTTCGAGGTCGCGCTGAACGCGGGCGTCTCGATTCCGGCCGGTCCGATCCGCATCGTTCCGAAGGCGGGCCTCGCGCTGGGCCAGTTCACGAACCGCTCCTGCACCGTCGGCTTCCCCACGGCCACGGGCGCCGCGAACCCGTGCGCCGCAGGCGCGAGCACGGACATCGCCGACACCTCGTTCCACACGATCCTCCAGGTCGCCCTCGGCCTCTACTACCACGTCGATTTCTCGAAGAAGAGCGGCTCCAAAGCCTCGCTACCGACCTTCATCGCCCAAGGCTCTCGCCCGTAGCCACACCGCCCGCGCACCTTGGCTGACCAAGGTAACTCCGAACGTCGAGGGCCCTTTTCGATCGATCACGCCGCTGGCCGGATTCGGCGCCGCATGCGCCTTGGTTGACCAAGGAAGCCGAGCCTCGAGCCCGCCCGGACGGCACCCGTTCAACAAGGGTGTTCGTCGATTCGACACCTGTTCAACAAGGGTGTTCGGCAGGCATCACGGCGTCGCTCGATGACTTCGCGCCATCACGAACGCGGAACAGGTTGACCAAGGTAAGAAGAACTTCGAGCGCAACAAGGCTGTTCGTCGAGTCGATCGCGCGGGTGGCACGCCGCTCGGTCGGGCGGCCATGAGATCGCGCGCCGGATTCGGCGCCGCATGCGCCTTGGTTGACCAAGGAAGCCGAGCCTCGAGCCCGCCCGGACGGCATGGTCGTCGAGTCGATCATGCGCTGCCTTGGCTGAGCAAGTAGCTCCGTGTCAACGGCACCCTTTTCAACAAGGGTGTTCGTCGATTCGATCGTGCAGGTGGCGCACCTTGGTTGACCAAGGTAGCCGAGCTTCGAGCGCGCCCGGACGGCGTGGTCGTCGAGTCGATCATGCGGTGACGGTCGGTCGGGCGCCCGAACGCGGAGCACCTTGGTTGACCAAGGTGTTCGTCGAGTCGATCACAGCATGCCGCTCGGTCAACCACGGTAGACGGAGCTCACGTTCGTTCGCGGAGCCATCAAGACCGTCTTCGCGGCGGCCATCGATCTGAGTCACACGATGGCTCTGCAGACGCTTCATTAAGCGTCTGACACGCGGGCCGTTTTACGCGCTGTGTTAGGCAAGCTTGTACAACGAATTACAAGTTGGTGACAATGCCGGCGCAGGTGGGTGTCAAGCTCCGCGCATGCACTCTGCCTTGTGTTTCGCGTACTTCGCAGTGCTCCTGCTCCTGTCGATGTATGGGCTTCACCGGTCACATCTCGTCCTGACGGTCCTTCGTCTCCGCAAGAAGCTGAAGACGATGCATGAAGCGACGCCGGCGCTCTCGATGGATGAGGATCCCGAGAAGCTCCCGCACGTGACGATCCAGCTTCCTCTCTACAACGAGGCGACGGTCGTGGGTCGCTTGCTGGAGGAGACGTCGCGCATGGCGTACCCGCGCAGCAAGCTCCAGATCCAAGTGCTCGACGACTCGACGGACGAGTCGCGCCAGATGGCGCGTGCGAAGGTCGAGAGCATCCGCCGCAATCCGCCGTCGCTCCCGAAGGGTGCGCGCGCCGATTGGAACGGCGAGCTCGACATCGTCTACATCCATCGCGTCGACCGCACCGGCTACAAGGCGGGCGCGCTCGATGCAGGCCTCAAGGTCGCGAAGGGCGAGCTCGTCGCGATCTTCGACGCCGACTTCGTCCCGCAGCACGACTTCCTCCGCCGTCTCGTTCCTCACTTCAACGCGGACCCGAAGGTCGGCATGGTGCAGGCGCGTTGGGGTCACATGAACCGCGACCTGTCGGTGCTCACGCGCGTGCAAGCGCTGATGCTCGACGGCCACCACCTCGTCGAGAACCGCGCTCGCGCCGCGGCCGGGTGGCTCTTCAACTTCTCGGGCACCGGCGGCATGTGGCGCAAAGAAGCGATCGCGACGAGCGGTGGTTGGCAGCACGACACGCTCACCGAGGATCTCGATCTGTCGTACCGCGCGCAGATGGCGGGCTGGAAGTTCGTCTACCGCGATGACGTCGTCACGCCGGCGGAGCTTCCGGAAGACGTGAGCGCCTTCCGTGCTCAGCAATTCCGTTGGGCCAAGGGCACCGTGCAGACCGCGCGAAAGCTGATGGGCCCCGTCATGAAGTCCGACCTCACGCTCATGCAGCGTGCGGAGGCCTTCTTCCACATGACGCCGCACTTCGCCTACCCGCTCATGGTCGTCCTCAGCATCCTCCTCTTGCCGGCGCTCATCCTCATGCCCGCGACGAACCCGACCACGATGCTCCTCATCGATCTTCCGCTCTGCATCGGCACGACAGGATCGCTCGCCGCGTTCTACGCGATGGCCGAGAAGGCGCAGGGTCGCCGTCGCATCGACGCGCTTCGCACGTTGCCGGCGCTGCTCGCCCTCGGTGCGGGCCTCGCTCCGCACCTCACGAAGGCTGTGTTCTCTGGGCTTCGCTCGATGCACGGTGAGTTCGTCCGCACGCCGAAGCACGGCACCAATCACAGCCACCGCTACCGCGCTCGCGCAGACATCCCGTCGATCGAGGTCCTCCTCTGTCTCGTCTCGTTCGCGAGCGTCGTCGCTTCGCTCGAGACCGGACACTGGTTCGCCACGCCGTTCGCGATGCTCTTCACGTTCGGGTACGGATACGTCGCGTCGCTCGTCGCGAGCGAGCAAGTCGCACGTCGCCGTGCCGCACGCCTCGGCCTCGCTCCGGTGACCGACAGCATGGCACCGCCGGCGCCCGCAGCGTCGGAAGAGCTTGCTGCCTGAGGTGTTCGTCCGAGGTCATACCCTCGAAATAGCGGGCTTTTATGCCCAAAACCGACGGGTCTCCCACTTCTGCAATGCAGAGAAGGAGACCCTTCGTTTTTCCGCTGGCCGGTTCCTTATTAGCCGTTTACTATCCGGTACCTGCGAGGGGCTCGCGTGATTTTACGAGGCTCTTTTTTACCAACACTGCTGGTTCGGGGGTGAGAGACGATCATGACGAAGGCAGAGATCGTCCAGGCGCTGTACTCGAGGGTCGGGGGTTTCTCGAAGAAGGAATCGGCGGACATCGTCGACATGGTCTTCGAGATGATGAAAGAGACACTCGGGCGCGGCGAGAAGATCAAGATCAGTGGATTCGGCAACTTCGTCCTGCGCGACAAGCGTCAGAGGCCAGGTCGCAATCCACAGACCGGTGATCCCATCAAGATCAGCGAGCGCCGTGTCCTCACGTTCAAGGCGAGCCAAATCCTCAAACAAGCTCTGAATCCTCGCGCCAACGGCGAGCATGAGGACATTCCGGATCCGGATGAGGACGAGGATGAGGATGACGTCGCGGAGGCGGGGACCAACCACTCCCCAACCAATGCGAACCAAGCACCTCAGGGTGCCCTACCTGCGCAGCCGTCCGCGAGCTCATCGTCTTCGTCGTCACCCATGACGCCGCCGACGCCGATGGCCGCTGCGCCGACCGCGAACGAAGCTCCGAAAGAGTGACGTGAGCGGCTCGCCGCGCGTGATTTCCAAACGCCACGTCGAGACATTTTGATAGACCAGAGGCGTGAGGGACGATCTGCCGCCCAAGCTCTTCTTTCGCATCGGCGAAGTCGCAGGTTTGGTTGGCGTAGAGCCTCACGTGCTCCGCTATTGGGAGCGCGAGTTCCGGAGCATTCGCCCGACGAAGAGCGCCAAGGGACAGCGCGTCTATTCCCGCAAGGACGTCGAGAATCTCCTTCGCGTCCGTGACCTTCTCTACCGCGACGGCTTCACCATCGCCGGCGCGAAGAAGAAACTCCAGCACGGCGACGATCCGACCACCACCTCGCTGGCGAAGGCGCAGGTGCAGCTGCAGCACGAACCGGAGTCGATGCCGCACGCGAAGCTCGGGTCGGCGCGCGAGCGCGAGCGCGGCCACCACCACGAGCACACACGCGATCACGACCTCGCGGTGCCGGCGTCGCAGGTGTCACTCTCGAGCGAGCAGGACGACGAGGAGGCGCCGGAGAGCGAGCACGTCGTGTCCGTCATGCAGAGCGCAGAGGCGGCGAGCGCAGCGATCGCGTCCGCGTCGGCGACGGCCACGCCGCCCACGCCGCGTGTTCGCGAGAAGCTGGTCGCGCTCCGGAGCGAGATCGAGAGCTTCCTCGCGGAGCTTCAGCCCGAGACGCGCGAAGACGCGCTCCCTCGGCCTCGCGTCGATCACCACGGCAAGAGCGAGAGCTAAGAGCGAGGGCGTCATGGCCTCGCCGCCCGTGCTGGTGGACGTCACCGCGCCGCCCGCATGGCTCATCGCCGACGACGCCGTCGAGCATCCGAAGATCGCCGAGAGCGCAGGCGCCTCGCTGACGGACTGGCACGTGCGACGAGCGCCCGACGACGCCGCGATGATCGCGTGGGGATGCGTTCGAACGCCCATCCCGGGGTGGGTCGACGACATGCTTCCGCAGGTCGACATGCGAACGCGTGCGCTCGCGGGTGATGCGTCGTCGAAGATCGCGCGCGCCCCGATCGACGCGCGAACGAGCGACGATCCCGCGCATCGCGGTGATCGGGACATCCTCACGCTTCGATCCGCGAACGATCTCGAGGGTCCACGCATCGGAGTGGCACACACCTTCATCGGCTTCGAGGAGTCGCCCGCGAGCGTCTTCACCTGCTTCGCGACGTGCGTTCGTCGCTCTTCGCCTGTGGATGGAGCACGGGACGCCGGTCTGCCTGCTTTGGGCTGCCAGGAGGCGGTCGTTCGCGCCACGCTCGTCGGGTCGACGGCGCCGCCCGCTCCGGGCATCGCGCTACGCGGCGTCACGTGGGGGGTTCACCATCCACGGCCCGCGGCCTATTTCGCGGCGATTCTGCTCACGATTGCGACAATCCTCGCGATTGTCGTCCGCCGGCGCCCTCGTTCGGGTTGAGGCGGGGATCTCTGAACGTGGGGGTGGGCCGAGCAACCGAAGGCTTCGTGCTCAGGCCCCACACATGCCCGTCCCACTGTGTTAGAAGGCTGCCCCGTATGGTCTTCCGATCATCACTAGGGCCGGGATCCTTCGGCTTTCACTACGCTTCTCGACGCTTTGCTTCCTTTGTCACGGGTGGTGCGCTGCTGCTTGGCCTCACCGCGACGACGACGTCGGCGAACGCGCAACCCACCACTCCACCCACGACGCCTCGTCCGTCGAGCGGTGAGCCGGGCTCGACGCCGCCGGCATCGCAGCCAGGTGGTCCAGGCACCGCGCCTGCGCCAGGTGACTCCACGCGCGACGATCTGATCCCGCAAGATCCTGCGTCGTCCGGCGCGAGTGGAAGCGGCGCGCTCGGTGTCGACCCCGCGAAGGATCAACAGAAGCTCCGTGATCAAGGGCGCGAGCGTCCCACCGCGGACGGCTCGATCGGCGCGCGTCCGACCGACGTGTACAGCGAAGATTGGTGGGCGCACACACGGCCCATCCTCGAGCTCCACGGCTACTTCCGCACGCGCGGCGAGCTGTATCACAACTTCGCGCTCAGCCGGCACAACGCCCCGGGTGGAGACAGCGCGCAAAATCTCTGGGCACAGCCACAAGATCATTCGTACACCGACAGCAACGGCCAGCGCCGTCAGGTGCTCCTCTGCGGAGATCCGAACGCGTCGGGGCAGTTCGCCGAGTGCTACGACAAGTCGCAAGCGCACGCGAACTTGCGCCTCCGGCTCAACCCCGAGATCCACATCTCGGACAACCTCCGCATCCTCACGCAGGTCGATCTCCTCGACAACCTCGTGCTCGGATCGACGCCCGACTCGTACGCGCTCCGCCCGAGCGGCATCGGGTCGACCGGCTACAGCCCTGCGGTCAACGGCTACAACGGCTACGCGCCGCTCGGCGCCTTCGCGACGACGCAAGGTCCCCCCACCGCTGGCGTGAACGGCTTCCGTAACTCGATCGACGTGCAGCGCGCGTGGGCCGAGTACCTCACGCCGGTCGGTCAGATCCGATTCGGCCGCATGCCCAGTCACTGGGGCCTCGGCATGCTCGTGAACTCCGGCGACGGCCTCGATCAGGAATACCAATCGAACGCCGACCGCATCATGTTCGTCACCGGCCTCAAGTCGCTCGACTTGTATTTCGGCGGTTCGTGGGACTTCGTCTCGACGGGCCCGACGAACGCGACGCCGTACGACGTCTACGGCGGCCAGCCCTACAACACGGCGAACCTCTCGAACGTCGGCCAGTGGGTCCTCTTCGCGGCCCGCCGGACGAACCCGGAGCTCCAGCGCCTGAAGCTCTCGCGCGGCGACACCGTCCTCAACGGCGGTATCTACGCGGTCTACCGCAAGCAGCTCATCGACGTGGTCGCCGGGCAAAACCCGATCACGACCGATCGCACGATCACGAACAACGGCTTCGAGCGCCGCGGCGCCGAGGCGTTCATCCCCGACCTCTGGACGCAGTTCTTGTTCAACAAGCTCCGCATCGAGGCAGAGGCGGCGGCGATCTGGGGATCGATCGAGAACTCCCCCGCCGGAGCGCGCGTCAACGATCCGGTGAAGGTGCGCCAGTGGGGCCTCGCCACGCAGGCCGAGTTCCGAGCGGTCGAAGACAAGCTTCGCATTCAGTTCGGTCACGGCTGGGCGAGCGGCGACCCGAACGTCGAAGGGCTCATCCCTGGAGCGAACGGTCTCCAGCCGCGCCTCAGCGACGGCGCGATCTCGACCTTCCGTTTCCACCCTGCCTACAACATCGACTACATCTTCTTCCGCAAGATCATGACGCGCGTGCAGGGCGCGTACTACTTCCGCCCCAGCGTCGAGTACGACTTCATTCGCAACCCGAACGGACAGAAGTTCGGAGGCGGCGCGGCGATCATCTGGAGCCGCGCGAGCGAGTTCGTCCAGACCCCGGGCAACAAGCGCGACCTCGGCGTCGAGCTCGATCTCCAGCTCTACTACCAAGCCAAAGACGGCTCGCTCAACGACGACCCGAACAAGATGGGCGGCTTCTACACGGCCCTCCAGTACGGTGTCTTCTTCCCGCTCGGCGGCCTCGACTACCTCCGTCAGGAGCAAGATCCTGCGAAAAACTCGGACTGGAGCCTGTCGACCGCGCAGACCGTCCGCTTGATCCTCGGCGTCCTCTTCTGATCGGACTCTGGTAACGTCGTCGGGCGACCATGGGTCAGGGCGGCTTCATGCGTGAAACGATCGCAACCCAGCGGCTCTCCTCACGGGCCGCGTTTGCGGCGATCATCGTGGTTGCGTTCGTCGCCGCATGCGCGAAGGCGGGCGGCGAGGTGTCGGGGGGTGAGCTGAGCGACGCGGGCGTCGCCGCCACCGTCGTGCCCGTCTTCGTCCCACCCCCGCTCGGATGTATCCAGGCCGAGGAGTCCGCAGACGCCAGCGCCCCAAACCACGTCCCGGGTCTGTTCAAAGACGGAACGACGTGGACCGATCTCTACAACGACGTCTTTGGCGCAGAAGCAGGCGTTCCAGGGAGCTGCGGCTTCAAGGGCGGCAGCTGCCACGCCAACCCCGGCGACGACGGCACGAAGGCGGGCATCCACTGCTTCGACAAGGAAGACTGCTACCAGTCGATGATGGGCGTGGGGAACGCGCCGTCGTTCAAGCCCATCCCCGTCGTTCCGGGTGACGTCGCGAAGAGCGATCTCGTCACGACGCGCATGAAGCACTGCTTGAACCCAAACGCGTACGCGACCGCGTCGAACGTCGTCGGCAGCATGCCCCAGCAGCCCACCGAGTTCTTCTACCCGAAGAAGACGATGGATCGCGTCAGGGCATGGATCGACGCCGGCGCTCCGAATAACTGAAGCGGCGCTGACGGTGACTCGAAGGCCCGCTCGCGTTTCATGGCTGTAACGTCTGCCGGGCGCGCGGCGCTTTACAACGTAATGTACGTGCGGAGATAGCTATCACCCGTCGTCGCCGCGAGGTATATCTGGCCAGGATCACCCAATGGCCGCAAAGCTTCTCATAGTCGACGACCAGCGAAACATGCGCACCACGCTGGCGATGATGCTGCGTGGCGCGGGCTTCGAGGTCGACGAGGCGCAGAGCGGTGAAGAGGGCTCCGAGCGCGGCGCATCGGGCGCGTACGACGTGCTCGTGACGGATCTCCGGATGGGATCCAAGGACGGCATCGACGTCCTCCGCGCCGTGAAGGGCGCGCAGCCGATGACGGAGATCATCGTCATGACGGCGTACGGCACGATCGAGAGCGCGGTCGAGGCCATGCGCTACGGCGCGTTCGACTACATCCAGAAGCCGTTCACCGAGCAAGAGCTGCTCGTGAAGGTCGGCAAGGCGCTCGAGAACCGCCGCCTCGCCGGTGAGGTCGCCTTCCTCGCGAGCGAGTTCAAGGATCGCTACAAGTTCGAGAACATCGTCGGCAGCTCGCGCAGCGTGCGTGAAGTGCTTGGCCGCATCGTGCGCATCGCGCCCACGGACGCGATCGTCCTCATCACCGGCGAGAGCGGCACCGGCAAGGAGCTCGTCGCCAAGGCCATCCACGCGAACAGCAAGCGCGCCGATCGGATGTTCGTCCCGATCAACTGCGCTGCCATCACCGACACGCTCCTCGAGAGCGAGCTGTTCGGGCACGCAAAGGGATCGTTCACCGGCGCCGTCAACGCGCGCAAAGGCATGTTCGAAGAGGCCGACGGGGGCACCTTCTTCTTCGACGAGATCGCCGAGACGTCCCTCGCCTTTCAGGCCAAGCTCCTCCGCGCGATCCAAGAGAACGAGATCCGCCGCGTCGGCGAGAACAAACCGATTCAGGTCAACGTCCGCATCATCGCCGCGACGAACCAAGACTTGCTCAACGCGATCGCCGAGAAGCGCTTCCGGCAAGACCTCTACTACCGACTCAACGTCGCGCGCTTCCAGCTCCCGCCGCTTCGCGAGCGCCGCGAGGACCTCCAAGATCTGCTCACCTTCTTCCTCGACAAGTACAACCGGAAGATGGGCGTCAAAGCGCGGCTCGACGAGAGCGTCCTCGAGGTGCTCCAGCACTACGACTTCCCCGGCAACATTCGCGAGCTCGAGCACATGATCGAGCAGGCGGTCGCGATGATTCAGAACGGCGTCATCATGAAGGACGATGTTCTGCCGGCGAAGCGACCCGAGGAGTCGCCAGGCTCACCGTTCCCAGGACGCACGCTCGCGAGCGTCGTCGACGCGGCGGAGCGTCAGGCGATCGAAGCGGCGCTCCGCGACTCGGATGGAAGCCGCGAGAAAGCCGCCGAGCTCCTCGGGATTTCCGCGACCACCCTTTGGCGAAAGATGACACGTCTCGGGATCACCTATGAGACCCGCACCTGAGCGCGTCCGGTTGGGAGACAGGGTCAGGGGCTTGCGTGAGACGAGAGGGGTCATTGGACTGACCAGGGCCGTTCAGGTGCGGACGAACCGTCGGTCTTCCTCCAGTTCTGAACAGGATAGTTCAATCCTGAAATGCGACGGGGATCGCTCCTTGCGGCTTTCTCGCAAGAGTGAGGGCTTCGGTGGCTGGCACCCGACTTGCTGGCTCGCGGCGCGGAGCAATCAATGACCATCCTTCTCGTCGACATGGCCGATGCGGACGCTGCGGTTCTCGCCAGTGCGCTGCGGGTCGAAGGCTTCGATGTGGTGGTGACGCCGAGCGCAAGCGAGGCTCGTAAGGTGCTCGCGGAGCAGCCCATCGCGGTCACCATCGTCGATCTCATGCTGCGGAGCGAAGGCGCCTCGAACGGCCTCGAGCTCGCGCGAGAGCTCCGGGCCAACTACCCCGGGACACGGGTGCTCCTCACGAGCTCGTATCACCTGAGCGAGCGTCAGCTCGAACGCGCAGACTGCGGCGTGAGCGGCTTCATCCCGAAGCCCTACGACCTCCGCGAGGTGGTCGAGTTCGTTCGCTCGAAGGTGTCCGGGCCGCCGAGCTCCCGCCGCCTCTGGTGCGCGGAGCCCGGCTCCGGGGTCTCGCGTCGCGACACGCTCCTCACCGGAAACCGGCACGCGCTGCATCGCTCGGAGGAGACGCTCACCGTCGCAGCGGCGAGCGACGACGTGCCTCGCGGAAGTCGCCGCTGAGTCACGGATTCGTCGTGCTATGAGTGTCGGCGCCGCCCATGCGCGTCGCCGAGCTCGACTACGAACTGCCTCCCGAGCTCATCGCGCAAGAGCCTGCGAAGGAGCGTGAAGAGGCGCGGCTCATGGTCGTGCCGCCTGGCTCGGTCGCGCCGATCCACACGTACATTCGCGACCTCGCCGATCATGTCCCGGCGAAGAGCCTCGTCGTCGTCAACGACACGAAGGTCATTCGCGCGCGCATCCTCGGCGTGAAGGAGGGCACCGGCGGCAAGGCGGAGGTATTTCTCGTCCGCCGCGATCGCGGCGAGGCGACCGAAGAAGAGGAAGGCGTCGTCCGCTGGCGCGCGATGGCGCGCGCGTCGAAGCCGCTCCGTGCGGGCGCGCGGGTGATCGCCGGTCCGCTCGTCGCCGAGATCGAGGGGAAGGCCGACGACGGGCTCTTCCTCGTGCGCCTCTCGACGAGCGACAAGACGCTCTCGGTCGACGCGGCGCTCGATCAAAGCGCGCACGTCCCGCTCCCTCCTTACATCAAACGCGAAGCGCACGCCCAAGACACCGAGCGCTACCAGACGGTCTTCGCGCGCGAGCCTGGCGCGGTCGCGGCGCCCACCGCGGGTCTTCACCTGACGCGTCCGCTCATGAAGCGCCTCGAAGAGAAGGGCTGCGAGATCGCGGCGTGCACACTGCATGTCGGGCTCGGCACGTTCGCGCCCGTGGCCGTCGACGACCTGGACGATCACCCGATGCATGCGGAGTACTTCGAGGTGCCGCGCTCGCTTGCCTCCGCGATCGTGCGTGCGCGCGAGCGTGAGGCTCCCGTCGTGGCGATTGGAACGACCGTGGTGCGCGCGCTCGAGTCTGCCGCTGATCCCGATCGCGACGGCCACGTGCGTCCGTGCGCCGAAGAGACCCGCATCCTCATCCAGCCCGGCTACCGCTTTCGCGTCGTCGATCGACTCCTCACGAACTTCCACTTGCCGAAGTCGACACTCCTCGCGCTCGTCGCCGCCTTCTCGGGCAAGGACCGCGTGCTCGACGTCTACCGCGCCGCCGTTCGCGAGCGTTATCGCTTCTTCTCGTACGGAGATGCGATGTTCTTGACCCGCGACGAGCGAGCGACGCCAGCCATCGCAGAGACTCCATCATGACCGCACCGAGCTCGAAGGGATTCGCGTTTCGTGTCTTGGCCAACGCCGAGCGTGGTCACGCGCGCGCATGCGTGCTCACGACGCCGCATGCCGAGGTGGAGACGCCGACGTTCATGCCCGTCGGAACGCAGGGCAGCGTGAAGGGCCTCACCGCCGACGAGGTCGCGTCGACGGGCGCCAAGATCATGCTCGGCAACACGTACCACCTATGGCTCCGCCCAGGACCCGACGTCATCGCGTCGCTCGGTAAGCTTCACGGCTTCACGCGCTGGCCTCATGCGATGCTCACCGACTCGGGCGGCTTCCAGGCGTTCTCGCTCGGCGGCAACCTCCCGCGCCCTGCTCCGGCGTCGAGCGTACAGGCGAAGGGCGCCCCGCAGAAGGGGCTCGTCGTCCAGAAGTCGCTCGTCACGCTCGACGAAGAAGGCTTCACCTTTCGTTCGCATCTCGACGGCGCGAAGCATCATCTCTCGCCCGAGGTCGCCGTGCGCGTACAAGGCAAGATCGGCGCGGACATCCAGATGCAGCTCGACGTGTGCCCACCAGGTGAGTCTGCGCGTGCCGACGTCGAGGCCGCGGTGTCACGCACGACGCGTTGGGCGCGGCGAGCGCTCGCGACGCCTCGCCCCGAAGATCAGGCGCTCTTCGGAATCGTGCAAGGTGCATGCTTTTCGGATCTGCGACGTGCGCACGCCGAGGAGCTCGCGGGGCTCGACCCCTCCTTCGACGGGCTCGCGCTCGGTGGCTTCTCGGTTGGCGAGCCGATCCCGCGGATGTACGAGACGCTGCACGAGGTCGCGCACGTGCTCGACCCCGAGCGACCCCGCTACTTGATGGGCGTCGGCACGCCACAAGACTTGCTCGAAGGGATCGACGCGGGCGTCGACATGTTCGACTGCGTCTTACCCACACGCAACGCACGCAACGGACAGGCGCTCACGCGCTTCGGCAAGGTCGTCATCAAGCAAGCTCGCTACAAAGAGGATCGCCTGCCGATCGATCCGGAGTGTGGCTGCCCGTGCTGCGCCGGTGGCTACGCCCGCGCGTATCTTCGTCACCTCTATCTCGCGGGCGAGATGACCGTGCTGCGGCTCCTCAGCCTGCACAACCTCTGGTGGTACGGAGAGCTCGTTCGCGGCGCACGCGAGGCGATTCGCGCGGGCTCGTTCGCGGCCTACAAAAAGCACACGCTGGACCGCATGAACGACCTGGGCGGCACCTGAAAATCAGGTAGCCTGAAGGGAACGTGTCGTCGGATGAAAAGAAGCCGATCGGTCGCATCCTTCTCAAGCGAAAGCTGATTTCGCAGGAGGAGCTCGACAGGCAGCTCGAGACGCAGAAGTCCGCACGCGACGGTGTTCCCCTCGCATCGCGCATCGCTTCGAGCGGCGTCGTCCCCGAGACAGAGGTTCTTCGCGCGCTGTCGGAGCAGTTCGGTGTGCCGGGCATCGATCTGAACCAGCTCGCGCTCTCGCTCGAGCATCTCGACATGGTCCCGCGCGAGGTCGCGGAGTCGAGCCGCGTGCTCCCGGTGCTCGTGCGTGACGACCGACTCTTTCTTGCGATGGGCAACCCGCACGACAAGCGCGTGATCGACGAGCTCGAGTTCGTCACGGGCCGGCGCATCTATCCGTACGTCGCGATCTCGACGGTGCTCGAGAAGACGATCCGCGCCGCCTACGACGCCAAGGATCAAGGCCAGCGGCACTACGCCGGCCCCAACGCGCCGCGCGCTGCGCTCGAACGTCTCGGCGTCGGCACGACCGCAGACAAACGCGAACGCGAGAGCGTCCAGCCAGGTGCGCCGTCGGTCGTCGTCGATCAACAGATCCAAGAGTCGGCCGCCGAAGCCGCGCTCTCCACCACCGACTTCGGTGAGATGGGCGAAGAGGTCTCGCGCGTCGAGATGCTCACCGACGAGCTACGCAGCGCCGCCGGTCTCGAAGGTCGCGCCACCGGTCCGCAGAGCGGCGCCGCCGCCGCGCCGGTCGTCGGCAAGACCGGCAAACGCATCCTCGTCGTCGATGACGAAGACGACATTCGAAAGCTCGTACGCCGTCTGCTCACCGATCGCGGACACACCGTGATGGAAGCCGATCGCGGCCTCATCGCGCTCCGCCTCGTCAAAGAAGAGACGCCCGATCTCATCTTGCTCGACGCGATGCTCCCCGAGGTGCATGGCTTCGACATCGCGCGGCGCATCAAGGGAAGCGCGAAGTACGGATCGATCCCGATCTTGATGATGAGCGCCGTCTACCGCGGCTGGCGCATCGCCGAAGACCTGAAGACGAACTACGGCATCGAGGACTACATCGAGAAGCCGTTCCGCATCGCCGACCTGGTGACGCGCGTCGAGGACTTGCTGAGCCGCAAGCAAGGCACCGTGCCTCCGCACGACCCCGAGGTCATCAACAAGAACGCGCAGAAGTACCTCGAGGAAGGGATCGCCGCGTACAAGAACGGCGAGATCGATCTCGCGATCGGCCTCCTCAAGAAGGGCATCTCGATCGATCC
>JBGAFW010000086.1:0-41104 GCA_044227045.1 Labilithrix sp.
TCTCGCCCCACAGGCGCACGAGGTACCCGACGTCTTGCTTGAGGCCCTTCTTCGTGAGGCCCTCGGCGACGGTGCGCACGATGAGGCCGCCTGACGGGGGCTTCATCGCTTCGATCGCCTCGCGGAGGCGTGCGCGCTCTTTGTCGTTGCCGATGCGCTTGGAAATGCCGATGTGATCGACCGTCGGCAAGTACACGACGTACCGGCCCGGAAGCGAGATGTGGCTCGAGCAGCGAGCGCCCTTCGTGCCGATCGGATCCTTCGTCACCTGGACGATGATCTCTTGACCCTCCTTCACGACCTCGCGGATGGGCGTCGACTTCGAGAGGCGGCCAAGGATGTTCTTGTCACCGCGCTCGCCCGACGGCCTGCGATCGCCGCTGCGCTGTCCGCCGCGACCATCGCGACCCCGACCGCCATCACGACCCCGACCGCCATCGCGGCCACGGCTCCGATCGCCACCGCCACCGCCACCGCCGCCGCTTCCGCCGCGTGCCTCGGCCGGTCGCTCACCACCGCGGCCACCACGTCCGCGGCGACGGCGACGACCGCCGCGCTCACCACGCTCGCGGTCTCCGGCCAAGCGGGGAGCAGGGGCGCGCGGCACGGGCTCGCCGGGATCGGTGATCGTGAAGCCGGGCAGATCGGTGTCGTCGAGCAGCTCTTCGTCTTCTTCGTCGACGCCGGCGGTCGCGTCGGCCGCGGTCGCGGCGTCACGCGGGACCGACGGAGGCGCGGGGCGATCGGAGTCGGACGCGCCTGCGCCCGGGAGCTCGTCGAGCGTGGGCGCCGAGTGGAACGACGGATCGCGTCGCGGCAGATCGACCGGGGGCCGGGAGAGCTCGAGATCGTCATCCGGATCTTCGGCGTCGAGGTCGAGGCCTTCGTCGTCGTCGTCCTCGTCTTCGAGGATCGCGCGTGACGAAGGATCTCCACCGACGAGGAGCTTCGAGGACGCCGCCGTGTCGAAGTCGACGTTGCTTCGCGCAGGGTGGCTCGGCGGCGCGCTCTCGGTGGAAGGCGGCTGGCTCGACGGCGGCGCTTCGCTGTCGGCGGCGACCTCCTTCGGCGGCTCGCTCTTTTGCAGGGCGCGCCGCGCGGTCGTGGATCCGTTGCGACGGGTGGCGTCGCGCTTCTTCGAGGCCGGCGGCTCCGGCCAATTCGGATACGAGACGGTCGTCTCGAGATCGTCGGCACGCACGGGGAGGACGACGTTCGGCGTCGACTCGATGATGTCGGGCGACGCGGTCGTCGCGGCCGCGAGCGCAGGCCTGCTGCTCTCTCCGACCTTCGCGGCGCGCTCTTCGACGTCTTCGTCGGGGCGATCGCTGTCGTCGCGGTCTTCGTCGTCGTCTTCCTCGTCGCGCTCGTCTTCCTCGTCGCGCTCCTCTTCGCGCTCGTCGTCGCGGTCACGCTCGTCGCGCTCTTCTTCCGCGTCGCGGACTTCGTCGGCGTCGCGGCTCGCGTCGGCGGGCGTCGCGGCCTCGGCAGGAGCCTCCTCTGCGGCGTGCGCCTCGGCCTCCGCGACCGGCGCGCCTTCTTCGCTTCCGCGCGCGAGCTTGCGACCACCTGCGAGGTACTCGTCGAAGTCGTCGGGGCGGATCAGATCTTCGACGTGAAGGAAGGCGGCGCGCTCTTGGCCAATATCGATGAACGCGGCCTGAAGACCTGGGAGGACACGGGTGACCTTGCCGAGGTAGACGTTGCCGACGGTGCCGCCCTCGCGGCCTTTTCGTTCGATGTGCAGCTCGGCGATGATGCCGTTCTCGATCAGCGCTGCGCGGGTCTCGCGGAAGTCACACGAGATGACGAGGATGTTCTTGGCCATGGACGGGGAATGCTTTCCCGCCCGAGGACGTGAGTGTTCGCGCGTGTCTTCTCAGGAACACCAACTCCCTCCACGAACGTGGAGGAGGAGCACGAGCGGGGATCGGAGGCGCAGATTGCGGCCGACTTCCCCAAAATGAAGCCGAGACGCCGTTGTTGGTGGCGCGATTCGGTCCTCACTTGATGTCTCGGGAGATTGGAGTCCACATGACGACGACCACAGCTCGAGAGTCGAAGGAAACCCTTCGGATCACTTGGAGGTGGACAAGACAGCCAAACGCTCGCGCCTTTCGGGCGCCGGCGACGCCGAGAATCTTCTCGAACGAGGCCGTTTAGATGGTCGCTTTGCGACCAGAACCGTTGATGAGCTTCTCCAAAATGGAGGGGCTCGAATGAAAACCTGCGGGGCGAGCAGCTGCTGGGAGCGTGCTTCTCGCGACCTACGCATTTAGCTACCGGAAACCGCGCCGACTTTCCACTGAGAAGAGCAAGTCAGCCTTGCAGTTGTCACGCGATCGTGCCTTCGAGGAGAACTCCTCGAAAGGGCAGAGAAATTCAAGGTGGTCCTCAGCGCGCCTCAGCCAGGTGGGAAAGGGCGACAAACGCGCAGCGATCGATGGGGGCTCCCCAAACCCCGATCACCAAGTGTTGTGGGACCTCGGCGAACGCGTGCAGTTTAAATAGGAACGGCCCTGCCACACCCTTCCGCGCTACCGTTGCTCCCTCTCGGGCCTGGCGGGGTTCACGTTTCCGAGTCGACAGGGCCACACAAACTAGATCACGCTCTGCCTTCGCTCGCGGATGCTGGGTCCGAAAGCGGCGGCTGACAGAGAGGGAAGTAAAGCTTCTCTCGGAGCGCGTCGAGTCTTTTCGTGCGACCCCGATTTGATTCTTTTGGCCGACCGGCCAGCTTTTGGGATGCGTTCGAGACCATTTGAAAAGTGGCTCTTATTCCCAACATTTAGGACGGTTGCGCTTCCTCCTCCGTGAGGCTGCCTGTTGACCTCCTCAGCAGGAGTGCCACAAAGGCGCCCGCCTGCATACGGTTTCGTATGTGAGCGCTCACGTCTCCTTTCTTCTCGCGTGGAGGATGTCCCGATGCGTTCCATTTCTCGGCTGCTCGTTCCGGTGTGCGTGCTCGGTCTCTTGGCAACGGCGGGCTCGGCAAAGGCCGATGCTTCACGCGCGATTCAGCGCGACGGCAAGCCGTGGATCCACATGGGCGATCGTTATCTCGGCGCCGCGCCCGTCACCGACATTCAAACGCGGGCGCTCGCCGTCGCGAAGACCCACGCCGCGAACGCGACCCTGATCGCGACGAGCGTCGATCGCTTCGGCGACGGCGAGGCGATCGTCCACTACGAGCAGTCGCATCTCGGCTTGCCTGTCATCGGTCGCGGCGCCGCGGTGCGGATGTCGCCCGCCGGTCAGCCGCTCACCACCGTCGTCGACGTCGAAGAGCAGCTCCCGAGCGATGTGAGGCCGTCGCTCACGGCGATGTCGGCCGCGAGCATCGCCTCGACGCGCATGCCGGTCGGCGCGTCCGCCAGCGACGCCCACCTGATCGTGTGGCCCACGATCGATCGGGGCGCTCGCCTCGCGTATGCCGTCGTGCCGCGCATGCCAGCGGGCATCCCGATGGCTCCGCGCGTGATCGTCGACGCGATGACCGGCGAGGTGCTCGAGGCGCGCAACATGCTCGCGTTCGCCAACAAGGCGTTCACCTACGACCAGAACCCGATCAAGACACCGACCGAGCAAAACGCCGACCTCTTGCTCGCGCCGACGGGCACCACGCTGACGAACCCGTTCATCGAAGCGACGAACTGCATCGACAAGAAGACGGTGAAGCCCGTCAACATGTTCGGCTTCAACCTCACCGTTCACATCTGCGATCTCGTCCAGGTCGCGACCGCGAACGCGAGCGGCGACTGGGTGTACGAGCCGTCCGACGTGGCCGGCAGCATGGATGCGCGCAAGGACGCGTACTCCGAGGTGTCGATCTACTACCACACGGCCAAGGCCTACGCGTTCTTCCGCGGCCTCCAGGGTGAGCCGGACGCGCAGGTCGTCGTCGACAAGCCGCTGAAGCTCGTCGCCAACCTGCAAATTCCTGCAGGTCTCACGAGCGGCAACATCCAGGCGGCGGCCAACCCCGACACTCCGCTCGACACGTTCCAGAACGCGTTCTTCTCGCCTGCCGAAGGTGGCCTCGGGCAGCTCTTCTCGCAGCTCTACGGGTTCAACTCCGGCGCGCTCTGGTTTGGTCAAGGGCCGCAGCGTGACTACGCCTACGACGGCGACGTCGTCTATCACGAGTTCACGCACGCGGTCGTCGACAAGACGCTGAAGCTCGCGGCATGGCACGTCGACGCACGCGGCGCGGTCGACTCCCCCGGCGCGATGAACGAGGGCCTCGCCGACTACTTCTCGTCGGCGATCTCCGGTGACCCCGACGTCGGCGAGTACGCCGCGAAGGATCTCGGCGGCGACACGGTCATTCGCAGCCTCGCGAACAACGACAAGTGCCCCACCGGGATCATCGGTGAGGTCCACGCGGACTCCACCGTCTTCTCGGGCGCCCTCTGGGAGGCTCGCACGAAGGTCGCCGAGGGCGATCGCGGGAAGTTCGACGCGGCGCTCTACAAGGCGATGCGCACGAACGCAGGCAGCAGCGATCTCGGCTACGAAGATCTCGGCAAGCTGTTCCTCGCGACGCTGAAGACGGACCTCCCCGACGGCGCGACGAAGCTCGAAGCGGCGATGACCGGCCGCGGGCTCCTCCCCGTGTGCGAGCGCATCGTCTCGTTCGAAGGAGCGCCGATCGCGTCGCACGACAAGCGGATCGGCTTCGCGGCGCCCGGCCTTCAATCCGTGAACGTCGGCGGGATGGCGCCAGGCATCCTCCAGGTGCAAGCGAAGCTCCCGCCGAAGACGGCGTCCGTCACCGTGTCGTTCTCCGTTCACGCGAGCGGCGGCGGCGGCGCGGCGAACCCGCTCGGCGGGCAAGGCAAGCCGTTCACGCCCGTCGTCCTCGCCAAGCTTGGCAAGGCGATCACGTGGACGCCGAAGTCGAAGGCCGGTCATGACGCGGAGCTCAAGGTCAACGCGAAGGAAGCGAGCGGCGCGACCTCTGCGCAGATCGATCTCCCGACCGACCAGACCGCCGACAGCATTTACGTGCAGATTGCATCCACCGGCGACCAAGACGGTGCGTACGACAGCGTCACGCTCTCGTTCACCCCGGGCGAAGGCGCGCCAGGCGACGGCACCGAGGCGCCCCCGACCGCACCTGCGGCTGAGCCCGTCACCACGTCGACCGAGAGCTGCGGATGCAAGGCTGTGGGCAGCGAGAGCCGATCGACGACTTATGCGCTCCTGCCGGGAATTGCCGCCGCTGCCGCGCTGTTGGCACGTCGCCGCCGGGTCCGCTGAACCAACCTCGTACGCTCTCGCGTTCGCGTTTCTTCCCGTGTGAAGACAGGGGTGAGCGCCGGCGGGAGGAGGACGGGATCGAGCCAGAAAATAGGCTCGATCCCACCGCGGCAAGGTTTGCGTTGTCGGTAGGGCTGTTCTACCGTTCCGCTCGTGAACCCGTTCGTCGAGACACGCATCATTCTTCAACGCGAGCTCCGAAAAAGCTTCCGCAGCATCAAGGGCATCATCCTTTCGGTGCTCACGGCTGCTGGCGGCGGTGGTCTCGCCCTTCTCTTCGCGCAGTCGGACGACATCCGTCAGAAGCGCCTTCACGAGAAGGAGATCTCGCCCGAGATGTTCCTCGAGGCGAAGAAGAAGCTCTTTGGGTGGTGGTTCATGGATGGGCCCACCGGCGATCACGTCGGCAACGCCCCTGGGCTCCTCTTCTTCCTCTTCGCGGTCTCGCTCGTCTTGATGCCGGCGGTCGTCCTGATCCTCGGCTTCGACTCGGTGAGCGCGGAGCGCCAGCACAAGACCGTTCGTTACTGGACGGTGCGCTCGCGTCGCAGCTCGTACGTCGTCGGCAAGTGGCTGGGCCTCTGGTCGACGTGCGGCATCGTCGCGCTCGGCATGCACGTCCTCATCTGGATCGTGTGCACAGCGAGAGGAGAAGCGCCCTTCGGGCAGATCGTGAGTTGGGGCTTCCGGTTCTGGCTCGCATCCATGCCCATCCTCGGCATGTGGTGCGCGGTCAGCGTCTTCATCAGCTCGATCATGCGCATCCCGATCCTCGCGCTGCTCACCACCGCCGCGATCTTCTTCGTGTGGTGGCTCATCTACTTCCCGTTCTGGATCGGCGCGCACGGCGATCCCGAGGCAGGCCCGTCGTCACCGTCGGCCATCCTCTACATCTTCCCGAACTTCTACGATCGCTTCATCCTGTCGCCGCAGATCGGGCCGTTCTTGACCGGCCTCGCGGTGTGCTTCGGATTTGCCGCCGCGGTCCTCGCGGGTAGCACGGCGCTCTTCGCGAAGAGGGACGTGTGATGAACGAGTCCGAGACCACGACCGAAAAGCAGCCGTCGTCACCGCCCGCGGCTTCCCCCGCCGCGTCCACGCCCCCTGCAGCGCCGGAGGCCGCCGCGGCCGCGTCTGTTGAGCAAGCTCCGGCCCCCGCGCCAAGCGCAGACGCCAAGCCTGCGACGCCGCCGTTTCCAGGAAGCCCGACGGGGTACGTCCCCGCGCCGCTGCCCGAGAAATCGAAGACGAAGCGGAAGAAGAAGGACGTCGAGATCGCGATCCGCATCAACAAGCTGACGAAGCGCTTCGGCGTGAAGACAGCGGTCGATCAGATCTCGCTCAAGGTCAAAGCGGGCGCCGTGTATGGCCTCATCGGTCCAAACGGCGCGGGCAAGACGACCACGTTCTCCATGCTCGCGGGCTTCCTCCGTCCCACCGACGGGACGCTCGAGGTGCTCGGCTACGAGCCCACGAACGTCGACGAGCTCCGCTCGCGCATCGGCGTCCTCCCGCAAGACGCGCTGCTCCCGCCCTGGGACAAGGTCGGCGAGTTTTTGATGCACATGGCGCAGCTTCAAGATCTGCCGCCCGATCGCATCGAGGCCGAAGCACGCGAAGTGCTCGAAGAGGTCGACGGCAAAGAGTGGTGGGGTCTTCGCTGCGGACAGCTCTCGCACGGTATGGCCAAGCGCGTTCAGCTTGCGCAGGCGCTCCTCGGCGATCCCGAGATCGTCCTGCTCGACGAGCCGACCGCCGGCCTCGATCCGCGCGTCGCGTACGAAGTACGCCAGCTGATCAAACGCCGAAAGGGTCGCTGCACGCTGGTCGTCTCGAGCCACAACCTCCAAGAGCTCGAAGAGATCTGCGACGCGGCGTGCATCCTCGATCGCGGCCGAGTCGTCGCGAGCGGGACGATCACCGAGCTCACCGCGTCGAGCGAAGAGGTCCGCATCAAGCTCGGCGCAGGCCCGGCGCCCATCGCCGCCGTCCGCGAGCTCCCGATGGTCAAGCGCGTCGAATACGACGAAGAGAAGCGCGAGCTCGTCGTTTACTTCGATCGCGGCGTCGTCGACGCCGAGACCGTCATCGGCCATACCCTCTGGGTGCTGCTCAACAACCAGGCGCGCATCAGCGGCGTGACGAAGGGCCGCGGCCTCGAGCAGCGCGTCATGGAGCTCACCGACTAACGCGCTCTGGCACCGTCAAAGCGCACGAAATGCGCCCCGACGCTCACTCTTGCTCACTCACCACGAGTAAGCGAGGATGCGCGTTATGGCGCTACTTCGACGTGGGCTCGTAGGCGAGCCGGTTCGCATTCTTCAAGACAAGCTCGGTGTCACGGCAGACGGCATTTTCGGTCAAGGCACCGACGCTGCGCTCCGCCAGTACCAAGCGGACAACGGGCTCTCGGTCGACGGCATCGCCGGTCCCGACACGTTCCACTCGATGGGCCTCGACGAGCTGATCCTCCTCGAGCGTCCGATCCGAGGACAGCTCGTTCGCAAGCTGCAGCTCGGCCTCGATCAAGACGCCGACGGCGTCTTTGGTCCTGCCACCGAGGCCGCCGTGAAGCGCGTGCAAGAGGCCAACGGCCTCGAGGTCACCGGCAAGGCGGATCCGCAGACGCTGCGCTTCGTCGCCGGCTTCGAAGATTTCTTCCCGCAAGACAAGATCGACGCGTCGCTCGTCACCGAGGAGACGCCCCAGGTCGATCCGGCCGTCGTCGAGCAAGCGCGCGCGACCGAAGAGGCGCCGCCGCACGAAGAGGGCTTCATCGCGCACGCCGTTCACACCGTCGAAGACACGGTCTCGAACGTCGGCAAGTCGATCTGGAGCACGGTCCGCAGCATCTTCTGAGTCGGCGAGACCACGGGGGAAACATGGCTGCGCGTTCGCGATCACATGCGGCCGCGCAGCATGCCGTTCCAGTACATGTCGGGCAGACCGTACGCCTTCAGCGCATACATGCTGTAGCGCTCGCGTGATTGGTCGAACGGAAACGACTCGGTCGGTCGCCCGTCGTAGTCGAACTCGGCGAGGACCAGCTTTCCGTATCCCGTCACGAGCGGGCATGACGCGTAGCCGTCGTAGTGGCCCGTCAGGGGCTGTCCGCTGCGGTGGCTAAGGAGGTTGTCGACGAGCACCGGCGCTTGCTTGCGAATGGCGGCGCCGGTTCGAGACGTCGGCAAGCTGCTGCAGTCGCCGAGGCTGAAGACGTTCGGATAGCGCACGTGCTGGAGCGTGTGCTTGTGCACGTCCACCCATCCGGCGTCGCTCGCGAGCTCGCTCTGCTTGATCACGTCGGGCGCGCTCTGCGGCGGGACGACGTGGAGCAAGCCATACGGCAGCACGACCTCGCCGCTGCCGTCGGTTTTGCGGAACACCGCCTCCTTCGACGCGGCGCGTACCTCGACGAGCTCGTGCTTGAAGAGCGTCTCGATCCCTTTTCGCTGCACGATCTTCTCGAGCGTCTTCGCGTAGTGCTTCACGCCGAAGATCGCGCCGCCGGCCGACGCAAAGATGACGCGTGAGCGCTCGCGGACACCACGCTGACGAAAGTGCTCGTCGGCGAGGTACATGATCTTCTGCGGGGCGCCTGCGCATTTCACGGGCGTCGACGGGAACGTGAAGATGGCGTTGCCTCCGTCGAAGCCTTGCAAGGCCTCCCACGTCTTGTCGACGACCTCGTACGCGTAGTTGCTGACGAGGCCGTCCTTGCCGAGGTTGCCTTCGAGGCCGGCGATCTTCTTCCAGTCGAGCTGAATGCCGAGCGCGACGACGAGCTGGTCGTACGTGATGCGCTGGCCGCTCGCCGTGACGATCGCGTTCGAGCGTGGCTCGAAGGCCTTCACGTGATCGCGGATCCACGTCACGCCGTCGGGGATGTAGTCCGCCTCGTCGCGCTCAGTAACCTCCTTGTCGAAGACGCCGCCGCCCACGAGCGTCCAGAGCGGCTGGTAGTAATGCTTGCTCGAAGGCTCGACGATCGCGATGTCGGTCGGCGCGGTCAGCGTGTTGCTCAGCCGCGCCGCGACGGCGAGACCTCCGCTCCCTCCGCCGACGATGAGGATCGCGTGATGACGAGCGCGAGAGCCGTTGCCGTTTCCGTTGCCGTTGCTCATCGACCTTCTCCTGTCGTCGTCGTCATCGGGAGCCTCGGGACGTCCTCTCCGAGCGATCGGCCAAAGAGCTGCGCGACACGCAGCAAGAACCCAAGCGCCCGCTTCACGTCTGCGTCGGACATCGCGCGCGCGGCTCCCCAGAGCCCGACGCCGGGGGTCTGCTCTTCACGCGCGGTGGCGAGCGCGGCGCCGGCGCGTCCGACGACATCGACCGCGGGCTCGGCGACGATCCCCGACTCGAGCACGTGCTGGATGAGCGGAAGCTTGTCGAGGAGCGTGGTGAGGGCCGTCAGCGCCTCGGGGGAGGTCAGCCGCTCGGCGACGTCCATGAGGATGTGAAGCCGCTGATCGACGTCGACGCCTCGGCTCCGCAAGCGATCGACGACGTCGTCGAACGTGTCGGTCGCTGCCGCGAGCGTATTCGGGAGCGTCTGCTCGAGGCGCTCGATCCGAGTCGCCACCGTCTCGAGCCGCGCGAGTCGGCCATCCAGACGCTCGAGCAGCGCAAGAGTTGCGGCTTGCGAGCTACCCACGGGCGCCGGTCCACTTTGACGTACGTCGTTCATCGAGCTCATCGGAGCGCGTCCTCCCCCAACCGCAGGTCGGTCGGTCTCCGCGTCAGAGCCATGCGGGGCCGAAAAGGATTCGAAACAATTCGTGTCGACCGCGCGAACCCAAATCGGGAGATAACGACTCCCACGGACCAAGGGATCTGCACATGAAGATTGAAGCCTTCTACGACCAAGCCACCTACACGCTGACCTACGTTGTCTTCGACCCGAAGAGTCGCGACGCCGTCGTGATCGATCCGGTGCTCGACTACGACCCTCTGTCGTCATCGACCGCGACGAAGTCGCTCGAGGCGGTCGAGTCGTTCCTCAAGAAGGAGCAGCTCCGCCTCCATTACGTCCTCGAGACGCATGCTCACGCCGACCACTTGAGCGGGAGCCAGTACCTCAAGCGTCGATTCGACGCGAAGGTCGGCATCGGCGCTCGCATCCGCGACGTGCAAAAGGTCTTCAAAGGCGTGTTCGACCTCGGGCCGTCCTTCGCCGCCGACGGGAGCCAGTTCGATCGTCTCTTCGAGGACGGCGAGAAGGTCGCGGCCGGGTCGCTCGATCTCGAGATCCTCGCGACGCCGGGGCACACGCCCGCGTGTGTCAGCTACAAGATCGGCGACGCCGTCTTCACCGGCGACGCGCTCTTCATCGAGGACTATGGCACGGGGCGCTGCGACTTCCCGAGCGGCAGCGCCGACGCGCTGTACACGTCGATCCACGAGCGCCTCTACACGCTGCCGAACGCGACGCGCGTGTTCGTCGGACACGACTACCAGCCGAATGGCCGCGAGCTTCGCTACGAGACCACGATCGGCAAATCCAAAGAGGCGAACATCCAGCTTCGCGGAAGCACGACACGCGAGGAGTTCGTCGCGAAGCGAAACCAGCGCGACGCCGGTCTCGCTGCGCCGCGTCTCCTCTTTCCGAGCGTCCAGATCAACATCGACGCAGGGCGCCTCCCGAAGGCGCACGACAACGGCCTCCGCTACCTCGCCGTCCCGCTCAACTTGAAGAAGAAGACGGACGACGACGGCACGCCGGTCTGAACGAGCACGCGAGGAGGGCGCATGTCGCGGTCTCGCATCGCCAGCGCCGCCCTCGCGCTCATCATCGCCAGCCCGGCGGTCGCCTCCGCCGCCGACTGGCCGATGGTGCAAGGGACCGAGCCTGAAGGCGTCCCGGCGGTGCGTCCCTTTGGCGTCGTGCAAGTGACGGGGGAAGGCATCGTCGACGGCGCGCGTGTTCGCGGCCTGAGCTCGCCGCTCGCCTCCTTCGAAGGAGCGCGCGCGTCGTTCAACACGATCTCATCGAGCAGCGAGGCGTCCTGGGGAGTCGCGGTACGTCGCGCTCGGCCAGGGCTCCGCGGCGTGATGCCGGGTACGAATGGTCACGTCAGCTACTACCTGCTCGCGGAATTCGGGACCGTTCCGATCGCGCGCGACGGTCCGACGCTCGCCGACGCGTCGATCACGCTGAGCTACATCCCCGGCGCGCGCGTGCGCGTGGGCTTGATGCGACTTCCACTCATGGACGAAGGCGTCGAGTCGAACGCGCTCGCCGCCGAATGGGTGAACCTTTCGCTCCCCGCGTCGGGCCTCGTGATGGAGAATCCGGTGCGAGGCGGCAAATACGATGGCGGCGCCTCCGGCTTTCGCGACGTCGGGGTCGAGATCTTCGACAGCTACCAGCGCGGCCGCATGGCGCTCTCGTACGCGCTCATGGTGTCGAACGGAAAACGCACGGCGCTCGACGACGATGACGCCAAGGACGTCACCGCGAAGACGACGGCCTCGTGGGTGTTCGAGGGCCAGAAGACCGATCCGCATCGACAGGAGCTATCGCTGTTCGTGTGGGGCCAGCGAGGCGAGCGCAACCTCGACGGCGTGGCGTTCGCGCCGCGTATCCGGTCGGGCATCGGAGCGCACCTCGAGAAAGAGCCCGTGCGGATCCGCGCCGAGCTCGTCCAAGGAAGCGGGATGATCTTCGGAGGACCGTCGCCGTCCTTCGTCGGGCAGCCGATCCGGGTCGACGTGACGGGTCGCGCGATCGGCGGCTACGTGCAAGCGCGCCTTCGCGTCGCGCGTCGCGCACTCGTGGGCCTCCGCTATGACGAGCTCGGTCGAAGCGTGGACGATCCGAAGGCGAAGCGGATCGCGCGCTCGTTCACGCCGATGTTCGAATACGACGTGACGCCGCGTGTTCGTTTGCAGGCGACGTACGAGAAGCGCTGGCTCTTTGCGCCAATGGCGAGCGCCGACACGAAGACGATCGCCCGCACGATCGGCGACCGCGTGGACGCGCAGGTCACGGTGAGCTTCTGAGCCGCTTCTTCAGTCGCCGTGCTCGCCGTGATCGTGCGTGAGCTTGAACGCGGGTAGCTGCGGCTCGGTGTACGCGAGGAGCGCGACCATGGACATCGCGCAGCCGGCGATGATCACGAGCGCCATCCGTCGAATCGTGAGGAGAGAGAGCGCCTCGGCGCGCGCGCTCGTCCCGCGATCGGACGCGAAGAGGATGAGGGACTCGTCGCCTGTAGACCGCATGTGGGCGCGCTTCTTCTTCTTCCGATCGTCGTGAAGCGCGTGACCGGCGATGAGCACGGAGCCTCCGATCGGGATCACCTGCGCGTGGATGCGCTTCGAGTCGGCCACGGGCGTACGGAGCCGCACCACCGAGGTCCAGAGGGCGCCCTTCGGGTGGACCTCGATTTCGATCTCACGCCGTCGCTCGGGGTGCGCGAGCGAAGGTACGTCGACGAAGAACGTCCCCACCGAGAGGATCTTCTCGGTGAAGATGCTTGGATCGGATCCGCCTTGGATTGTTTCGTTGAGCACGTGCGCCAGCGCGACCGCCTCGCCTTCCGCAGTCACGGGCGACGGATCGCGCACGACCCCTTCCACGCTGCCCCAGCGAACCTTCTCGAGGCTCGCGAGTGGTAGCGGTGGGGCGTTGAGCAGCCGCTCGAGGTAGCGGACATCACGCGTGAGATCCTGACGAAAGAGCAAGAGGGCGAGGAGGCTGAGGCCGAGGACGAGACCCGACATGCCCGTGAGGAGGCTCGCGTTCATTTGCTTGTCGTCGCGAAAGACGACCGCGTCACCCCTAACCCCCACGACGAAGCCGACGAGCGCGAGGCTCGTGACGAGGATGACGGCGACGACGACGCCCGCTGGCGCGGGCTTCGCCTCAGATGAGGCCACCTCGCGCGACACGAAGATGGGCCGCCGCCCGAGCGCCCAGAGCAGCGCGCCGAGCATGAGCAGCGAGAGCCCAACGATGCCGATGTCGGTGACGAGCGGCGTCAGCGGCTTCGCCATCATCACCGCCATGACGAGGAGAAGGACGATCCCGATCGCGCCGGGCACGAAGCCGAGGAGCGACGCACCCCTTCGATGGCGCGACTTCCTCGGGAGGGGCTCGGGCGCGTGCCTCGCGGCCTTCTTTGCGGCGTCGCCATCGTCGTCCTCGTCGTCGAGTCGCTCGGCGATTCGGTCGAGCGTCGCCCTTGCGTCATCACCCATCGCGATCGCCCGGGCGGACACGCGAACGAGCCGCCGTTCGGGCGCCGAGCGTAGCTCCGTGGGTGGCGCGAACTCGTACTCCGGGTCGTGCGCGAGGATCTCGATCTTCGCGCTGTGGTGAACGAGCGCGAGCTCGACGTCGACCTCGTCGTCCGGCTCGGGCGGCGGCTTCGGCGTGCGCTCCGCGTCCTCGAGGATCTCCGCGAGCGCCGTGCTCGCGCTCGTCAGGTTCTTCCAGCGAACGCCCTTCTTCGTCGTCGTGGGCTCGACGATGATCTTTTGCGCCGCCGCCTCGCTCAGTTCGACCGTGATCAGCGAAGCGTCTTCGTCCTCGGGCTCGAGCATGAACGCTCGTGCGCGGAGGGCGCGGCCGAGCTCAGCGCCGTTCTCGGGCGACCGGACGATCGCGCGCTCGAAGAGCGGTGCTCGCCGCTCGCGCACCTCCATCTCCGACGCCTCGGACCATCCAAGCGGGCGCGCGACCCCAGCGATTCGAAGAAGCTCAGGGGCGCGCTTGTCGTCTCCTGGCCCGTCGCTCATCGTGCACCACGGTAGAGTATTTCTGCGAGGTGTGGCGCGTCCTCTGGCGCGCTCGACGTTTAGAGAGCCCGCGCGCGGTCGATCGCCCGCGCGAGATCGGGTCGCGGGCCGATCCGTTGCTTCGCCGATCCGTGCGGGCCGTCGGTCTGCGGCGAGCCGGTCTCGCTGAGCACACGACGGAGATCGGCGGGCGCGATCGCGTATCCGCGCTCGGTCTTGAAGATGCTCTCGACGAGCAGCGCGGCGCCCGCGACGACTGGCGATGCGCTCGACGTCCCGGCGAAGGTGTTCGTGTATTTGCGTCCGGTGGCGTCGCAGCCTTGGAGGTCGCCGTAGTCGTCGGTCGCGACCATTCGTCCCCACCCTTGCACGTCGACGCGCGAGCCGAAGTTCGAGAAGTCGAGCCTCGATCGATCGGTCCACCCTTTCACCGCGGGCGCTCCGGCGCCGACCATGATCGCGCCCGAGTCGCGAACGCGGCGATCGAGCTTCCCTTTGTACGTCTCGTGATCGAGGTCCTCGGCGCCGTTGCCAGCGGCCTCGACGACGACCACACCGCGTCCCGTCGCGGTCTTGATCGCGTCGAACACGTCGTCCCAATACTCCATCGGCAGGTAGCGTCCGCGCGGGCCGATCGCGTGAAGCTCGATCAAGAGGACGTCGCCCGGACGGAGCGCGGCTTGCGCGAGGTCGATCGCCGTCGCCGCCGGGACATCGGTGATGCTCGACGTGACGACGCGGCCGACGTCGGGCGCGATGCCCAACATGCCGAGGTCGTTGTCGCGCGAGACGACCTCACCGAGCACGGCGGTGCCGTGCATCTCCCAGTCGCGCCCGCTCATCGGGCGGCCGATCGCGTGAATGCGGTCGGTCGGCAAATCTTCGTGCTTGGCGTTCCAGGCGCCTTCGATGTCGGCGAACCACACCGCGCTGCCGCGCCCGCCGCGCTCTCTCCACGCGACCGGCGCGTTGATCCCGCCCGGCGCGACGTCGAGGTATCCCTGCTGCGGCCGGTACGACGGCGTCTTGATCGGGCAGCTGTCGTTGTCCGCCGCCGCCTTCTTCGCCTCTTCGTCGCGCACGACCGGCAGCTCGGCGTGAGGAGCCTCGAAGGCGGTCAGCACGTCCTTCTGCTCCTGCAGGCTCTCGATCGTTTTTTCGATCGCCTTCCGCGTCCCCCGAACGTGCACGCGCCTCCACGCGCTGAGCTCACCGTTCGACATCGCCTCGGGCCGCGTGAAGAGGTGCGCCTCGTCCATCACCGTGGCCCCGTCGAGCGAGGAGATCGCCGCGGCGCCAGGCCGAAGCTTCACATGGAGCGTCGTCTCGATCGTCTCACCGGAGCACGTCCCGCACCCACGCCACATCATCGCCGTGACGAGCAGCGCCCCGATCCACCACCACGCCTTCGATCGCTTCCTGCTCATCCGCTCCCCACCTCGCCAAGCGCCCTCTTGAAGATAGCATCAGGCGCCGCCGACGCTTGCCGTGAGGCTCAGCGTCTTGACGCGGCCTTCTTCTTCTTCTTCGCGCCCGTCGTCTTCTTCTTCGCCGCGGTCTTCTTCTTGGCGCCGGTCTTCTTCTTGGCGCTCTTCGTCGAGACGTTGAGCGCGACCGCGGCGCGGATGAGCGCCTTCAGGGCGGTCGTGTTGATCTTCTCGCCTTCGCGGATGTCGATGGCGCGTCGTACGTTGCCGTCGAGGCTGGAGTTGAAGAGGCGGGAGGGATCGGCGAGGGAGGCGCCCTTGGCGAACGTCATCTTCACGACGCTCTTGTAGGTCTCGCCGGTGCACACGATCCCGTCGTGGGACCAGATGGGGGTGCCCATCCATTTCCACTCCTCGACGATCTCGGGGTCGGCCTGTTTGATGAGATCGCGCACGCGGCCGAGCATCTCGCCGCGCCAGTCGTCGAGGTCGGCGATGCGCCGCGTGATCATGTCGGATGCAGATGCGCCCTCTTGGGCAGGCCCGGAGTGTTTCATCGGATCGTCACCTCGTCGGAACGTGCCGAATATCCCAGGTCGAATACCCGCGCGACAAGCCCGCCGGCGCGGCTCGCCTATTCCGACCATGGCTGAGCTGAACGGGTGTCCTGCTTGCTCGAATTGAGCAAGAAACGGCGACAAAACGGGGCTGGATTCTCAATTTCGCAGAGCGACCCGTCCTCGGGCGGAGGACGTGGCCGACGACCCTTGACGAGGCTGGGCTCGACCCCGATAGTTCGCACGCTAAACTTTTAGCTCTCACGGAGTTTATCCATGTCCGATCTGCGTTTTGACGGGCGCGTCGCCATCGTCACGGGTGCTGGAAACGGTCTCGGTCGCTCGCATGCGCTCTTGCTCGCGTCGCGTGGCTGCAAGGTGGTCGTCAACGATCTCGGCGGCGGCGCCAAGGGCGAAGGCAAGTCTTCGTCGGCTGCCGACAAGGTCGTCGAAGAAATCAAAGCGGCAGGCGGCGAAGCCGTCGCCAACTACGACTCGGTCGAAGACGGCGCGAAGATCGTCCAGACGGCGATGGATACGTGGAAGCGTATCGACATCATCATCAACAACGCCGGCATCCTCCGCGACACCTCGTTCAAGAAGCTCACGCAGGAGGACTGGGATCTCATCTACCGAGTGCACGTCCTCGGTGGCTTCCGCGTCACAAAGGCGGCGTGGGATTACATGCAGGATGCAGGTTACGGCCGCATCATCTTCACCGCGAGCGCGGCGGGCATTTACGGCAACTTCGGCCAGGCGAACTACTCGATGGCGAAGCTCGGCCTCCTCGGCCTGTCGAACACGCTCGCGATCGAGGGCAAGAAGAAGAACGTCCTCGTCAACACGATCGCGCCGATCGCCGGCTCGCGTCTGACCGAGACGGTGCTCCCGAAGAACATCACCGACGCGCTGAAGCCCGAGTACGTCTCGCCGCTCGTCGCGTGGCTCGTGAACGAGAAGTGCGACGAGACCGGCGGCCTCTTCGAGGTCGGCGGCGGTCTGTTCACGAAGCTTCGCTGGGAACGCACCGAGGGCAAGCTCTTCAAGCTCGGTCGCGACATCAAGCCGGAGCAGATCAAGAGCGCGTGGGGTCAGATCACGAGCTTCGAGAAGGCGACGCACCCGTCGAACATCAACGAGTCGATGGGGCCGATCCTCGGCAACCTCGAGTCGAAGGCGCTCGGCGGCAACGACTTCATCGATGTCGACACCGCGCTCGGCTACGAGTTTCCGCCGCAGAAGTCGTCGTACGACGAGAAGGACCTCTCGCTCTACGCGCTCGGCGTCGGCGCCGGCCAGAACCCGCTCGACGCAGGCGAGCTCCAGTACGTGTACGAGAACGCGGGCGACGGCTTCAAGGCGCTTCCCACGTTTGGCGTCGTGCCCGCGCTCGGCATGGTGTTCGAGATGTACAAGCGCGGCGAGACCGCGCCCGGCATGAACTACGGCTTCGACCGCATTCTCCACGGCGAGCAGTACACCGAGCTGAAGCGCCCGCTGCCCACGAGCGCCAAGCTCACGCACAAGGCGAAGATCAAGGACATCTGGGACAAGGGCAAAGGCGCGGTCGTCGTCACCGCGATCACGACGCTCGACGAGGACGGCAACGAGCTCGTCTACAACGAGCTGTCCACCTTCGTCCGCGGCGCGGGCGGCTGGGGCGGTGAGCGTGGCCCGTCGGCGGAGATCAACGTCGCGCCGGATCGCAAGCCCGACGCGGTCGTCGAGGAGAAGATCAGCGAGTCGCAAGCGCTCCTCTACCGCTTGAGCGGCGACATCAACCCGCTCCACGCCGACCCAGGCTTCGCCAAGGCGTTCGGCTTCGACAAGCCGATCCTCCACGGCCTCTGCACGTTCGGCTTCGCCGCGCGTCACGTCATCAAGGCGTTCTCGAAGAACGATCCGCGTTTCTTCAAGAGCATCAAGGTCCGCTTCTCGGAGAGCGTGTTCCCTGGCGAGACGCTCATGACGGAGATGTGGAAGGAGGGCGACAAGATCGTCTTCCGCTGCAAGGTGAAGGAGCGCGACAAGGTGGTCATCTCGAACGCCGCCGTGGAGCTCTACAAGGAGATCCCGAAGGCGCCCGAGAAGAAGAAGGCGGCGGCTGCGCCCGCAGCGGCAGGAGCGGCGGCGCGGAGCGGCGAGCCGACGAGCGCCGAGGCGTTCGCGGTCATCGGCGACTTCATCGCGCAGAACGGCTCGCTCGCGAGCGAGGTCGGCAAGACGTTCCTCTTCAAGCTGTCGTCGCCCGATAGCGCGTGGACGATCGACCTGAAGAACGGCAAGGGTGGTGTGTCGGCCGGCGGCTCCGCAGGCGACTGCATCCTCGAGCTGTCAGACGCGGACTTCTGCGCGATGGTCGCAGGCAAGGCCGATCCGATGAAGCTTTGGACCGAGAAGAAGCTGAAGATCGGCGGCGACGTCATGGCGTCGCAGAAGCTGATGTTCCTCAAGAAGATCGATCCGAAGCGCGCGATGGAGGTCGTCGCCCAGCTCCGCGCGACGGGTGAAGGTGTCCCCGCAGGTGGCGCGCCGAAGGCAGCGGCCGCGAGCGGCGAAGCGACGAGCGCGGAGGCCTTCGCGGTCATCGGCGACTTCATCGCGCAAAACGGCTCGCTCGCGAGCGAGGTCGGCAAGACGTTCCTCTTCAAGCTGTCGTCACCCGACAGCGCATGGACGGTCGACCTGAAGAACGGCAAGGGCTCGGTCGCGTCCGGCGGGACCACGGCCGACTGCATCTTGGATCTCTCGGACGCGGACTTCTGCGCGATGGTCGCAGGCAAGGCCGATCCGATGAAGCTCTGGACCGAGAAGAAGCTGAAGATCAGCGGCGACGTCATGGCGTCGCAGAAGCTGATGTTCCTCAAGAAGATCGATCCGAAGCGCGCGATGGAGGTCGTCGCGAAGCTCCGTGGAGCCGGCGGCCCCTCTTCACCGAGCGCAGCCGCAGCACCGGCCGGAGCGGCGGCAGCGCCCGCGAAGGCCACGCAAGCGCCCGCGATCCTCAAGGCGCTCGGCGAGCGCTTCGCCAAGACCCCGAACCTCGCGAAGGAGGTCGGCGCGACCGTCAACCTCCTCATCGGCGACAGCGCGTGGACGCTCGACCTCACCGGCAACGGCGAGATCAAAGAGGGCCGCGCGAAGGCCGACGCCGCGCTCACGATGTCGGACGACGACCTCGTCGCGCTCGCGAAGGGCGAAAATCTGCGCGACCTTTACCAACATGGCCGCATCAGAATCGATGGCGACACGCGCGTCGCGCACAAGCTGAGCTTCTTCAAAGGCCTGGTGTGACCGGCTTCGAGCGAAGCGAGGCTGCGAAGCTCTGCAAAGGAAAAGGCCAGCGAAGAGGCCAAACGAAGACGTAAAAAGAAAACCGGGGCCCCACGTACCGAGCGAAGCGAGGGCCACGGCCACTGCAAAAGGAAAAGGCCAGCGAGGCCAAACGAAGACCTAAAGGAAAACCGGGGCCCCACGTACCGAGCGAAGCGAGGGCTACGACACTCGTACTCGAGTGTCGGAGTGGGGTGGGGTTTGGGGCGAAGCCCCAAGAAAGAAGAAAAGAACATGGCTGGTCGTAGGGTCAATGTCATCGGCGTCGGCATGACGAAGTTCCAGAAACCTGGAGCGAGCGACGAGTACAACGTGATGGCGGTCAACGCCTCCCGCGCTGCGCTCTCCGACGCAAAGGTCGACTTCAAGGAAATCCAGTCGGCGTACTGCGGCTACGTGTACGGCGACTCGACGTGCGGCCAGCGCTCGGTGTACGAGCTCGGCCTCACCGGAATCCCGGTCTTCAACGTCAACAACAACTGCTCGACCGGCTCGACCGCGCTCATGCTTGCCACGCAAGCGATCGCGGGCGGCATGTACGAGTGCGTCCTCGCCCTCGGCTTCGAGAAGATGGAGAAGGGCGCGCTCGCGTCCAAGTTCACCGATCGAACGAACCCGCTCGAGTGGCAAGCCAACCTCATGAGCAAGGTGCAGGGCTTCAACGCAGCGCCTCCCGCCGCGCAGATGTTCGGCGGCGCGGGGCGTGAGTACCGCTGGAAGTACGGCACCAAGCGCGAGACGTTCGCGAAGATCAGCTCGAAGGCGCGCAAGCATGCGGCGAACAACCCGTATGCGATGTTCCAAGAGCAGCTCACCGTCGAAGAGGTCCTCGCTTCGCCGGACGTGTTCGATCCGCTCACGCGCTACCAGTGCTGCCCGCCCACGTGCGGCGCGGCCGCGGCGGTGCTCTGCTCCGACGACTTCGCGAAGAAGCACGGCATCACGAAGCCCGTCTGGATCGCAGCGCAGAACATGACGACCGACTTCGACTCCTCGTTCAAAGAGGACTCGATGATCAAGATGGTCGGCTTCGACATGGCGAAGGACTGCGCCAAGAAGGTCTACGAGCAGGCTGGCCTCGGCCCGAAGGACGTCGACGTCATCGAGCTCCACGACTGCTTCACGACGAACGAGCTTCTCACCTACGAAGCGCTCGGCCTCTGCAAAGAGGGCGAGGCGGAGAAATTCATCGACGAGGGCGACAACACCTACGGCGGCAAGTTCGTCACGAACCCGTCCGGTGGCCTGCTCTCGAAGGGCCATCCGCTCGGCGCGACGGGCCTCGCGCAGTGCACCGAGCTCGTGTGGCAGCTCCGCGGCACCGCCGACAAGCGCCAGGTGCCGAACGCCAAGGTTGCGCTCCAACACAACCTCGGCCTCGGCGGCGCGTGCGTCATCACGATGTACCGCGCCGACTGACCTCACTCGCGATCCACGTTCGCGAAGACGCCGTCTCGAGCGACCGAGGCGGCGTCCTTGCTTTGTCATCCGCGTCGCCGAGCTCAGTACGGTCCGTTCACGCAGTCGGAGGAGCCTGGATAGAACGCGCACGCGCAGTTCTGCGCGCAGGCGCCGACGTTCGCGATGCCGCCGCCGCCCGACCGGCAGCACGACAGGCAGATGTTGTAGCCCTCCATCGCGTCGGGCTGCCCTGCCTTGCGCGGCGTCGTGATGCGTCCGTCCCACATGCCGCGTTCGACGCAGGTCGTCTGCGCGGCGCCTTGGCCGTTCACGCTTCCCGTCCCGTACCGCGCGTCGGCGTAGAGGGCGATCCCGCAGGCGGCGGCGGCGCCGGCCGCGTCGATCGCGCTCCCGATGCAGCTGAGCACGGGTGTGTAGGGCCAGAGCGGGCTCGGCACGTTGAATTCACTCCACGGCATCGACGAGATGCAGCTCGCGATGAGGTTCGTGATCGAGAGCGGATCGGTCCCGCCGCACAGACCTGCGTTGACGCCGTTCGCGACGCATTGGCCGAACATGTTCGCGATCTGGCCGTTCGTCCCGAGCGGCAACCACGAGCTGAGGCAGCTCATGATGTCGAGGCCGATCGTCGCGACGAGGCCGCAGCACTCGGGCGGCCGCCTCCGTGGTGGCGGCGGAGGAGGTGTGGTCGTGGTGGTGCAGCCCGAGGAGGTGCCGGACGTGTCGGCGGTGCACGCGAGCGCCTCGCTGCTCGAGTCTTGGCGCTCGTCTTGTGCCGAAGAGCACCCGGTGACGAGCGCGATGAGCGTCGCCGCGCCGACGAGGACGCTTCGAGCTGCCGTTCTGTTGCTTCGTCCTGCCATCGTGATCGCTCCTCGCTGGTGCAGCCGCACGAGTCGAGACGCAAGGCGCGGACCACGCCTCGTCCGCGCGCTTTTCAGCGGACCTGGCGAGGCGTGATGTCCAGACGTTGAACGATCTGTTCAACGCGTGGACAGATCGCTCACGCAGGCCTCAGTCTTCGTCGTCTTCGCCCGCGTCGACCTCTCGGCGCTTGCCTCGCGAACGCAGGAGAAACTCCTCGGCCCAGGCGACGCGGTGATCGCCGACGCCTTCGCCGGTGGCGTCGCGGAGCGCCCTCAGCGTCTCGCGTGCGCCGATCGGGTCGAGGCCCGAGACGCGAAGGAGCGCGAACGTGATCATGCCCGTGCGGTGGATGCCGGCCGAGCAGTGCACGACGAGGCGGCCGCCCGCGTCGAGGACGCGGCGTAGATCGGACAGGAGCGAGGAGACCTCGCTGTCGCGCGCCTTCGGGAGCGGCTGTCCATTTTGCAGCGGGAACCAGATCCAGCCGAGGCCGGCCTCTTCGCACGCCTCACCGATCTGCGGCGCCTCCTCACGCTCCGACAGGAGCGTCAGGACGTGTGTGGCGCCCTCCGCCGCGAACGTGCGAAGCGCGCGCTTCTTCGGCCGGCCCGTCAGCGCGATCGCGCCGTTGCGAATGGTGACCCAGGTGAGCGTCGTGGTGGGGGTGGGTGACGAATCGAGCTTCATAGGTGCGCGAACCGTGCGCACGCGAAAGCTCAGCCACCATTCATTGTTTTCGAAGATGTATCAGCTGGCGTGATAGTCGGGCTCTCGATCCGTGGATCCCACGCCATCGCAGCCGCGACGAAGCCTGTCAGATCGCGGGCGCCCCCTCGTCAAGGAGAAGGCCAGCACCTAGAGGCACCGCCGATGCACATCTCCATTCACGTCACCGAAGAGCCCGTCCGTGTCGAGCCGCGCGATCGGCTCCAGGCACGACCCGACGCCTGCGTCGCGATCGGCGAAGGTCCCGACGGCTTGCCGCTCGTGTTGCAGGTATGGCGGCACCGAAACGTCCGTGAGCCGATCCTGTCGGTGCTCGGGCGGAGCGGAAGCCACACGACCGATCTCCCATTCGAGGTCTCGAGCGCGATCGAAACGTTGCAGAGCGTCGTTACGAAGCAGAGCGTCAAGACACGGATCGGCAAGCACGAAGGGACGCTTGGCTACACGTCGATGCGTCCGATCGGCGCGATGCTGGGAGCGTCGCTGTTCGCAAAGGCGCTCGGCGAGGTTGGCCCGCTTGGCGAAGACGACGCGTCCTTCGCGCAGAGGGGCGACGACCTCGCGGCGGTGACGAGCGCGGGCGTCGTCATGAGCGCGGCGCAGATCAAGCAGATGCTCGGCTCCGCGGGCAGCTCGCGTCGTCTCTTCGTCCCGATCGCCGAAGGCCGGTGCCGGGTTCTCATGCAGGAGGGTCGCAGCGAGACCTCGGCGGAGAAGGCAACGTCGCGCCCGATCCTCTTCGAACGCCTCGCGGGCCTGGCGAGGGTGCGCTTCGGCTACCGCTACAAAGACGGGCACTGGCACTCGGAGGCCTTCGACGAGGCAAACGCGGGGTCGTACCGCGAAGCCGTTCGCACGGCAGAGTCGCTCGCGTGGTGGATCCCTCGCCAATCGTTCGGTCTCGCGCTCGCCGACCTCGCCGAGCGGCTGAGCGTCGAGGTTCATCATCGAGGTCGCGTGCACGGCGACATCAAGCCCGCGAACATGCTCGTCCCGCGTGAAGGTGCCGTCGCGATCGACTCGCTCGACCTCGAAGAGGGAAAGATCGCGACCGTGTGCACGCCGAGTTGGGCCGCGCCCGAGCAGGTCACGGTGCGCCCGGTCACGGCGGCCACCGATGTCTACGCGCTCGGGCTCGTGCTTGCGCGCCTGCTCGGGGCCGTCGTGTTCGGCGAAGAGCGGACGTTCATCGTCCCGACGGGCGGCTCGGCGAAGAGACGCATGCAGGTGCTCACCGGCGCCCAGGTCTTCCTCGACCCGACGTCTCCGCTCTCCACCATCACGGACGACAAGGCGATGCGGGCGTACACGAGCTTCATCACGCGCTGCGCGTCGTTCGATCCTTCGAGCCGCCCGCAGAGCGGCGCGAAGTTCGCGAACGAGCTTCGTGATCTCCTCGATCGCCATCCGCTCTCTCAGGATCGTGAAGCAGGCTGGGTGCGTCTCGGCTGGCTCGCCGGCGCGCTTCATCGCAGCGTCGACCTCCTCGGCGCTGCCCAGCCCGCGTGGGTGATCGCCGACGGCGGATCGTTCTGAAGGGGCGAGCACAAAACGAACACGGCGCTCTTGGAGAGAGAGCGCCGCGTCGATGAGTCTAGGCCGTGATCACTTTCCCGAGCCGCAGCCCGGGAACGCCGTCTTGCACGCCTTCGAGAAGGTGATGAGGTCCTGGAGGTTCGGCAAGTGACAGACGCCGTCGCGCTCGGTGGAGCTGATCCACTTCACGAGGCCGCCGTCGCCGCGATCGCCCGCGTAGAGCCAGAGCTCCGCGTCGTTCTTCGGGACCTTCACCGACGCCTTCGCGTCCGTCATGTCGTTGTTCCAGAACCAGAACTGGTGAACGCCACCCTTCTCGGCTGTCGCGGCCTTGAGATCCTTCAGCTCCTGCGGAGGTGAGGCGAGGATGTTCTCGAGCACGCGGAAGGCCTCGGCCATGCACGCGCGTGATTGATCGGTGGGGACAACGCCCGTCTTCGGAACGCCGTCGCCGTTGTAGCCCCACGCGACCTCGTCACCACCCTTGTACGGGTCGGGCTTCTTCCACTGCCAGTACTCGAAGCCGGTGAGCGAGAAGCCGTTGATGTTGCGACCGCTGTCGAGATCGGCCGGCGCTGGCGTGGCCTTGCAGACCGTCTTCGACTTGCCGTCGGCCTCTTGGCAGTCGCGCGTCGCGACGAACGCAGCGGCGAGCTTGGTGATCGACGCGGTCGCGGTGTCTTCGGCGGCCGTCGTCTTCTGGCCTTCGAAGATGCCTTCACCCTTCTGGAGGCCGATGACCGGAGCCACCGTCTCGGCAGGGAGCTTCTTGAAGGTGAGCTTCGCGGCCTTCTTGAACTTCAGGCCATCGGGCTCGAGCTTGTAGATAGGGGTCACGCCGACGTGACGCTCGGGGACGGCGTCTTCGGTCTTCGTGATCGTGATCGTGGTCTCTTCGGCGAGCGCGCCGGCGGGGACCTCGAGGATCACGTCACCCGCTTCGACGGAGCCGCCTTCCGCGCCCACGGTTCCGTTGGCCGTCGTCGGTGTGGCGTTCGGATCGGGAGTGCCGGTTCCGGTTCCCTCGGGGGCCGGCGCCGGGTTGACCGTGGTCTCGGACGAGCAGGCGATGATGGGAAGCACGCACAACGCAACAGCGAGAAGCTTGATCTTCATGTCTCTTCCACCCGTTCAAAGCGTCCTACGCCTCCCAGCGCAGGGCGATTGCCGACGTCCACCTACACCGGAAAATGGGATCTGTCGAGGCGACTTGGGTCGATTTTGACCAGGGTCGCAGCCTTTGCGAGGGCGGCTCGACCCCGTGATTTCAGGGTTTCAGGCGCCTTTCTCGCCTGTCGAGGCAAGACGAGAAGGAATGTTCTTTTCCGGGGCGCGTACCAACACCCCGTCGCGATGTGCTCCGCCATGCGGACGTACACGCGAGCTGCCCGACTCATGCACGTCGCGTGAGATCGGCCTTTCTCCATCTCGTGCAGGTGTTGGAGTCGAACATGAAGCGCCCGCTTTCCCTTTTTGGTCTTCTCGTCCTTTCGTCCACGTCGATGGCGTGCGGCATGTTCATGCCTCCCGCGCAGAACACGGAAGGACAATCCCAAGCCTCTTCGCAACCGAAGTACGTGGTCCCGAAGGAGAGCCAGGACGCGCTCCGAAAGGGTGAGCAGCAGGCGTACGCGCAAGCCGACGACGCCGAAGACGAGCGTCTCGACCGCATGGAGAAGGAAGCGCTGAAGTCGATCAAGCTGGCGCTCGGCAAAGAGTCGCAGATGCAGGGGCTTCCGCCGCCGGAGTCTTCGTCGACCGCGCTGAAGTCGATCAAGGCCGCGAAGATGAAGGTCCGCCTCGAGCCGGTGACCGACGCCGACGGCAAGGCGGTCAACGATGACTTCCTTCAGCTGAAGGACTCCTTCACCGATCGCGTGATGCAGCTCAATCGCAAGATCGCGGAGGGCAAGGCCTCGAAGGCCGAGATGAAGGAGATCCAGACCGGCTCCAAGCAGATCATGAAGCTGAACGATCTGCGCTCGCAGGTCTCGGCGGTCTCGATGCAGGTCATGATGACCAACAACCACGTGCAGAGCTCGAGCCTCACGCAGATGTTCCGCGTCTCGCAGATGGTGAAGTCGCGCAAGACCTACGAGATGGAGCTCAACGCCGACGACTACGCGCTCGTTCGCCGCGGTCTCGAGCGCCAGAAGCGCGCCGAGGCGATCGCCGCCACGACGCTCGCGATGCTCGCTGCGTACCAAGCCGTCATCAACGACAACGGCGATCCGAAGGCGCTCGACGTCATCGCCGAGGCCACGCTCAAGGCCTTTCCGGTGAAGGTCGAGGTCACCGACGAAGACGCGAAGCAGTACGTCTCGCAGCTCGGCGCAAACGTCGAGAAGGTGAAGGCACGCTACGAAGCGCAGCTCCGCAAGGTGCACGGCGACCAGCGCTACGAGCGCCAGTACAAACAAGGCGTCGACGCGATGTTCGCGCAAGCGGCCAACGCGCAGAACGCGAAGTCGGTGAACCAGATCATCAGCGACACGAACACGAAGTACAAAGAGGACGTCGTCAAGTGCAAGCGCGGTGAGGATCCGGGACCGGGCAGCATGGTCGGCGCGTCGTGCAAGGCGCTCTACCGAGCGGCGCAGACCGGCGACACGTCCGATCTGCTTCCTGGCGCGAAGAAGGCCTTCGAAGAGACCGGCGGCGCCAACGGCGGCGGCGCAGGCGCGGGCGGCTCCGGCGCACAAGGCGCGAAGCTCGTGATGGGAAAAAAAGAGACCGCGGCGCTCGACGGCGCGGTGGCCGCTTCGAAGGGTGACGTCGACGGCATGCTCGACGCGGCCGGCAAGCTCTTTCCAGGCGACAGCACGATCGGCGCGTCGCTTCAGGGCATCGCGGCCTTGAAGAAGGGCGACGCACGCGGAGCCATCAGCGCCGCGCTGAGCTTCGTCCCGGTGCCGGGTCTGAAGGACGCCTTCGGCCTCGCCTCGAAGCTGCTCTTCAAGAGCTGACGCGTTCGAACAGCATAGCGAGAAAAGGACGTGGGAGCGGCGACTGGCCGACTCCCACGTCGGCGTTCCATCGTCGGGGACCGTCGGTCAAAGAACGGAGCAGGCTTGCACCGGGCACGGCGTGGCGCAGCCTTGGAGGCTCTCGCACGCTTTGTCACCCGAGCCGCACTCCATCGCGCACGACGTCGCGCTGCTGATGCATTTCGTGTTGTTGCACGAGACGCTCGCCATGTTGCCTTGGCACTTGATGCACTCGGCCGAGGCGTTGTTGCCTTCGACCGACGTGCTGTTGCAGCTGTCCTTGTCGACGCAGGTGACGACGCAGGTCTGGCCCGACGCGCACGTGATCGTCTTGCCGCCGCAGCCGTTCGTGGTGCCCATGCATTGAACGCGGCAGGGACGGCTGCTGCCGCTGGACCCACTGGACCCACTCGACCCACTGGACCCACTCGACCCACTCGAGCCGCTGGCCCCAGAGCTCGCGCCAGACGAAGACGAGGGGGACGCCGCAGCGTCGGTGTCCGGCCCGCCGACGATGCTGATGCCGCACGCTGGGATCGCGTTGACGAGCAAGAGCCCCGCCGTGACGAACGTGAACGTCGCCGCTGCGAGCGGTCGACGAACCGTCTTCTCTCTCAACGTGCCCATGAGCGACGAACGAAGTGTAGCGGAGCTTCGTGAAAAACGCTCATTTCACGGGCGCGGAGAACACGAGATCGTGGATCGGCTGAAGCGGGATGGACCCATCCGCGGCCTCGACCTTCACGTCGAGCGCGTTGCCTTCGCCACCCTGAAAATACGAGAGGCGGAGCGTGTGCGCGCCTTCTGCGAGCGCGATCGATCCATCCGCATCACGGATGACGTGCTCGCCATCATCCTCGAGCACCACTTCGCGATCGATCTCGAGCTTCACGCCGTCGTCGGCGCGGACCACGAAGTGATACACGCCGGCCTTTGGTGCGCGAAACAGGCCGTCGAAGCGGATCGCGAAGTGCTCCTTCTTCATCCGGATGTGTTGCGAGGCGAGCAGGCTGTCGACGCGCTTCAGATCGATCGCGTCGACGTTTTGCTTCTTCGTTCGCGCGAGCGGCGCGAGCTTGTCGAAGTCGGGCAGCCGATGGAAATCGCCCTCGAGATAGCGTTGTTGCCTTCGACCGACGTGCTGTTGCAGCTGTCCTTGTCGACGCAGGTGACGACGCAGGTCTGGCCCGACGCGCACGTGATCGTCTTGCCGCCGCAGCCGTTCGTGGTGCCCATGCATTGAACGCGGCAGGGACGTCCGGCAGGACACACGATCTTCGTCCCGCATTGGGGTCCTGGGCAGACGATGTTGCACGCGTTGCTCGCCCCGCAGCTCGTACACTCCGCAGGACACGGCAACGAGGAATCCCCTCCATCACCGCCCGCGTCGACCGAGCCGCTCGACCCACTGGAGCCGCTCGACCCGCTCGACCCACTGGAGCCGCTCGACCCACTGGAGCCGCTCGAGCCGCTGGAGCCGCTCGACCCGCTCGACCCGCTCGACCCACTGGAGCCGCTCGACCCACTGGAGCCGCTCGATCCACTGGAGCCGCTCGATCCGCTGGCTCCGGAGCTCGCGCCTGACGAAGACGAGGGCGCCGCGGCGTCGGTGTCTGGCCCGCCGACGATGTTGATGCCGCACGCTGGGATGAGGTTGACGGCGAGCAAGAACCCCGCCGTGACGAACGTGAACGTGCCCGCTGCGAGCGTTCGACGGGTCGTCTTCTCTCTCACCGTGCCCATGTGCGCCGGACGAAGTGTAGCGGAGCTTCGTGGAAAACGCTCACTTCACGGGCGCGGAGAACACGAAGTCGTGGATCGGCTGAAGCGCCACGGAGCCATCCGCGGCCTCGACCTTCACGTCGAGCGCGTTGCCTTCGCCGCCCTGAAAATACGAGAGTCGAAGCGTATGCGCGCCTTCTGCGAGCGCGATCGAGCCATCCGCATCCCGAATGACATGCTCGCCATCGTCTTCGAGCACCACCTCGCGGTCGATCTCGAGCTTCACGCCGTCGTCGGCGCGGACCACGAAGTGATACACGCCGGCCTTTGGTGCGCGAAACACGCCGTCGAAGCGGATCGCGAAGTGCTCCTTCTTCATCCGGATGTGCTGCGAGGCGAGCAGGCTGTCGACGCGTTTCAGATCGATCGCGTCGACGTTTTGCTTCTTCGTTCGCGCGATCGGCGCGAGCTTGTCGAAGTCGGGCAGGCGATGGAAATCTCCCTCGAGATAGAGGAAGACCGCGCCCTTCTTCGTCGACTTCGCGGCGACGGGATCGGTCGTCGCGAGCGCGGCGCGAGGCTCTGCGCGCACGATCGTCTGGCGGACGACGTCGCTCTTCACGCCGCTCGGCAGGATGAAGACGGCCGCGATCGTCGACGCGCTCCCTGCGTCGATCGGGGTCGTGCCTTCGAGCTTCGGCGACGCCGTCGTCGGGTCCGAGCCGTCGAGTGTATAGTGCACGCTTCCGTCGAACAGGCGCGGCGGCGTGAGCGTGAATGACACCGCGTCGGCCGGCAGCACGACCTTCTTCGCGCGGAGACCCGTGGGCGGCTCGACGAAGTACTTCACGTTCGACGCGTCGAGCGCAGGCAGCTGCGCGCCGAGTCGCTTGACGAAGTCGGCTTCGGTCGCCGGAGACAGCTCGGCGGAGCGTCGCTGCTCTGGCTCGGACGACCAGAGGATCTCCGCCAAGATCGGCAGCCGCGGAAGCGCCATCGTCTGGAGCTCCACCTCGTTGTGAATGTGCTCCGACCAGAGCGTCCCTTCCGCGCCGAGGATGTGCTGCGCGTCCTTCGGATCGAGGTTCGGCGGAATCGGATCGAACGTCCACACCTTGTTCCACGGGATGAACCCGTCGTGTCCCGGCTCGGTGGGGACGAGCAGTGACTGGTGCAGGTTGAAGTACACCTGATCCGACGGCGCCATGACGACGTCGTAGCCCTTCTGCGCAGCCTCTCGACCACGCTCCGCCGATTGCCACGCGAACACGATCGCATTCGGATCGAGGATGCCGGAGCTCATCGCCTCGTCCCACACGAGCGGGCGGCGCTGCAGCGTTCGCATGAAGGCGGTCACCTTCTGCAAGAAGAGTCCTTCGAGCGCGTTCGCGTCGATATGCCCCTTCTTCATCGCGGCGCGGCACTTCGGGCAAGCTGCCCAGCGCTTGGTGGGCACCTCATCGCCGCCGATGTGCATCATGCGCGCGGGGAACATGAACGCCGACTCCATCAAGAGGACGTTCATCAACTCGACGGAGCGCTCGTTGCCAGCGCACAGCACGTCTTCGAACACCCCCCACGTGCGCGGCACGTCTTGCTTCTTTCCCGTGCACGACAGCTCGGGATGTGCCGCCAAGATCGCGCGCGCATGTCCCGGCATCTCGATCTCCGGGATGACGGTGATGTAACGCATCCGCGCGTACTCGACGACCTCGCGGACGTCTTCCGGCGTGTACGCGCCGTCGCGACCGCCCACCTGCGCGAGCTCCGGATGACCCGCGAGCACGAGGCGAAAGCCTTGGTCGTCGGTGAGATGCCAGTGAAAGACGTTGAAACGATAGAACGCGAGGAGATCGATGTACCGCTCGACGGCCTGCTTCGAGAAGAAGTTGCGCGCGACGTCGAGATGCATCGCGCGGAAGGGGAACCGCGGCGCGTCGCTGATCGAGAGACAAGGCATCGGCGTCCACGCGACCGCGTTCGCCGGCGAAGCAGCGCTCGCTGCGGGGGTGCCGGCGTCCGCGGGGACGCCGGCGTCGCTTGCGGGAGGTGACGGCGCTGCAGCGACGGCGCCGCCCCCCCCGACGTCCTGGCCCACGCGGCGCGCCTTGCCGAGGTGCAGGATGGTCTGGCCACCTTGGTAGAGGCCATTGCGATGCGCCGCGCGGACGAGCACGCGCGCGCTCGTCGCTTCGAGCGTGTACGCCTCTTCTTCGATCGAGCTCGGCGGCTCCTTCACTGGGTTGCGATCGCTAGGCGCGGCACCTCCGTCGGCGGCGCTCGGCGGCGCCGCGACGACGCGACGAAGCACGATGCCTTTCGCCGGATCGGGGGTGCCTGCGGGAAGCGGATCGACCGCGCTCGGAGGCAGCCCGAGCCACCGCGCGAGGTTCTCGCCGATCTCACGAGAGTCCGAGTCGATCGCGATGCGCGTCTTGCCGTCGATCACGAAGCCGCGGGCCGGAGCGCCGCCTTCCTCGCAACGTTTCAGCGTGACCGATCGTGGACGCGGGACGAGCGCGAGCACCTCATCGGGAGGCGCGAGCGGCGCTGCGTCGACAACGCTTGGGATTGACGCGTCGGCCGTCGCGACCGGAGGCGCATGCGCGCTCTCGACCGGCGCCTTCGGACTGCAGCTCGCGACGACGCCGAGCACCGCGAGCGAGAGAGGCAGCCGTGACGCTGCTGTCAGCACGGTCATAGGTCAGCGAGGATATCTGGGCCTGCTCGGGAATTCGCAGATCTCCGGCATCCAGAGACCTTGGCGCCCGTGTGTGCCACAAAGAACAGCATGACGTCGATGTCCGGGCTCATCGTGGCTCAACGAGCTGAGCCGGTCAGGATCTAGCGGCTTTTCCGCGCTTTCGCCGACAACAGGAGAGGTGGCATGCTGTCTGCTCGGACGACGCTGCCACCCAACGACACGCAGGGGGAAACCTAGAGTCATGATTCGTCGCCTCGTTACGCTCGCCGCCACCCTTCCCGTCGCTCTCGTCTGCCTTGCCGGGTGTCCGGGTGAGAAGGACACGGATCTCTCGACGGGGGATCCCTCGAAGCTCGAGGCGCCGCTCAAGGGTCAGGGCTTCCAGATCCGGACGCCGCTCTTCGTGGTGAACCCCGGCGAAGAGGTGCAGGACTGCTACTTCTACAAGGTCCGCGATCTCGCGAAGCAAGCCGGCATGAACGAGAACGAGCCGGTGAACCTCCACCGCCTCAAGATGGTGCAGCGCGATGGCTCGCACCACATGAACCTGTTTCGCGTGCGCACGATCAAGGGGCTCGATCCCGCGCAGGGCTTCGTTCACGGCTTGAACGGACAGAGCGAGTGCTTCAAGAGCCCCAACTGGTCGGACTGGCCGCTCGTCGGCAACACGCAGCAAGATGGCGAGGTCGACTGGACGTTCCCCGACGGCGTCGCGAACGTCTTCCAGCCCGACGAGTGGGTCATGCTCCAGACGCACTACGTCAACGCGAGCTCGCAGAAGAGCCCCGAGGGCGGTGAGGTCGCGATCAACTGGTACACGATCCCGAAGGAGCAAGTCGTCCACGAGATGGGCACGCTCTTCGCGACGAAGCAGTCGATCCGCGTGTGCAAGAGCAACCCCACGCCCGAGTTCACCGGCACCTGCCAGTTCAAGAACAAGGACAAGCCCGTCAACATCATCGCGGCCAACGGTCACTTCCACGGACGCGGCAAGTCGTTCGACATGTATTCGTGGGACGGCACGAGCGCGACGAAGCCGGCCGAGTCGGATCTGTTCTACCGCTCGACGAGCTGGGACGACCCGCCGATGAAGCGCTCGCCCGAGCTCGACCTCCAGGTGAAGCCAGGCGGAGGCGTGTTCTTCAGCTGCGGTTACCAGTGGCGTCCACCGGCAGAGGAGATCGGCGGCTGCAAGGCGCTCGACGACGCCGACAAGAGCGCGGAGAAGGACTGCTGCTACACGTTTGGCCCGATCGTCGAGAAGAACGAGCACTGCAACATCTTCGTCTACTACTGGCCGAAGCAAGAGACCGGCGACGTCGCCTGCAACTGACGCCGCCGTAAGCGGCCGAGCGCGGTACGATTCACCGAGACCACCGTGGCTGCTCTTCGACTTGCGACCCTCATGACGGCAGCAGCGCTCTCCCTTGGAGCCCTGCTCGCCGGCTGTCCGGATGGCGACGACCCTCCGGATCCCGCTCCTGAAGGGGGACCAGAGGCACAGGCCGACGGCCCGATCGGGAGCGTGTGCCCGACGGGTTACCTTGGCGATCCGAAGCTCGATCCGGTGATCGAGCTTCGCGCGCTGAAGGCGGACGGCACGGACGTACCGATCGTCGATGGCGACGACCTCGCCGTCATGTTTCCTCCGCAAGGTGGCCGTGTGGCGTTCGTCGGCATTCGCGCGACGAACGTCGACGGATGCGGAATGCAGATCACCGGCGTGCTGCGCGATCCGATCTCGAAGCAGATCCGCCTCGATGGCCGTACCGTGAATTTGCGCCGCGATCAGCCTGAAGGTTGGGGGACCACCGGCCACGGCACCACCACCAACGTGTCGGACTCCGCCGAGATAGGCGACTACTCGAACATTCCGCTTTGCCCGAACCAATGGGCGGAGCAAGACGTGTTCAACGTCCCGTTCGAGCTCGAGGTGATCATCGTCGACCGCTTGAAGAAGACGACCTCGAAGAAGATCAACGTCGTCCCGCGCTGCGCCGAAGGCGGTGAACGACTCGCCGCATGCCTCTGCCTCTGCAAGAAGGGCTACGTGCTCGGCGAAACGTGCGGCGAGGACGCGGGCATCGACTCGGGAGCGCAGCAATGAAGACGAGAGCTTTCCTTGGCCGCGTCCTGTCCGCGGCGTCGATCACCGCGGCGTCCACGATCGCCCTCTTCGCGGCATCGTCGTCGTTGACGATGACCGCCTGCAGCAGCGATCCACAAACCGACGCAGCGCCCACCGACGGCGGGAACGAGTCGAGCAGCGGCGGCGACGGATCGGACGTCGACGCAGGCCCGGCGACGCCGCAATGGCGCACTGTGCTGTCGGGGCTCGACGGCGCGCTCCTCTCGATCTGGGGCTCGTCCGAGAAGGATGTATGGGCGGTCGGCGGTCCGCTCGGCAACGCCGGCTTCGAGGCGCTCGCCCTTCATTTCGACGGCGCTGCATGGAAGCGGCTCACGCCTGGAAAGGCCGAGTCGTTTTGGTGGGTGCATGGCACGGCCGCCAACGACGTCTGGCTCGTCGGCGAGAAGGGCCGCATCACGCACTGGGACGGCGCGGCGTTCACCGAGATGACCTCGGGCACCGACGTCACGTTGTTCGGCGTGTGGGCCGCCTCGCCGAGCGACGTCTGGGCGGTCGGTGGAACGCCCGACGCGCCGGCCGCGACGAACGACGTCGTCCTCCACTACGACGGCGTCTCGTGGAAGCCCGAGGCGCTCCCCGAGCAGAAGAAGGTAGCGCTCTTCAAGGTGTGGGGCTCGAGCGCAGACAACGTGTACGTCGTCGGCGAAGCGGGCGTCATCTGGCACCGCACGGGCGGCACGTGGAAGCGCGAAGGCGAGAGCGTCGCGAAGAGCCGGCTCACGACGGTCTCGGGATGCAGCGCGAGTGAAGTCTACGCGGTCGGCGGACGGGACGTGCTCGTGTCGACGGACGGCGCCACATGGTCCAAGGCGCCGATCGATCCGCTCAAGCTCGTCAATGACGTCAATGGCGTCTCGTGCAGCGCGCCCGGCAAGGTGGTCGTCGTCGGGGGTGGCAGCTTGAAGTTCCGCCTCGACAACGGCGTTTGGCAGAGCGACTTCGGCTCAGAGCCGTTCCCGGACCTCCACGGGGCGTGGGCCGACCCAACCGGCGCTTATTGGGGTGTGGGCGGGCAGTTCATCGCGGCGCCCGCGCCGAACGTGAAGCGCCAAGGCGTCATCGGTCGCTACGCGGCGAACACGGTCTCGAGCGTCCTCACGCCGTGACCCTCGTGCGTGTTGAGAACGAGCCGGCAATGGCCCGAGTGCGCGCGCTTGAATTTGCGACTCATAGCGACAAGCGAATGCGGACGAACCGTTCTCTGACCCCACAAAACTCGTCGACCCCGATCGCCAGGATCGAGGTCGGCAAGGGAATCCCCCTCGCGCGTCGAAGTGTCGACGGCGCGATCAGCCCGTGAGGGCGCGTCGCTTCGTCGTCGTCTTCTTCGCCGTGACCGTCGTGCCACCCGCGCTTGGAGTAACGAGCACTTCGAGCTCGATCGCCAGCGCACCACAGATGCGATTGGCGACGAACAACGAAGGACCGAGCTCTCCACGCTCGAGCCGCGCGATGTAGTTCGGGGATAACCCCGCCTGCTCTGCCAGGAAGGCCTGCGTCCAGCCATGCTCTTGACGAGATCGCCGAATAGCCTCCCCCACCGTCACGTTGAACGAACGATGCTCGTCCACCGCGCCCTCTGCACCACGCGCATCACGCTGCTGGTCAGGATCGAACTTAGGTCTCCGCCCACTTTCTTGGCCCACGACGAAGAAGTTAGCGCAACAGAACGCGTTTAGCAGTTGAAAACTGTATCTTTTGGGATGAAGCGACGCGCCGCAGCTTTTGCACTTAGTCCACGTTTCTTCAGAGCTTTTCGAGCACCCTCGCGGTGCTGTGCGGGCCGAGTCAGAAAGAGTGCGTTGACCCTTTACATCTACCGGTATAGGTGCTGAAAGTAGTGTCCGAGAAAAAGGCCATCGTGGAGATCACGTAGGCAAGTCGATTGCGGTTGTGAAAGACGCCGCGAACCTCGATCGCAGTAGCCTCGAACGCCGGCTCTCGAAACCAAGACAGCCGAGACGAACGAATTGCGCGCAAACGCTGCGCTCGGCGGTCGAAAGCCGGGACCCTTCCTGTACTCTTGATGACGGAGCCCTCTTGAACGTCGACGTTGGGCAGATCATCGCTGGCAAGTACGAGCTGGTTCGACTCATCGGCAAGGGCGCGATGGGGGAGGTCTGGCTCGCCACGCACAACTCGCTCGGCGGCGAGTTCGCGATCAAGCTGGTCGAGCCGACCGACGACATCGAAGCGGAGACCGCGGCGGGGCGCTTCCAGCTCGAAGCGCAGATCGCCGCGAAGCTGTCGCGCAAGACGCGTCACATCGTCTCGGTGTCCGATCATGGGGAAGAGAGCGGCCTCGCCTACCTCGTGATGGAGCTGCTCGAAGGCGAGTCGCTCGAGCACAAGACGAAGCGCGTCGGTCAGCTCGAGCTCCCCGAGGTCGCCGCGATCGTCTCGCAGGTCTCGCGTGCGCTCTCGCTCGCCCACGAAGAGAGCATCTTCCATCGCGACCTCAAGCCCGCGAACGTGTGGCTCGGTCGCGACGAAGATGGCCGGCTTCTCGTCAAGCTCCTCGACTTCGGCATCGCGCGGACGACGAAGCCGATGCGAACGCGATCGCCGTTCGCGACGAGCAAGGACATGGTGCTCGGCACGCCGAGCTACATGAGCCCTGAGCAAGCACGCGGCCTCGACTCGCTCGACTACCGCTGCGACCTCTGGGCGCTCGCGGTCGTCGCCTACGAAGCGCTCACGAAGAGGATCCCGTTCGAGGGCGAGACGGTCGAAGACATCTTCCTCTCGATCTGCACGTTTCGCGTCGTGCCGATCCACACGCGAAGGCCGGAGCTTTCGCCGGAGGTCGAGGCGTTCTTCGCGCGTGCGTTCGCTCCGAACGTCGACGATCGCTTCAAGACGGCCGCGGAGATGAACGAAGCGTTCGAGCAGCTCGTCACCCCCGAGGAGCTCGAGACCGCCCTCGGCATTCCGCTCACACCCGCGAGCGTTCGTCGCCTCGAGAAGGCGCGCGCCGCCAGCAACCCGAATTTGACACCCGCGCCACCATCGTCCGCGCAGGGGATGATCGCGAGCCAGGTGGTCTCGACGCCAACGCCCGCAGGTCCGGCGTTCGCGCCGTCGCCGCGGATCTCGTCGCCCGATTTCGACAACGGGCACCCGAGCATGTCGATGGGGGTCGCTGGCTTGCCGCCGCGTAAGAGCTCCGGCATCGGCTGGGCGATTGGGATCGCAGGCGTGATCTTGCTGCTTGGTGTGGGCGTCCTCGGCGTCATCACGTTCCGCGGAGCGAAGACGACAGCGGCGCAGCCGATCGAGACGAGCGCCACACCCGCGAACCTCACGAACGCGCCGACACCGACCATCACGGCGTCGAGCAGCGCGGCGCCCGCACGGGAGGACACCGCGACGGCGTCGGAGCCGTCCACCTCCGCGACGACCAAGCCGGCGACCGCGACGAACGGACACCCAAAGCCGCCGGCACGTCCCACGACTGCGCCGAACGTCGCTCCCGCGACGCCGCCAACACCCGCGACCACCCATGCAGCCGTGCCCACGCCACCCACGGCGAAGTCGGTGAACAAGGGCGAGGTCTTCTAGTCGCGCGCCACGAGTCTCTGCGACTCGGCGCGTCAGTGAAGACGAGAGAAAGACGCGGCGACAAACTGCGGCATACGTTCCATCTCCCCGAACCTGAGCGCACGTGTGGAGGCTTCAGCCGCACGCACCCAAAACGTCCCATTTTCCCAAAAAATCCAGGCCGACTACTATCCCGTTCCGATGTATCCTCAATGAGTGAGCTTCGGATCCAAGCGCCTCTCGAAGCGGCTGATCGTGCCGCTCGTGGTCGGTTTTCTGTCGCTAACGAGCACGTCGCGCGACGCCTTCGCGTCGCCTGAGTCCGACGCGAAGGATCTCTTCGCGCGTGGACGTGAGCTTCGTGCCAACAACGACTGCGGAAGCGCCGCGCCGCTCTTTCGAAAAGCGTGGACGATCTACCCGGCGGGGCTTGGCTCACTTCGCAACTTGGCCGAGTGCGAAGAGCAGCTCGGTCACTTCGCGTCGTCGCGTCGCTCGTGGCTCGATCTGAAGCGCGCGCTCGTCACGGCGCCGAACGATCCGAAATACGAAGGTTGGGACAAGGACGCCGAGGAGGCGGCCGCGCGTCTCAAGCCAAAGGTCGCGACGTTCGTCGTCGACGTCTACGTGAAGTCGCCCGAGGGTGAGGCGCTCGCGAACGAGAAGACCGGCGTCCAGATCTTCGTCAACGGTGAGTCCGTCGCGACGACGCTCGTCGGGACGCCGCTCGAGCGTGATCCCGGCACGTACCGCATTCGCGCGCAGGTCGAAGACGCTCAGCCTGTCGAGCAGACCGTGCCGCTCAACGCGGGCGACAACCCGCACGTGACGATTCGGCTCACCCAAACGCCGAAGCCGAAGAACAACCCCAGCCTCGCGGTGACGACCGAAGACTCGAGCAGCCGCAAGACGATCGGCTACGTCGTCTCCGGCGTCGGCGCCGCCGCGTTGATCGGATCGGGCGTCACGTTTCTCCTGCGCCAGTCGGCGCTCTCGAAGCTCGAAGACGATTGCCCGAGCTACGAGTCAGCGCCGTGTCCCGCGTCGAAGCGTTCGGACATCGAGAGCACGACCGATCGCGGCAAGCTGATGAGCACCCTCTCACCGATCCTCCTCGGCGTGGGGCTCGCTGGTGTTGGGGTCGGCGTCGCGTTGATCGTCACAGCGCCAAGCCAGGAGTCCACGCCGCCGCCCGCGAGCTCGGCTGGCCCGACACGCGCCAAGACACGCGCGCACACACGCAGCATCGATACGCTCACCGTGTCGGCTGGGCCGCTCCGTCTCGACGCAACGTGGAGGTTCTGACGCTTGCTGCGATGTCGAGTCCCCTCGCGGGTCCTTACGTTGCTTGGTGGTGTGTTGATCGGAACGAGCGCGGCGGCGATCGCCTGCTCGTTTCCCGAGCCCACGTTTGCGCCCGACGATCCGAAAGACGGCAGCTCGGACGCGACCGACTCGAGCAGCGGATCGAGCGGCAGTGACGGGTCGAGCTCTGGGAACGACGGCGCGCTCAACCCGGACGGCAACGCGTGCCTCGGCGATCCCGTCTGCGACTGCGACGGCGATCAAGACTTCGCGGTGGCATGCGACGGTGGCGACTGCGACGACCACGATCCGCGCCGTCGATCGACGCAGACGAGCTACCAAGACGCCGCTCCCGCCCTCGGAAAGAACGGCGACTGGAACTGCAACAACGTCGTCGAGCGCGAAGGCAATCCAGGCGTCTTGTGCAGCAACATCCTCGACGGAGGCGTCGTCCAGCAGGCGATCGCGGCGGTCGCTTGCCAGAAGGAAGGCTTCACGTCCGACCCGGAGTGCGGAGAGGTTGCAATCTACACGTATTGCAAGTTCAACGGGATGACGACCGCCGCCAAATGCATCGAGGACCATCACGAGACGCGCGCGCGCGGTTGTAGGTAGTGAAGGAGCAGTCATGTCGCAAAGTCCACGCATCAAGACCACTCACCGGCTCAAGCTCGTTGCCGTCGTCGCCTTCGCAGGCGCGATGGTCATGGCGGCGTGTGGCGATGATGACGATGGGGTGACGCCGCCTGCGTCCGTCGATGGGGGCCAAGACGGCGGCGGAGACGAGACGAGCGAAGGCGGCGGCGATGGCGGCGATGGTGGCGGCGGAGACGCGACCGACGCGCTCGTCATCTTCGACGCGCCCGGAGACGACGTCGAAGCCGCGACACGCCAAGACGCCGCGAAGCTCGAGGCCGGCGCGCCTTGCCAAGCGGCCAACCAATGCGACTGCGACAACGACGGCTACGAGGCCGAGGGCGGCACGTGCGCCGGCAACGACTGCGACGATCGCGATGGCCTTCGCCATCCAAACCAGACCTACGTCATCGAGCCGCCCGATCCGGGCAAGGATGGCAACTGGGACTGCGTAAACCCGATCCAGAAGCAGTATGTCGAGGGCCTCGACTGCTCCACGCTGCTCGGCCTCAATTGCAACACGAGCGCGCAGGGCTTCACCGCAAAGAGCGTCGCGTGCGGCGAAGAAGCGGATTATTACCAATGCCAGCAGTCGGGGTTGGCCTGCGTCGCCTCGAAGATGGGCAAGCGTCGCCAAGGCTGCAAATGACGCACGGAAGGACGAACGCTACGACGCCATGAGATCGACGAACCGCCGCTTGATCATGATCGCCAGCCTGGTGCTCGCGCCGACGGCGGTCCTGTTCGCGGCCTGTGGATTTCCCGACGTGACGTTCGCGCCCGATCAAGAAGGTGGCACCTTGGAGTCGAGCGCGAGCGAGGCCATCGCCCAGCCCGATGCGGCGGGCCTCGACGGGAACATCTCGAAGGGCGACGCGGCGCGAGACGACGCGCAAGAGGTCGTCGCCGCGGACGCGTGCGACGCGCGCCCGAAATGCGACTGTGACAACGATCACTACCTCGCGACCGGTTGCGACGATCTCGACGCCGCGTCGAAGGCGCAAGACGGCGCGCTCAAGGGGCTCGGCGACTGCGACGACCTGAACCCCAACAAGTACCCCGACGCGGGCTACACGGCCCTCGTCCCGCGCCCCGAGCTCAACGAGAACGGCGACTGGAACTGCGACGGCATCATCGAGACCTTCACGAAGAAGGCCGCCTGCGGGACGCTCTGCGGCGCGAACCCCGAAGGCTACGTCGCCGATCCAGGTTGCGGCGGCTCCGGAGACATCTACGGCTGCAAGCTCGGCGCGCTTGCCTGCGAGTTCACCTCGACCGGCAAGAACGTCACGCAGCTCTGTCGCTGATCAGCTGCTTGCGTCGAAGCGCGCGTGACGTCGCTTGATCGAGCGCCACGCCGCGAAGACGAAGAGCACCGTCAAGAAGCCCCACTCGACGAGGAGCCACTGCGGCGCGGTCTCGATCCCCTTCGTGATCGAGCGACGCGCGGCGGCGAGCGCGAGCACGCCGATCGAGAGCGATACCCACTTGAGCCACGAGGGCGCCGCCGCCGTCTCGGCGCCTTCGACGCCCGCGAGGGCGGGGAGGAAACGTTCGCGAAGCAGATCGATGCGCGACTTCTTCATGATGAAGAGGATCACCGCATCGAGCGAAGCCACGCTGCCGAGCGCCGCGGTGGGGCCCGCGCTGCCAAGCGTGGGCATGAGCGCGAAGCCGACGATGGGGAGCAGCAGCGAGTTCAAGATGCTCACGATCGTGTCGAGGCGTCGAAGACGCGCGAGTGCCTCGGGCGGTAGCCGCTCGGTGGACTGCTTCGTGCGAGCGCGAAGGACGCGATCGCGCTCCATCGCTTCGGCCTCTGCGCTGTTTTCGTCGTCACGCGCGTCGTCCTCGAACGTGATGACAGGCACGCGACCTTGCCGCGTATCGCTCGCGAGGGAGAGTAGCTCACGCGCCGGCCGGGGTGGCGGCGCCGCCGTGTCGCGCACGAACATCGGCGCGAAGACGATGAGGACGAGCGGAAACGATCCTGCTCCGCACACCGCCGCGAAGAGGAACGCGACGAGGCCTGCGCCGACCGCGGACGAACCGCGAACCCCGAGCGCGGCAAGAAATGCAAAAGCGCCTGCGGCGATCGCAAAGAACACGGCCCACGACGCACGCCCGGCGAACTTCTGCTGCGCTTCGAAGCGAGGATTTGCGATCTCGCGATAGCGCTTTCG
>JBGAFW010000087.1:0-43209 GCA_044227045.1 Labilithrix sp.
GCCGCTTGCCTCGATCACCAAGGGAGGAAGCCTGATGACCGCGACCGTGAGTGCCCCGCAGACGTCCGTCACGACCACGAAGCAAGCGAAGGCAGAGCCGGCGAAGTCGACCGGCTGGCGCCGCGGCTTCGAGAACCTCTCGCGCGAGCACGGCTTCGAGCCGCTTCGGGTCGACGGCAAGCTCCCAGCGGATCTTCGCGGGACGTTCTATCGAAACGGGCCCGGCAAGTTCGACGTCGCGGGCGAGCGGTATCGCCACTGGTTCGACGGCGACGGCATGGTCGTCGGCATCCGGCTCGATGGCGAGGGCGGGGCGGCCGGTGGCGTGAAGCTCGTCGCCACGAAATGGCGCGAGCGCGAGGAGCGAGCCGGGCGGCGCATCTACGGCGGCTACGACACGCCGATGGTCCACCCGATCCGCGAGATCTTCTTCGGCGACAACAAGAACCCCGCGAACACGTCCGTCTTGGTCCACAACGATCGCCTCTTCGCGCTCTGCGAAGGCGGTAAGCCGTTCGAGATCTCGACCGCGGATCTGTCGACGATCGGCCCGTCGAGCTTCGACGGCGCCGTGCTGCGTGCGTTCTCCGCGCATCCTCATCGCGTCCCCGAGCGAAACGCGACCTACGGCTTCGGGCTCGGCCTCGGAAAGGACACGAAGGTGGAGTGCCACGTCCTCCCCGACGGCGAGAAGGCGCGGAGGCTCACGACGTTCTCGATCGAAGGCCAGCGGATGAACCACGATTTCGCGGCCACGAGCCAGCACCTCGTCTTCTTCTTCGCGCCGGTCTACTTCTCGCTCTGGAGCGTGCTGATGAAGCGCGGCCTGGTCTCTGGCTCGAAGTATCGGGAAGAGAAGGGGACCGAGATCGTGATCGTGCCGATCAACGATCCCGACGCGATCATCCGCTTCACCGTCCCGCACTTCTACATGGAGCACACGGTGAACGCCTTCGAGCTTCCGAGCGGCGAGATCGTCGTCGACTACGTTCACTACGATCACCTCCGTGATCTCGAAGACTTCGTGTCGGGCGTGTCGAACGGCTCACCGAAGCGCGCGCTCGACAGCTCGCTTCGTCGCGCGATCATCGATCCGAAGAAGAAGACGTTCCGTTCGGAGCCGCTCCTCGACGTGACGGTGGAGCTGCCCCGGATCAACCCGCGGCTCGAGGGCAAAGAGCACCACATCGCGTACGCGGTCGCGTTCGACGGCGCAGCGCCGCCGACGTCGATCCTGAAGCACGACATGCGCGCGAAGAAGGTCGAGCATTACAAGCCTGGCGCGGACCAGTATCCCGGCGAGGCGGTCTTCGTCCCGCGCGGGAATGGCGGCGCCGGCGAAGACGAGGGGTGGCTCCTCACGCTCGTGCTCGATGGCAAAAGCGGCACGAGCCATCTCGAGGTGCTCGACGCGGCTCGGATCTCGGACGGCCCGATCGCGACCTGTCACTTCGATCAAGCGATCCCGTTTGGCTTCCACGGGATCTGGGATCCAGCCTGACGAGTCGCGAAGGTCAGGCGCGCGCCTTCTCGAAGCGCACCGATCGCGACCCGGCCTCGGGCTCGTAGAAACCGAGCAGCGCGTCGCCCTCTTCTTCGATCGCGGCCTTCGTCTTCTTGTCGAGGGCAGCGAACGGGGAGACGACGAGCGTCGCGTCCTTCTTCTTGTTCTTGGCGATGTCGATCGCCCACGTACCGCCGACGCGGCCCGTGTGATCGAGGTAGGTGCGCGCGACGACGAGGCCAGGCAAAAAGACGCGCTTCTTGTGCGCGTCGTCGACGAAGCGCCGGCGATCGGCGTAGCCCATCACGACGTTGTCGAAGTCGGGCAAGAATCGAATCGGCGGGACGGGGCTGCTCTTCGGATCGGGGCGAGGCGCGTCCGGGAGATCGAACAGCTCCTTGTTCTTGTCGTCGCGGAAGGTGACGAGGCGCGGGCGCAGGCGTTCGAAGGCCTCCTTGAGGCCCGTCACCCCCGTGAAATTCTGGGCGTCGGCCACCGTCGCTGGCCCGAGCGCGCCGAGGTAACGGAGCACGAGCGCGTCTTTCTCCTCATGAGGCGTGAGCGCGTCGTCGATCAGGCGGTCGGCGACGGTGAAGTCACACGCCGCGTGCCAGCCCCACGGCTCGTCTTTGGTGGAGACCTGAAGCAGCGGCACGCGCATGCGAACGAGGTACGCCATCCGCCGAACGTCTTGCGTGTCCGTCTTCAAGCCGAGCTTCTTCGCGCGCGCCGCGATCTCGTCGCGGAGCTCGTTGAACGTGTGTGGCTCGGCGAAGAACGATCGCCCAAGCTCGATGACGCGATCGAAGTGCGCGGCGGGGATGCCCTTGACGATCGACGTGACGCCACGCTCGAGCGTCTGCTGCGCGGTCATGCGGAAGCGCGCGAAGTCCTTCGCGCTCATCAAGAAGATCGTGCCGCGGAAGATCGTGCCGCGGACGATCACGTTCGAACGCGCCAAGGCGGAGAGGTCGCCGCGCTCGAGCGTCTGAAGGCGCGACCAGAAGGCGATGAACGGCGGCTTCGGCCACTGCGCCTGGATCGCGAGCAGACGGTCGAGCGCCTTCTCCAGGCTGATCTTCTCGCGGGCGAGGAGGTACTGGCGCGCGAGCGTCGCGCGATTCAGCTCGTCGAGCGAGAGCGTCTTGCTCGCGCCGGCGCTCTTCGCCGCTGTCTTCGCTTTCGTCTTTGCGGAGGTCTTCGCGGAGGTCTTCGTCGCCATCGCGCGAGCACGTTACCAAAGGGCGGGATCGAAAGGGGCGGGCACGTGGTACCTTCGCGCGTCAGCGCGAGGAGCTCGACGGAGACATGACGACAACCTCAGGACGCCGGCTTCCGATCGCGCCCGTCGCGTCACCTTCGAGGCGCCGGCTTCCGCTCGCGGGCGAGACGCGCGACGTCGATCGCGCATGCCGTCCCGTGTATGCCGTTTGGGAGATCACGCTCGCCTGCGATCTCGCGTGCCGCCATTGCGGCTCACGCGCCGGCAAAGCGCGGCCCGACGAGCTCTCCACGAGCGAAGCGATCGATCTCGCGCATCAGATGATCGACCTCGGCGTGAAGGAGGTCACGCTCATCGGCGGAGAAGCGTACCTGCGTGACGACTGGCTCGAGATCGTCTCGACGTTTCACCGGCGAGGTGTGCTCTGCGCGATGACCACCGGCGGTCGTGGGCTCACGATCGAGCGCGCGCGCGCCGCGATCGAGGCCGGCCTCGAAGGCGTCAGCGTGTCGGTCGACGGGATCGGACAGACACACGATCGCCTCCGCGCGGTGAACGGCAGCTTCGAGGCGGCGATGAACGCGCTCGCGAACGCGCGCAGCGTGGGTCTTCGGCTGTCGGCCAACACGCAGATCAACCAGTGGAACCTCCACGAGCTGTCCGACTTGCTCGACCTGCTCATCGCCCAGGGCATCACCGCGTGGCAGCCGCAGCTCACCGCCGCGATGGGCCGCGCGGCCGACGAGGACGGCTTGCTCCTCGAGCCGTGGCAGATGCTCGACCTCATGCCGCTGCTCGTGCGTCTCAAAGAGCGCTGCGACGAGCACGACATCCTCTTTTGGCCTGGCAACAGCATCGGGTACTACGGGCCGTACGAGGACATCCTTCGAGGCCATATCCCTGGCGGTCATCGTGGCTCGTGCGGCGCCGGGATCAAGACGCTCGGGATCGAAGCGAACGGCGATGTCAAAGGATGTCCCTCGCTCCCGACGAACGACTACGTCGGCGGCAACGTCCGCGACGCGTCACTCGAAGCCATCTGGGAGCGGAGCCACGCGCTGCGCTTCACGCGCGATCAGACCGTGAGCGATCTCTCGGGCTTCTGCGCCACCTGCTACTACGCGGACGAGTGTCGCGCGGGCTGCAACTTCACGGCGCACGTCGCGCTCGGCAAGATCGGCGATAACCCCTTCTGCCATCATCGCGCCCTCACGCTTCGCGAGGAGGGGATGCGAGAGCGCGTCGTTCGGGTCGCCGCGGCGCCAGGAACCCCCTTCGATCATGGGCGATTCGAGATCGTCCGCGAGCCCTGGCCCGCGCCGACGAATGAGACGACAAGCGAGCCTCCTTCGTGAGAAGATCGCCGCATCATGTCGCTTCGAACGCGTTCGCCGCTCGTTCCTTGTGAGTCGTGCCGTCGCCACGTGCGCGGAGCCGATATGGTCTGCCCGTTCTGCAAGACCGCCCGCACGACCTCGAAGCTCGCGGTCGTCGCCTTCAGCTCGGTCGCCCTCCTCGCTGGCTGCGATGTCGTCACGGGCGGAGCGAAGTACGGCGGACCTCCACCGAACTACAATCCGCAGCCTCCGTCGGCGATGACGGACGCGTCGCCGGTGGAGCCGGCGTCGGCCGATGCGTCGCCCGCGCCGTCGAGCTCCGCCGCGGCGAACCCCACGACGTCGGCGAGCTCGCCGCGGCTCAATCCTTCCCCGAGCGAACGTGTCACCGCGCCCGCGACGAAGTACGGCATCGCGCCCAAGAAGGGCACGACGCCGGGCAGCCTCTGAGCGCTCACGGACGTCCCGTCACGAACCACAACGAAGAATCCACGAGCGAACGACAGAAGCAGATGCCGTCGGTTAGCGAGTACACGCTCCGCCTCCACGCGATTCGATTTCGCACGAACATGGGGGCCTCGAAATCGGAGCGCGAGATCCCGCAAGAGATCGTCGTCGATGTCGAGCTCACGTTGCCGGTCGGCGCGCTGCCGAAGCGCGATCTCCGTCGCGACGCCGTCGACTACGGTGTGATCGCCGAGCTCGTGGTCGAGGAAGGTCGCGCGCAGCCGTATCACTTGCTCGAGACCTACGCCCAGCGGCTGGTCACGCGCCTCTTCGAGGAGACCCCCGCGCTGAAGGTCCGCGTCGGCGCGACGAAGCTCCGCGTGCCGACGACCCACAGCGTCGACCGCGCCGTCGTCGAGCTCGTCGCCTCGCGCACGTAGCGCGCTTACAGCTTGTGCGCGTTGCGGAGATACGTGACGGCGTGCGCCACGTGGACGTCCGAGAACATGTGACCGACGCGCTGCTCGTCGACGCGGTTTGGCCAGCCTCGCGCGGCGAGCACGCCGCCGAAGCTCCGTGAGTGGTTCGCCGTCTGCTTGTCGTCGGCGCAGACGCCCACGTAGACGGGCGCCTTCGTCGTGACCTCGGCCGAGGCGAGGCCGCCGGCGCCGCCCGCGAAGACCGCGTAGCCGTCGAACTTCACGCGGCCGCGCAGCGCGAGCGCGCTCACGAAGTAGGCGCCGCTCGAGAAGCCCATGAGAAAGACGTCGTCGTAGGGCTTTCCGTTGCGCTTCTCGAGGAACGCGCGCGCCTCGTTCCACCCGTCGATGAGATCTTGCTCGCTCGTCTCTTGCGAGCTGACGGTGCCTGGCCACACGAAGCCGCCCGGCGTGAGCGGCGCGCGCGCGAAGACCGCCTCGAACTTGCTCTGCTTCGCTTGCCGCGTAAGGGCGCGTTCTTGCAGCCACTGCCAATCGACGTCCTTCGCGATCATGCCGTGAAGGAAGATGACGAGCGTGCGCCTGCCGTCGTCGCGGCGGCCGCCGTCGATGTGGCAGAGGCCGTTGGGCAGCGTCTCGAGCTCCTCGGCGCACCACGGCAGCGGGCCCGTCGCCTTCGCCGATCGCTGCACCTTCGACTTCGCCGTCGTGTCTGCGTCGGCGACGCTCGCGACGGCGAGGGTGGCGAGGATGGCCGACAATGCGGCGGCCCGTGATGCGTACGACCGGGTCACGGCGGCGACCCTAACACGACTGCCGCCTTTTCAGCCTCGAAACACGCTCACGCGGCGATCCCGCTCGCGCTTCATCGCCCCGAAGTGTCGAACATCAGCGCGGTTCTTCGGCCGCGCAAAGCACGCGTTCTCACACGGCGATCGCGGTCGCGTGGTCGCGATCGATCGCGGTGGTCTCGACGATGCCCGACGCCATCGCGGCGCGCGGACCGATCGGGACGACGAACGCGGCGAAGAGCTCGCGGCGCCACGCCTCGAGCGTCGCGTCCGCGGCCTCACGTGTCGTCGCGAGCGCGATCGCCGCGCCGCCGCCTCCGGCTCCGGTGAGCTTCGCGCCCGCCGCGCCCGCCGCCGTGGCGAGCTCGCACATGCGATCGAGCGAAGGCGTCGACACGCCAAGCCTCCGCAAGAGGGCCTGGTTGGCGGTCATCAGCTGCCCGACGCGCTCCATCTCACCGGCCTTGAGCGCGTCGCCGAGACGGCGCGCGATCCCGCCCATCGCTTCGAAGAGCGACGAGGTCGTCGTCGGATCGCTCGCGCGCTTGGCGGCCACGGCGGAGACGATGGCCTTCGTGCTCGCCGCGCGTCCGCTGAGCCCCACGCACAAGAAGGCGCCGCGACCGATCTCGATCGTCTTCGGTGTTCCGCCGCGTACGAACGACACGCAGCTCCCACGTGCCGCGACGAGCGCGTCGAGACCCGACGGCTCGCCGTGAAATACGCGCTCCCACGCCATCGTGCGCGAGAGGATCTCGTCTTCGGAGGCGCGTGGATCGAGCGCCCGCGCGATCGCGACGCCGAGCGCCGCGGACGAGCCGAGACCCGCCGCAGCGGGGAGGCTCGAGAACACCTCGATCGTGAGCGGCGTTGGCTTCGCCGGGCGGCGTCCCGGCCTCTTGGCGCCTTGGGTGGCCGCGAGCAGCGCGCGAAGCGCACGCGCGAGATCGTGATCGTCGGTCTCGGTGAGGTCCATCCCGAGATCACGCAATCGGAGGCGCGTCGCGAAGAGCGATGGCTCCGGGGTCACCTGGGCGAGGACGCCGCGATCGAGGCCGATCGCGATGGCGGGAAAGCCGTAGACCGCGGCATGCTCGCCCGCGAGGATCACCTTGCCGGAGGCGAGGCCCGAGCGAGCACCGGAACGGGAAACGGACTCGACGCTGCGAGCGTTGGACATGGTTTTTCACTCCAAGAAAGGGAAGACAGGTAACTTGGTTACCAAGTGGCCAAGTAACGAGCAGCAAGCGTGCCCAGCAGACAAAATCGATAAGTGCTTGAAGATAGGTCAAATCTAGGCGTTATCCGAGTCCGCGGATCGTTCCGTGCTGGTCCGATTTATCCACCTTGACCTGGCAACTTGGTGACGAAGTGCCCGGTGTATGTCACCCTCTATCAGGATGGCAAACGAGGCAGAGCTCGCGCTTTCTTCGGAACGACAAGAACAAGAAGAAGAGGAGACGCGTCCCTCCGCCTCGATGCCCGCGAGCAAGAAGCTCGGGGGATGGACGCCGAACGCTGTCACGCCGCGCGTTCACGCCGCGGATCGGATCTTCGATCAGCTTACCGAGGCGATCCTCAAAGGCGATCTCGCGATCGGCACGACGATCCCGCCGGAGCGAAAGCTCGCCGACGACTTCGGCGTCTCACGCACGATCGTGAGGCAAGCCATCCATCGCCTCGCGGAGCTCGGTCTCGTCCGCGTGAAGCAGGGCGGCGCGACGATCGTGCAAGACGTCACTCAGGCGACGGACGTGCGCGTGGTCGAGCTCCGTTATCGCATCGGCCCGACGACCGAGAAGCAGCGACGAGAGATCGTCGAGCGCCGCATGTTCGAGGGCTATGCCCTGGTGACGCTTGCGTCGTACCGGCGCAAGCCAGAGCACATTCGCTCCCTGCTCGAGCGCGTGCAGCAGTTCAAGGAGATGAACGGCGGCGAAGACGAGGGCGTCGTGCTCGAGCGCGAGATCTGGACCGAGCTCGCCTCCGCCACCGAGAACGATCTCTACATCGCGCAAGCGATCTGGTGGAACAAGCTCGTCGCCGAGCGCAAGAGCGAGCCCGCGAACGGATCGATCCCGCACGCCTTTCGCGTTCCGTTCTACACCGAGCTCCTGACGCGCATCCTCGATCGCAACGACGCCCCCGAGTTTTACATCAACACGATTCGGTCGCTCGTCCTCGGTCCGCCGCCGCTCCGCTAAAATCGCGCTCGAAGCAGCGCGACGCCGCCGGTCATTCGTTTGCGTGACACGCAGGGATGGGCGGTTCCGCTTAGAATCAGGAAGTCCTGCAAGTCCATGTGCACGCGTTCGTGGTAAAGCGAACTGCACAATCGGAGGGTGTATGCGACCTATGAAGAGTCGGTGGGTTTTCCCGGTCATTTTCCTTTCTTCCACCACGGGCGCCGTCCTGTTCTTGGTCGCTGCGTGCGGTGATGATTCGACCGGAACAGGCACCGGCCCTTCCGCCACGACCACGGTGACCACGCCAGCGCCGACGGCCACGCCGACGACCACCGCGACGACGACGTCGACGACCGACAGCGGAAACCCGATCGTCGACGGAGGCAGCGACGCAGACGCCACGACGTCCTCGGCCTTCGCCGGTTGCCGGCAGATCCTCGCCGACAACCCGGCCGCGCAGAGCGGCGTGTATCAAGTGGACCTCGACGGACCAAGCGGCACCGTCTACCCGTCCATCCCGATGTACTGCGACATGACCTTCGACGGCGGCGGCTGGACGCTCATCCAGTCCTACCGCGGCGGAGCGGACTCACCGTCGGGCTTCAACGGCGCGTCGGAGGACGCAGGCGTCCTCGTCGCGCCGCCCGAGCCCGGAAAGCTTGGAGGTCTCGCGGGATGGGTCGTGAAGGCGCTCGCGGCGAAGAGCGATCAGGTCCACATTCGCCTCTCCTTCGCCTCCGATGCAGGCGCGGACGCGGGCACGTGGGTGACGACGAAGGTGCCCGACGCCGGAGCGACGACGCACGCGATGCAAAACCTCCGTGACCTGAACATCCTCACGAAGGGCACCGACGGCGGCTTCGAAGATTGGACGGGGCCGAAGGCGACCGCCGAGAAGCTCGCGTGGTTCCCGCTCTACGGCGGCAACCCAGGCACGTGCGGAAATCCCGTCGAGCTACAGAAGTACCCGTCGATCTACTGGGCGTGCGGCAACTTCACGTCGATGAACATCCTGCAGAGCCAGAGCCTCTGTCGATGGACCTACACGGGGTCGAGCTCGAACGATCCGATGGAAGTCTACGTTCGCTGAGCGACTACTTGCCGCCGTCCTTCTTCGGGGCGGTGCACAGGTTGTCGTTGCACTCGATGTCGCCCGGCGGCGCGCAGTCGTCGATCGGGCACGGGTTGCCTTTGCCGTCCTTCGTGGGATCGCAGAGCGTCTTGTATTGCTGCGCACGGCGGTCGACGGTCTCCTTGCTCAGCGGAATGTGTGGGCAGCCGAAGAGGCAGAGGCAGTCGCTCTTCGCCAGGATCTCGTGACCGATCTCGCCCCATGCGCAGTCGCTCGCGACCTGGCATGCGGCGTAGCCACCGCCGCTCGCGTCGAGCGCGCCGCTCGACCCGCTCGACCCGCTCGATCCGCTGGATCCGCTCGATCCGCTGGACCCACTCGACCCGCTCGACCCGCTGGACCCACTCGATCCACTCGACCCGCTGCTCGACCCGGCGTCCGTGCTCGCGGGCGGCGTGCTGGTCGACCCTCCGCACGAGGCTGCGCTCATCACCGTGACGACACACGACGCGATCGCGACGCCGGCAGCCCGGCGAACGATCACGTTGGGCTGTGCCTTGTTCCCAGAACGCCCGGCGGAACGTCGTGTCATCATCATGGTGCTTGCCCTCGACTCCTCGTCGCGCCCGCTCGAAGGCTCGACCCCTCGAAAATATCACGCGGGGCGCGTTTTGGAGCACGCTTCTCCTTGGCGTCGCGACCCTGCCTGCGTGTAGCGATTGCGGTCGCGCGCCCTCCGCGAGCAAGCCGGCCGCGAGCGACGCGGGCGTGCCTCCTTACGGAGCCGTCCAGCCGCCGTCGATCGAGACCGCGCTCCAAGGGCTCGCCGTCGAGAGCGAGCTCACCGCGTTCATCGAGACGAGCGAAGATCCTGCGCACCCGATTCGATGCGCGCTCGACCGTGCTAGGAGCCCGCGAGGAGTCGCTGTGTTCGCGGGGCTCGCGCGGGGACGGGCAGCGTGGCGAGATCCGAGAGCGGCCGCGATTGTCCAGGGCCGCCGCTATTACGATGGTCTCCTCGTGTTTCGGGCGATCCCAAACCTGATGATCCAATCAGGATGTCCCATGGGTGACGGCACCGGGCATCCTGGATTTCGCATCGAGGTGGAGTCCCATCCGGACGACGCGGTGAGGCTCGCGAAGCCGGGGGCGCTGCTCCTCGCGGCGTATCACCCGGCGCCCAACCGCGAGGATCCGACGCCGCCGCCGCCAGGGCAGGTCATCGGGAGCCAGTTCGTGATCACGCTCGGCGACATGAAGCATCTCGCGTCGAAGGTGACGGTGATCGGCGCCTGCCGCGAGCGCGATCTCGAGCACGTGAGCCGCATCGCGGAGGCGGTGGCGTCCGCGGCTCACGCGGTCACGATCACGCGTGTCGGGATCGAGGTGACGCCCCGCGATCCGGAGGCTGACGCGGGCCGTCGTGATTGACGGCCGCGTCACTGGTTCATCTTGGAAGCCCGAGGCGATCTGACCCGCCTCGGTGCGTGCTCAGCGAAACCAACCGTCCGCGAGCGCGTCGCCGATCGGCGGCGGCGGCATCGTCGGCGACGATCGGAAGGGACGCTTCATCTCACGGCCGCGGTGATCCTTGAACCAGCTCTCCTCACTCGTTTGAAAGGGCTGGGGCTCGGTCTGCTGGCTCTCGACATGGAACATCGGTGACATGATGACGACCTCGAAGGAGGAAGAATGGGGCAGAAGCACCTTGCTTCGCAGAGTTGGTACAGCACACTCGGTGCCAACCCCGAGCGGACCGTTCGGGTGACTCGACGGCGCGCGCAATCGTGCGAATTGTCGAGATAACTGCTGTTCGCACCACGACCATGACCTTCTCGAGCGTCGTCGACGGACCAGGGTGTCTCGTCACCTGTCTCGGATCTGTATCCGATACAGGTGCGGCGCGAGCTGCCTAGACGAGCTTCAACCCAGCCGCGCAGCCGACTAGTTTAAGTGCGGTGGCACAAACCAAGCGACGTCGCCGGAGCGAGCTCGACGAGGCGACCGACATCGTCAACCGGCTGGGGATCTCCCTGGTCTACCCGATCGACAACAAGGCCGAGCCGCCGTCACTCTGGACCGAGCTTCACCCGCGGACGAAGATGAAGTGGAGCTGGGACGAGGACGCCGACCCGCGCGTCGTCAACCTCTGGCATCTCCGTGAACGGCTCGCCCGATCGCACGACGTCGCGTACGCCAAGTGGTTTCGCGGTCGGGCGACGTTCTTTTCTCTGCCGGTCTTTCACGCGATGCTCGGGCGTCTCACGGAGGCCGGCGACGTGTTTGCTGGGCTGCCGCACGAGGCCTTCGAGATCCTCGAGCTCCTCCGTGAGCGTTCTCCGATGTCGACCAAGCAGATCCGTCTCGAGGCCGATCTCCGCGGCAAGGAGCACGAGGCGCTCTTCACCCACGCGATGAAGGCCCTCTGGTCGCGCCTGCTCATCGTCGGGACGGGTGAGGTCGAGGATGGCGCTTTTCCGTCACTTGCTGTCGGAGCGACAGAGCTGCTCTTCGAGGACATCTGGAACGAGCGACGCGAGGTGCCGGAGAAGGCATCCAAGAAGCTGAGCGAGGTATTGAAGCGAACGCCCGCCTACAAGCGAGACCTCCAGCGTGCGGTCTCGTCGGTGTACGCTTCGACTCCGTGACGGAGAGGACGGGACGCCCGGTATCGCTTCCACTCGACATGGCGTCGATCCATGCCGTGGAGGCATCTCGTTCGGCGGCTGCCTCGAGCGTCAACGCAGGGTCGCTCGACGTCACGCTCACGCTCACGCATCGCGCGGGTGATCGCCGCTCGAACGTTCATGAGGCCTTTGCGCGGCAGCTTCGCGTTCGTGCGGGCGACGACACGCTGAGGCGCTTCGACGAGACGTCCCGCTCGATCCACGTGAGCGCCGCGCGCGTCGACCTCCTGCTGCTCGATGACAGCGGGGTGCTTCCGCCGCTCCTCGTGAGCACGCTCAGCGTCGACACGAACCCGATCGCGCGTGCGCCGCTCGAGTGGAAGCGCGGCTCGTATCGCCTCTCGCCGTTCGAGCTTCGCTACGCGGCCGACACGGGACGGATCCACCCGGTGCCGGTCGCTGCGCGCGTGCCCGCGTTTCGCGTCCGCGCGCCGATCACGGATTTGCATTCGCACTTCGCGGGGTGCGTGCGAGGCGACGAGCTCGTGCGCCTCGCCGCGGAGGCCGACCTCGTCTACCCGAAGGGCCTCATCGAAGAGGCCAAGATTCACCTCGAAGGAGACGTGAAGATCGCCGAGCTGTCGCCGGCGCTTCGCGATCGACTCGCGCGCAGGCTCGAGGTCCCGCTCGACCGGCGCGTCACGTTCCTCGAGATGGAGCACATTTACCGGCTGCGTGCCCCGCTGACGAAGGCGCCCTCGATGCTGATCCCGCTCTGCCGTGAGATCGCGTCGGACTACGCCGCGATGGGCGTCGAGTATGCCGAGCTGTCGCTCGGTGACATCGTCGACACGCCGGTGCTCCGCGCGATCCACGAGGAGCTGCCGGCGATCGAGGACGAGACGGGAGTGACCATCCGCTTCCTCGCCGCGATCAGCCGGCACGATGATCCGGAGTGGGATCAAGACCTCGTCGAGCGGATCAAGCGGCTCGCCGGAAGCGTGTATGTTGCAGGTGTCGACTTCATGGGTCACGAGACGAACTCGACCCACGTCTTCGTCCCCGTCCTCCGCGCGCTCGCGTCGTGGGCGGATCAGGCGCGGCCCGGCTTCGTCGTGCGCGTCCACGCGGGCGAGAGCCCTTCTCACCCCGAGAACGTGCGCGTCGCGATCGACGAGGCCGAAGGTCACGCGATCGAGCTGCGGATTGGCCATGGGCTCTACGGCGTGGACGACCCCACGCTCGAGCGCATCGTCAAATCGGGTACGATCGTCGAGTTCAACCTCGACTCGAACGTCGCCCTCAACCATCTCCAGAGCGCGCGCTACGTCCCGCTCCGGCGTTATGTCGAGGCCGGCGCGAACGTCGTCCTCGGGAGCGACGGCTACGGGATCTACCAGACCACGCCTGCCGCGGCGGCGCAGGCGGCGCTCCTCTGTGGGCTCGAGCCGGCGCACCTCGACAAACAGCTCGCGCGAACGGAAGAGGAGTACGGCGAGCGGGTGAAGAAGCGCGACGGAGATCGCGCGAAGTCCGCCCGTGCGTACATCGTCCCGCACGACACGCGACCGATCCACTTCAAGCCCGCGGTGATGGCGCGGCGGCAGGCAGAGATCCAGGCGCGCGACGCGGCGATGGCGGCGCGTCTTCGCGAGCTCGAGGTGCCGGTCATCGTCGCCACCGACGGCGACGCGTTTCGCCATCTCGTCTCGCGGCGCGCGGTGATCTCGATCGCGGGCGCGTGGAAGCACAGCTGGGAGGCGATGCCGACTTCCGATCAAGCGACCGTCTCGCGCGAGATGAAGGCGTTCGTGATGGGGCTCGATCCACGTGAGGCGGTGCTCATCACCGGCGGGACGCGCTTCGGCGTCGAGGGCGTGGTGGGACGAGCCGCGGTGGAGCGAGGCCTCGTCGTCGTCGCGGCGATCGTCCGCGCGACCGCGCCCGACGCGCTCGAGCGCGGGACGTTCACCCACGCCTGCTTCGTCGGAGACACGCTCTACGACAAGGCGGCGGGCCTCTACGAGCTCGTCCACGAGCATGACGGCTCGTGCATCTTCGTCTCGGGCGGTCAGATCGTCAGCGACGAGATCCAGACGGCGAAGAACCTCCGCATTCGCCACCTGCTCATGGCCGGCATCGAAGGCGCGAGCGCGCGGCACGCAGAAGAAGACCCAGCGCGCTCGTTTCGCCTCGCCGAAGAGGCGCTTCATGCGCTTCGCGAGTGGCGCACGCTCCCGCCAGAGCATGCGCCTCACTGGTACGTCGGTCCGAACCCGACGGTCGACGCGGTGATCGTGCGCGATCATCCCGAGACGAAGACGCGCGAGGTGCTCCTCGTGCATCGTGACCTCGACGCGCCGGCGGAGGCAGGAAAGTGGGCGCTTCCGGGCGGGTTCGTCCTGAGCTCGGAGCCACGCGGCGGCCGGTGGAAGCTGACGGGCGAGTCGGAGATCGAGGCGTGCGCGCGCGAGATCCACGAAGAGACCGGGCTGACGATCCCCGCCTCGCGGCTCGTGCATCTCGACATCTACGAAGGGGGAGGTCGCGACCCGCGAGACACCGCGCTCTCATGGAGTCGGTCGACCGTGTACGTCGTGAAGCTCACGCCGAGCGAGGGCAGGGCGGCGATCGCGGGCGGCGACGACGCCGCAGACGCGCGCTGGTTTTCGGTCGACGCGCTCCCTCGAGTGCTCGCGTTCGATCACGCGCAGATCATCGAAGACGCGATCGCGACGCTCAAAGCAGGTCGATGAACGCGGCGAGCGCCCGCGCCGTCTTGTCATCGAGCTTCCGCGCGGGCAGATCCGCGCTGCTCGGCGCGTCGTGGAGGAACGCGCCGCTCTCGGGATCGATGCGCGAGCGGCGAAGCACCGACGCGATGTCGGGCGCGCTGCCGTTCGTGAAGTAAGGCCGCTTCTTGTAGACGCGGCGGAGCGAAGGCACGCGGGCGCCGCGCTCGTGCACGTAGGGCTCGATGCCCGTCTTCTCGTACGCGTCGGACGCCCAGACGATCGCCCCGCCGCCCGCCGCGAAGACGAGCGCCTCCCACCGATCGAAAGGCACGCGCGAGGAGGGGACGTCGGCGGACGTTCGCGCCTCGTGGCAGCGCTCGCACCGATCACGAAAGGCGATCGCGCCTTCGCGCTCTTCCGGGGTGAAGCGGCGATCCCCGCGACCGAAGGAGCGTGGGTTGTGCCGATGCGTCCACGTCATGAGAAACGCCATCAGCGACACGCGAAGCTCGGTGGCGTCGTAATGAGGCTTCTCGAGAGAGAGCTCGGCGAGCCAAGGCACGTCCTTCGTGTCGAGATCGAAATGGGGATCGGCGGGGCTCGGCGCGCCCGCGACGCGAAACTCATTCTCGGCGACGGACGCGAGATCAGGGTCGAGCGCGCGCGAGAAGTGCGGGCGGTTGTTGAAGAGGCCGACGAGGGGCTTCGTCGCCGCGTGGACGTCGCCGCGACCGGTGTGGTGAACGCGTCCGTCGACATAGCCCTCGAAGTGGCACGTCTCGCACGTGAAGCGACTCTTCGGTCCCTGCGAAGAGCTCGCCGGAGCCATCAGCGACGTGAAGAAGAGCGCCTCGCCGAGACGTTCGTGATCCGTTCGGTGGTCGGCTTCACCCTCGACATGACGAACGGAGACGACACGACCGCCCGGGTCGAGCGAGACCCACGCGTCGACGAGCGGGTTCGCCGCGACGAAGCCGTGCGGCGTCGCGATCAGCGCGCTCGCGCCAGGGATCGCGTCGACCGCCTCGACCTTCGGCGAGGCTTCCGTGCTGCTCCAGGAGAGACGAAGCGCCTTCGCGCCGCCGTAGCTCGTCACGAGCGCGGCGCCTCCATCGTCGAACGCGATCGCCTTCGGGACGATGAGGCCATGCTCCGCGACGTCGAGCGCGGCGACCTTCTCGAGCGATCGCGTGGCGTGGTTGTAGCGATGCACGTAGACGAACGAGTCGACGTATCCGAAGAACCCGCCGGTTCGGTCGAGCGGATGGTCCTCCGCGCCGCCAGCGAGGATCGTGAGGTCGCGTGACGCGCCGTCGTCCTCGGAGACCGCGAAGCCCCAATACGGCCCGTCGATCTGCGAAGAAGCGGCGAGCTTGCCCGACGACGGATCGAGGATCGAGAGGCGATGATCGAGCAGCGACATCACGACGAGCGCGTCGCGCCTGCGAACGACGCGGATCGGACCGCGCGGCATGCGGACCTCCGAACGCGCGACGAGCGCGCTCCCCGGCGAGCCAAAGCGAAGCGTGACGAGCCGATCGTCGTGCTCCTCGACGACGTACACCTCGCCGCCCGGGCCCGTCGCGACATCACGCGCGCCCATCACGTTCGCGAGGTCGATGTCGGCGAGCCGCTCGATCGGCGCCGCGGCGGTCACCCGGTAGTGCGCGATGACCGGCGCGAGCTCGCTGGTGACGAGGAGGTCGCCGGGGAGGAGCGGTCCGCTCGGCTTGCCGCGGTACACCGTGATCGCCGAGGGCGACGGCGGCGTGGGCGCCGAGGCCAACGTCACGCCTGCGGCCTCATCCATGAGGACGATCGCGTCACGACCGCGAAGGATGCCCGCGACGTGCTGCTTGTCGGGCAAGAGCGCGAGGTCGTACGGATCGCTGCCGAACGCCTTCTCTTGCGAGGCGAGCTCGACGAAGCTCGTCTCGGCGCGCCGAGCGGTCTCGAAGGCGCGAAGCCGATCCAGCGAGGAGAGCGGAGCCGGATCCTCCGGAGCCGGATCGTGGTGTGGTCCGCGCGAGCAAGAGGAGAGCGCGATCGCACACACAACGGCCGCGATGACCGGCCGCGTCACGCGCTCACTCATGCATGCATCACCAGCCGCTGCCACCGCCCGCCTTCGCGGACGCAGACGCAGACGGAGCCGCGCCCGTGCTCGGCGCCGAGGCTGTCGCCGCTGCCGTGGTGCTCGTGCTGCCAGACGCGCCACCGCTGGCGTTCTTGTCCGGGCAACCCATGAGGAGCACCCCGCTCGAGGCGAGCGACACGAAGGCGATGGCGGAGACGAGGGTCTTGCGTGCGGAGAGGGTCATGCGGCCAAGGTCGCATGCTCGCGGGCATTAGGGAAGGGGCTGCGGAGGTCGCTGGCTCCGCGATCCGATTCGCCGTAGCGTTTGGTGGATGCCGCCGGCGAGAGTCACGCCCTTCGCGATCACGTTTGCTGCGCTCCTCGCCGGCGCCGCCGTCGCGATCGTCTCGGCGTGCAAGTCGGATACGCAAGCGACGGCGAAGGACAAGCTGTGCACGCCGGGCGCGTACGTGTTCTGCCGTTGCAAGGATCGAAGCGAGGGCACGAAGCTCTGCAAAGACGACGCGGCGAGCTTCGAGGCGTGCGAGTGTGGCGGCTCCTCGTCCTCCAGCACGGGTGGTCCTCCCGACTTCGACCCGGACGCGGGCTTCGAGGTCGTCGACTCGGGCCCACCGCAGCCGCCCGACACCTCGATCGACGGCGCATGCGTCGGCAAGCTCGCCGTCGTCGCGAGCAGCGCAGGCGACGGCTTTCTTTGGGGCGCCGCGTACACCGGCAAGGGCGCATGGACCGTCGCGAAGAGCGGGCCCACCTCGAACCTTCGCAGCCAGCCGCGCGGCGCGCTCATCGGAGGGAGCACGCTCGTCGTGGTGTGGCGCACGCGCTACGACCTCATCGGCTGGACGAAATTCCAAGCGAACCAGATGTCGCTGTCACCGTCGGTGACGGTGGGCCTCGCCTACACGAACACGACGCCCGACTTCACGAGCACGGGAGCGCCAGGCGGGACGATGGTGTACCTCGGCGCGCCGGCCGCGGGCTTCACCGATACGTTCGGCGAAGGCCTCTACTCACCGGCGAGCGGTTGGGACGACGCGAACGCCGCGATCGACGGCGGCGCCGCGCTGCCAGGCAAGAGCGCGCCGGTCGTCGCCTCGCTCGGGGATCGGATCGTCCTCGCGTTCACCGCGACGGACGGATCGCTCGCGACGCAGACACGCACCGGCGGCAAGTGGGCACCAGCGGAGACGATCGCCGGGATCAAGACGTTCGAAGAGACGCCCGCGATCGCCGCGCTCAACGCAGGCGCCGAGGATCTGTTGATCGCGTATGTCGGCAATGACCTCTTGCTCCACTCCGTCGCACGGAGCGGATCGAGCTGGGGCGCGCCGCTCCTCATCGACACGGCCGCCTCGCCCGATGGTCCGCCGAACCTCGTCGCGATGAGCAAGGGGCGCGCGCTGCTCTCGTGGCGCGCGGCCGACGGCACGCCCTTCTACAGCGTCTACGATCCGGCGAAGTCGCCGCGATGGACGCAGGTGACCGGGCTCTTTCCGCAGAAGAATCTGCTCGTGACGACCGCGCCGACGCTCGCTCCGGGTCGCTGCGGAGGCGAGGTCACCGCGACGTACGTCGACAGCGACGGGAACGTCGGCCTTGGCTTCTTCATCACCGGGCTCGCCGGAGACTGGCGCGGTCCGTATCCGGTGCCTGGCCTCACGAAGATGACGTTCGCGGGGGCAGGCGAGGTGCCGTGAGCCGGTCGCGCGCACGCGGAGTCGACCGTTGCCTCACGTAGAGATAGGCGAGGTCCTCTCGCTGGGCGGCCTCCTCATCGCGTCGTTGTTCGTGCTCGCGAAGAGCGGTGAGGCGCGGCCGCGACGGGTCGCGATGGGCGCCGTCCTCGTGATCGTGATGGGCGCGTCGGCGGCGCTCGCCGGTCGTGGCGAGAAGACGCCGGAGCCTGCGCCGCCGGTGCCGAAGAAGAGCGCTTCGATCGAATACGCGGGCTCCGCGGCGTGCCTCGGATGCCATCCGGGTGAGCACGCGAGCTTCTCGCGCACGTATCACCGCACGATGACGCAGGTCGCGACGACGAAGACCGTGCTCGCGCCGCTCGACGGGCGTCCGCTCGCGCTCGAGGATGGTCGCGTCGTACGAATCGACGCGCGCGCGAACGGTGAGGTGTGGGCCTCGCTGCCGAACCCGGATCCTCTCGGCGATGAGGACGCGAAGATCGATGTCGAGGAGCGCGTGGTCATGACCACGGGGTCTCATCGCGAGCAAGCGTATTGGGTGAAGGGCAGACGTCGCGGCGATCTCCGGCTCGTGCCCTTCGTGTGGATGGTGCGCGACCGAGCGTTCGTCGCGCGGCGCGACGCGTTCATCCTCCCGCCGCACGAGCCGATGCCGAAGGTGCGGTGGGCGTCGAGCTGCATCGCCTGCCATGCGGTCGCAGGTCAGCCCGGCCACGACCCGACGAAGGACGAATTCGATACGCACGTCGCGGAGCTCGGGATCGCATGCGAGGCGTGCCATGGTCCTGGCGCCGCGCACGCCGAGCGCCTTCGTGATCCGGCCGCGCGCTATGTCGCGGCGGCGACGAAGGCGCGCGCCGACATCGTTCACCCCGGAAAAATCGACTCCGAACGCTCCGCGGCGGTGTGTGGTCAATGCCATGCCTATGCGTTTCCTCGCGACGAAGACGCGTGGTGGACGGACGGCTACGCGAAGACGTTCCGCCCAGGCGACGCGCTCGAGCCTTCACGCACGCTGCTCTCGAACGCGCTGCTCGATCCCGCACGGCCAAAAGACGTGCGCGCGCCACGCATCGACGCGCCCGCGAGCTCGATCTTCTGGCCAAACGACGGCGCGGTGCGCGTTGGCGGTCGTGAGTACAACGGGCTCGTCGAGTCGCCGTGTTACGTGCGCGGCCGAGGCGATCGAAAGATGACGTGCCTGTCCTGCCACGCGATGCACCGCGGCGATCCGGAGGGCCAGCTCGCGCCCGATCGCGTCGGCGACGCCGCGTGCACGACCTGCCACACGAGCGAGCGCGCGCGCAGTCATGGTCATCACGCGCATGGATCTCCCGGCAACGCCTGCGTGTCGTGCCACATGACGAAGACGAGCTTCGCGCTCCTCTCCGCCGTACGCTCGCATCGGATCGAGAGCCCGAAGCCGCGGACGGCCGGGAGCAAGCCGAACGCATGCAACCTCTGCCACCTCGACCGAACGAACGCGTGGGCCACTGGCTTCCTGAGCGCGTGGTATGGGCTCCCGAGCGGAAGCGACGACGACGTGGTGGCCGTCGGTCTTCGCGATGGGATCGCCGGCGACGCGGGGATGCGCGCGCTCATCGCCGACGCGCTCGGCAGCTCGGATGCGCAGCGTGCGATGGCCAAGCCGGGGTCGGGAGCGTTCCAGCGGCGCGTGCTCCGGGCGATGCGCGATCACGAGCCGTATCCGGCGGTTCGCTTCATCGTCGATCGTTCGCTCCGCGCGGTCTCGAGCGCGGGCCTCGTCGACGCAAGCCAGGAAGCAGCGTTTCCGGCGGATCTCGTGACGGCGCTCGTCGATTCGCGCGACAATCGCCCCCTCCTCATCGCCGAATGACGACCGACCCGTCGACCCCCGAGCATGTCATCGCACGCCACCTCCGCGCCGGATGGTGGGGCCTCGCGGTGTTCGTCGTCCTCGGCTCGGTCCTCGAGGTGCTCCACGCGATCAAGTCTCCCTACTACGTCGACGCCGGTCGCGAGACGACGCGCCTCCTCCTCCGGCTCGCGCACGCGCATGGCACGCTCGTGTCGATCGTCAACCTCGCCTATGCGTTCACGCTGCGCGTCAAGCCGAACGAGAAGCCGACGATGGCGTCGGCGGCGCTCGTCGTGGCGCTCGTCTTGCTCCCTGGAGGCTTTTTTCTCGGTGCGCTGTGGGCGCACGGCGGCGACCCAGGGCTCGGGATCGTCGCGGTCCCCGCCGGCGCGTTCGCGCTCCTCGTGGGCTCGATCTCGATCGCACGTTCTGTAGTCACGACGAAGGACTCGTCGTAGGCTCGTCGCCGAGGAGCTCATGGCAGAAAAGAACGCGCACTGCTCGTACTGTGGCAACGCCTTCGACCAGGCGGCGAAGTTTCCGAGGACGTGCGCGTCTTGCAAGATGGTCACGTACGTCAATCCGCTGCCCGTCGCGGTCGTCGTCCTCCCGGTCGACGACGGCGTGCTGACGATTCGGCGAGGCATCGAGCCGCGCAAAGGCGAGCTGGCGCTCCCAGGCGGCTTCATCGATCACGGCGAGTCATGGCGCGAGGCCTGCGCGCGCGAGCTCTGCGAGGAGACCGGCATCGTGGTCGATCCGAAGACGATCGATCTGTTCGACGTCCACAGCGCAATTCCAGGAATGCTCCTCGTCTTCGGTCTCGCGCCGCCGACCACCGCGGCGTCGCTGCCGACGTTCGCGCCGACGAACGAGACGACCGAGTGCCTGATCCTCCGGGAGTTTCAGCCGCTCGCGTTCCCGCTCCACACGCGCGTGCTCGAGGACTTCTTCGCGCAGAAGGCGCGCCGCGAGCGTCTCTAAGTGCCGTCGATCGTCTGCGTGAGCGACCCGTAGAAATCCCACGTGACCCGCTCGTAGAAGGCGCGGGCAGGCGGGCTCTCGAGCGCGATCTTCATGAAGGGCCAGAGGAGCTCGGCCACCTTCTCGAGCTCGGGTCGCGCGCTGACCCCGATGCGCTCGAGCCACGCCCCGACCGTCTCGTCGCCGTGCTCTTTGACGAAGTCTTCGAGCCCCGCGAGGAGCCTCGCGCGTGGATGATCGCGTTCGAGCACTTGGAGCACGACGCCGAGGACGGCCTCGTCGGCGTTCATGCGTGCGTCTTCGTCGACGTTCTTGGTGAGGGTAGAGAGCGTCTCTTCGTAGAAGTACGCCACGACGCTCTGCCGGAGCGCGACCATCTTCGGGTCACCGGCGGTCGAGATGAGGACGTCGGCGAGCTTCTTCTTCGACTTGCGCGAGAAGGCGAGGAGGAACTTTCGCATCTCGGGCTCGAGTCGTTTGTCGAACTCCGTGCGGACGGCGGTCATCGATTTGAGCACCGCGCCCGAGCCGATCGGCATGAATCGCTTGATGAGCGCGGGGAGACCCCACTCGGCGAAGAACGGATTCACCGACTCGTTGAACTCGACGAGCGCGTCGTAAATCATGTCGCGCATGATTTGCTCGGTCGCTTCGTCGTCGAAGATCTTCCGCACGAGCGCCTCGGGGAAGAGATCGGGACGGGCGAGCAGCTCGTTGATCGCGCCGCGCGCCGACTCGGACACGTAGTCGCCGAGCTTGGTGTCGTCGGCGCGCACGCTGAGGAGCACCCGTCGATTGATGTCGCTCACGATCGGCGCGAGGAGCCCGCGCACGGTGTCTTGGGTGAGCACCGCCTCGAGCCGCGAGACGAGCGCCTTGGGCTCGATCACCGACTTGATCGGCTGCGAGAGCACGTGATCGTAGCCCGCGGCGAACGAGCGCACGAAGTCGCCTCGCGCGCGATCGTCGGTGAGGCGCTCGGCCAGAAAGGCGATGTGACGCGCACGAAGCGCAGCGATCGTCGAAGGAGAGAGGCCCGAAAGATCGGAGGAGGAGTCGCTCATGACGGTGCCCTGCAGGGCGTGCCCATGACTTTTGCCATGAAAACGCCCACAAGGCGAGGACGCGCTCGAGCGCGGTTAAAGAGCTACTCGGAGAGCGAGACGTAGCGGCCGTCGTCGTCGTTGCTCTTTTGCTCTTCCGTCACGACCGTCTTGGCGAGCGTCTCGACCGTGGCGATCGCCGTGCTACTGAGGCAGTTGGCGCGGAGATCGAGGACCTCGAGGTGCTTGAACGCGTCGCCGGTGCTCGCGAGCGCACGCGCGCCGTCGGTCGTCATCGTCCCGTACGCGAGGCTCAAGGACTCGAGACGGGGGAGGATCTTCGCCGAGCCGATGCGGTCGGCGATCTCGTTGGTGAACATCGCGTTCATCAGGCCGAGGTGCTTCAGCTTCGGGAACTTCGCGCCGTCGAGGATCGGCAAGATATCTTCGATGCTGCCATCGAAGCCGTAGTTGTCGCTGCCGAACCACAGGTCCATGTATTCGAGCTCCGGCCAGCTCGCGTCGGCGAACGCCTTGATCGCCTCTTTGCTCATCCCGCCGCTGATCACCTCGAGGTGCTTCAGCTTCGGGAGATCGATCCGTCCGAGGACGTCGGCCGGTCCACACGAGCTCGAGCCGAGCCCGAGCTGCATCACGAGCCTTTCGAGACGCGGCAAGCCTTTCCACATGCTGCTCGCGTCGCCGATGCCGGTCCACGAAATCTCGTACTCGTAGCTGCTGTCCGCGCCGCCTGGGCCTGCGTGCGTGTACTCGCCGAGACGAAGCGATCGGAGGTTCGGCGCTCCATACTCGCCGATCGTCTGCGCGATCGGCTCGAAGTAGCCGCCGTCGTCGAGCATGTTGATCGGGACGACCAGCGTCTCGAGGAGGAGCCCGCACGGATGCCGGAGAAGAGCCGCGAGCCCTTTCTCGAGCGCGATCTCTTCGTCGCCCTCCACCTTCACGTCATCGGCGCTGTTGGAGTCGTAGCTGAGGCGCGCCGACTCGATGAACCCGAGCTTCCACGTGAACGCCTCTTCGTTCTCTCCGTCGAACGTCTTCGTGTAGTTCTTGAGCGGCCCGAGGATCGCGTCGCGATGCTTCTCGAAGTGGGCCTTGGCGGCGTCCGTCTTGCCCGCGTGCTGGAGCGTGATGAGCTCGCCGCGCGGGTCGCCTTTCGATTGAAGGTAGTCGGCGTACACGAGGTACGCGTCGACGTTCGTGGGATCCGCTAGAAGCTTCTTCTCGAGCTCGGCATTTCGTTCCATGGCTTCACCCCCATACGCGGCAAAGGCGCGCGGTCTTCCTCTTCAGGCGCTTTTTCGCCCGTCGTTCATCGAGGGGCATACCAGATCGTGGAGAGGGCATCACGATACGCCGCGATCGCCGCATGCTCGCCGTGCACGACGGCGTCCCGAGGGGCCGCCTTCGGAGGTGGCACGAACGACGCAAGGCGATCGTAGGCGCGCCCGCGCTCGTCGGGCGAGTTGCGCCGCATCACGTGCCACAGCGTGAGCGTGTCCGCCTTCGTGCTTGCGCGGAGCAGGCGATCGAACGCGGCCGGCTCGCCGGAGTCGAGGTCCTCTGCCGCGCGTCGAAGCGATTCGCTCGCGGTCGTCGCGAGCGGCGTACCAGGGCCGCGCGCGCCGATCGGGCACCACGTCCCTTGCGTCACGAGCGTGGGGGCATGCGAGGGCCGCTCGAGGGACACCGCGCCGTAGGAGACCGCGAGCCGGCCGGCGCCTTGCTCGTCGACGGTGAGCGTGTACTCACAGCCAAGATCGACGGCGTCGGCGATCGGCGTCTTCACGATGAAGAGGCGCGGCGGAGCGTTGATGCGCGCATGCACGGTGCCGCGGAGCAAGTCGAGCTTCTGCGCCTGGCCTTCGGCGCCGAGCAACCGAAGCTTCGTGTTCGGCTCGAGCGTCACCGTCCCGAGCGTCGCGACGTCGAGCGTCGCCTTCGAGCTCGGCGGCGTCTCGAGCACCTCGTCTTTCACCATCCAGCCTGTGTTCGTCGCGACGTTCCCGCATCGCGCGGGCGCTCCTTCGGCATGAAACGCCCAGGCCCCTGGCGTCTGCTCCATGCACGACGGCGGCGGCGCCGACGGCACGCTCGGCGGCGCGCCGGTGTTGGGGATGGCGATCGTGGGGGTGGTGCCGTCACCACCGAGCCACGTCGTCTGCGTCTTCACGAGGAGGAGCGCCGCGGCGGCGGCCGCGAGGACGCCGACGCCGATCCATGTGACGTTGCGGCGCTTCGTGATCGGCGTTGGCGGCGCGGCGGGCGCTGGCGGCGTCTCGCGCAACGGCTCCGCGTGCGCGAGCGGCGCGAGGAGACGCTCGAGACGAGCGGTCTCGGGGTCGGGCGGGCCGGAGCGATCCCAGAGATACGGGTCGATCGCGTCCTCGCCGTTGTTGTCGATCTCGTCACTCACGACGACGCCTCCTCTCGATCTGCGTCTTTCGCGACCCCGGTCGAAGACGACACGGCGCCGAGCGCTTCGCGCAGCAGCTTCATCCCTCGGCAAAGGTTCACGCGAACCGACTCGGGCTTCATCCCGGTCAGCTCGGCGATCTCGGGGCCGGTGAGCCCTTCGACGAGCCGCATCATCATCGTCTCGCGGTAGGCCTCGGGGAGCGATCGGATCGCGCGCAGGGCCTCGAGCGCCTCGCTCGTCGGCGGGGGAGGCTGTCCTATCTTCTCCAAGGTGTCCTCCTCGTCGTCCTCCCCATCCTTTGCGACCTGGCGGCGAGCGCGCGCGCCGGCACGCGCCGAGTCGAGCGCGGACCGGCGCGCGATCGTCGCGAGCCAGCCGCCGAAGCGTGACGCGTCGTCGAGCGTCGTGAGCTCACGCAGCGCCTTCGCGAAGACGTCCTGGACGAGGTCTTCGGCTTCGTGACGCTGCATCGTCCGGATCGTCGAGAGGACCACCGCGTGCACCATTCGATGGTAGCGACCATAGAGGAACGCAAACGCCGAGCGGTCACCTGCACGCGCCGCGATGACGTTCGCCGCGCTCTCTTCTTCCATCGCTCGCGTCTTGCTCGAGGAAGCGACCAGGTCGTGCCCCTCGCTCCGCGCGGCGATCGAAGCGGCTGTCGTGGGTCGCGCGGGCATCCTGGCTTCTTCGACGTTACGCGCCGCCCCAACGAGGCGCGTCGCCCGGGAGCGTACCACTCGCTCTCCGCGGCGAAGAGAGCGCGGCCGTAGCCGCTGCCAGCGGCAAAACGAGCACGCGAGGTGAAGAAGCGCGCTTCATGACGACAAGACGTGCGAAGGGCGCGGACCGTTAACGGCGCCCGTGTCTTTTGTTGCTACACCTTAAGAAGAGAAGAGATGCGCGACCTTACGGCGGCCAAGGCTCCGGCGACCGCATGGCAGCTCGCCAAGGCGATCGTCTGGGCGCAGCGGACGAAGCTCGCGATCGGGCTCCTCCTCTTGTTTGTCGACCGCGCGGCGGGCTTCGTGATGCCGATCGCGCCGAAGCTCCTCCTCGACGAGGTGGTCGCGCACAAGCGGCCCGATCTCCTCGTCTGGATCGCCGCGGCGGTCGTCGTCGCGTCGATCGTCCAGGCCGGCGCGATGTTCGGGCTCCAACGCATCTTGGGTCTGTCGGCGGAGCTCGTCGTGCTCGGTTGGCGGCGTCGCATCATGGCGCGTGTCACGCGCATGCCGGCGTCTCACCTCGACGGCACGCAGTCGGGCGCGCTGCTCTCGCGGATCATGGACGACGCGGCGGCGATGCAGAACCTCGTCGGCGCCCAGCTCGCGCGGTGGACGAGCAACATCGTCACGGCGATCGCCGCGCTCGTCGCGCTTCTCTGGATCGACTGGAAGATGACGCTCATCGCACTCGCCTTCGCGGCGGTGCCAGGGCTCGGGCTCGACCTGGCTCATCGCAAGTTGAGGCCGCTCTTTCGCGAGCGGGGCGAGCTTCGCGCCGAGGTGTCAGGACGCCTCGCGCAGACGCTCTCGGGCATTCGCGTCGTGAAGGCCTACGCCGCGGAGCGACGCGAGCAGCTCGTCTTCACGCGCGGCCTCCACCGCCTGTTTCGCGTGATGTCACGCGCGACGAACCGACGCGGCGCGATGAGCGCGGTCGCCGCTGTCGTCTCGGCGACGGTGATCGCGATCGTCGTCGTCATGGGCGGCACCGCCATCCTCGACGGCCGCATGTCGATCGGTGATTTTGCGAGCTACGTCGCGTTCGCGCTGATGTTCGCCGCGCCGCTCCTCGATCTGCCGGAGATCGCGACGCGCGTGAGCGAGACGCTCGCCGATCTCGACCGCGTGCGTGCGATCGAGGCGGTGTTGCCCGAAGACGACGGCGACGCGAAGAAGGAACGACTCGGATCGCTCCGCGGTGAGATCGCGTTCGACGACGTGTCGTTCGCGTATCGCCAGGGCGTGCCCGTCCTCCAGCACGTCACCTTCGCCGCCAAGCCTGGCACCACCACCGCGATCGTCGGCGCGAGCGGGGCAGGGAAGAGCACGATGTTCTCGCTCTTGATGGCGTTTTATCGGCCGCTCGAGGGCAAGGTCACGGTCGATGGCCGCGACCTCGCGGGCATTCGGCTCCGCGATTGGAGAAAGCGCCTCGCTGTCGTGTTGCAGGACGATTTCCTGTTCGACGGCACGATGGCCGAGAACATCGCGCTCGCTCGCCCAAGCGCGTCGCGCGCCGAGATCGAGCACGCGAGCCATGCCGCGCACTGCGACGAGATCGTCGCCTCGCTCCCGGACGGCCTCGACACGTTGATCGGCGAGCGAGGCTTGCGCCTCTCGGGCGGCCAGCGGCAACGCCTCTCGATCGCGCGAGCGATCCTGGCCGACGCGCCGGTCCTTCTCTTCGACGAGGCCACCTCGAGCCTCGACAGCGAGAGCGAAGCCGCAGTACGCGACGCGATGAACGCGCTCGTGCAGGGACGGACGGTGTTCGTCATCGCGCACCGCCTCTCGACCGTGCGAGCCGCCGATCAGATCTTGGTGCTCGATCGCGGTGAGCTCGTCGAGCGCGGCACGCACGAGGAGCTGATGGAACGCTCGGGCCGCTACCGCGCGCTCCACGACGCCCAATTTGGCGCCCTGCCGCGCCGCGCGGCCCATGCGCGCACCGGTTCTGGCGCCGACCACGAGGATGATGTCGACGTTGCGAGTGGCTGACGCTAACGTGGACGTCACATGTCCCTCGCGAACCTCGTCCCGAACGATGCCAAATTCAACGCCGAGCAAGCCGACGTGCTCCTCGAGCTCGCGTACCTCGCGACCGCGGTCGACGGCCGCCTCGACGACGGCGAGCTCGACGCGTTCAAGGAGATCGTGGCGCGCCTCCGCGGCAAGGCGCCGAGCAACGCCGACCTCGACAAGCTCCTCGACAAGTTCGGCGGCAACGTCGAGCACGAAGAGATCGCTGCGCGCGTCGGACAGCTCGCGCCCACGCTCCCGCCGGAGCTGAAAGGCGTCGCGTTCAAGCTCGCGGTGGGCCTCTCCGTCGTCGACCTCGACGCGAGCGGCGACGAGACCGATCTCCAGGTCACGCTCGCCGAGGCGCTCGGCTTCGACGAGGCGAAGGTCGACGAGCTCACCGCCGAGGTCTACGCCGCGCTCGACGCTGGCGAAGAGGAATGACGGCGCGCGCCGTCGCGGGCGCCGCAAACGAACCACCCGTGAGGTAGCCGTGTTTCACCCGGAGGGACCGACCTTCCTCGAGCTGATGAAGCAGGCGCTCGCGTCGACCGAGCGCGGCTACGACCTCATCGCGCCGAAGTTCGACCACACGCCGTTCCGCACGCCCGACCCCGTCCTCGCCGCGATGGTGAAGGTGATCGGCGGCCCGCGCTCGATTCGCTCCGCGCTCGACGTTTGCTGCGGCACGGGCGCGGCGATGCTGCATTTGCGTGCATGTTGCACCGAACGCGTCGTCGGGATCGACTTCAGCCATGGGATGCTCGAGGAGGCCCGCCGCCGTCTCTCCGGCGCACCCGGCGACGCCACCATCGAGCTCGTGCACGGAGACGCGTTGAAGCTCCCCTTCGACGAAGAGATGGACGTCGTCACGAGCGTCGGCGCCTTTGGCCATGTGCTCGAAGAGGACGAGGACGCGTTCGTCGCAGGGATCGCGCGCGCGCTTCGACCCGGCGGCCGCTTCGTGTTCGCGACCGGCCGCCCGCCGAAGGCGAGCGACCCGTGGTTCTGGATGGCGCACGGCTTCAACGCGGTGATGCGTGTTCGAAACGCCGTGCTGAAGCCGGCGTTCATCATGTACTACCTCACGTTCTTGTGGCCGAACGTCGCCGCGCTCCTCACGCGTCATGGCTTCGAGGTGAGCGCCCATGAAGGGCTCTGCCCAGCCCCGTACGAGCGCGTGCTCATCGTGAGCGCACGCAAACCCGGTCGGTAGTACGATCGGGTGATGTCTCCTCGGACCTCACCGCGCGCCACGTACGTTCGAGCCGTCATCGCCAGCGCCATCACCGCGAGCATCGCCGTCGTCGCGTGCAGCAGCGAGAGCAGCGACTCGTCCGACGGCTCGCCAGGCGTGTTCGGCGGGACGAGCAGCTCGAGCGGCTCGGGCACCAGCACAGCGGGTGTAGACTGCACGCATCCCGGCGCCGGCAGCAAGATCAGCGGCGACCGCTGCGAGTGCACGACGACCCACAAGGTGGCCGGCGAATGGAGCGCGAAGCGCTCGTGCCGCGAAGGCGTCGGCTGCCCCATCGCCGACGCCGACGAGACGTTCACGCTCACCCAAACGGGCACCGGCAACACGGACATTCGCGGCACCGCCGGCGGCGGCTTCACCTTCACAGGCACCTTGTGCGGCGACTTCCTCGTCTTCGACGGCGCGAAGGGCGGCGGCACCGAGTGCGGCCAACTGCGCCTCACCGACGACACGCACTTCTTCCTCGACAGCTGCATCGTCGCCTCGGGCGAGTGCAACCGAAGCTTCGGCAGCGGCTGCCCCAGCGAGAAGTCCCAGTGCACCGGCACCGGCGCCAAGAAGCCCGAAGCCGCCGCCGCGATCGTCAAAGACATCTGCCATTAGAAGCAAAAGAGCAAGGTGCTCCCCTGTGCCGAAGTGGTCGCGGACTTCGGCAGAGCCCGCGCTCTCCCTCTGCCGAAGTGGTCGCGGACTTCGGCAGAGCCGGGCGCGTCGGCTCGTCGGAAATCGGGTCGCGGTTCGCCAGAACGCGTAACCTCGCGCGGTCAGCTCTCGGAGGAGTCACGTATGATCCGCAATCTTCGCGTCGTTGGTTTGGCCTTGGTCGCGTGCGCACCGCTGCTCGCGTGCAAAGACGGTTGCGGCGGAGGCGGCGGGGCGGGACCGAGCGCGAGCGCGACGGCGTCGCAGGCGGCGCCGGTCGCGTCGGCGTCGGCGTCGGCGGTTGGGTCGGGACGGGGACCTCGCGGTGGGCCGATGGCGGCCGTTCGGGCGACGGGGCCGCTCGGCTCGCTGCTGCGTGCGTCGATGAAGCTCGAAGGTCTCGCGTCCGACAAGAAGGACGCGATCGAGAAGATCGCGCAGGACCTCCATCGTGAAGGGCCGAAGGGGGAGGCCGACGGCGGCGCGAAGGGCGAGGGCGCGCGCGCGGAGATGAAGGCGATGCATGACGACCTCGTCCTCGGCGTGAAGGCGGGGAAGATCGACACCGCCAAGATGGATGCGCACGCAGCGGCGATGGAGAAAGAGGCGAAGACGCGGCAGGAGGCCGAGGCCGAGGCGCTGAACAAGCTCCACGCGACGCTCGAGCCCGCCGAGCGCGCCAAGGTCGTCGCCGCGGTTCGCGAGCAAGAAGAGAAGCGCGAGCTGAACATGAAGATGCACGAGCGGCCCGACGCGGGGGCGAATCGCGACTTCAACGTCATGCGGCTCGAGCGCTACACGAAGGATCTCGACCTCGACGCCGACCAGCAGAAGAAGGCGCAGGCGCTCCTTCCGAAGCCCGATCCGAAGGCGATGAACGAGCTGCGGGCGAAGTCGCGCAAGCACCTCGACGCGGTCCTCGCCGACTTCGAGAAGGACACGTTCGACGCCAAAAAGATCGCGATGCCCGATCCGAAGCTGATGCACAGCGCGATGGACACCGAGGTGAAGTTCTTGAACGGGTTCGTGCCGCTGCTCAAGCCGCCGCAGCGAGAGTTGCTCGCGCAGAAGATCGAGCGCAACGCCGAGCATGGCGCCGGGCGCCGCGGTGGCGGTCGTGGCGGTGGCCATGGCGGAGATCGCGGGCAGGATCACGATCGCGACACCGAGGAAGAGCAAGAGGAGTGATAATCAGGCGGCGTGCGCTTCTTGTCGTCGTCGAAACCCTTTGGCCTCTCCCTGCTCCTCCTCGTCGTTGGGGCGGCGTGTTCACGCCCGAGCGCGGGCGGAGGTGACGCAGGGAATGACGGCGCGCTCCAGTCGGTCGCGACGGCGACGCCGCCGGTGGGGTCAGGCGCTGCTCTGAGCGTGCAGGATGGCGGCTTCACGCTGACCACGGTCGCGCCGGGCGAGGCGCAGCGGGCGCACGTCGCCAAGCTCGAAGGCTCGGCCGGAGGTGACGCGCTTCGCGGCGCGGCGGTGCAGGCGCTGCTCGCCAAGCACTTCACCGCCGATGGTGGGGCCCTCACGCCTGCGGGTGGCTTCGACGTGCAATCGGTCGATCTCACCGCGAGCGGCCGGCGTGCTGTGCTCGTGATGGAGGCGGGGAAGGCGTCGGCGAGCGACGCGCGTCCCTTGCTCGTGATCGCAGACGAGCACGAGCACGATCGCGTCGTGTGGTCGCGCGAGCGTCCGATCGGAGGGATCATGGCGCCGGTGGGGCCGGTCGCGATCGCCGCGGCGCCGGCGGGGCGCGTGGCGCTCGCGGCTTGCGATCCGCCGACGAACATCGTCGCGCTCCGGATCTTCGACGATGACGGCTCGCCGTTCGCGGACTTTCAGGCGCTCTCGATCGACGGCGGATGTGACGCGATCGCGCTTCTGTACTGGCCCAAGCGCGGTTGGATCGTCGCGGTCGCGCGTCAGCAGTCGACGCGCGCGCGTCTCGTCAGCGAGGACGGCGCCGGCGCGTGGGGGCAGGGGCTCGATCTTGGCGCGCGGTCACGCGCAGGGAGGATCGCTCCGCCGGTGCTCGCGGTCGACACCGACGACACGTTCGTGCTCGTCCAGATCGTGCAGCCCGACGGGGCCGACGGGGCGCCGCTTCATGCCCTCGCGTTTCGGTACGACGCGCGCGGCACCGCGATCTGGCCGGCCGCGGTCGATCTCGGCGAGGTCCCTGCGAGCGCGAAAGGGTCACTCCCACGTGTACGTCTCGCGCAGACGAAGCCGGGCGTGCGCGTGACGTTTCCGGGGACGCCGGGGCAGGAGAGAGAGGTCGACCTGAAGCCGAGCGGCGACGTTACCCCGAGATTCCGAGCGCCGCGGTGATGCGCTTCACGGTCTGAAGCTCGAGGGGCGAGAGGCGTCCGTCGGCGGAGGCGGCGTCGACCAGCGTGGTGAGGAGCTCGCGCTTCTCTTCTTCCGAGAGCGTCGCGACGATCGGCTCGGCCTGGTCCCAGCCTTCGAGGTCGAGGACGCGGCGGCGCTCGCGGTCGTCGAGCCCAAGCCCCCGCATCATCTTGTCGAGAAACATGCGCTCGTTCTCCGTCATGATGCCATCGGCGACGAGGACCTTCGAGACGAGGAGGCACTTTGCGACCTTGGGATCCATCGCGACGAGACTAGCACGGTAACGTACGATACAGGCAGCCATCCGCGTGCCCGCACCACATCCAAATACTCCACTTCTTCGCGATGCCACCGTCTCTTGCACCTCCTCAGTTCATTGGGCGATCGGGTCAGATCGTCGGCGGCCGTTATGAGCTGCTCGAGATGATCGGCAGCGGCGGCCAGAGCGTCGTCTATCGCGCGCGCGATCGCGTCGATCGCGATCTCGTCGCGCTCAAGATCTGCGAGTGGACCGATCCGTCCGGCTGCGAGCGGATGTTTCGCGAGGCCAACGTGATGAGCCAGCTTCAAGGGACAGCGGCCGTGCGCGTCCTCCATCAGTGCCAGACCGAAGATGGGACGATGGCGCTCGTCATGGAGCTGCTCGAAGGCGACGACCTCGGCGCGCTCCTCTCGCAGATGTCGTCTCGTGGCGAGCGCGCGTCGTTCGCGTGGATGCGCCGGATCCTCGATCCGATCGTGCACACGCTCGACCTCGCGCATCAGCGGGGGATCGTCCACCGCGACGTGAAGGCCGAGAACGTGTTCGTCCTCGCGAACGACGGCGGCGTGCGCCTGCTCGACTTTGGCTTCGCGAAGATGCTTCGAGCGCCCGCGATCACCGCCTCGGACGCGATCGCTGGGTCGCCGGGGTACATCGCGCCCGAGATTTGGCGTGAAGGTGCCTGGTGCGCGGATGCACGAGCGGATATCTATGCGCTTGGGGTTCTCGTGTTTCGCATCCTCGGGGGACGTCTGCCTTTCCAAGGCACGACGATAGAGATCGCGCGGCGCGCCATGTCCGATGAGCGGCCGAGCCTGCATGCGCTGCGTCCGGACCTGTCTCCGGACGTCGACGCGTGGGTCCGGCAGGTGCTCGCCGTCGACCCGAACCACCGCTTCTCGCGCATCACCGGTGCATGGCGTGCGCTCGAAGGCACGCTCGCGGCGACGTCACGATGAGCACCTCACGATGAGCATCCTCGCCGAGCTGCCGCCGAACACGATCTTCGCTGGCGACTTTCGCGTCGTCCGGAAGCTCTCGGCCGGCGGGATGGGCGCGGTGTACCTCGCCGAGCAGCTCAGCACCGGACGGCAGCGCGCGCTGAAGCTGATGCATCCAGGGCTTGTCGGGAGCCCCGACCTCCGCCAGAAATTCGCGCTCGAGGCGCGGGTCGGCGCGCGCGTGCACAGCGAGCATGTCGTCGAGGTCGTCGCCGCAGGGGTCGAGGCCGAGGTGCCGTGGCTCGCGATGGAGCTCCTGATCGGGGAAGACCTCGCGACGCTGATCGGACGCCGCGGGCCGCTGCCGAAAGAAGAGGTGGTCTCGATCCTCGGCCAGGTATGTCACGGGCTCGCGGCCGCGCATGCCGCCGGGATCGTTCACCGCGACTTGAAGCCGGAGAACATCTTTCTCGCGCAGTCACGCCGCGCGCAAGAGTCGTTCACGGTGAAGATCCTCGACTTCGGGATCGCGAAGGTGGTCGAGGCCGCGCGCGGGTCGAACACGGGCGCGATCGGATCGCCGCTCTGGATGGCGCCGGAGCAGACGGAGCGTGACGCGGAGATCGCCGCGTCGACCGACATCTGGGCGCTCGGCCTCGTCACGTTCTTCATGCTCACCGGGAAGCCGTTCTGGCTCGCGGCCGACCAAGGTGATGTCGCGCTCTCGGCGTTCCTCCGCGAGCTCGTGATCGATCCCATCCCGACCGCGTCGCAGCGCGCCGAGCAGCTTGGCGCGGGCGAGAAGATCCCGGCAGGCTTCGACGAGTGGTTCGCGCATTGCGTCGTGCGCGAGCGGACGGTCCGGTACTCCGACGCGAAGCAATCGTTCGACGCGCTTTGCCTCCGCCTCTCGGTGGTGCCGTCGACCCAGACGACGATTCGGATCGCGACCGGGCCGCAGCTCGCACACAGTATGGAAGGTGAGCTGGCCGCCGCGCGCACGATGATCGACGACTCGCGTCCGAGCGTGCTGCACGCCAAGCGGGCGGCGAGCGACGAGGATGAAGGCGCGCGCGCGACCGTGCCGGTGCAAGGTCCGTCGCCCGTGCTCTTGACGCTCGGAGGCATTCTTCTCTTCTTCGCTGTGGGAGGCGCCGCCATCTTCTTGATCGCGCGCCGCGACACGCCAAAGCCGGACCCGTCGCCTTCGGGCTCGAACAGCGCTTCGGCGCTGCCGTTTTGCCCGAAAGGCATGGTGCGGGTCGCCGGCGCGGAGATCACGATCGGCTCGAACGCCGGGCCGCTCGAGGAGCAGCCCGAGCATCCGGTGAAGGTGGCGTCGTTCTGCGTCGACGTGCTCGAGGTGTCGGTCGGTGACTACGCCGACTGCGTGAAGAAGAACGGCTGCGCGACGCCGCAGACGACGGTCGAGTGGCCCGGGATCACGAAGGAGGAGCGCGATACGTTTAGTGTATTTTGCAATTATTCGCAGCCTGGCCGACGCGATCATCCGATGAACTGCGTCTCGTTCGACGAGGCGTCGGCCTATTGCCGCTGGGCGGGCAAGAAGCTCCCGGCGGAAGAGCAATGGGAGTACGCGGCGCGCGGCACCGACGGTCGCGCGTATCCTTGGGGCTACGAGTCACCCAGCCCGCGTCGCATGAACGGTTGTGACGAAGGATGCGCGAAGGCGGCGCGGCGAACGACCGAGTCGCTCGGGCTCAAGCTTCGGGGTGATGACAACTGGGAGTCGACGTCACCGGTCGGCGCGTACCCGGAGGGCGTCTCGTTCTTTGGCGTCTTCGACATGGCGGGCAACGTCGCCGAGTGGACCGACACGACGTATTGCCCGTACGGGCAGAGCGCGTGCGCCGATGACAAAGACCCGGCGAAGTCCCGCGTCACGCGCGGCGGATCGTGGATGACCGACGCGCCGATCGCGATGCGCTCGAGCGCGCGAACGAAGACGAACCCCGCCTCACGCGCGCCCGACGTTGGGCTTCGTTGCGTGAAATAGCTCGGCGATGAGCACGCCGGCGGCGACCGCGACGTTGAGCGACTCGACCGCGCCGGTGCCTCGAATGGCCACGAGCTCGTCGCACTGCGCGCGGACGCGCGGGCCAAGCCCCTCGCGCTCGTTTCCCATCACGAGGACGATCGGGCGATGTCTCCCCGCCGCGCGCATCTCGGCGGTGGCCGCGCCGTCGGCGCCGAGGACGCGAGCGCCGCGCGTCTTGAGGCGAGCGAGCGTGTCGGCGAGATCGGTCGTGCGCGCCATCGCGAGATGCTCGACGCCGCCCTCGGCGACGCGGACGGCGTTTGGATCGAGCCCCGGATGCGGAGCGGGCGCGCCGAGGAGCGCGACGTCGACGCCGAAGAACGCGGCGCTGCGGAGGATGGCGCCGATGTTGTAGGAGTTTCGCACGCGGTCGAGCGCGAGCACGACGCCCTTCTTGGCGACGACGAGATCGCCGACGTCTTGCAGGCTCATCCAGCGGCGTGTGCGCGACTCGACGCACAGGCCCTCGTGCTGGTTCGAGTGGGTGATTCGTTCGAGCTCGGCGTCGGTGAAGATCGAGATGCTGGTCGTATCGGCGCGGCTGCCGAGCGCGGACTCGACGTCATGTGCGGCGTCGCGCGAGCAGGCGATGCGCGTGATGTCGCCCGGGCGCTTGTCGATCAGCGCGAGGCCGGCGCGAAATCCGAAGACGAGCTCGAGATCCTCGCGCTTCGCGGGCGCTGGCGGAGGAGGGCGCTCGACGCGATGCTGGCCGTAAGCGTGACGCGGCTTCTTCGCACGCGTCATCGCCCGTCACGCTCGACGCCAGCGAGGCGCTCGAGCTCGCCGAACAGCTCGCGCGCGAAGTCGAGGTCCATGTGGCGTCGATTCTTCGTGCTCTTCCAGAACTCGTCGAGGCGACCACGGCGCTGCTGCTCGTAGGTGAGGCACTTGATGAGCATCTGCACTTTGTCGGCCGCCTTCACGACGCGCGCCTCGAGTGTTTGGCCGGCCTCGGCCTCTCGCCATAGCGCGAGCTCTTTGTCGGGGAGCACGCGCTCGAGCAACATGTCCTCGGCTTGCTCGAGCGCGACGTCGAGCGCCTGCGTCTTGGCGGGCATCGGGATGTCACCGGTGAACGCCTCGGCTGCGTCGTGCACGAGCGCCATGCGCAAGACACGCTCGCCGTCGACCGTCATGCCGCGCGCGCGCAGATCATCGACGAGCAGCGTCGCGACGACGCACACGCCATAGGTGTGCTCGGCGATGCTCTCGGGGTCGACGACGCCGCGAAGAAGCCACCCGGTGCGAGGAAGCGCGGCGAGACGGTCGAGGAACTGAACGAGCTCGATCGCGCGGAGCGCAGGCGAGGTGCCGTTGTCGTTGTTGGACGCGTCGCCAGGAGGCATCGCGTCAGTTGTCCTTGAACGGAAGCGAACCGATGAAGTCGATCTTTCCGAGGTCGATGCCGTTGTGACGGAGGATGGCGTAGACCATCGTGAGGTGGAAGCTGAAGTTCGCGAGCCCGAACTCCACGGCGTAGTCCTTTCCGAGCAGGTGCTTCTCGGGCATCCACGGCAGCGTGACCTTGCGCGTCTCTGCTCCCTCGAAGTCGCTCGGCTTGAACGTGCTCAAGTACTCGCGGGTGGCGTGGATGCGCGCGCGGAGCTCGTCCCACGTCTTCTCGGTGTCGGGATGTGACGGCGCCTGCTTGCCGGTCGTGCGCGCGCAGATGAACTTCGCTTGGTCGCAGACGGACTGAACCTGGCGGACGAGAGAGAACTGATCCGGCGCGAGGCGTGCGGTGAGGAGATCGTTGACGTCGAATTTCTTCGCCTTCGCAAAATCGTTGGTCTTGTCGATCCAGCGCTCGAGGTTCTTCAGCGACTTCTCGAACACGGGCACGGTGATGTCATACAGGTTCATCGAGCGATTCCTCCGTCGGTCAACGGAGTGCTCTTAACGCGCCCGCGAGGCGGCGTGAAGCCCTAGTCGCGGGGGCTGCGATCGAGGCGCTCGACGACGCGGTTGCCTTCGAAGGCATAGAAGAGGCCGAGGCCGCCGAAGCCGATCGACGCGATCGTCGCCGCCGCCCAGTCGATCGACTTGGCGAGGGCGTCGTCCGGCATGCCTGCGACGAAGCGATACCCGACGAGGCCGGCGATGAGCGCCGACGCCACGAGCACGCCGCGGTCGAGGAGCGGGCGCGTCGTCCACGCACACAGCGATAGCCCGACGAGGCCGGCGATGAGCGCCGACGCCACGAGCACGCCGCGGTCGAGGAGCGGGCGCTGTCCGCGGACACGCAGCGTGAGCTGGCGGATGCCGATGAAGCAGAAGACGACGGCGCCGACGACGATCGCGGCGAGCGTCCCGAGCACGCCGCTCGCAGCCGCGAAGGTGATCGCCGCGCCGAACGCGAACGGCGCGATGAACGGCATGAGCCGGCCTTGCTTCTGCGCGACACGCACCGCGCTCCGGGCGATGCCGAAGAGCGCGACGACCGAGACGAACACGAGGATCGCGACAGGGAGCGTGACGGTGCCGAGCTTCACCGCGGAGATCGCGTCCGCGCCGAGGATGCCGCGCGCGATCAGCGCCACCGACAAGCAGCAGATCGACTCGATCTGGTTGAAGAGCCCGAGCTGGAACACGCCGGTCTCGGCCTGCTCCCAATACGTCACCGCGGCGGCGGCAGGGATGACGACAGCGGCGGCGACGCTCCAGAACGGCGGCGCGCCGAGCGTGATCACGGTCATGCACGCGACGTAGGTGGCGTTCAGGAGGTCGAGCCCATGATCGAGGAACTCTCCCTTCGCCGAGCACTGGTTCGTGCGCCTGGCGTGCGAGCCATCGGCGTTGTCACACCAGAGGTAGACATGAACGAGGAGCGCTACGAGGAAGTACGGCCAGCCTCGATCCATCTTCCCGCTCATGAAGATGAGGAAGAGGAGCGCGCCGAGGTTCAGCACGTGCCCGCCGTGCGTGATCGCGTTCGGATCGAGCTTCTGCGGGATCGCAGGGAGGAGAGGCTCGACGAGGAAGCGCTTGTAGTAGGGGAGGAGGATCGAGCGGTCCTGGACCGAATACTTGAGCGCGGGGTCCGTCATGATGCGATGTCCGAGCTCCCTACAAGACTCGTGCGCAGGTCGCCTCGGCGTGTCGTGACGATCGTGCGATGTGAAATGGAGATGAACGGCCTAAAATTCAGGCTCTTCGTGACCACCACCACCACGCGCCGCCTCGTCCCGAAGCCCATTCCCCAACGCTCCATGCGCATAGCATAGCGCGGCATACGGCAGCACGCGCGAACTCCCATTCGCGATCCGCCCTGCTTTTTGGTGGGTCCTAGGCTGCCGGCTCAGCGCTTCTTGGGGTCGTTCTTGTTCGGCGGCGCCGGAATGTCGACCTGGGTGTCGCTGTCGGGCGGATCGGTGATGGCCTTGCGTGAGCTTCCCGACGCCGCGGCGATCTTCCCGACGGCCGCCGACGAGGACGCGGCGGGAGGGACGACGGACTTCTTCGACGAAGGAAGCGGGATGGGCGCCCGCGGCAACCTCCCGCGTCCGACGCTCAACGGCCCACCCGTGGGGAGGCTCACGGGCGGCTTCGTCGCGCCAGCTGCGGGCGCGGTCGACGTCGCGGGCGCCGTCGCCGCCGGCGTCTTCGCGGGAGGCGGGATGAACGGGCGCTCGATGTCCGTGCGTGATTGGGGCGGCGGCACCATCGACTCGGTGACGACCGGAGGCGGCATCGACGGGCCACGCGCGGTCGGGCTCGCCGCCGGCTGGCGCGATCGCTGAGGTGGCGGAGGCACCGAAGGCGAGAGGCGACTGTTCGCCGAGACCGGCCAACCCGATCGCGCCGTGTTCGGCGGAGCGCCGGAGGATGGGCTCGTGAGCGGACCTTCGCGCGGCGTGATCGGCGGAAGCGATCGTGCGGTCGACGGCGGGAGCGATCCGGGCGACGACCCTGGGTTCGACGGCGGCGCGACCGGGATGCCTTCGCGCGGCGTGAGCGGACCGGGGAGGGAAGGGCTGCTTCCGGTCTCGAGCTGATCGAGCGCGTCCATCGGATCGAGCGGCGACAGCGCGCTGCTGCTGAGATCGCTCACGGTGCTCGAGAAGTCTCCGTCCGGTGGAAAAGGCACCGGCGGCGCGACGGCGATCCCCGTCGCGCTGCCGAACGCGGCGGACGGGACGCCCTCCTCCGAGGTGACGGTGGCGGGCTCGGGCATCTTGCTGATCTGCGCCGTCGCGGGCGCAGGCTTCGGAGGAGCGCCGGGCATGACCGCGGTCACCTCGGGCGGCGACATCGATCGCCTCGGCCGCGTCGTGAGCGGTCCAGGGTTGCTGCTCACCGCGCCGCTCGGCGCGCCCGACGAGAGCGGACCCGACGTCCCCGGCCGAAGGCTCGTCGGCCCCGACGCCCTCGAGATCGATCCGCTGATCGCAGGCTTCAGCCAGCCCGATTGCCTCTTCTGCTCACCGGGAAACAGCGTGTCGACGAGCTGCGCGAGACGCGCCGCGACGTCGTTCGGTGACGTTCGCATGAACACGTAGGCGTCGAGCTCGCGCGCGAGGTAGGCGCCCGACGGGTAACGGTGCTCGCGGTTTCGCTCGAGCGCGGTCTTCGTGATCCGCGCGAGCTCCTCGGGGATCTCCGGCGCGATCTGACGTGGGTCGGGGATCGGCCCGAGCTGCACGGCGCGCACGGTGTCGATGTCCGAGTCACGACGAAACAGCCGCTTGCCCGTGAGCAGCTCCCACAGCGTCGTGCCGAGCGAGAAGATGTCGCTTCGTCGATCGAGCGGAAGCTGCATGATCTGCTCGGGCGACAGATACGACAGCTTGCCGGCGAGGAGCTGCGAGCCGGAGGCCTCGCCTGCGGTGGCCTTCGCGAGACCGAAGTCGAAGAGCTTCACCTCGCCGTTGAACGTCGCGAACACGTTCGCGGGGTTGACGTCGCGGTGCACGAGCTGGAGCGGCACGCCGTTCTCGTCGGCGAGCTCGTGCGCGTAGTGGAGCGCGTCGGCGATGCGCGCGGCCGTCCACGCCGCGAGATCCGAGTTCAGCCGAACGCCGCGCTGGGCCATCGTGTCGTGGATGGCGGCGAACGTCTTGCCGAGCATCAGCTCCATCGCGATGAAGTCTTGCTCGGCGTCGCCGCCCACTTCGAGCGTGCGCACGATGTTCGGATGAACGAGGCGCGCGATGAGCTTGCCCTCCTCGAGGAACATCTTGAGCAGCCGATCGTCTCGCACGTCGTGGCGCACGATCTTCAGCGCGACGACCTTCGGCGTATCGAAGCTCGCGGCCTCGTCACCGACGCGACGTCCGAGGTAGACCGCGCTCATGCCGCCGCCGGCGATCTTCGCGATCACTTCCCATTGGCCAAGACGCGTCGGACGGAACGGCCCGCTCGGCCGCGTCGGAGGTTGCGCCATGGTTCTCACATTGTGCAACAACCTCGCGACTCTCCGCGACAAAAGTTGTGGGAGCAGGGAACGGCGCCTATTCCGCTCGCTGGCAGGGTGAGTAGAATCCGCACGTGGACAACCAGGCGATTGCGCGCGCGCTCGTGGATTTGGCCGATTTGCACGAGCTATCCGGGACGATCCCGTTCAAGGTTCGGGCGTTCCGCTCCGCGTCGCGCGCGATCGAGGGGTTCGGCGGAAGCGTCGCGGAGCTCGCGCGCAAAGACGAGCTGTCCGAGCTGCGCGGTGTAGGTGACGGCGTTGCGCGACGCATCAAGGAGCTGCTCGAGACCGGCAAGATCGCCGAGGCCGAGGCGCTTCGGGCGGAGCTTCCACCCGGCCTCCTCGAGCTCATGAACCTCCCCGGGATCGGGCTGAAGACCGCGCAGCAGGTGTGGAAGGAGCGAAACATCACGAGCATCGACGAGCTCGAGAAGGCCGCGCAAGACGGCAAGCTCCGCGACCTCGCGCGCTTCGGGCAGAAGCGTGAGGAGAAGCTCGTCTTGGCGATCGCGGCATGGCGAAAGCGCGCGACGCAGCCCAAGCGAAGGCCGCTCGCCGAGGCGATGAACGCAGCCGAGGCGCTCGTCGAGCGGATGACCGCCGTGCCCGGCGTGCTCGCGTGTGACTACGCGGGGAGCTGCCGCCGCCGCGCCGAGACGGTGGGCGACATCGACGTGTTGGTCGCCGCGTCGAAGGAAGACGCGCCGTCGATCATGGATGCCTTCGCGACGGCGCCAGGCGTCGTCGAGCTCCTCGGAAAAGGCGACACGAAGACGAGCGTGATCCTCGAGAGCGGGATGCAAGCGGACCTTCGCGTCGTGCCGCGCGAGTCCTGGGGCGCGGCGATGCAGTACTTCACCGGCTCGAAGGATCACAACGTCGCGATGCGCACGATCGCGGTGAAGAAGAAGCTCAAGGTGAGCGAGTACGGCGTCTTCGACGAGCACGGCAAGAAGATCGCCGGCGAGAACGAGGCCGACGTGTACGAGGCGATCGGCCTCTCGTGGATGCCGCCGGAGATGCGTGAGAACCGCGGCGAGATCGAGCTCTCGGCGAGCGAGTCGCTGCCCGAGCTCGTCGAGCTGTCGCACGTGAAGGGCGATCTTCACATGCACACGACGGAGACCGACGGAAAGAGCTCGCTCGACGAGATGGTCGTCCAAGCGAAGAAGATGGGCCGGAGCTACGTCGCGATCACCGATCACTCGGAGACGCTCTCGTTCGTTCGCGGCATGTCTCGCGATCGGCTCCGCGAGCAGAAGAACAAGATCCGCGACGCCGAGCAGGCGCACGGCATCCGCCTCTTCGCCGGGATCGAGGCCGACATCCTCGCCGACGGAACGCTCGATCTCGAGGACTACCTCGACGAGCTCGACTGGGTCGTCGGGAGCGTCCATCAGAAGCTCCAGATGTCGAAGGACGACATGACTCGTCGAGTCGTCCGCGCGATCGAGTCGGGAAAGATGGATTGCCTCGGGCATCCCACCGGCAGGCAGCTCGGCCAGCGCGAGCCGAGCGAGATGGATTGGGACGTGGTGATGCAGGCGCTCGCGAAGAACCACGTCGCGATCGAGCTCAATAGCTCGCCGCTTCGCCTCGACGTGAACGAGCACACGGCGAAGCTTGCGCGTGAGGCCGGCGTGCCCGTCGTCCTCAACAGCGACGCGCACAGCATCCACGAGCTCCACTTCTTGCGTTACGGCATCGGCATCGCGCGCCGCGCATGGCTCGGGCCGCAGCACGTGCTCAACACGCGCTCGGCCGAGGAGCTTCGCGAGTGGCGGTCGCAGCGCCCGGCGCGTCGCGGGGTCAAGGTGGCGTCGGTGCTCGATCTCGCGTCGTCTGCGAAATCCGACGCGGCGGAGGGCTTCGCGCTCACCGCGGCGCCGGCGAAGGCCAAGAAGAAGAAGACGAGCAGCAAGAAGCCAAGCTGAGGCGAACGTGCGGCGACGATCTCGGAGCGCGCTCTTCGGCGCCTTTCTTCTCCTCTTCACGGCGAGCTGTGGACGGGCGTGCAGTAAAGACGACCCGAGCGGGACGGCGCCGCGTGCTTCATCGTCCGCGCCTCAAGACGCCACGGCGACCACCAGCGCGTCTGCTGCCGTGAAGACGAAGCTCGACGCAGGCAGCCTCGTCGATCTCCTCTGGATGACGAACGCGAAGGTCGCGGTGTCGTCGCGCGTGAGCAACCCGCGCGACGTGCCTCTGCACATCGCCGACCACAAGCCCGAGACGGCGTGGAACGGCAAGACCGGCGATCTCGCCGGCGCGTGGATCGCGTTTCGCGTACCGAAGGACGCACGGGTCGACCACATCCTGATCAACGCGGGCTTCGACAAGAAGACCGACAAAGAAGATCTCTTCTTGGCGAACCACCGGATCACACGGCTTCGCCTCACCCATGACGGCGCGAAGATGCGCGACGTCGATCTTGATCCAGCGGTTCGCACCCCGCAACGCATCGACGTCGGCGCTTCGGGCGGCGACTACAAGCTCGAGGTCCTCGCGGTCGCGGCGGGCAGCCACGCGGGCTGGAGAGAGCTCGCCGTCTCCGAGCTCGCCGTGCTCGGGACGTCGGCGCGCATGCGCCCACGCGAGCGCGTGGGACCGCCGATCGTGGTCGTGGGAGGCCTCGACGTGACGGAGGAGCCATACACCGAGGCGCAAGGCCGCTCCTACGAGGAAGCGTGCGCGAAGGCGGTCGAAGACGAGGCGCTCGCGGTGGCGGACGTCGTCCCGTATCTGCCCGAGGATCAGAAGAAGGAGAGCGCCGCGACGTGCGCGGCCCCGAGCACGACGACGAAAGGTCGCGGCGGCTTCCTCGAGACGGCGCACGTGGCGTTCGCGAACGCGTCGGTCGGGTTTGGCAGGCCGCATTTCGACGGCGAGGTCTTGGCGTTCAAGACCGCGCAGCAGACGGTCGTCACGAGCATCCGCCTGTCGGGGCATCAAACGACCGTCAACCCCGTGACCGACTACCAGGTCATGGAGGAGAAGTGGGCCGGCCATGAGCTTATCGTCGAGGTCGAAGGCGTGACGACGACGTGGTAGGACGGAAAGGTCGAC
>JBGAFW010000088.1:0-42918 GCA_044227045.1 Labilithrix sp.
GCCTCTTGGATCTGACCGCCTTCGTCGCAGAGCACGAAGCTCTTCGATCCGTGAAGCACGCCGACGCGTCCTGCCGTGAGCGTCGCGGCATGGCTTCCCGTCGCGACGCCGTGGCCCGCGGCCTCCACTCCATAGAGCTTCACCCTCGGCTCGGAGAGAAAACCTCGGAAGAGGCCGATCGCGTTCGAGCCACCACCGACGCACGCGACCGCGGCGTCCGGAAGATGTCCCGTGCGTTCGAGCAGCTGCGTCCGTGCTTCGTTGCCGATGACGGACTGAAAACGCGCGACGAGCTCGGGATAAGGATGCGGACCGGCGGCGCTACCGATGCAATAGTGCGTCGTCGCGACGTTCGTGACCCAGTCACGGAGCGCCTCGTTCATCGCGTCCTTGAGCGTGCGCGACCCCGACTCGACCGGGATGACCTTCGCGCCGAGCAGCTTCATGCGTCCAACGTTGGGTGCCTGCCGTTTCACGTCCTCAGCGCCCATGTAGACCTCGCAGGGCAGCCCGAAGAGCGCGCACGCCGTGGCGGTCGCGACGCCATGTTGGCCGGCGCCGGTCTCCGCGATGATCCGCCGCTTGCCCATCTTCGTGGCGAGCAAGATCTGGCCGAGCGCGTTGTTGATCTTGTGCGCTCCGGTATGGCAGAGGTCCTCGCGCTTCATGAAGAGACGCGCGATCGTCTTGTTGTCGGGGTCAAGCGCGTGCACCAGCCGAGACGCTTCGGTGAGGGGCGTTGGCCGTCCGACATAGTTGGTGAGGAGCTCGTGAAGCTCGGCTTCGAATGCAGGCGACGCGGCAATTTCCGTTGTCGCCGCCGTCAGCTCATCGAGGGCGGGGATGAGCGTTTCCGAGACGAAGCGGCCACCAAAAGGCCCATACCAACCGGGCTTTTTCGCGGTTTCCGAGGCGTCGCGAGGCGCGGACGCGGACGTAGAAGGTGAGGAGGAAGCCACGTCGAGAGGCTACCACCACGACGCGCCGCATCGGTGAAAGAGCGAGAAAGATCGCGCCGACCGAGAGACGCGAATGGGAGGCTCGACGCAGCGCAAGAGTCTCACGCGCATTACAGTGTGTTTCGCTGTTCCGACCTACATGGCGCGACCGTTAGCGTGCTCGGCCATGACTGCCCCGACCACAACGCAGGCAACGCAGGCGACCACCAACGAAGAGCTCTGGCGTGTCCTTTTCGCCACCGGCGAGATGCGCATGATGACGATCGACGGGATCGATCAAGCCTTCGAAGAGGGCGTCATCGACGCACGGACGCAAGTGCTCGCGCCAGGCGCCACCGCGTGGTCGACGCTTGGCGAAGCGGCAGGCCTCGAGGATCCGGCGCTCGCCGACACGGTCGTCGACAGCAGCGGAGGAAACGGCATCGATCCGACGCCGAGCCTCTCGCCCGTCGCGCTCTCGACGTCGACCCCGAGCTTCGCGCCTCCTTCGTCGCATGCAGCGCCCGCGCTCGATCTCGACGCGTTCGACCTCGATCCCGAGGTCCTCATGGCGCGTCGAAAGAGCAAGGCTCTGATCATCCTCGGCATCGTCGGTGCGCTCGCGGTCGCCGCGACGATCGCGATGGTGGCCGGCAAAGCGAGCGACAAAGTCGTCGACAACGCGAAGGCGTCGGCCGCGCAGCAGGCGCCTGCCGCCGAGACGCCGCTCCCCGCGGCCGATCCCGCGAAGGACAAGCCGCAGCTCAGCGAAGAGCAAAAGAAGAAGCTGCTCGACGCCGACAAGGCACGCGAAGAGAAAGCGCGCGCGAAGAACCAAGAGAAGGCGGAGAAGGCCGAGAAGACGCAGAAGCGTAACAAAGCCGTCAAGAGCGGCCCCGTCTTCGTCAACGGCGGCAGCAAGTTCGACCCGCTGAACGGCGCGCTCTAGCGACACACGCCCGGAAGCTTGACCGCCGGGAAGCTCAACGCGCTTCGCGTGTCGCGGTCATCCATCGCGCGATCGCGTCGACGAGGTGATCGCCGCGATCCTCTTGCACGAAGTGGCCACCCCAGAAGCGCTCGTGCGGCTGCCCTTTCGCGCCGGGGACGTGCTCCTGAAGTGGACGATCGGCGCGGCCTAGGATCGGATCGTTCTTTCCAAAGAGCGTGAGAAACGGCTTGGTCCATTGCCCAAGGCGATCCCATGCCGCGCGGTTGGCGGGCACCGCCGGATCGCTCTCCACCGTCGGCACGAGCGCCGGGAACACGCGGGCGCCCGCGAGGTAGGCGCGCGACGGAAACGGGGCGTCGTAGGCGGCGCGCACCTCGCGTGAGATCTTCGTGACGCAGCCTGACGCGACGATGCGGCCGACCGGGAAGAGCGGCGACCAACGGGCGAAGGCGCGCCAGATGCGAAACGCGGGAGGGACGCTTTGCCGCGCGGTCGGCAAGAACCCGTTCGCGACGACGATACGCGCGAAGCGGTCATCGGCCTCCGCGGCGACCCGAAGGCCGATGAGCGACCCCCAATCCTGGACGACGACCGTGATGGACCGAAGATCGAGCTGCTCGATGAACGCATGCATCCAGTCAACGTGGCGCGCGTACGTGTAGTCGGCGGGCCGAACGGGCTTGTCGGAGCGACCAAAGCCAATCAGGTCGGGCGCGATCGCGCGGATGCCTTCGCGAACGAACCCCGCGATCATCTTTCGATAAAGGAAGCTCCACGTCGGCTCGCCGTGGAGGAGGAGAACGACCTCCCCATCGCGAGGGCCTTCGTCGATGAATGCCATCCGTAAGCCGTCATCGACCTCGACGTAACGAGGCGTGAAGGAGAAGTCGGGCAGATCGAGAAACCGGCTCTCAGGGGTTCGAACAGTCTCGAGCTTCATGATCTCTCGCGGACAAGGGCGGGTTTTGATCGCGGACGGGAACCGTGGACGGTGCGGATCGTGAAGGCGAAGCGCTTCGACGACGAGCACGCTCGACGCTCGTCCTTTCGAACGTGTCCCGAACGTAGCAGATGCGGCGCGTGACGGCAGCGCGCGCCCGCGACGCTTGGCGTTTGGGTTGCACCTCACTCGCGTGCTCGCGACGGCTCGCAGTATCCGCTCGACCCCAACGAAACGCACTGGTGCGAAGCGCCTCAAGGGTGGCGACAAAGCCGCGCGCGAAACGAACGAACGCTTAGCTCGGAAGAACAGAGGTCATGAAGCTTCGAAGGTCTTCGCTTGGGGTCTCCTTTCTCGTTCTCTTGGCCTCCGTGGGAGCTGCGGCGGTCGCGGTCGCGTGTGGCAGCGGCGACGATGCGACGAGCAACGCGAGCGGCCCTGGCGGAAGCAGCGGCGGTGCGGACGCGAACGCGAACGCGACCGGCGACGGCTCGAGCACGAGCGGCGGCGACGGCGGCGCGGACGACGGAGGGCCGATCGTCAAGCGCGAGCTCCCACTCACCACGCCCTCCATCGGCGGCTACACCCTCGTCGATGCCTTTCCGAACGTCGTCTTCGACATCCCGAGCGCGATCGCGTGGCCAAAGGGCGATCCGGCCGCCGCACCCTTCGTCCTCGAGCGTACGGGTCAAATCAAGCGGATCGAGAACGCCACGACTGCGCGCACCGTCCTCGACTTCGGAAGCCAGGTGCACATCGGCGGCGAAGGGGGCGCGCTCGGCCTCGTCCTGCATCCCCAGTTCGGGGATGGCACCGGGCCGAAACCGTACGTTTACGTCTGGTACAACGCGCTCCCACTGCTCCAACGGCTTCAGCGTTACACGTGGAGCACGACGCTCAACGCTTTCGACCCCGCCTCCGTCGTGACGATGATCGAGGAAGCGGAGCACGAGAACGTCCACAACGCCGGCAAGATGCTCTTCGGACCGAACGACGGGTTTCTGTACTTTGGTAACGGCGACGACATCCAGACGGCGAACCACCAGACGATCACGAACGGCCTCTTTGCAGGCATCTTCCGGATCGACGTCGACATGGATCCGCTGAAGAGCCATGCCCCGCCGCCCCATACGACGAGCATCGTTCCGTTCACGCGCTCGAATTACTGGATCCCGAACGACAACCCGTTCGTCGGCACGGTCGCGAATGGCCTCGAGGAGTTCTATGCGCTCGGGTTCCGAAATCCTTTCAGCTTCTCGTTCGATCACCAGACCGGGAGTCTGTGGATGGGCGATGTCGGCGACTCCTTCCGTGAAGAGGTGAATCAGGTCGTCAAAGGTGGCAATTACCAATGGCCACTCAAGGAGGCTGAGCTCGTCAACGGTCTCACGAGCATCCCGTCGCTGACGGTCGGCATCTCGACGCCTCCGAAGTACGCGTACACGCATGCGGAGATGGCCGACCTCGCGTCGATCTTCGGCGGCATCGTCTACCGAGGCGCATCCTTGCCAGAGCTGAATGGGAAGTACCTCTACACCGACTGGCCATCGAATCGCCTGTGGGCGCTCGATATCGACAAGTCGCCAGTCACGCGCACGACGCTGATCGACAATCAATACACGATGCAGCCAATGGGGATTGGCGAGGGCAACGACGGCGAGCTTTACATCCTGCAGTTCGACCCAACGAACGGCGGCGGCCATGTGAAGAAGCTCGTGCGCGAAGGCGGCATGGAGACGTTCCCCAAGCGCCTCGTCGAGACGTACTTGTTCGAGGATGTCCCCGCGCTCAAGCCGGCAGCCGATCTCGTTCCGTACGAGGTCAGCTCACCACTCTGGTCCGACGGCGCCGTCAAGACGCGATGGATCCGCCTGCCGAAGGGACAGAAGGTGACGTACGCGGCGGACGGGACGTTGAAGTTTCCCGTCGGCACCGTCTTCGTGAAGCAATTCGACCTTCCGGCGGCCGTCACCGTGTCGGGACGCAGCCGTCACCTCGAGACGCGCGTGATGGTCGTGGGGACCGACACGACGTGGGGCGTCACGTATCGATGGAACGCGGCGGGAACGGACGCGACCATCGTCACCGAAGGAACCGACGAGACGATCCTCGACACGGCCTCGAACACGAGCCGCAACTGGCACTACCCGAGCTTCGGGCAGTGTTGGTCGTGCCATCGCGAAGGCAACTATCGCATCCTCGGCTTCACGGCGAAGCAGCTTGGTCGCATGGTCGCCGACGCCAACGGCGCAGCGACCGATCAACGAGCCGTCCTCGCGACGAAGGGCGTCTTCGACCAAGCAGCCGTGGCGTCGATGCCCGCCGCGCTGCCTTCGCCTGGCGACACGCAACGAACGATCGAGGAGCGTGCCACGTCGTACCTCGCTGCGAACTGCTCACCCTGCCATCACGAAGGTGCCAGCTACACCGGCGGCGGTCCGACGTGGATCGCGACGTATGGCGCCGGCTCGCTCGCCGCGCGAGGCCTCGACAAGACAGCGAACAACTATCCGATGACCGTGCGCGTGGGGATCCCGAACGGAAAGCTCATCGCCGCGGGGGACCCCCAACACAGCGTTCTCCTTGCCCGCATCCAGTCGAACGATCCTGACCTGCGAATGCCGCCGATCGCACGCAACGTCGTCGATGAGAACGGAGCGGCGATCGTCGAGCAGTGGATCGGGTCTCTCACACCTTGAGTCCAGTCCCCCGCCGCGCGCTGGGTCCCGAGCTCGCGCCGGCGCTCGAGTCCCGGCGCGTGCGTCGCCGGTCAGCACGAAATGCGTCCGGAGTAGCAAGCGCCTCGCGAAGCTACTTCCCTTGTTGAAAAGAGTGACATCGTGAGGCCGCCAGCGGTCGAGCTGGTCTCTCTGGCGTCTCGTAGTTGGAGACTACACGTATCTACGCACCTTGCCGTTCAGCGCGCATGGGTGTTCGCGCCCATGGACGTGTGCAGGAGCGCTTCGGAATTGGCGTAGCTGCTCGGAAGACTCAGCACCTCTGAGGTGTCGATGCAGCGACGCAAACGTACGTTTGATGGGTCACCGTCTCAGCGCCTCCGGTCGTCGCATTGGCGTGCATGCTTCGAGCTGCTAGCGAGAGCGCGACCAACATGGCGACGACCGATCGGCGCGCTCTTCCAACGACACCACGAGGAGTGGGCGCTGCCGCCCGCGATGAGCGCGAGAGTGAAGGCTCACTTCAGCCACACCTCCATGCATCCGGTGTTCGACCGCCGCCGCTGCCCGACCCGGTCGAGGGACGTTGTCTCGGCGGTAAGCTCCTCGTGGGCGAGAGAATCGGAAGCGGTGCGCTCGGCGCGGTCTATCGCGCCAAGCACGTGCTTCTACCGCAGCCGATCGCCGTAAAGGTGCTCCATCCACACTGCCGCGCGGAGCCGACCTACCGCGCACGCTTCCTCGCGGAGGCGCAGTCGGCGAGCATGCTCGACCATCCAAACCTCGTGCGTGTCGTCGACTTCGGCGAAGAGCGCGGTGGCCTGATGTGGCTCGCGATGGAGTTGCTCGACGGTCGATCCATCGACACCGTCCAACACGACCTGGAAGGTGGCCGCTTCTCGGTCGAGCGTGCGGTCGCGATTCTGCTCGATGTATGCGCGGGCCTCGCCCATGCCCACGAGCGCGGCGTCGTGCATGGAGACGTCAAGCCGTCGAACGTCGTGCTGGTGATGCACACGAGCGACGACGGAGAAGCACTCGAGCGTGCGAAGCTTTGCGACTTCGGCGTCGCACGCTTCCGCGCCCCATCGCTGGCTGCCGAACGGGGCGATGAGGTAACCGAGACGCCATCGCAGCGACGAATGGAGAGCGGCACCCAACCGTCGTTCCACGCTGCAGGTGCGTTCGGTGGAACGCCAGCGTACATGTCGCCGGAACAGTGCGTCGGCGACGAGCTCGATGCGCGGAGCGACGTCTACTCGTGTGGCGTTCTGTTCCACGAGCTGATCACCGGTGAGGTGCCTTTTTCGGTTGTCGAGTCGAACGCCGGCGCCGTTCTACGCAAGCACCTCCTCGCACCACCGACGTTGCCCTCCGCGCATCGTACGAACATCGACGCGCGCATTGACGCGATCGTCGCGAAGTCGCTGGCGAAGGACCCGAGCGACCGCTTCGCGTCGATGCGCGAGCTTCGCGCTGCGCTGCGCGACCTGTCGTGCGGGCTTGGCTTGCCGATGCGCGCGAGCGTGGCGCCAATGCCGGTCCCCACGCCAGCGCCCACGACCACGCTCACGGCTATCGCGACAGCGATGATCTCGAGACCGAGCCGGCGCCAGCACCGCCTGTCATGCCTTCCTCGCCCTACGATCTTCGGAAGGACGGTCCGCGTGTTGGGCGCGGGGAAGGGCGGGCACACGAAGGATGCGCCGACACAGACCAAACCCCAGCTCACCTTCGCGTCGCGACGGAAGTGCGCGCGCTCTCGCAACACGCGGAGGCGCTGCCGGGTGCTACGTCGAGCCTGGCGCCTCCGAGGCGATCGCGCGGCGCCGCGCCAACGTCGGACCTCGCGGACTTTCTCCGTGCACGAGCAGAGCTACTCGATCGCGAGCAGCACGCGCTGACGGAGCTCCTTCAACGCGGAAGCGCCGAGGCCGTTGCATGGCGCGTCGCGCGCCTCATCTCTCGGGCAGAGTCGAGCCGTGGACGAGATACCGTCGCGGTCGAGACATTGGCGTTGCTCGACACGCCGACGCATCTCCAAGCCCTGGCAGAGCGACTGCTCAGCGAAGACGTTGCCTCGACGCCGAACATCGAACGGATGCTCCAACGCGCGAGCAGGTCGTTCGTTCAGTCGCTATGGACCGCTCGCATAGCGGCCGCCGATCGCTCCGAAGACGCGGGTCGAGACGAAGCCCGTCGTGCACGCTTCGTGACGTGGATGAAGCTTGGCGGAGACGCGGCGGTCGACCTTCTGCGAATGGCGTTGATGAAGCTCGTGCCATATGCGGAGAGTGGCCATTATCTCGAGCTGATCGAAGACGTGCTCCTTGCGTTGCCCGCGAAGTGCGACGACGACCTCGTCAGCCTCGTCGCTCCGTTTGCGAGCTCGCCGTCCGATCGTATCCGGATCCAGGCGCACGCCATCATGGTGCGCGCGCTCGTGTGACGGCAGTCGGTAGGAGTCAGCGGAACATCGAGTGGAGCTTCAACGCGAAGAGCGCGGAGGTGCCGGCGAGGACCAGAAGCGTGAGCACGACGCGCGCAATCTGTTGAGTGAGCGTGAGCGGAGTGTCGAGCGCGCCGACCTCGTCGCGGCTTAGCTTCATCGGCGCGACTGGGGCGAGACGCGACACTGATACGCCTGTGCTCACGTCACCGAATGCGTTCGGCTGAGAATACGTGGAGGTGACCTGCATCGAACGGCGACGGGTGCAGACTGCATGCCGTTTGGGCTGCGGGCCGTCGTCGCAGGCATTTCGGGGCGCGCTGATTCACTCTTCGAGGGGTGACGATCAGACCTTCCGAACGACCTGGGGTGTCGACCGAAGTGCCGCGCGTGTCGATCCAAGAGAGTGACCTTCCAGGACGGCTCGACCGACTGCCGTGGAGTCGATGGCACTGGCGCGTTGTCATCGCGCTGGGGATCACCTGGATCCTCGACGGGCTCGAGGTGACGCTCGTCGGATCGGTGGCGAACGTGCTCGGAGCTCCCGAAACGTTGCACTTGAGCGAGTCCCAAATCGGGGCTTCGGTGTCGGCGTACCTCGTCGGTGCGGTGCTTGGTGCGCTCGTGTTTGGACGGCTTACCGACAAGCTGGGACGAAAGAAGCTCTTCTTCGTCACGCTCACGGTCTACTTGAGCGCGTCGTTCCTGACGGCGTTCGCGAATGGCTTCGTTTCGTTTGCCCTCTTTCGTGCACTCACGGGTGCGGGCATCGGAGGGGAGTATGCGGCGATCAACGCTGCGATCGACGAGCTCTTGCCCGCACGTGTTCGAGGTCGCGCCGATCTGGCGATCAACGGCACCTACTGGATGGGCGCCGCACTCGGCTCGCTCGGAACGTTGGTCTTGCTCGACCCGCACGTGTTGCCGCGATGGCTGGGTTGGCGCGTGTGCTTTGGTCTCGGCGCGTCGCTTGGTCTCGTGATCCTCTTTACGCGGCGTCATCTCCCCGAGAGCCCACGCTGGCTGATGATGCACGGCCGCATGGGGGAGGCCGAGAAGGTGGTTGCCGAGATTGAGACGCGCGTGCGGGAGGAGGGGCACCATCTGCCGCCGGCAACGCACCTGAGCCGCATCGACACGCAGGCAGACACGAGCTGGCGCAGGATCTTCCACGTCTTGTTCGTTCAGCATCGGAGACGCGCGCTCCTTGGTCTCGTACTCATGGTCGCGCAGGCCTTTGCGTACAACGGGATCTTCTTCACGTATCCGCTGGTGCTTGGACGCTTCTACGAAGTCAGCCCGGACGACGTGGGGCTCTACCTCCTTCCATTCTCGATTGGAAATCTCGCAGGGCCGATCGCTCTTGGGGTTCTCTTCGATCAGCTCGGACGCCGCGTGATGATCTCCGCGACGTACACGCTCACCGGCGTCCTCCTCGGGCTCACCGGGTTCGCCTTCGCCGCGAACGTCGTGACCTCGACGCAGCTCACAGCGCTTTGGTGCATCGTATTCTTCGTCGCGTCCGCCGCCGCGAGCTCGGCATACCTCACCGTGAGCGAGCTCTTTCCCGTGGAGCTTCGCGGGATGGCAATCGCGATCTTCTACGCCGTAGGGACAGGCGCGGGAGGTGTGGTAGCACCGACGTTGTTCGGGGCGCTCGTTGGCACCGGCAGCCGGCAAGGGGTGCTTCACGGGTACCTCCTTGGAGCAGGTTTAATGATCGTTGCGGGTCTCGTTGCTGCGGTTCTTGCACTTCCCGCCGAACGAAAATCGCTCGAGGACATCGCCGAGCTCCCCGACAAGCGCCCGCCCAGGAGGAAGGGCGATCGGGTGTGCCGCGGCCGTGGCTGAGGTCGTCGCGCTTCAGTGATTCGGTTGTGCTTCGCGATTCGTTCGAGCGAAGACATGCTCACCCTTTTCAACAAGTGTGCTTCTCGCGGCGTATGGGTGGGTGTCGTCGGTAACGGACCGTGAGCTTCGCGTCGTCTTGTTGGCGCCTGATCACGACCTCTCCCTCCGAGCTCGTGCCGGACTCTTCTCGAAGTAGTCGAGGCGCTGAATCCACTGGTGGGCCGGAAAGGCGAAGGCCCTCTTTGAGGAGCGAGGACCCAACGCCTTTGATGACCAGACCAGGGCTGCGAAGATGATGGAAGCGGCGTTGTGTCGAGCCCGTGACGTGTCAGGAGCTAGGGCCCGAGCGGCTTGCGGTCTGAACTACGCGCGAGACCTACGGCGGCGAGCTCGTCGTCGTCGTCGTCGTCGTCGTCCTTTTCCACGTGCGCGTTGCTCGCGTGCTTCGCGAATTCGGCGTTCGATAAAGTCCGCTCCAAAGACGTGCTCGGCCATGCGGCGATTGTGCGTGCGGCAGAGGACCCTGACGTTGCGGACGTTCGCGTCGCCGCCGAGCGCATGAGGATGAATGTGATCGACCTCGAGGAGCCTGCGCGACTGGCACCGCACACCTGACTTGCTGACGAACGAGCACTGCTCCCCGTCGCGCTCGAAGACCTCGCGCCGCACGGAGCGAGGCACTCCACGCGATCGCCGCGTCGCTGTCATGTCGTTGGCAGGGACCTTCGCGGAGCCAGCGCCGTTCGCGGAGGCGGCGCCATTCACGCCATCCACGGCGCTCGCGCCGTTCGCCCGGTCCGCAGCTCTCGCGTTGGCGGAGGTCGTGCCGCTCGCGTCGTTGGCGGAGGTCGGGCCGCTCGCGTCGTTGGCGGAGGTCGGGCCGCTCGCGCCGTTCACGCGATTTGCGGAGCTCGCGCCGGTCGCGGCCTTCGCGAGCGGACGGTTCTTCCACCACGTGCGTTTTGATTTTCCAAGACGGCGTGCTTCGAGGTCCTTGAGGAGGAGGTCGACCGCTTCGCCGATGATCACCTCGAGGTCGCCGTTGGGGACACGGTGGCTCATGAGGTCGCGCGCGCGTTCGATCTTTGCGCGGAGCTCCGTGCTGACCGTGAGCTGCACTTTGTGCCGCGTCGCGGAGAGCGGGCGAATCTGAGCGGCGAGCTCGCGGGCAGACTTCTTTGTGCGCCTTCTGCTCTTGGTCGCGGCGGAGTCGACCGTGCGTGGAGGAATGGCGGAAGGCGACGCCTCCGATGCGGGGTTGGCTCGCCTTTGATCGGACGGATCGGGAGCAGGGGAAGGAGCGGGAGCACGAGTGGGAGAAGGAGCAGGAGCAGGAGACGCGGCCTCGGGAGCGGCTGCGTCGGGGCGGGTTGGCACGGCGCGGATGGCGTCTGGGACGTCAGGTTGTGGCGCGAGCTCCGCGATGAGCGCCTCGATGTCTTTGACCGTCTTGCCACGTGCTCGCGCGAGCAGATCGTTGCAGTTGTCAGGCTTGAGGTGCGGTGAGAGGCGCACGAGGCCGGTGAGGTGGACGTCTCCGGTGGCCAGATGGTCGAGGACCTGCGGGAAACGGTTCGCAAGTCGCGCGACCGCGATGCGAGGGCCGGCTTCGTTCTCGCTCATCTTCAACTCGACGAGCGAGTACGCGAAGAGAGAGTCGTAGCCCATGTCCGCGAAGTACCTTCGCTTGTCGGCCTCCTTGAGGAAAAGGAGCACGTCGACGATGCGCTTTCTGACATCGCCGCAATGCGCCTGAAGGTTGGTGTGAACTGTTTCGTCTGCGAGCAAGCCGAGGTTCATGGGTCCTCTGCACAAAAGTTCTGCACGGAAGTGGCGGTTTTGACGACGTCGGGCGCCCGACCTCTCGTGGGCGAGACGGGCGGTTGTGCCTTTGGGTCGTGGAGGATTCGTCTGGGCTCCTTTTGCCGGACGGAGATGGCGAGCGGCATCGCATCGCGGGCGACGACGCGCTGACGCACACGCACGCGCGAGCCTGCGGCCCACGGCCGAGGGTCGCTCGTGCATGATGGACGCGAGCACCCGCTCGAAATGCTCGACGCGTTCGCCGGAGGAAGACGCGGAAAGGCGGGCTCGCCAGCGAAGACCAGCTCGCCTTTCGCGCTCGGTGGGGTGTCGGACGTGTCGTCGAGCGTACGCGTACGTTTTTTTCAACAACGGAGCGCGCGCGGCGGCGAACGACAACACCTTGTTAGGTGCGTTTCTTCACCTTCGCCGAGGCGGTCGTCTTCGACGTTGCCTTCGCCGTCACCTTCGCCGTCACCTTCGACTTTGCTTTTGCCGTCGCGGTCGCTTTGGCCTTCGCCTTCGGTGGCGTGGCCGCGACCTCCGCGCGTTTGGCGGCGACGATCGGCGGTGCCTTCGCCTTCGCGGTCTCCGTCGCCTTCGCGGGCGGCTTTGCCTTTGCCGCCTCTGCGCTCTCCTTTGCGGATTCGCGGGCGGGCGGAGGCGGCGTTGATTTCGACTTAAGCGCGGGCGCCGGCTCGGCGCGGTCCTCCTTTCGCATCGCGACCACGGGGAGCACGCCGCGGATCGAGGCGACGTCCTCGAGGCCGCCTTCGCGGTCGACCTCGAGGAGCGCCGCCCAGGCATGCTTGCAGACGATGCCCATCGATTCTGCGGCGCATGAGCACGTGACGGCCAATCGGCCCTTGTCGATTTGGACGTCGAGCGCCACGTCGTGGAGGCGCTTGCCTCGGACCCGCGCCTCCGCGTGACGGCTCTCGCGTTTCGTGAGCTCGACGCCACGCGCGTGGCAGGCGAAGCCCTCGATCATCGTGTGGACGGTGAACGCGTGGCCTGCCCGACCGGAGATCGACTTCGACCGCATCGACGACGAGAGCTGCGCGAGCGGTGAAGGGGACGGTGATGAGGAGGATTGGTGAAGGGTGGTGGGTGATTGAGGATGGGGATGTTGTTGTGCGGCGACCATGGGCGCGCTCTCAGCGATGAACGTGCCAGGATCGCGATCGAATGATCTCGCGAGGATGAAGAGAGTGACCCTATGGCCGGGCCAGGCCAGCCCTGGCCCGGGCCAGCGATCGGGCCACCCCCAACGCGACGGCTGCGTGAGGTGAGATGACAGGTTGATCGTCTTCGAGAGGAGCGTTGCCAAGAAGGCAGACGAGCGGCAGGCGGCATCGCGTCGAACGGCGCGAAACTCAGACCCTGTGAGACCGCGCGAGGCTACGCGTGAGGCTACGCGTGAGGTTTTGCCGATGGCACGAGCATCGCAAGCGCTCACCGTTGCTTGCAGCGTTCGGCCGACGGCGGCCGGAGGGAAAAAGAAACGAATGACAACGACATCCCACCGAGAAAACGAGGGTCGTGCCCGCAGCACGCGAGGTAGGCGGGCAGAGCCGAAAGCGCGGAAATCTCTTCGCGCGCGACGGTCGCGCGCGGGATCCCTTCGCGTGCGATCGTGGGCACGACGCCCGCAGGTCGCGGGGTACTCGCTCCTCGAGGTCCTCGTGGTGCTCGCGATCATCTCGCTCATCGCGGGTGCGACGGCGCTCGCTCTCTTCAAGTTCATCCCCGAGGCGAAGATCAAGACGACGAGGCAGAGCGCGCTCACGGTCCGCAGCGCGGCTCACCTTTATCGGATGCAGCACGGGGACGGCGATTGCCCGACGGTCGACACGCTCTCGACGGCCCAGCTCATCGACGACGCCTCCAAGAAGACGGACGCGTGGGACATGCCCTTCGTCCTCGAATGCGACGAGCGCGGGATTCACGTCTCGAGCGCAGGCCCGGACAAGAAGATCAACACGCCCGATGACATCCGCGTCCCCGATCCGCCCGCAGCCGTCGCGTCCTCCACGCAGCAGTGAGCTCGTCACGCGCCGTCGCGGGCGCGCTAGACTGCTTGGGTGACGTTCTACCGTGACCCTCTCGCCGGTCTTCGGAGCCAGATCGCGACCAAACGCGGGCTTCTCGAGAGCCGGGAGCGAAGTTTGCCGGCGCTCTTTCGCGCGATGTTGCCCGAGCGGCTCTCCAAGCCGATCGAAGACTTACGCGAGCGCGCGATGGCGGAGCCGGACTCGCTCGAGGAGCTCACCAGCACCGACGCTGCGCTCGACGAAATCTTGAACGCGCATGCCGAGGCGGCCGACCTCGTCCCGAAGCTCCGCGAATGCCCTGACGACGTCAGCGATCCGCCGAAGCCCGAGATGAGCCCGCCCTGGGTCTTCGAGGAGCGGTGGCAGCTGACGTTTCGATCGGCGTTCACGCGGCGGCTTGCCGAGATCGCGCCGGAGGCGTTCGTCGTGCGATGGGACGATACGACGTATCTGTCCCGCCTCCGGATCGCTGGCGCGCCGATCGTCCTCTCTTCTCGTTACTCGCTCATCCCCGGCCAACCCAGCACGTTTCGAAGCACGATTCGCACGAGCGTCCCGGCGCAGACGCCCCGGCTCGAGATTCGCCCCGAAGGCCTCTTTGATGGTGTGGGCCGAGTCATTGGTCTCGTGCACGACGCCAAGGTCGGTGATGACGAGCTCGATCGGACGTTCGTCATCGATGGATCGGACGCGGCCTTGGCCCTCCTGATGCCGGACGTGCGCCACGCACTTCTTGCGATGGACAAGGCATCCTTGAGCCCGAAGCTCGTCGTGCGCACGGGCATCGTCGATCTCCATTTCGGCAAGACGAGCAACAACAACCCCTTGGAAATCATGCCGGATGAGGCGATCGCGGTCGTGCTTGGCGTGCGGGCGGCGGTCGAGCGAGGCTGACAATCCGTCTTGGCCAAAGGCGTGCGAATGCGTTTAGACTCGCGCGCACCCATGAACGCAAACGCCAACAAGACACGCATCGGTCTCGGCCTTTTGGTTCTTTCCGTCTCGATTGGCGCGGCGATCGCGGCATGCGGAGGCGATGAGAAGAAAGGACCGGAGACGCCTGGCACGTCGTCTGGAGCTCCGACCAGCACGGCCTCCTCGTTGCCGAGCGCCAGCGCAGCGACGTCCGCCGCGACGCCCATCCCGAGCGCCTCGGCCTCGACGCCTGCGGCGAGCGCGTCGGCGCCCCCGCCTCCTGCGCCGAAGGGCAAGTTCAACTCGTTCGCGGTCAACGCCCAGAGCGGCAAGGTCGACAAGGTCGGCAACAAGGACGGCGCCTTCAAAGGTGACGGCGTGAAGGATCTCGTGTTCGACGTCGAGCTCGAAGGACCGGCCAACGCCATCCTCCTCGTCTCGACCGATGGAAGCGGGCAACCGAACGGCGAGTTCAACGCCGATACGTTCGTGGGCGACCAGCAGCTTCCGCCGGAGCTCGCCGCGAACTTGAACCAAGGAAAGTTCACGGCCGGCGTTGCCGTCTACGAGGGCGACAAGCTCCTCAACGGCAAGGACGGTGGTCTCCCGATGCTCTCCGACGGGAAACACAAGCTCACGCTCTACATCTCGTCGAAGGACGCCCCGAAGGGCTCCTACAAGGCCCTCGCGACCTTCGACAACAAGTCGATGACGGCGAGCTCGCCTGCCGCTGTGAAGTAGCCGCACGGCGCTCGGCGTCTCGAACGAAGCTTCACGCGCACCATTGACCCGCGGGCATTCGAAGCAAAGAATGCCCGCCCATGGAAACCCGAAGCCTCGGAACGAGCGGCCTCAAGGTCAGCGTGCTGTGTCTCGGCGCGATGACGTTTGGTGAATCGAAGACCTTCATGAAAGGCGTCACCTCGTCGGACGAGGAAGGACGCAGCGTGTTCGATCGCGCGATCGAGCGCGGCGTGAACCTCATCGACACCGCCAACGTCTACAGCGAAGGACGCAGCGAAGAGCTCGTCGGGCAATGGATCAAAGGCAAGCGCGAGAAGGTGCTCGTCGCGACGAAGTGCCGTTTTCCCATGGCCTTCGGGATGATCGAGAAGCCCGGTCCGCACGACATGGGCCTCTCGCGAAAGCACATCATGTCGGCCTGCGAGGCGTCGTTGAAGCGCCTCAACATGGACTACATCGATCTCTACCAAGTCCACATGCAGGACAACACGGTGCGCATCGACGAGACGATGCGCGCGCTCGACGACCTCATCACGCAGGGTAAGGTCCGCTACGTCGGCTGCTCGAACTACACCGGGTACCGTCTCGTCGAGTCGCTTTGGCAGGCCGAGAAGAACCGCACCCATCGCTACGAGGCGGTGCAGCTCCAATGGTCTCTCCTCGAGCGTGGGGCTGAGCGCGAGGTCATTCCCGCATGCCGCCAACACGGCCTTGGAGTCCTCGTGTGGTCACCTCTCGCGAGCGGCTTTCTCTCCGGCAAATACCGCCGCGGCAAGCCGATGCCGGAAGGCACGCGCCTTACGGAGTGGAAGGACACGATGAAGCGTCTCGGCCAAGAGCGCTCCTACGACGTCATCGAGAAGCTCGACGCGATCGGCAAAAAGCGGGATGCCTCGCCAGCGCAAGTGGCGCTCGCATGGCTGCTCGCGAAGAAGGAAGTCACGAGCATCATCCTCGGCGCTCGCAACGTGACGCAGCTCGATGACAACCTGCGCGCGACCGAGGTGAAGCTCGAAGCCGAGGACATGAAGGAGCTCGACGAGATCTCCGCGCCGGATTGGGCCTACCCGTACTCGATGATCGGACGGTCGCAGCAATGGTGACGATCAAGCGCGCGTCTCGCGCCGTCGCTTTCGCGTTGGCGGCGGTCGCGTGCGGGGACGCCGCTCCGCCACCCACGACCCCCAACACGGCAACGACGCCGGCGCCAAACGCGGTCGCGAAGCCGAACGGTCCGCCGCCGGAGGTCGTGAGCGTCAAGGCGACGGCCGAGACGCAGGCGCTCGTCGACGCCGCCGATCGTGACGCGGACGACAAGAAGCTCGACGCAGGTCGGAAGCCCGCCGAGATGCTTGCATTCTACAACATCAAGCCCGGGATGAAGGTCGCAGAGCTGGGCTCCGGCACGGGCTACACCACGGAGCTTCTCGCGCGCGCTGTCGGGCCTACGGGCGCCGTGTTTGCGACGAATCCGCCTTGGATCGTCGAGAAGTTCGCGGACAAGCCGTGGTCGGCACGCCTCGCGAAGCCGGTGAACAAGAACGTGGTCCGGGTCGTTCGTGAGCTTGACGATCCTCTGCCGCCCGAGGCGAAGGACCTCGACGCGGTGTTCCTCGTGCTTCTCTACCACGACACGTTTTGGATGGGCGCGGATCGAGCGAAGATGAATGCTGCGGTCCTTCGCGCGCTCAAGCCTGGTGGAGTGTTCGCGGTGATCGACCACAGCGGGCGACCTGGAACAGGCTCGACCGAGGTGCAGAGCCTTCACCGCATCGAAGAATCCGTCGTGCGCGCCGAGATCCTCAAGGCCGGTTTTCGGCTGCCCGCCGAAGCCGATTTCATGAGGAACAAGGCCGACACGCGCGACTGGAACGCGTCACCAATGCAGGCCGGCGAGAGGCGCGGCACCACCGATCGCTTCGTGCTGAAGTTCGTCAAGCCGTAGGCTATCTGCAGGCGATCGAGCACGCCTGCTCTTTGACCACGCTCGACTTCGGGATCACGAACGCGACGCTCGCAAGCTGCGCCGGGTCCGTCTTGCATTCGTCGTGGGTGACCGTGAGCCAGAGCTCGTCACCGCGACGATAAAGGCGGGGCGTTCCGTCATTCGTGTCGTACGCGAACGATACGACGACGCTGCTCTCGAAGTCGATGCTTCCGCTGTTTCCGTCGCGGATCGTCTGTGCCTGGGTGGGTGAGGGCGATGTCTTTGCGACGCAGAAGGCGTCGATCAGCTCGGCTTCGTTCGTGAAGCGACCGACGATCGGGATGGCGGCTTTGAGCCCGTTCAAGCGAGGAGCGTAGTTGCCCGGGCACTCGATCGTGATCGGCTCGATGGCAGCCGGGGCGAGACCGGCGACCTGCGGCTGACACGCGAGGGAAGAGGAGGAGCCGGCGTTCTCCATCGGACGCTCCGCTTCGGTGGAGAGCATCGCGCTGCTCTCTCCTTCACGCATCGCGCAGCCTATGAGGAGCGTTGCGATACTGGCGAGCGCTCCCAAAGCGAGATGAAGCCCAAGCCCAACCCCAACCGACGAAACACGACTGCTACTTCTTGGCACGACGGCACATGGGCATGCAGCAACCGCCGTGCCGCAGAAAATCTCAATCGTGTCGGGACGCGTAGGTGGTCACACACGACTTCCATGTCGCGGAGTGTGAAGCGACGACGTCACGCGAGTTTGCGACAACGAAGGCTCAGCCGTGAAATACAGCCTCGAGGTTGTGTCCGTCCGGGTCGAGCACGAACGCGCCGTAATAGTTCGGATGGTACAGCTCGCGGACGCCGGGCTTCCCGAAGTCACGTCCGCCTGCCGCGATCGCGGCGGCGTAGAACGCGTCGACCCCCGCGCGGTCCTTCGCCTTCACCGCGATGTGGATGGGCGTGATGACCTTCGTCTGTTCGTCGGACTGAAAAGACATCTTGCCCGCTCCGATCCAGAGCTCCGGTTTGCCGTTTTTTCCGAATCCGCAGGCGGTTCCGTACTCCATCATCATCGTGATTCCGAGCGGGGCAAGCGCTTGCGTGTAGAATGCCTTCGAGCGCGCGTAGTCGGTGACGCTCACGCCGATGTGATCGATGATGGTCATGCGCAGACGATACAACAGGGTTTGCACGCCGTGCGCGTGTCGATGAAGGAAGGGGCTCCCTACGATGGCTGGACCGAGATCGCTTGTACCTTGCACCCAATGCGCGCGACACGTGCGGACGACGGATGAAGCCTGTCCGTTTTGTGGAGCGGAAGCGCCGCTGCCCGAGCGCCGTGTGGAGGTTGGCCTTTCGCGCGCGGCGATCATGCTCATGAGCGGTGTCGCGCTGACGAGCGTAGGCACCGCGGCGTGTGGCAAGACCACCGAGCAGAACAATCCGCCACCACCAACGCCGACGAATCAAGTCGCTCCGGCCTACGGGCCTGCCCCCGTGTTCGTGGACACCGACGCCGCGGCCAAGCCGATCCCGAGCAATCAACCGTCACCCCCAGTCCCGGCGTACGGCGCTCCACCTCCAGCGACGAGCCCGCGCGACGCGGGCGCATCGAAGAAGTAGCGAGAGACGTTGAAGGATCCTCTCGGCCCCGAAGAGCGCGCGGCGATCATGGCGCGGCCACGTCCGCCGCGCGGCGTGCGTTCGCTGCCCCTCCTCGACGGACCTCCGCCGGCGGACACACCAAAGCGTCGCTATCTTCCGCTCGCGGAGCATCGCGACTCGGATCGACAATACGAGCCCCTTCTCGCCGTATGGGAAGTGACGTTGCGTTGCGATCTGTCGTGTCGTCACTGCGGATCACGTGCGGGGCATGCACGTCACGACGAGCTGTCGACCGACGAATGCGTCGACCTCGTCAGGCAGCTGGCGGGCATTGGAACGCGTGAGGTCGCCATCATCGGTGGCGAGCCGTATCTCCGCGATGATTGGACGACGATCATCGCGGCGATCCGTGACCATGGCATGCGCGCGACGATGACTACGGGTGGTCGCGGGATGACGAAGGAGCGAGCGCGCGCGGCTGCCGAAGCGGGAATGTGGGCGGTGAGCGTCTCGATCGATGGTGCGCGTGAGACCCACGATCGACTGCGTGGAGTCAAAGGCTCGTACGACGCCGCGATTCAGGCGCTGGGCCATTTGCGTGAGGCAGGCATCCACGTCGCCACGAACACGCAGATCAACCGCCTGACGATGCCCGAGATGATGGGGATGGTGCCCATCCTCGGTGATCTCGGGATTCGGAGCTGGCAGATCCAGCTTACGGTAGCGATGGGGCGAGCCGCCGACGAACCCGACGTGCTCCTTCAGCCTTACGACATGCTCGCGCTCCATCCGATGCTCGCCGAGCTCGTTCCGGCCGCGAAGGAGCGAGGTATCGACGTCGTCCCCGGCAACAACGTCGGCTACTTCGGCCCTCACGAGACCACGCTTCGCGGGCGAACGCGGCGCGGGCATTCCGGTGGATGTGGGGCGGGGCGGGTTACGATCGGGATCGAGGCCGACGGCACGATCAAAGGATGTCCGAGCCTCGCCACCACGACGTGGTCAGGCGGCAACGTCCGAGAGACTCCGCTCAAAGACATCTGGGAGCGATCGAACGCGCTTCGCTTCACGCGCGACCGAACCACCAAGGAGCTCTGGGGCTACTGCGCGACCTGCTACTACGCCGAAGAGTGCAAAGCGGGATGCACGTGGACGGCGGATGTCCTGTTCGGCAAACCCGGCAACAATCCCTACTGCCATCACCGAGCCATCGAGATGAAGCGGGCTGGACGACGCGAGCGTGTCGTCAAAGTCGAAGAAGCCCCCGGCCTGCCGTTCGATCACGGGAAATTCGAGCTGATCGAAGAGCCGTGGGTCGATCCGTAGTCGACCGACATTCGGACGGCTGCGTCGCGCGCGCGATGAGGTACATTCAAGAGGAGGGAGGCTGTAGAGCCATGGCGTCGAACCTTCGTCCGTGTGTCGGCTGTGCGCGTCATGTTCGCGTGAGTGAGACGGCCTGTCCGTTTTGCGGCGTCGAGCTCGCCACCCACGTCGCCGCGCCCCTTCCCGAGCTGCCTCCCCGATTCACGCGTGTCGCGGTCGTCTTTGCGGCGGCCGCTGCGACCGCGGCTGCGACCACGCTCGCTGTCGGATGCACCGGCGGACCTGACACGACGTCCTCGTCGTCGTCGTCCTCCTCGTCCGGCAACAGCTCGTCCGGCAACAGCTCCTCGGGCAACAGCTCGTCGGGCAGCACGTCCAGCGGATCGACCTCCGGCGAGATCCCTCCCTACGGCGTGCCGCCGGTCGACGCAGGCACGAGCAGTGGCAATTCGGACGCAAACGCGAGCAGTGGTGCGCTGCCTCCCTACGGCGTTCCGCCCGTCGACGGTGGCTGAAAAATAGGCCTTTTTGGGGCACGGCCCACGCGTCGGGACCACGTGGAACAGACGAAGCCGTCGTGGCGTTGTCTTTGCAACGCATGTGGCTCGTGATTCTCCAGACAATCCTCCGCTGGCTCGGTCGCGTGGAGATGCCCACAGCAGACCCCACGCGTGAACGAACCGCGATCACCCTAGAGTGGTCCGACGACGCGGCGATCACCGAGTCGGCGCCTCGTTCGCAAAAGCTCCTCTTGTCTCGCGATGGGGTCGACGATCGCGCGGGGCTCGCGCATGCATGGCGTGATGTGGGCTGCGTTGCCCGCGAAGCGATCGCGACGTCGTCGCAGCTCGCGCTCGATCTTCTTCGTCGCGAGGCACCGCCCACGCTGCTCGCCGCGTCACACGAGGATGCGCTCGAGGCCATCCGGCAAGCAAAGATCTGCTTCGCCCTGGCGCGCGCGATCGATGGAGCGGAGGCCGCGCTTCTGCCACGACCAATGCTCACGACCACCACCTCCACCACGCTCGCCGAGCTCGCGAACGCGTGCCTGGCGACAGCGTTTCGTGCCTCCGTCCATGCGCGTATCCATGCCAAGCTCTCACGGCGTGCGGTCGATCCGTCGATCCGCAAGAGCCTCGAGGAGATCGCGGCGATCGAAGCGCGTCGATCGATCCACGCCTTCGCGATCATCACGTGGTTGATCACGGAGGACCCCGCGGTCGCGTCCTCGCTCGAGATGCCTTCGCTCCATGCGGAGCGTGAGAGGCGTCCTGACGCGGCGATGGAAGGCGGATGGGAACGATGGGGGATCGAAGGCGCCGCGCTCGCGCGTCAAGAGGTCGACGCGGCGCGCCTCGCTATCCGAAGGCGTCTCGACGATCTCACGACGAAGCCTCACGCCGCCCACCTCGCGGCGTGATGTGACGTTCGCGCGGGACTAGGCGTCCTTCGGCTTCGGCGCGTCGGGGCCGAGCTTCGCGGCGTCGCCTTCGGCGAGCTGGCGGAGGATCTCGTCGTAGAGGTAGTCGAAGCGCTCGCGTACTTCTTTGTCGACGCGCTTCTCGTAGGTCTGCGTCGCGAGACCGATGTCCGTTATGAGGCGCTTCCAAAGGTCCTTGGCCTCGCGGCCCGCCTTCACTTCGTCCTCGTGATAGAGCTTGATCTCGCTCACCGAGAGACGCGCGAGCCGCCGGGCTGCGGCGTGGCGCGGATCGTTCTTTTCGAGCTCCGCGGTCGCAGGATTCGTCGGCGGCAAGTACCGCGCGACGCCGGCTGGAACGGCCGCGGTCGCAGGAGCAGGTGCTGCCGCCGCGACCTTCGGCTCGGAGACGGGCTTTGCCGCCGCGACCTTCGGCTCGGAGATAGGCTTTGCCGCCGCGACCTTCGGCTCGGAGATAGGCTTCGCCGGCGCCGCCTCGGCAGCGGGCGCGGCTGGAGGTGCGGCCGCCGGTCCGCGGTTCTTGGGGGCGTCGGGTCCGAGCTTCGTGACGTCACCTTCGGCGAGCTGCCGGAGGATTTCGTCGTAGAGGTAGTCGAAGCGCTCTCGCACTTCTTTGTCGACACGCTTCTCGAACGTCTGCGTCGCGAGATTGATGTCGGTGATCATTCGCTTCCACAGGTCCTTGGCCTCACGGCCAGCCTTCACCTCATCTTCGTGATAGAGCTTGATCTCGCTCACGGAGAGACGGGCAAGCCGGCGCGCAGCCGCGTGACGTGGGTCGTTCTTCTCGAGCTCGGCGGTCTCGGGGTTCGGGGCGACCGCCAAGCGAGCGGCGATCCCGGTGGGTTTGCCGTCGTTTGCCTTGGGCTCCGAGGCAGGGGCGGGAGGAGCGGCCGCAGGGGTGGCTGCAGGAGTTGCGATCGGCGTCGCGATCGCGGCGGGAGCTACCGTCGCAGCAGCAGCGGCTTCCGGCTTGAAGTCGACCGGCGGCGGCGTGGTCGGCTTCTCTCCTGCCTTCTCCTCTGCGAGGTCTGGAAGGGCTTTGTGCGCCGTCTTCGTCGGCGCTTCGTCGACGATGTCCGCGCCCGGCTCTGGACGCTTTGCGAGCGGCACGGAGACGGGAGCCGCGACCTCCGCTCCCTTCGGCGTCGGCGCGTCCGGTCCGAGCTTCTTCGGATCGCCTTCGGCGAGCTGGCGGGTGATTTCGTCGAGCAGGTAGTCGAAGCGATCGCGAACGTCGACCGCGACGCGTGCTTCGAACGTCTGCTTCGCGAGCGCGATGTCCTGCTGAAGACGCTTCCAGAGGTCGCCAGCCTCGCGGCCCGCCTTCACTTCGTCTTCGTGATAGAGCTTGATCTCACTCACGGACACGCGCGCAAGACGGCGCGCCGCTGCGTGACGCGGATCGTTCTTCTCGAGGTCCGCGGTCGCGGGGTTCGAGGGAGGGATGAACCTCGCGGGCGTCGGAGCGGGCGCGGCCGCTGCCTTCGCCGCAGGCTCGTTCAACGCGGAAAAATCGTGCTCTTCGGGCTTCGCCGCGGTGAGCTTCGGCTCCGAGGTGGGCACCGGCTTGGCCGCGGCGACCTTGGGCTCGGAGACGGGGAGCTTCGCGGCTGCAGCGACCTTCGGCTCCGAGGTTGGGAGCGGCTTGGCCGCAGCGACCTTCGGCTCGGAGACCGGAAGCTTCGGGGAAGACGTGGGAAGCTTCGGCTGGGACGTCGGGAGCTTCGGCTGGGACGTCGGGAGCTTCGGCGGCGCAGCCTTGACGGCCACGGGCGTGGGCTCTTTCTCGGCCGCGATCGGAAATTGCGGAAGAGGCTCCGTCGCGCCCGACGTCGACGTGCTCTCCTCGGGCTGCGCGAGCGTCTTCGGATCGGACTTGGGCAACGGAGGCGGAACCGTCGGTGCCGGCGGTCGCGCGGTCTCGGCCGGACGCGTCGACAGGATCTCGTCGGCGGCGACCTCCTCGGTGGACGGGGGCGTCGCATCGATACGCGTCGCTTCGTCTTCATCCTCACCCGCCTTGACGGGCGGCGTTGGAGTGGACGACGGTGGGAATGCGATCGCGGGAGTCTTGACCTTCGGGGTAGGGGTCTTCGTCTCGAGAGGCTGCTTGGCCTCGGCGGACTCGGTGACCTTGGCTTCTTCCTTCGTCGTCTCTTTCTTCGGAGGCTGCTTTGCGAGCTCACGCGGAGGCTCGAATCGCGGCTGCTCCTCTTCCTTCTTGCCGCGCGAACGCAGCATGAAGAAGAGAACGACGAGGACGGCTAACCCAACGGCACAGGCTACGACGATGGTCGTGCTCGGCATCGTGCCCAGCATATCCCCACTTCCCGAGACCCCAGTCGCCAAAAAGGAGCAGGATGCCGAAAGCCTGGCAATTGCCCGTCCGGGCTCCTTCGCGGCTCCTTCGGGTAGTTCGAGAACACCGCGCTAAAAATCGTCTGGGGCATCGTGAACCTTTTCGCCTGGCCGGTGTTTTAGGGTCGGATGGTCGTCTCGCGGCAGGAATCGAAGACCGATTTGGGTGGGCTCACCACCGATGAGGCGCTCGTCCTACGGATCCGAGCCGGGGAAATCGAAGCATTTGATGTCCTTTACGAGCGCCACGAGGTGCGGCTCTTTGCATACCTGAGGGCGATCCTCGGCGACCGCGGCGACGCGGAGGAGGTGCTTCATGATGCGTTTCTCTCAGTGCTTCGCGATGCGAGCGCGACGTTCGAACGGGATGGCGCCTTTCGTGGGTGGCTCTATCGGGTCGCTCGCAACCTGGCGCTGAACCGGCGGCGTGCCTCGGGCAGGCACGAGCGTGCAGCTTCGACCGTGGCGGCCCTGCTCGAGGATCCGCCTCCTTCGATCGAGGCGCGAGGCGATCGCGCGCTCGAGGCGCGTGAGCTCGAACGCGCGCTGGAGTCCGCGGTGGCGCGGCTACCGATCACGCTCGGAGAGCTGTGGCACCTTCGAACGAGCGGGCTCAGCTACGAACAAATCGCGAGCGTCGTGGATGCGCCGCTCGGCACCGTCAAGTCTCGGATGCACCAAATGGTGTCCGTCCTTCGTGAGGAGCTGAAGCCATGGATTGCGCCTTCGTAACCGATCAACTCGTCGCCTATCACCTCGGCACCGTCGAGAGCGACCATGACGTCGACGCGATCGAAGCGCATCTCGTCGCCTGTAGCGGATGCCTACGGACATACCTCGCGCTCAAGCGTGCTGCGGATCGCGCGCCGTCGTCTGCGCCATCGGATCGACCACGAGCGGAGGTGAAGGCGAGGCTTCGCGCCGAGATCGCCGAGACGTTCGCGCCGCGCACGCCCGCAAAGGGCCGCGCGAAGGTGATGCTGCTCGCCCGGCGGATCCCTCTCTACCAAGGTGTCGCGCTCGCCGCGCTTGCCGCCGCGATCGCGTTGGTCGCGCCGAGCGTGATCGAGCGCGTCGCTACGTCCTCTCCCTCGAGCGGGCCCATCGGCTCGTCGATCGACACGTCACGGACGAAGGCCGAGAGCCTTCACATTTATTGAGCATCACCCAGGTTATCGGACGTAAACATGTATTCTACATCCAAGAACGACGTCTCCCGCCTCGTCATGCTCGCGGTGCTCGCGCTCTCCTGCAGTCAGCCTGCCTCCTCGGACGAGAGCCCCCATGCGACGCCTGTGGCGGCCACCGCGGCAAACGCTGCCCCGAGCCGAGCCGAACCGTCGAAGTCGGACGCCCCCGACGACGAGGTGCCGGTCGAGAAGTTCACGAACGGCGCCAAAGCGTTCAACGAGGTACGCGACGCATTGATGAAGGGCTACTACGCCGAAGGCCTCACCGAAGACGACGTCTACCGGGCGGCCACGGCGGGCATGCTCGAGAAGCTCGAGCCACACATGGCGAAGTACAACAAGCTCCTGGCGCCCCGCGAGGTCGCCGAGATCAAAAACGACTTGAAGGGCGAGGTCGTCGGCGTGGGCGTGCACATTCAATTCGACGAGAAGAGCGGCTATGCCGATGTCCTCGGGACCTTGCCGGGATCGCCCTCGGAGAAGGCGGGGCTCCTGGCGGGCGACAAGATCGTCACCGTCAACGGCAAGCTCTACAAAGGCATGCGGATGACGGACGTCGTTGCCGACATTCGAGGCAAGGCCGGCGATCCCGTCACGCTCAGCGTCCTTCGTGGCGACAGGCTCGTGAGCTTCACCGTCGTTCGGGATCGCGTGAGCTACGACAGCCCGCTGCACGCGGTCTTCGACAAGGTCGGGTATCTGCGCATCCCGAGCTTCACCGAGAAGACCCCCGTGGCCGTTCGCGCGAGCCTCGTCGAGCTCGAGAAAGCAGGCGCCAAGTCCCTCGTGATCGATCTGCGTCAGAGCCCTGGTGGCTCCTTCGAGCGCGCGCTCGAGACAGCGTCGCTGTTCTTGCCGGACGGAGCTCCGATCGTGACGCTCAAGCATCGTGGTAAGCCCGACGAGGTGCACACCTCGAAGAGCAACCCGAAAGAGCCGCTCGTGATGGCCAATGCGCCGCTCGCGGTGCTCATCGATCACGGCACGGCCTCTGGCGCAGAGCTCCTCGCCGCCGCGCTTCAGGAGAGCACGCGGCATGCGCGGCTCGTGGGCTCACGCACGCACGGCAAATGGAGCGTGCAGTGGCTCGACGACCTGCCGAACGGCTACGCCTACAAGTACACGGTGAGCTTGTTCAAGACGCCGAGCGGCAAGACCTACGAAGGCGTGGGGCTCGCGCCCGATGTCGAGCTCACGGTCGACGAGGCGACCCTCGCTCGCGCGAATGCCGCCAAGCCGGAGGCGCGCCTCGCGATCGACAGCCCGCTTCGCACCGCGAAGGAGCTCCTCTCACGCTGATGCGTTCCGCGCAATGCGCGGTCCGTGTCCGTGTTGTTCGGATCACTTCAACGGGCTGCAGTCCCAGCTCACTTCTTCGATCTTCCAGTTGTCGCCGCACGTCTTCGCGGAGGCGTAGGCGTCCTTCGACGCCGAGGAGCCCACGACGAGCTGCGCGCCTTCCTTGACGCGCTTCGTGGCCTTGCCCGTCGCGCTCTCGCATTGAACCGTCCACGTCACGCTGCACGCAAGGCGGCGATCGCAGTTGTTGTCGACGCTCAACGTCAGCCCTGCGCCCTCGATTGTCTCACGCATACGAACGCAGTCGTTGGCGGAGTCTGCCGCCTGGGCGTCGGGCGCATGGAGCGCGGCGACGGAGAGGAGGCCGAGGGAGAGGAGGATCGCGGTGATGGCTCGCTTCTGCTTCACGCCGAACCTGACAGCGGGCGCCTCGCCGAAGTTCCTCTCTTTCTTTCGGGCTGCCTTGGTCGCCGAGGTGAAACAAGAGGACGGGCACCTTGGCCAACCAAGGCGCGAAGACGTCCAAGTGAATGGAAATCCGCCAGGATCGTCTCTACCGTTCGTGCTTGCACATAAGGAGAGAAAGGACGCGCAAGTGCTCGAAATCACGGGAGCGTGCCCTTCTGCATCCCCGTGCTACGGTTCGCCGCTCCGGATGTCCGAAGAAGCTCGTGCTCGCTCCCCCGTCAAGGCCGGCGACGTCGTCGGCGGAAAGTACCGCGTCGAACGGATCCTCGGCGCCGGTGGGATGGGGGTCGTCGTTGCGGCGACCCACACCGAGCTCGATCAGGCCGTCGCCCTCAAGTTCATTCTGCCGGAGGCGGTGTCGGGCAAAGACGCGATCGAGCGATTCATGCGCGAGGCACGCGCGGTCGCGAAGCTCAAAAGCGAGCACGTCGCGCGCGTCTACGACGTCGGCCGCGACGCGAACGACAACCCGTACATGGTCCTCGAGCTGCTCGAAGGCCTCGACCTCGCGAAGCTGAACAAGCAGAAGGGGCCGCTCACGGTGGCGGACTCCGTCGAGTACGTCCTGCAAGCGTGCGAAGCGCTCGTCGAGGCGCACGCCGCGGGGATCGTGCATCGTGACCTCAAGCCACAGAATCTGTTCGTGAGCCGGCGTCTCAACGGGATGCCGCTCGTCAAGGTCCTCGACTTCGGGATCGCGAAGGCGATCGGCGCTGCGGCGGTGGGCCAGATGGCGCTCACCGACTCGCAGGCCGTGATGGGATCGCCGCTCTACATGGCGCCCGAGCACATGCGCTCGGCGCGTGCAGCCGACATCCGAAGCGACATCTGGTCGCTCGGCGTGATCCTCTACGAGCTCCTCGGAGGGCAGCTTCCGTTCGACGGTGAGACCGTCACCGAGGTGTGCATTCGCGTCGTCAACGAGCCACCGGCGTCGCTCCTCTCCCTGCGGCCTGGTCTCGATCAAGCGCTCGTCACGATCGTGATGCGATGCCTCGAGAAGGATCCGATGGCGCGCTTCCAGAATGTCGCCCAGCTCGCCACGGCACTCGAGCCGTATTCGCGAAGCGCCAAGCAGGGCGTCGTGCTTCGACCGTGGAAGTCCTTCGAGGACACGCTCGACTCGCATCCTCCGCACGCCGCCGCGACGCCTGCGCCTGCTGCAGCGATCACAGCCGACGACACAGGGCCGTCGACGGCGATCACGATGCCGACGAACGAGCAGCTGAAGAACCTGCGCCAGGCGCCCGACTCGTTCGCGAAGGTCCGCGCGGTGGCCCCGGCGGCATCTCCGGCGGCGCCCGCTCCGCTCGCGCTCGCGCCGCCGGTGAGGCCGCTCGTACAGACGGACGTGACATGGGGTCAAGGCACCGACCCTCGAACGCCGATGATCACGACGCCGCCTCCGGCGCGGTCGTTCACGACGGGCATGCTCGTCGGCGGATTTGCGGCGGTCGCCGCGGTCATCGCGGTGCTCGTGGTCGCGTTCCGTCCGGCCGCCACCACCACCACGACGGCCTACAGCGCAGCGCCGCCCGCCGAGACGAGCACGCTGCCAACCGCGCGTCCCTCTGCGACGACGTCGACGGAAGTCGCGGCGCCTCCACCCCTGAGCGCCTCGAGCGACGCGGTCACGACGCCAGCCTCGCTCCCCAACGCACCGGTCGCGTCCGCGAATCCCGCGAAGCGCGTGCCTTTCATGCCGTCTGGACGCGCGCGACCTCCGTCGGCCCCGGTCGCACCGCCCGCTGAAACGACGGCAGCACCAAACGGCGCGCCGATCCTGCGCTAGCATCCGCTTCCTGTCCGTGGTCTCGCTCAAGCTCTTCCCACGCAAAGCGCTCGTCTCGACGTTCGCCGCGGTCGCGCTGGCGATCACGTGCACGCCTTCCGCTCGCGCCGACGAATCGGCCGACGCGCTGATCAACAAAGGCCTCGACCTTCGGGAGAAGGGAAAAGACGAAGAGGCGCTCTCGATGTTCAAGCAGGCGCTCGCGAAGGCGCCGACGGCACGTGCGCGCGCGCAAGTGGCGCTCGCCGAGCAAGCGCTTGGCATGTGGGTGCAAGCCGAGCAGGACATGACGACGGCGCTCGCGATGGAAGGCGACGCATGGATCGCCAAGAATCGCCCTGCGCTCGAGTCCGCGCTCGCGACCGTGCGCAAGCATCTCGGCTCGCTCGAGGTGCGCGGCGCGAAGGAAGGCGCGGAGGTGTTCCTCGACGGCGTTCGGCTGGGGATCGGACAAGGACCTTTTCGTGTCGAGGCAGGGAAGCGGACGCTCGAGGTGCGTGCCTCGGGATTTCATTCGACGACGCGCGCGGTCGAGATCCCCGCGGGAGGCGTCGCGCGCGAGACCGTGACGCTCGTGGCGTCTTCGAGCACGACGGAGACGCCTCCGGCGGCAGAGAAGCCGACCGCGTCGTCCGAGCGTCCCGTGGACGTGAAGAAGAGCGACGATGACGGCCACACGCAGCGGCTGCTTGGATGGGTGGCGGTCGGAACGGGCGCGGCGCTCCTCGCGACGGGTGGGGCGGGGCTCCTCGTGCGCAAGGGAATCGTGGACGACTACAACCGCGGGTGCAACGGCTTGGGTGCGACCACGCAGCCGGCCGGTTGCGACGATCAAGCGAGCTCGTCGCGCACGTGGCTCACCATTTCGATCATCACGCTCGTCGGCGGCACGCTGTTCGCGGGTGGAGGCGTCGTGCTCGTCGCGACGGCTCCTTCGGCAGAAGGCGTAAAGACAGCAGGCGCAGCCACGCGAGCGTCATGCGCGCCGAGCCTTGGCGGCTTGGTCTGCGCAGGCACGTTCTGAATGCGTCCATCGCGCGCTCCTCTACACGTCGAGCACGGCCCCACCGAGGTCGCGACGCTACGCACCGTCGCGATGGCGTCCTTCACGCCGCGAGGAGCCACTCGCTACGACGCGCCGAAGCATCTCCGCCGTCGCGTCGTCGCGCTTCGTGGCGGCGCGAACGCAATCGCGGTCGTCTTTGCGTGGGTGCAGGGCGCGGTTCGCGTGAAGATCGTCGCGTGTGGTGAGTGCTCGAGCGAGGACGCCGAGCGCGCGATCGCCGCGGCGCGAGACCTCGCGGCGGTCGATGACGATCCGACGGAATTTCTAGCGTCGATCAAGCGGCATCCGGTGCTGGGGCCCCTCGCGCGGGAGGCTGACCCGCGTCTGTCGAAGACGCCGACGGTGTTCGAGTCCTTTGCCGTCGCGGTGATCGAACAGCTCGTCACGGGGTTCGAGGCACGCGCGTCGGTGCGAAGGCTATGGCGCATCGCAGGCGAGGTCGTCCCGACGACGAAGCTCGTCGCGGCACCGACGGCGCGAGCCGTGCGGAACGTGCCGATGTGGCGAATGCACGAGATCGGCGTCGGGTCGCGTCGGGCGGCCACGCTTCGCGAAGGGGCGCTTCGTGGTGACGCGCTCGAACGACTACGCACGGAGGCCGGTGAGATCGCGATCGCGAAGCTCCAGTCGCTGCCCGGCGTGGGCCCTTGGACGGCGAACTACGTCGCGCGGGATGCGCTGGGGTACAGCGATGCGGTGCCAATCGGCGATTTCCATGGTCCTTTCATCATCGCGGCGGCGCTCGGAGATCGTCACGACTTGACGCGCGATGATCCGAAAGCGGCCGACGACGCGATGCTCGAGCTCCTCGAGCCGTTTCGCCCGCATCGCGCGCGCGTCGCTTCGATGCTCGAGACGCAGTCGGTGAAGAAAGGGCGGTGGAGACCGCCGAAGGTCGACGCGCACCGGCGCGAGCCTTGGCGGTATTGATCGCCGTGTCCGTACGATTCGTCTCGTGCGCGGTCACCGCGCTACTTCAGACACTCGACGCGGTAAATCTTCCGCCCGTCCGCGGTGTACCGGTAGGGCGGGTCACACGGCGACCCTGCGTTCGCGGGTGACTCGACGGGCGCCTCGCGCACCAGTCGAACGGCGCGGGCACGAAGCTCCCTTGCCATGCGTCGATTGTCGACCGCGGCGCGCTTCTTCGCGGTCGTCTCGGCTTCGCTGATCGCGACGTCAGCCTCGAGATCTTCGGCGCGCGAGACGAGCGTCTCGCGATCTTCACCGCTCGCGCGATCGGCCTTGTCGCGCGCGGTCTTGGCGGTGGCGCGAAGCGCGGGAAGGCGTGCGGCGATCTCCACGGCGGACTTCTCGTCACCGAGCGCGGCTTCGTCGAGGAGACGCGCGCGTGCGAGGAGGTCTCGTGCGCGCGCGACGGGTGATTCGTCGGCGGAAGACGGCGAGGAAGAGGACGCAGAAGGGCTCGCGTGCGCCGCCGTGCTGGCGGGCGCCGCAGGTGTGCAGACGGGCGGCGTCGAGGCGGCGGGACGCTCATCGGCGCGAGCGGGGGACGTCGCGATCGCGATCGTGATCGCCATCCCGATCCCGATCCCGACGGTGAGAACATCGTTCGCAGACGCCCTTCGGGTGACGAGCTTCGACATCCACGCGATCGTACACCCGCCTGGCCCAAAGCTGGCCCGCGCCACCTCGGGCCAGGCCCGGGCCAGGCAAAAACCCGGATTTTGCGCTCTAAGTCAGCGAGATCGCGAGAGCGCGATTTCGGCACGGTTGTTTCATACGCGCGGCGCATGACGACTCCTCACACCTCAGTCCCAACGACGAAGATCGAGCTCGACGGCGGAACGATCTTGGTAAGCACTTCACTCGCCGAGGCGGTGCCACGAGCCGTGTGGGATCCGCGCGCAGAGCAATGGCGCCTGCCAGCGTATCTCTACGGAGAGCTCGCTGCCGTCGCTGACGCCGAGGATGTGAAGCTCGAAGGAGATCTTCGCGACTCGTGGGCTCCCGTCGCGCGACCTTACGATGCGCTCGGGTTACGGACCTACCAAGAGGAGGCGCTGAACGCGTGGAGGGACGCAGGAATGCGCGGCGTCATCGCGCTGCCCACGGGCGCTGGGAAGACGAGGGTAGCCCTCGCCGCGATCTTGTCGTGCGGCGTGCCTACAGTGGTCCTCTGTCCAACACGTGCGCTCCTCTCGCTTTGGGCGTCCGAGCTTGGCGCGGCGCTCGGCGAGCGCATTGGCATCGTGGGCGACGGCGAGCGCACGGTCGAGCGCGTGACGGTGATGACGTTCGAGAGCGCGTATCGTCGAATGGACACGGTTGGGGGGAGGTTTGGTCTCCTCGTCGTCGACGAGGCCCATCACTTTGGAAGCGGCGCGCGCGCCGAGGCGCTCGAGGCCTGCGCTGCGACGATGCGGCTAGGTCTCTCGGCGACCGCTCCATCGCCCGGCTCCGATGGCGCTCACCGATTGATGGACCTCATCGGTCGCGTCGTCATCGAGGTGTCCGTCGCCGAGCTCACTGGCACGCACCTCGCCGACCTCACGATGGTGCACGTGCCGGTCGACCTCGACGAGCAAGAGCGCATCCGCTACGAGACGCTCTCGCAGCCCTTCACCGCGCTGAGGCGGCTCTACTTTCGCAGGCATTGGGGCACCAGATACGAAGACATGCTCAAGGCGGTCGGCGCGACGCCCGAGGGCCGAGCCGCCCTGCGTGACCATGCCGCGGCAGTTCAACTCGCGTGCTTTCCCAAGGCGAAACGAGCGCTCATCTCGTCGCTCTTGCGACGCCATCGCACCGACCGAACGATCATCTTCACGTCGCGTGTCGAAGATGCCTACCACGTCGCCGAGCACGACCTCGTCGCGGTGATCACGGGGGAGGTCGGCACGCGGGAGCGCACGCGCATCCTCGAGAAATTCAAAGACGGACGACTGCGTGCGGTCGCGTCGGCGCGCGTATTGAACGAAGGTATCGACGTCCCCGATGCACGCGTCGCGATCGTCGCGAGTGGATCGCTTGGCGCACGCGAGCACGTTCAGCGCATTGGTCGCGTCTTGCGACCTGCTCCAGGCAAGCGCGCGATCGTCTACGAGCTCGTCACGCGCAACACGGTCGACGAACGACTCGCGAAATCGCGGAGCGCGGCCGCTGCGTCGCGCCGCGCACCGGCGATGAATGACGAGCTTGCCAACGAGATGGACGAGAACGACGACGGAGGTTTCGATGCTGCTGCCCCTTGATTGTCTTGCGTACAAAATCGTCGAAGGTCGGCTTCTCCCGACATGGCTCGTAGAGGCCGACGTTCCTTTCGTCGAACAGGTCCTCGACGTCACTTCGCAGCTCGACGGGCTGCAAGTCGGCGAGGCGGATGTCGTCGCGCCCGCGCAGCTTGCGCAGCTGTCTCGAGACCACAAGATGTCGTCGAAGCTCGCCGAATCGCTCTGGGCGATCGAGCGAAGGCGATGGGAGGCGCGCGTCGACGCGCCCACCGATCCCGAGACGCTGCGCGACGTGGTCTTCGAGCTCGCGGCGCGCCGGCCACGCGACGAAGCCATCGCGGAAGCTGCCCGGCGTCTCGCGATCGCGCCCGAGGTCGTGCTCGGATCGCTATTTGCCGATCGCAAAGCACGTCGGGTCCTCGTCGCGCCCGCCGCGCGGACGAACGCGGCCGAGCTCATCGCTCGCTACAACCTGATGCTGATTCAATCGCTCGTTGCCCGATCCATGGAGATCGTGGTGCGGGTGGTCGGTGAGCCGACGGCGGTGATCGCCGCGGCGAAGCGCGACGGACTCCTCGCGAGCCTCGTCGCGGAGGAAGACGGGGCGACCACGCTGACGCTCACCGGTCCACTCGCGATCTTCCACGACACGTCCAAGTACGGACGGAGCATCGCGCGGTTCATCCCGGCGCTCGTCGCGGGCGACCCAGAGAAAGGCGCAGGCGGATGGTCGATGACGGCTCGGGTCACGCTCGGCCCGCGCAGCGCGTCACTCCACCTCGATCACAACGGCGCTGTGGCCTTCGCGACGATGCCTGCGGCTCCCGATGGCCGACTCGCTCGTAAGGTCGCGCGGCTTCTTCGGAGTGTTGGCGTTCGCGTCGACGTTCATCCGGCCGTCGAGCGTCTCGGTACGAGCTCACTCGTGGCGCCCGACTTCGCGCTCGAGTGGGCAGGTCACCGCGTCCTCGTCGACGTCGTTCCGTTCGCTACCGACGACTACCTCGCGCGCAAAGCGCTGACGGTGAGGATGCTCGACGTGCCGATGGTGGTGTGCGTCGAGCAGCGGTACATCCCGGCGCATGCTCGGCACGATTGGCCATGGCTCGTGCCGTTTCGCCAGGAGATCGACGCATGGGCGCTCCTCGAAGGTGCGCGTCGCGCGATCGATCGCCATGCGGAGAGAGGCGCGGCGATGGGCGCGGCGCCCTAGTGGGCTTAGCGCGTGGACCTTTTCGTCTTGGGCTTGGCCTTGGCCTTGGCTTTGGCTTTGGCTTTGGCCTTGGCCTTGGGCTTGGCGTCGGCCTTGGCTTTCGGCGCCTTGTCCTTTTTCCTCGAAGTCGCCTCCTCTTCAGAGGAGGCCTTCGTGGCGGCGGCGGCGCTCGCGAGCTTCACCATCATGCGTGTCACGTCGACCGGCGTAAGCTCGCCCTCGATCGTCAGCGTCGGACGAAGCGTCTCGAACGTGGGCACGACGTGGACGGGGCTCGCGAACGCCTCGGTCGCCTCTTGCAAGAGCACAATGCGCTCGTCACCGAGCTGCGGAATATCGCCGGGCACGCCTTCGATCGGGATGACGTCTTCCGACTCCAGCGGATCGATGTCGGGCAAGGTTCCGTCACCGTCGACGGCCGTGCCGGCCACCATCAAGAACGGTGGCACGAAGATGGGAGGCTTCTTTGGCGTCACGCCGTCGCGTACGACCGACACCACCTTCGCGCTCGGTCGCGCGTCTTTCGCTCCCCCGAAGCTGATCCGGCCCTTCTTTGGATCGCCAGAGAGGGCGTCGGCGAGGAGGACGTACAGCTCGAGGTTCGACGGGATCGCGTTCATGACGGCGCGCCATCCACGCCCGAGCGAGGGCGCGAGGACGAGCAGCTTCTCGCCGTCGACGATGCGGGCAGCCTGCAAGAGGTCGCCGACCTCGGAGATGACATCGGAGAGCGGCCAGGCCGCGCCGAGGAAGGACTCGTCGCTGCCGATCTTCGCGCGGAGGGCGCTCGACCGCGTCAGGCACGCGACGCCCGCGAGGCATCGCGCGGGGAGGGCGCGCCACGCCGCGGCCTCGCGCGGCTTCTTCTTCGCGACCGCCGCGCCATGGCTCTCGAGCGCCTCTTCGATGTCGTTCGACTTCGCCTCACGCAGCACAGCGGTCGCAAAGACCGTCGCGCTCTCGAAGAGCGCCAGGAGGTCACGGCCGACTGCGGGCCACGCGAGATCGGGAGACGCTCCTGCTTCGACCAGCGCTCCGAGCGCCAAGCAAAGGATCTGCGCGCCGTGGCCCTCCGCTTTCGAGAGCGCCTTGCCGATCGCCTTCAGCGCGTTGTCGCGGGCGTCCTTCGGGGCCTTGTCGAACGCGTCGAGGACCTTCTCGACGATCGGACGGAGCTTGCGCGGATCGGGCTCGGTCGCCGCTGCCTTGACGAGATCATCCACCGCCCGCGAGAGATCAGCCATTACGCCCCGAATACAGCCATCCCGGCCTCCGGCGCAATGTTTCGGTGCGGGCCGGTCTTCAGCCCCGAGACGTCGAGCGCGACGACGAACCGTGACGTGGTCTCGATGCGCGTCGTGGTCTTGCGAGCGGGCCCGAAGGTGGCCCGAGGGGTGGCCCGGGCCAGCGTGGGCCTGGCCGGGCCATATGGTCACGGCGAGCAAGTCATCGAGATCGTTCGATCGCGATCACGGCATGGAGATTGTTTATGCGCGGGCATCATGCAAAACGAAAAGCCGTCGCTTCTGTTCGCGCTTCTCCTCCTCGGCGCGCTCGCGCTCGTTCACGCGACCGCATGCAGCTCGTCTCCCGACCACGCGCCACCGTCGGAGGCGGGGCCGCACGGCATGGCGTTCGCTTCGCCGGATCCCGACGTGCCGCTGGGAGAGCTCCGTCGTGTGATCGATGTCGAGGGACGTGTCGTCGCGCCGTCGGCCGCGCCACGCGTCGTGTCGCTCGTCGACGCGCGCGGCGCACGGCAATCGGTCGTCGCCAACGAGCGTGGAGGCTTTGCCTTCGCGGCGGTGACGCCTCCGTATGACCTCGCCGTTCGGCCGGTCGGTGAGCACGGCGTTCCGCTCGTCTACTTCGGCGTCCACCGTCCCAACATCATCATCGCGCTCGATGAGCGCTCCGCGCCGGCAGACGTCGCCGCGCCGCAGCCAGTGAAGCTCACGGTCGACGCGTGCGACGCAGCCGGTGACGAGATCCGGGTGCTCACGCGATCGGCGGAAGGGCAGGGCGTCGCGTCTTTCCTCTGCGACGGCGCGCGCACGTCGCCGGTCACGATCGACATGCTCCACGTCTGGCGCTCCGCGACGGTCGATTCCATGGAGACGATCGAAGCGCACGCGATCGTGCTCGGCGCGCCGGTCGTGGCCGGCGGACCTTCGCCACAATCGCTGTCCTATTCGTCGGCGCGGGGCGCGGTCATCGATCGAGTCAACGACCCAGGCGCGTGGCGCGTGGATCTACCGAAACCTCATGCTGCGCTCTCGATGACCGTGCCGGTCACCGCGCGGAGCGACTCGCTCGCGCTCGGCGAATGGAGGTGGACGATCGATCTCCTCCTCCGTCCGGATGACGAGCAGACCACCACGCTCGCGCATGCGGGCGTCGCGGGCTCGCGAGACAATCGCGCGGCGATCGCGTTCGGTAGCTTCACGGGCTCGAGCTTCGACGCCGCGCTCCCTGTCTTGCCTGGATGGTCCGTCCTCGCGACGGCGACGGCTCGCCATCCGCGATCCGAGCCGAGCGGAGGCTTCGAACGAACCGCCACGGGGTGGTCGGGGCTCCGCTCGATCGAGAGCCGTGCGGCGGCAGGCAGCTTGATCGTCGATGTTCCGCTTGGTCCCGACATGGATCGGCCCTCCGCCGAAGGCATCCTCTCGAGTCATGGTCGCGGCTTCGGGTGGACGCCGAGCTCCGCTGCTCCGTCGCCTCTCTCCACGCTGGTCGTCACCGACTCTGCGCGAGGCCGCACGCGTTTTCGCGCGATGACGAACGGCAGCGAGGTGTCGTTCGCCAAGCTCGACGCGCTCGGCCTCGACCGCCTCGAGCGAGGGGAGCACGAGCTCACGCTTCGCACGACGGCGGCGATCCCGATCGACGACGCCATCAGCGTGGATCCCGAGGCCCGTGCGCGCTCGTGGAGCACGACGCGGCCTGGGTCCTCGTCCACGTTCCACGCGACGTTCATCGTCTCGAGGTGACGCGCTTTGGTCAGCGCGCGGGCATTTCGTCGGCCCAGCCGAGGACGTCGTTGTTCGTCACATCGAGCGGCGGTCGATTCTGGTACGGCCCATAGAACTTCTGGGGATCCGGGCTCTCCGCCGGAGCCGGATGTTCGATGCTCGCGTCGTGAAAGCACCAGTGATCGCCCACGTGCTCGACGAAGAGCCGATGCCACGCCTCTTCGTCTGCGCGCTGAGCCTCGGTGAGGCGCATCAGAAGCCAGCGGTACGGCTTCTCGGAGGTCGGATCCTCATCATGCAAGATCATCAAGCAGGACTCGCCACTGAGCTCGACGACCGCCTCGAGCGGTCCGTCGTACCAATCGTTGACCCAAAGGAGTCGCATGTCCGCCGGCGCAATCTTCTTCAGCGAAGACAGGTCGACCTCAGGAATTTTCGTCACGCTCCCCATGCGGCAGTCGAAGCGTACCTGCATGCGCGCGAGCGTGCGAGTTTACGCGCGGGTCAGCGCGCCCGGCCGCGAGCCAGCCGATCGAAGCCGCTGGGCCTGCCGAGCGATCGTGGTAAGAGCGCCGGGGAATCATGCTGAAGGCCCCTCTTCATCGCCGCGCCGGCCTCTTCGCGATCGAGCGCGTGATCCTCTCGGTCATCGCCGTGGCCGCGATCGGAGGCGTCGCGTCCTCGATCGGCTGCCGAAAGGACGCACCTGCGGCCTCCTCGAGCGTGGACGCCGTTGATGCGAGCGAGGACGACGGCGAAGCGGCACGCGACGTCGATGGCTCGTCACGCTCATCGCGGACGACCGAAGAGCGCGCCGAAGACGCCCGACGCGACGCGAGCACGGACATTCCGGCGTCCTGCGATGGCCGCGCGCTGTCGCTCCTCGGGTCCGTGCTGGACGAGCGCTGCGCGGTCACGATCGCGGAGTGGCGTGCGCTCGCCGATGGCGGCGCCGGAGAAGGCCCCTTCGCGGCAACCCCCGACGCCTCTCGCGCCCAGCGCGGCGGCGGCTTGCGACAGGAGGCGAAGCGCGACGCCGATGGGCAGCACGTCGTGCTCTCCGTGGTCAACCGAGGCGCGGCCCCTGCGCTCGTTCCGCTGCGGTTCCATGCGAGCCACCCCGAGCAAGCCGTCTCCGTCATCGCCGAGGACGAGCGGCATGCTCTCTTCGAGCTCGCGCCACCCGCGATCGAGATCCCCGAGGGCGCCCGCAACAGCGCCGGCGTCGCGAAGAGGAAGCCTGTCCGCCAGAGCACGCTCGTGGCGATCGACGCAGGTCTCGAGAAGTCGAGCTTCGTCAACGTGCACAGTGCACGCATTCGCCTTGGCGCCGACGGTGGAGCCGCGTCGCTGCGGTTCGTCGTCGACCCGCGCGTCGTTCGCCGCCTCGATCGAAGCTGCGGAGCCGACGCGAGCGACTGCGCGCCGGCGCGGCTCCCCAAAGGGAAGTACACGCTGCACGTCGGCCAGCTCATCGCCGACGTCGACGTCGGGCTGCCGGCCCGCGTGGAGTGGGACGTTCCGTGAGCCTCCGCTAGCGCGCCTCTGTCTCTCGTTCGATAGGCGCCTCCATAAGCGACGAGCTCCTCTGCCGAGAAGTTGGCCGAAAGGCGGCTGTTCTTCGAGGGTCGGTGGGAGGTTTCATCATGTCGACCCACCTCTTGTCTCGACGAGCTGTTCTCACGGTCACCGCGACGTCGATCGCGTCGCTCTCGCTCGGATCGTTCGCGCGCCGCGCCGAGGCGCAGCAGCAGCCGCAGCAGCAGCAACAACAGGCGCAGCCGACTCAGCCACCCGCGTCGCAGGCTCGCGCTCCGTCGCGCGTCGTGAAGATGACGACCGACGAGCGCGGCGTGACCGCGACCCTCGAGCTCGAGCACGCCCCGTTTCCGGCGCCGGGATCATGGCATCGGGATCCGACCGTCATCGTGTTCGTGCCGCGTCACTACCGGCCCGTGTCGACCAACCAGCGCACGGACGTGAGCTTCGTCGTTCACTTCCACGGTCACAACTCGACGGCGGAGCGCGCGATGGTCGCCCACCAGCTTCGCGAGCAGCTCTTCGACAGCAAGCAGAACGCGATCCTCGTCGTGCCGGAGCTCGCGGCGATGGCGCCGGACTCGTCCGCGGGGAAGCTCGAGGCGCCGGGAGCGTTCGCGCGGATGCTCGATGATGTCCTCGCGACGCTCGCCTCGTCGCGTGAGGCGCGGATCGCGCTTGGGTCTTCGGCGCCTGGGGCGGGCGCCGTTCCAGGACGCATCTGCGTGTCGGCGCACTCGGGCGGTTACCACGCGGCGGCGTGCGCGGTGCGGGTGGGTGGGGCGCGCATCCACGAGGTCTATCTGTTCGACGCGCTCTACGCGGACGCCGACGTCTTTCGCGATTGGGTCATCGAAGGTCGCGGCAAGCCGATGGGGCAGCGGCACAAGCTCGTCTCGTATTTCACGGCCGGCACCACCGAGTGGAACACGCGACGGCTGTTCGCCGAGCTCGAGCAAGCGGGCGTCGCGTGCGCGCAGGAGACGGTCGAAGGGACGCTCTCGCGTGAAGACATCACGCACGCGGAGGCCGTCAGCATTCGCACGCAGCTGACGCACGGGACCGTGACGAGCGAGCTCAATAGCCTGCGCGATTGTCTCTACGCGTCGGCGCTCCGCCGTCGACTGCGGTCGTCGTGGTTCGACATGAAGCAAGGCGCGCGGCCGCTCGAGCGACGACGCTGAGCGAGGAGCGTCTCGACCCGCTTCGAGCACGCCTTTGGTCGTCGTCCGCCGCCCGCTGTACGTGAGCGCGGTGTCTTGCTCGTCGTGTCAGCCGCCGTCGGCTGCCTTGCAGATGCCGGCCTGGCAGGTGCCGCCGTTGCAGGACTTGCCGCAGCCGCCGCAGTTGAGCGGGTCGCTCGCGAAGTTGGCCTCGCAGCCGTCGGCGGCGTTCGCGTTGCAGTTGCCGAAGCCTGCGTTGCATTGGAAGTTGCAGGCGTCGGACGGGCAGGTCGCGGTCGCGTTGGCCGGGACGGGGCAGATCGCGCACGTCGGACCGCACGCGTTCGGGTCGGTGACCTGCGCGCAGACGGCGCCGCACGCGTGGTAGCCAGCCTTGCAAGTGAAGTGGCACGTCCCGGCGTTGCACGCGACCGTGGAGTTGGCGACGTCGGGGCACTTCTGGTTGCAGCCGCCGCAGTGGTTCACGCTCGTGAGCGGTGACACGCACTCGTTGCCGCAAAGGAGCGGCGCCGCGGGCGTGCAGCCCGTGGTGCATTGGAACGAGTTGGCGACGGGCGCGCAGACCGGGGCGGCCGCGGGGCAGACGGCGTTGCAGCTCCCGCAGCTCGTCGCCTTCGAGAGGTCGACCTCGCATCCGTCTTCTGGCTTCTGGTTGCAGTCGGAGTAGCCCTTGTCGCACGCGGCGATGACGCACTTGCCGGCTTGGCAGGCCGAGGTGCCCTTCGGGGCGGAGCACGGGGTGCACGTCGCGCTCCCGCAGCCGAAGAGCGGGTCGCTGTTGTCGACGCACGTACCACCGCAGAGGTGCTGGTTCGGGTTGCACTGCTGCGTGTTGTTCCCTGCGTCGTCCGGAGGCGTCGTGTCGGTGACGTCGCTGCCCGCGTCGGCAGGCTCTTCGATGTGGGGAATCTGCGCGCCCGCGTCGGTGTCCGACGGTTGCGTCGGAGTCGAATCTCCCACCTGTGACTCGCTCAGCTGCCCCGGCTTGTTGTCGAGGATGGCATTGCAGCCAGCCACGCCGAGGCAGAGGACGATGGAACGAGCAAGCATCGAGCGAAGCGATTTGGAAAACATGGTGCGATTCGGATTCGTTGGAGGGTGCGGTGGAAAGGGAAGACGTCGAAGCGAGGGTCACGGTGAGCGGCGAACGATGTGCTCTCCCGTGGCGCGAAGAAAGGTCACGGGAATCTCACGGGAGCAGCCCTTCGATCGCGAAGCCGCCACCGTTCAGGCCGACGCTCGGGTAGGCGCGGATCGAGCCTGCGGTCTGCGCTTCTTTTCGTTCGTGGCCGCGCGGCGCGGTGAGCACCAAGACGAGGCCGCCGAGGACGACGGCGCCGCCCGCGATGCCCACGATCGTCGCCACGTTGCCGCTCGTCATCGCCTTGTCGCGCAGCGATACGCCGGTCGCGTCGCAGAGGTCGCCGTTGCAGTGGTCGTTCGCGCGGTTGCGCTTCTGGAGCGAGTCGAGGCCGAAGCCCGCGCCGACGCCGAGCCCCGCGAGGCCTGCACCTGCGACGACCCAGCCGATCGTCCGCTGCGTCGATCCGCGCTCCACGATGGGCTCGGGGAACGCGGTGGCCTGAGGCTGATCCTGCGCGGGCTCACGTCGTTGAGGTTCGCTCGTCACGGGGACGGGCGCGGCGGCGACGGCCTGATCGTTCACGGCCCCTGCGAGCGGCGGGACGGTGATGCGTGAGAGCTTGCCTTCGCTCGCGCTCACAGCGCCTTCCCAGGATTGGCGGCCGGGCGCGGACGCGGTGATGCGATGGGAGCCGGGGTCGACCGGCACGGGGCTGCCCCACGACGCGGAGCCGATGACGACGCCGTCGCGCTTCACTTCGAGGCCGGGCGTCGCCGTCCCGACGACCTCGATCGCGAGCTTCGGCAAGCGTGGCTCGAGCGCCTTCGCGCGTTCGCGCGCGACCTTCTCACGCTGCGGTTGGTTCTGGGTCTTGGAGGCGGCCGCGACGCTCAAGAAGCCCGACCACGCCGTCGCGATCTTGCCCTGCTTTTCGTTGCAGTCGGCGAGGTTGAACTCGGTGCCGATGCCGTAGTCGAGCCGGAGGCTCTCTTCGAGCTTCGGGCACGCGAGCGCAAACTTGCCGTCCTTCATCAGGTTGCGCGCTTCGTAGAAGAGCGCCTGCGCCGCGGCGGGATCGGTCGCGGGCTTCGTGGGATCGGCGGCGCTCGCGGAGGCGGGAAAGAAGCAGAGTCCGGCGAAGAGGACACCTAGCGACGCGGTGGTGAAGATGAAGCGATTCATTTGCGTTCCTCGAAGAGCGTTCGATCGTCCGCGCTTGGCGTGGGGGTGGCTCGCGGCGTAGGCGGAGGCGCGGGCTCCGGTGCGAGGTTGGAGGGCGGCGGTGAGTACGTGGCCGCCGGGGCGGGAGCAGGGCGCGGAGGCGGTGACCACCGGGGCGTCGCAGGTCGCGGAGCAGGCAAAGCAACCGACGGAATCGCGAAGCGGCGGCCGCGAAGAGGAAGAGGAAGAGGAAGGAGAAGAAAGAAGAAGCGAGGGCAGCGGAAGCGGAAGAGGCGGCGGAAGAGGAAGGTGGCGCGGCCGGCATCGTCGAAGAGAGAGTGCTGACGGTGATGGCGACGGAGCGCCGGCGCCGAGGAGCAGGTTGCGCCACGCCGTCACGGCGGGCGTTCGTGGTCAGGCTCGCGGCGGGCTCGGCCGTCGCGGGCGTCACGGCGAGGCCGGGCGACCAGCGGAGGGTGTGCGAGAGCGGACGCGCCGCGACGAGGATGCCGACGGCCGCGACCATGACGGCGCCGACGACGGAGATCAGGCGGCGGCGTCGCCGCGTGGCGCGTGACTGAGAGGAGAGACGGCGTCGAATGCGCGAGCTCGGCGAGCTCTTCGAGAGCCGTTGCCGATGGCGTCGCCGCGCTCGAACAAGCCCGAGTGCGTCGAAGGTGCGCCTGGCCGCGGACGCGCGAGGCGTCGAGCACGCGCGCGATCGCTTCGGCGCGCGGGCGGGCGCCGACTCGTCACCGAACGGCGCGAGCGC
>JBGAFW010000089.1:0-42529 GCA_044227045.1 Labilithrix sp.
CGGTTTGGCACCTCGATGTCGGCCCATCGCATCCTGGGGCTGGAGCAGGTCCCAAGGGTTCGGCTGTTCGCCGATTAAAGCGGTACGCGAGCTGGGTTTAAAACGTCGTGAGACAGTTTGGTCCCTATCTGCCGTGGGCGCAGGATACTTGATTGGAGCTGACCATAGTACGAGAGGACCTGGTTGGACGCACCCCTAGTGATCCGGTTGTCACGCCAGTGGCATAGCCGGGTAGCTATGTGCGGAACGGATAACCGCTGAAAGCATCTAAGCGGGAAGCCGGCCAAAAGACGAGGTATCCCGGGCGCAAGCCCCTAAAGACCCCTTGTAGACCACAAGGTTGATAGGTTGGGTGTGGAAGTGCTGCAAGGCACGGAGCTAACCAATACTAATAGGTCGTGAGGCTTGGCCATATCTCTAAGGCAAACATCGAGTTTACCTTCGAGCATGGCGAGGCGCTCTTCCAAGCAGCTTATGGCTACTTGGATAAAAGAATGAATCGTCATATCGAAGGCCTTCTCACTGGTTGAGAAGGGTGTGACGTCACGAGCAGGATTCGGCTTGCGAGCCGAATCTGCCGACAACTCGCTCAGCGAGATCTAGGAAGATTCAATTAGGCCCGCACCGATTGAGCACATGGACGCAAAACAACGTCCGCTCGACGGAAGCCAAAGCTTCCGGTGGTGATTTCGAAGAGGCCACACCCGATCCCATCCCGAACTCGGAAGTTAAGCTCTTCGGAGCCGATGGTACTGCACGGGTAGCCGTGTGGGAGAGTAGGACGCCGCCGGGATTTTTCCCCGAAGCCCAGATGACCGCGCATGCGCGACATCTGGGCTTTGATCATTTTGTCTTTTGGGCCGGCGGCGGAGCGTGTCGCCGCGTCTACCCGCCAACCCAGCTCGACTGACAGGCTCCAACGTGCGAGTCGACCACGGCTCTTTTGGGCCTCGTGGCGAAAAACGCCCGAGGTCGTGATCGAAACGCTGGTCAGATGACATCGCGCGGTGATGGTCTCGATCACCGTGACCGAACCTGAGCGGCCTGCGGGCGGAGGTGGCGGAGATTCGCCGAGCGCGCGACCCCGTGCGTTCGCTTCTCCCGATCTCGGCATCGAGCGGGCGCGCGCCAACGAGCTTCGACTTCGCGGCATGTTCGACGCGGAGCTCGACTTCGTTTGGCGGGCCGTGCGTAGGCTTGGGCTCGACGAAGGCGCGGCGGACGACGCTGCGCAGGAGACGTTCGTCGTCGCCGCGAAGAAAATCGACACGATCGAGGTCGGGCGCGAGCGGTCGTTCTTGCTCGGGACAGCGATCCGGATCGCGGCGAACGTTCGGCGAACGCGAGCGTACCGGGATCGACGCGAGGCTGCGCTCCGCGAGCGCGACCGGGAGCAGCACGAGCTCGGTCATCCGGAGGATCGGCAGGCGAGCGACTTGCCCCTCCCCGACGAGCAGGTCGAGGCTCGGCGTGCGCTCGTTCGGCTCGATCAGGCGCTCGACATGCTCCCAGACGAGCTTCGCGAGGTGATTGTCCTCACGGAGCTCGAGGCCTTGCCCCAAATCGAGATCGCGTCGCTCCTGGGGCTGCCGGTCGGGACGGTGGCGTCGCGGCTACGCCGTGCACGCCGCGAGCTCGCGACCGCGATGTCCTCGTACGAAGCGGATCCCAAGGCCGCGAACCCACCCTCGAAGGAGATGCCGTCATGAGCGGCGACAAAGAAAATCCGCAAGGGAGCGCATCGACCGACGCGCCCGAAGGCGAGGACGTGGCTCGTCACGCGGCCTGGGACGCCGTTGCGCTCGAGGCGCCGCGCGCGGAGATTCGCGCCCGTGCGCTCGCCGCCGCGATCCAGGCCCTTCCGCCGGCGCGCCCCACGAGCGCCAGCGATGCGATGCGCGCCCGCGAGGAGCGCGAAGGCGCAGAAGGCGACCGCGTCGCCGCAGACGCGAACAAGAAGCTCCCGTCGTTCCCGCCGCCGAGCGCGTCGCTTCGTGCCGCGGCGCAAGCGGCGAGACGGGCGACGGCGATGCGCGCGCTGCGTCCCCACGACCGCGAGGAGGGCGACGAGGAAGCGGTGGGGAGCTCGAAGAGCTCGCCGCCCGCGTCGCTCCCTGGTCCGAGGACGCTCAAGCGCTTCGCCAAGGAGCGCCGCACGCAGCGCCTCGTCGGAGCCGCGACGTTTGCCGTGCTGGCGCTCGCCGCGACCTTCATGCTGACGATCGGGCGTGACGGCGCGCAGCACAAGGCGCAAGGCGACGTCGTCGCTCGCGATCGCACGGAGGTCTCGGTGGGCTCACGCGCACGCGTCGTGCTCGAGCCGAACGCGCACGTCGCTTGGCAGAGCACCGAGGAGGTGACCCAGAGCGAAGGCAGCGCCTTTTACCGCGTCGAGCCTGGGACGACCTTCAAGGTCCACACGCCCGTCGGTGACGTGACGGTGCTCGGGACCTGCTTTCGAATCAAGGTGCGCGCGGGTGACGCCAGCGCAAACGCGAACGCGAACGCGAACGCGAGCGCGAAGGCGAGCTCGACCGCCGACGCGAACCCAAACGGAGATGCAAGCCTCGGTGGTGGAACCATGATGACGAAACGAGATGTCAAATCGGGGGTCGTCGGCGCGCTCAGCACGGCGATCGCGTTCGTGGCCGTGTACGAAGGAAAGGTCGCTGTCTCGCATGCGGGGCAGTCGGTGCAGCTCGTCGCGGGCGAGGCCGCGGATCTTGGCCCCGGCGCGCCGAAGAAGGACGAAGACGGGAGCGCGGCGGAGCGGGCGTTCGACGATCGTGCGCTCGAGGAGGACGAGGCGAAGGGGGACCCGACGCTTCGCGCGAACAAGAACCTCGTCGCGTCCGTCGCCGACTACCGCGCACGCCTCGAGCGGCTCGACGTCCAGAAGCGCGCGCTCGAGCAGGAGCTCGCCGAGGCAAAGGACAAGCTTGGGCTCGCCGCGGGCGACGCCGGGGTGGCGTTCGTCAAGAACGAGGTCAACGAAGAGGAGTGGAAGGAGCTCGCCAAGAACGGCACGATCAAGATGCGCGTGCCCTGCAACTGGAAGGGAGGCTGGTGGCCGCCTCCCGCCAAGCTGAACGAGCTTGGTCTCTCGCGCGACGACGGCACGACGATCCAGGCGGCGTCGAACCGCCTCTACGAGTCGTCGTGGGCGAAGATCCGTCCTGTCTGCGAGAAGATCGGCGGCAAAGACCTCGCGGAGAAGCTCGGTCTCGATGGTTGCCCGAGCTTCGTCTTCAACTACATGAAGGGTGCTGACAAGGACAACGCGCTCGAGGCGATGCGCCGCGTGTCCGAGATGCGCGCAGGTCTTCGTCCTCTTCTCTCGGTGGACGATCCTCAGCTCGGCCCGGTCGAGAAGGTGATGCTCGTGCTGACCGGCGAGCAGCAAGCCTTCGAGGCGGACCTCGCGCAGTCGTTCGGTCCCGACGAGGCGCACCGCATCGTGACGTCAGACTCGCTCTGCTCGTGGTCGAGCACGTGGAACGGCCCCGGCCCGCGAAAGCCAAGCACTCCCTGAAGCGCGCAGAGTCGAAGGCGCGCACCACGTTGAAGCGCGCACCTCGTTTTCATGCGAGAGCGAAGCCTGCGGGATGGCGCATGCTAGCCTTCCGAGATGCGCCGCGAGCTCCGCCTGGGACGCGTCTTGGCATCGGCTCTCGTGGTCGCGGGGCTTGTCGTGGCCTGCGTCGGAAGTGATCCCGATCCGGTGTCGCCGGTCTTCGTGCTCAACGAAGCAGGGCAAGATGCCGTGGCGAGCGAGACGTCAGCCGAGGAGGCGGCGGCGAACGACGGCGGCGTTGGCGCCGGTGAAGCGTCGAGCGACATCGATGCAGGCGACGGAGGCGCGGGCTGCGCCGACGTTGCGTCGAGCGTGTGCGACGCGTTCGATGACGACGGCGGAACGCTCACCAGCAAGTGGTCCTCCGCGTTCAGCTCGGGGCAGAGCACGATCATCCTCGATGGAGCGGACAGTTTGTCGCCTCCCAACGCGGTGAAGGCCTCTCTATCGGCCGAGGTGATGTCGACGGCCTCGCTCGGCAAGGCGCTCGCCTTCGCTGGAAAATCGCGGGTGCACGCCGAATTCGATTTCAAGATGGATACCGTGTCCGTCCCGAGCGGGTCGGTGGCGATCCTCTTCAGGGTCTTCGGCAGCAGCGACCTGAGCCCTCGCATCGGCCTCGTCGCGTCGAGCACCGGCGCCCACCTTCGCTACGACAACGCGCGCTTGGCCGACGGCGGGGTGGCCCCCGATTTCACGTCGCCCACCGCCGTCACGGTCCCGACCAATGCATGGACCCACGCGACCCTCGACGTGGTGTTCGGCGCAAACGGAACGATCAAGCTCACGATCGGCAACGGAGCCACCGCGACGATCAGCAATGCCAGCTTGCTCGGGTCGGCGCTCGACCAGGTGACGTTCGAGCTCGGCGCGACGCGCCTTACAGGGTCGGCGCCTGCGATGACGCTTCGCTTCGACAACGTCGTCGTCACCACGAGCTAGCTCGTCATCGCCGCATCGCCGCGGCGATCTCGTCGGCGAAGTCTCGTCGCCAGCTCGTGAGCGAGGGCGTGGACGCGGTCGACCACACGAGCCAGAAGGCCATCTTCGGAAACAGCGACGTGACGTCGCGGACGACCACGCGCTTGTATTCGAGCCGCTGATCCTCGACGAGCGACACGAACGCGATCCCGAGCCCGGCGCCCACGTAGGCGAGCGCGGCGGCCTTGCGATCGACCTCGATCCACGGCGTCGCGCCAAAGGGGGCGAGGATCTTCATGATCCGCTTCATCGTCGCCGAGGTCGGCGGATAGCCGATGAGCGGGGCTCGGGCGATGTGATCGAGGCGAATCCTCTTCCGGTGCGCGAGCTCGAGCGCCTCCGGGATCACGAGCCAGAGGCGGTCCTCGGCGAGCCTTCGCGACTCGAGCTGTCGCGTCGCCGTTTGGAGAGACGGATCGTGCTCACCGCGCACGATCGCGAAATCGACCTCGTCCTGATCGACGAGGCGCCGCGCCGAGGCCTCGCCTTCACGACGAACGCGAAGGCGAAGCTTGGGATAACGCCGCCGGAGCCTCGCGAGGACATCGGGAAGCACCTCGGCCAAGATCGTCCCGGTGCACGCGACGCGAAGCGGTCCTTCTGCGTCCTCGGTGCGCGTCGTCGCGAGCACGGAGTCGGCGAGGAGCAGCATCTGTTTTGCTTGCTCGCGCAGGCGCGTCCCTCGCGTCGTCAGCCGCAGCGAGGCGCCGCGACCGGCGAAGAGGGGCGCCCCAACGTGCTCGTCGAGCATCGTGAGCCGGCGCCGAAGCACGCTCTGATCGATCGCGAGGTCCTTGGCCGCCCGTCCATAGGCATTCGTGGCCGCTCCAGGCGACCGCTCGACGATCGACGCCAAGGCCTCGAACGCTCGCAAATGCTCGAGGAGATCTCCGGGATACGGCGCGCTATGCCGGTGGGCTTCCATCGGGAGACGTGCCTCGAGCATAGAGGCACCGCGAACCAACTAGGCAAAAAATGCATTAAATCGTCCGCGAAGAATGCCTGGTATGCATCTTTAGCCACGGTCACAGTGAGAGCATGGGCAGGCAACGCATCGAGTCGAGCTTCTTCGTCTTCGTCATCGTCGAGCATGAAGGGCATGTGCTCCTCATTCGCGAGCGAAAGCACGGGCAGCTCTGGTACGCGCCGGCCGGCGGGCTCGAGCCCGGCGAGACGATCCAGCAAGCGGCGATTCGCGAGACGATGGAAGAAGCAGGCGTGCTGATCGAGCCACTCACGCTCCTCCATATCGAGCAGCAGTGGTTCCCGCGCACGATGAGCGCCGCCGAGGCCGCAGAGGCAAAGAGCGGCGCACGCTCGCTCGCCGCGCTCGCGTCGTGGTGGCGGTTCGTCATGCTGGCGCGACCGATCGGCGACGTGACGCCAAAGTCGGTCGCCGACGAGCATTCGCTCGAGGCGCGCTGGGTGCGTCCCGCCGACATACCCTCGCTGCCGCTCCGTCATCGCGAGGTGATCGATCTCGTCGACCTCGCGCTCCGCGCGCGTATCCCATCGTCAGCCTCGGCCATGCATTCTCTGTCGGCCGTTCGCGAGCGCGCGGGCTAGATCCATCACCGACGGGTAGCGCGACCGCAGCGCAGTCGCTCTATACTCCCGCGTCATGCGACGTAGCCGTCTTCCCCTCGGCGTCTTGGTGCTGCCGTTCGCGGCCCTCTTCGGATGCGAGAACAAGAGCAGCACCACCGCGCCAGCACCGACCACGACCCCCGCGACGATCGCGACGACCGCCGCCACCGCCGGCTCGGCGTCAGGCTCTGCAGGAGCAGCGCCGGCGTCGACGACGCTGCTGCCGTTCAAAGAAGAGCAGCTGAATTCCTTCGCGCCGATCCCTCCGGGCGTCGAGAAGCCCGTCCTCGATGACGTGACGAAGCTCGGGCAGATGCTCTACTTCGAGACGAAGCTCTCGATCGCGAGCGACGTGTCGTGTGCGTCGTGCCACGACTTCGCGAAGGCGGGCGCCGACGGGCAAGCGCTCTCGGTGGGATCGAAGAAGGCGAAGACGAAGCGCAACACGCCGACGATCCTCAACGCCGGAGGTTCGTTTGCGCAAGGGTGGGACGCGCGGACGAGCACGATCGACGACTTCGTCCTTCCTCACGTGACCGACGCGACGATCATGGGGATGCCCGACGACACGAAGGTCGTCGCCACGCTCGAAGGCATCCCTGCGTACGCGGCGGCGTTCAAGAAGGCGTTTCCCGACGAGAAGCCTGCGATCTCGAACGAGACAATCGGGCGCGCGCTCGGGACGTACGCGAAGAAGCTCTTCGCGCGCTCGCGCTGGGACAAATTCCTCGAAGGTGACAAGGCGGCGCTCACCGACGCCGAGAAGCAAGGCTTCGCGATGTTCGTCGAGGCGGGGTGCACCTCGTGCCATCAGGGCAAATACCTCGGCGCCACCCAAGCGCAGAAGCTCGGGATCGCGAAGCCATGGCCGGCGCCGCTCGGGACGGAGCCAGGGCGCTTCGAGGTGACGCATCAAGAGGTCGACAAGGGAATGTGGAAGGTGTCGTCGCTTCGAAACGTGTCGGCCACGGGGCCGTGGCTTCACGATGGCTCGGCGACCACGCTCGAGGAGGCGATTCGCCTCATGTCGCGGCATCAGGTGGGCAAGGAGCTCGGAGGCCCACAAATCAAGGCGATCGAAGCGTTTCTCGCGACGCTCACGGGTGACCCGCCGAGAGAGCTGACGGTGAAGCCCAAATAGCGCGCTCGATCACGGCTGCGCGGCAAGGTAAGCTCCGGCCATGAAGCGGCTCACGATCAGTGGCGATGCATGTGTCGAAACCCTCGCTCTCCTCATCACGATGGCATGGGCGGATGGCAAGCTCGAGGATCAGGAGAGAGACGGCGTTCGCGCAGCGGCGAGTGTCTTCAATCTGACGAAGGAGCTGCGTGATCGTCTCGACCATCTCCTCGAGAAGCCGATCGAGGTCGATGAGCTGCTCGTCGACGAGCTCGGCCCGCGCGACAAGGCCTTCGCGTACGTGGCGGCCGCGTGGCTCAGCGGCATCGACGACGAGGTGCATGCCAAGGAAGAGGAGATCCTTGCCAAGGTCGGATCGCTCTTCGGCTTCACCGAGGAGCGCCGCAACGAGCTCGCTCAGATCGCGCGTGACCTCGAGCCTCTTCGCAAGGACAAGGACTCCTGGGCGACCGAGATCGTGTCGCTCTTCAAGGCGATCCCGTCCCGCCTCGAGGGCGACGGTAACGAGCCGTTCGAAGTCGCGTTCGAGTAACGCGCCGTTCGGTCAGTACGCCTGCTGTTGCGGTGGCGGCTGCGGCTGGGCGGCCTGCGCTTGCAGCTCCGCGGGCTCGAGGAAGTACGCGTGGATTCGGCGCGCCTTCACGAGGAAGATGACGCCGCACACGATCGCTCCGAGGCCGGCGACGACCATCAGGCCGATGCGTCCCGCGTTTCCCGCGATGGCGCGGTTCATCGGCGAGATACTCGCAGAGACGATCGAGGTGGTTGCGCTGAACATCGCGAGCGCGAGGGACAAGCCGCGCCCGCGCATCGAGAGCGCCGCGTAGGCGAGCCCGATCGGGAAGGCGACCTCGCCCACGCCGATGACGACTTGCGCGAGCGCATACACGAGAGCGCCCGTCTCTTGAGCGGCGGCCGCGATGAGGAAGCCAAATCCGGTCACGAGCGTGCCGCATGCGAAGAGGAAGAGCGGGACCGATCGCGACCGGTTCGACGCACCGACGAGGAACACGATCGCGAGCGTGATGTTGACGAGGATCACGACGATCGGGTTGATCGAGAAGAGCCACGTCATCTCGCGCGAGCTGACGCTCAGGGGCGGCATTCCAACGAACGTCGTGCCGAGGCTCATGAAGGCTTCGCCGATGGCGAGGATGGCGAGACCGGCCAGTCCCGTCGAGGCGATCGTGGCCATCGGCGACGAGTCGATCGGCTTCGCCTGCGACGCGCCGCGGTACGGATCGTTCGGGGCTTGAGGGCCGTTTGCTTGCGCGGGAGCTTCGTCACCGCGCACGACGAGCTCCGAGGCGCCCACGAGCGCTGCGGCGATCAGCGCGACCACGGCGGCGATTCCGTACGAGATCCCGCGACCCCCCATGTTGCGAATGGCTCCGAGGATCGGGCTCGCGATCATCGCGCTGATGTTGCTCATCACGTAGATGCTGCTCGCGAAGGCCGCCATCGCGACGAAGCGCCGTCCGCTTGGGAAGGGAATGCCGTTCACGTCGCGCTCGGTGGCGAGCGCATGGCCAGCAGCAGCCCACGGCGTGAAGCGGAACACGCCCGACCCGAAGCCGAGGAGCGTGAAGCCTGCGGCCGGTGAATTCGTGAGCGCGAGGAAGACGAGCGCGAGCGCGCTGATCCCAGCCCCAATCGCACCGACGATGCGCGGCCCCGTCGCGTAGGCGATCGCGCCGCCGATCACCATGCCGGCGATCGACGCCCACGTGATGGTCGTGAACGCGAGGGCGATGCGCTCGTACGTTTGTCCGGCTTGATGAAAGTCGAGCGAGAGAAATGCCCGCGAGCCGTAGTAAGCGAAGCGCTCGGCCCCAACCGCCAGGGCGATCAGGATGAGCGTGAGGAGGGTGCGGGGGGCGCGCATGGCTGTCAGGCTTTTGTACAAGACAATGGGAGCTACCGCTCGAAGTACGCCCGAGTCCGAGCCGTCTTCCTTCTCCTGTGCACGATGTGGTCGCGCTAGACCCGTGTAGGCCCGATTTTCAGGCGAAATGACTCGCCCGCCGGACACAGCGACGGCCATGGGAATGCCGGGAGCGCTTTTCGACGCTGCGAATGATTGGCCTTCTCGGCTCAGGCGTTACCATGAGGCTCCCTCGGTTCGCCGGCCAGTCTTCGCATGTTCCGCGCTCCCCACGACTCCCAGCTCGCCTCCCGCGCGCGCTCGGATCGTCCACCGACGACGACCTCACCGCGCCACGCGACGCCGCGCCGCGCTCGCTTGCGACCTCCTCCTCGGTGGCTCCTCATCGCGCTCGGGGCCTTCGTCGTCGTGATCGCCGGCTTGGCGATCGCGTTTGGTCCGATTGTTCGCTCGCGTGTCGCCAAGGAGGCCGATCGGAGGAAGCTCGACGTCGACGTCGGGAGCGTTCGGCCAGGGTTCTTCGCGGTCACCCTTCGTGACGTGAAGGCGAGGCCGCGCGGCGTCCCCGGAGTCGAAGCAAGGCTCGACGAGGTGCGCGTCGAGATGAGCGCGGGCTTCTCCGTGCAAGAGGTGAAGGCGAAGGGCGGCGGGATCTTCATCGAGGGCGAGCCCGACGACGTGGCGCAGCGTCTTCGCGACTTCAAGAAGACGAGCGCTCCGGACGAAGCGGCGCCGGCGTCCGCGCCGTCGTCGTCGAAGCCCATCTCCGCCGAGGATCTCTCGCTCACGTGGAAGCTCCCGTCGGGAGGTGCCTTCACCGGCGCTGGGCTTCGCGCTTCCCGCGACCCGAGCGGCATCAAGCTCGGATGCCTCAAGTGCGCCGCGAGCGAGACCCTTCATCACCTCACCCTGGAGGTCACCGAAGCCGACATCGATCTCGCGCCGGATGGATCGCCTCGTCACATCAAGGCGACCACGCTCACCGTCGCGCACGAGCCGCCGAAGAGCGCCGAGTCGAAGCAAGCCTCCTCGGCGGCGACCGAGATCGCGCCGCCGCCTTTGCCGATCGCGATCGCGCCCACGAAGAAGAAGGGGAAGGTGATCGCCGTCGCCGCGCCCGCGCCGCCGCCGAGCGCGCCAGACGAGCCCGTTCTGCCTTTGCCCGATCTGCACGCGATGCGTGCTCGGATCGCGACCGCGGTGGCGGCGTTCGCGCCTCGAATTCCCGACGGTGGAAGCGTCGAGATCGGTGGTCTCACGCTGAAGCTCGATGTCGGCGGCGAGCCGATCGCCTTCGGGCCTGGCGCCTTCACGCTCACGCGCACGAGCGACCGTGTCCATCTTGGATTTGCGAGCGGCGCCAGTATTATTTTGATGAAAGACGCGACGCGCGACGATCCGCCGCCCACCGTCCCCGGCGGCACGCCCCTGTCGATCGACGCGGACCTTCCCGTGGCGGGCGGCGAGATGACGGCGCGGCTCGCGGGCGGTCCGGTCTCGCTCGCGATGCTCGGCGTCAAAGAAGGCACGAAGGGCATCACCGACGTCACGAAGGGCACCGTCTCGGGCAAAGGGCAGCTCGTCTTGAGCGCGCCAGCGGACGCGCTCACGTTCGACGGCCAGGTCACGCTGCGCTCGATCTCGATGAAGCAGCCGCGCATCTCGCCCGAGCCACTTCGCGGGATCGACTTCTCGCTCTCGGCGCGTGGCGTGCTCGACGACATCGGGCGACTGCGCGTGGATGACGCCCAGCTCGACATGGGGGCGCTGCACGTGAAGACGCATGGCACGATCGAGGAGTCGCCGGCGCACTTCGCCCTCTCGCTCGCGATCGACGTCGCGCCGGCCTCGTGCCAGGCGCTCCTCGACTCGTCACCGCAGGGGCTGCTCCCGACGGTTCGCGCGGCGCGGATGGGAGGCACGTTCGGCGCGAACCTGAACCTCGCCTTCGACACGCGTACGATCGACAAGCTCGCGCTCGACTATCGGATCGACGACCAGTGCCGCATGCTCGAGGTCCCTCGCGACTTGTCGCACGACCACTTCGGCGGGGCCTTCACGTACAAGACGTACAAGCCCGACGGGACGATCGGCGAGTCGACGACGGGACCAGGCACGCCGAACTGGACGAACCTCGACGACATCAGCCCGTTCATGATCGCAGCGGTGCTCACGACCGAGGATGGTGCATTCTACAAGCATCACGGCTTCAATCATGCGGCGATTCGCTCGAGCGTTCAGGCCAACCTGAAGGCTCGGCGCTTCGTCCGCGGAGCGAGCACGATCACGATGCAGCTCGCGAAGAACCTGTTCTTGGCGCGCGACAAGGCGATGTCGCGAAAGATCGAGGAGGTGATCTTGACCGACTACCTCGAACAGATCTTCCGCAAGGACGACATGATGGAGCTCTACCTGAACGTCGTCGAGTTCGGTCCTGACGTGTACGGCATCACGCAAGCCGCCGAGTATTACTTCGGGCGCAAGCCAGAGGAGCTTCACCTCGGAGAATGCTTCTTTCTCGCGTCGCTTTTGCCGTCTCCCATTCGGTACGGCAAGCTCCGCGAGAAGGGCGAGGTGAGCGAGACGTGGATGCGTCACCTCACGGCGCTGATGGAGATCGCCGCGCGCAACGGCAAGATCACCCACGCCGAGCTCGAAGAAGGTCTCAAGGAGACGATCGTCTTCTACCGGCCGGGGGAGCCTCGCCCGGAGCCTCGAAAGCCCGTCACCTCGACGCGTCGCGATCCGATGGATGACGATGCAGCCTGGCGACCTCTCGACTAGCGTCGGGGACGTGGCGACCAACAAGAAGACGAGCGCGAAGACGAACGCGATCGCGAAGACGAGCGCGACGCGGAGCAAGAAGCCGTCGCTCCTCCTCGACCTTCGGGCGCGCATGACGAAGGCAGGCGATCCCGCGCGCGCGCTCGCGCAGCAGGCCTACATGAAGTCGGCGATGCCGTGTCATGGCCTTCCCAACGCGACGATGCGGGCGCTCTGCAAGGAGGCGTTCGCCGACTACGACTTCGAAGACGAAGTGAAGTGGAGTGAGGACGTGCTCGCGATCTGGCGTGGGGCAGAGAAGCGCGAGGAGCGATACGCCGCGATCAACCTGGTCACCGCGCGCAAGGCACGTGCGCTTCTCACGAACGACGCGATGCCGATGCTCGAGGAGATGATCGTGACCGGGGCGTGGTGGGACTACGTCGACGAGATCGCCACGCACGCGGTCGCGGTGGTGCTGAAGCGGGACGTCGACGCCAAGAAGACGACGATGCGCCGCCGGATGCTCGCTTGGAGCAAAGACGACGACATCTGGAAGCGCCGCACCGCGATCCTCTCCCAGCTCCCGTTCAAGAAAGAGACGGACCTCGACTTGCTCTACGCGTGCATCGAGCCCTCGATCGGTCGAAGCGAGTTCTGGCTGCGAAAGGCGATCGGGTGGGCTCTTCGCGCGTACGCGTGGACGGACCCCGAAGAGGTCCGGCGCTATGTCGAGCGCAACGAAGATCGCTTGTCGTATCTCTCGAAGCGCGAGGCGTTGAAGAACATCGGCGGCTACACGCGGAAGCAAGGCGACGCGAGCAGGCGGTCTTCTTCTTCTTCTTCTTCTTCTTCTTCTTCTTCTACGTCGTCCGCTACTTCTTCCCCTGGGCGCGGAGCGAAGCGAAGAAGCGCTTCAAGCGATCCGCGCACTCCGTCTCGAGCACGCCGCGCGTCATCGCGAAGCGGTGGTTGAGCCGCGTGTCTTGTCCGATCGTGAAGAGCGTCACGCACGCGCCTGCCTTCGGATCGTCGCATCCCCAAACGACACGCTTGATGCGCGCGTTGACGAGCGCGCCTGCGCACATCACGCAGGGCTCGAGCGTTACGTAGAGCGTGTGCCCTTCGAGGCGCCAGGAGCGATTCGCTTTCGAGGCCGCGCGAATCGCGAGGATCTCCGCGTGCGCGGTGGGATCCGCGTCCGTCTCGCGGAGGTTGTACCCGTCCGCGACGCGCGCGCCGCTCGCGTCGACGAGGACCGCGCCCACCGGAACTTCACCGAGCGTCGCGGCGTGGTCGGCGAGGGCGAGGGCTTCGCGCATCCACGAGATGTCGACGTCTTCGCCATCGTGCTGCGACATCGACGTGACTCTCTCGCTTTGCGCGCCCAGGAAGATTCGAACTTCCGACACCTGGTTCCGTAGACCAGTGCTCTATCCAGCTGAGCTATGGGCGCTTTTCTTTCGGACCGAAGAGGTTCGAAGGACGCGCACCTTACTTCCGACACCAACAGAGTCAACCCCGTCCTGCGGACTTATGACGTTCGCCGGGCTCGGCCAGGGATCGCAGGCGGCTCGCGAGCTGCTCGCAAACGCCCGAGACGTGCAAACCTACATGTAATGACATGGGAAATTGGGCGCGGACGGAAGACTCGTGCCAACTACGCAAACAGTGCAGACCTCGTGGGCCACGCTGACTGTGCTGACAGCCTCCATGACCCAACGATCGGTGAGGGTTTACCTAGGCCCTCGGGATTGCTCGGTTTCCTAAAGTGGCATGGGCAATGCTCTATCCAGGTTCGCTGCTCTCTAACTTCTTCTTCTCTTTCTTCAGAAGGGCAGCTCTTAAGACAGACAACGGCGCGAGGTGCTGGGCTGCTCGTCGCGTCGCGCAAACCTCGATACTCCCTTTTCGCGGTTTGCCTCGTCCGAGAGAAGCTCCCTGAAAAGAGCTGGCCTTTCTTTCTTGCGCCGATGCTTGTCGAGCTTGCTTCGTTGACTTTGGTATCCGGTCACTGATCTCTGTCTCGAGAAACGTGCTCTGGCTTTCCGTGGCGCTCCCCCTCTGGGGGTAGCGCCACGTCGCTTTTGTGCGTCAAACTGTGGAACGTCGATTCGATGCCCGCGTCGAACCTTCGTTCCTCATGAAGAACCCTCGATTTCTCCTCGTCCCCTTTCTCACAGCTGCGTGTCTCCTCGCTGGAGGGGCCGCCGCGAAGGGCGAACCGTCGGAACCACCTCCCCGATCCGCGCCGCCAGCGGCGTCGACCGCGACGCTCTCTCCCTTCGGTGCGCTGCCATGGATGGGCGTCTCGATGGACAACGGCGGCGACACGGGCGTCAAAGTCGAGCACGTCGTTCGTGGCTCACCCGCCGAGCGCGGTGGTGTCCGTGCGGGCGATCGGATCGTCGCGATCGACGGGACGCGCGTCACCTCGCCAGGTCACGTCACGCGAAACGTCGCGTCGCACAAGATCGGCGACACGATCACCTTGGGCCTCGAGCGCACGGGCAACCCGCTCAACGCTGCGGTCATCCTCGCCGTTCGTCCGTCGAGCGACGACCTCCTTCGGATGGATCTCGTCGGTGCGCCTGCGCCGAGCTGGACCAACGTGACGCCGCTCTCGGGCGCCCCCGCATCGCTCGGCGCGCTGAAAGGTAAAGTCGCGCTCGTCGACTTCTGGGCTTCGTGGTGCGGTCCGTGCCGCATGATCGCCCCGCGTCTCAGCACGCTCAAAGACCGGCTCGGCCCGCAAGGGCTCTCGGTCGTCGGCATCACGACCGACGAAGCGGAGCAGGCGGCGATCTTCGCCGAGAAATTCCAGATGCGGTATCCGGTCGTCGTCGACAAGGACGGCGACACGAGCCGCGCGTACGGCATCAGCGGGCTGCCCACGATGGTCCTCATCGACAAGAAGGGCGTCGTGCGCGATGTCTTCGTCGGCTTCGATCCGTCTGGCGACGCGAAGCTCGAGGCTGCCGTGAAGAAGCTGCTCGCCGAGAAGTAGGGGGCATCGTTGGGCGGCGCACCGGTCGACCCTCGCGCGGTGTTGCGTGTGACCGATGAGCTCCTTTGGGTGCTTCGGCGCGAAGGGCTCACGATCTCGACGTCCCAGGCGATCGACGCTGCACGCGCGCTTCGGGCGGTAGGTTTGTCGGCGAGAGACGACGTGCGCGACGCGCTCCTGGCGGTCCTCGTCCAGCGCCCGCGCGATCGCGCGCGCTTCGAACGCGCCTTCGACGCGTATTTCTCGGCGTCGCATGCCCCACGACGCACGTTCTGGGAGCGACTCGAAGCGCGAGGCTTCACGAGCAACGAGCTCGACGCGCTTCGCGAGCTGCTCGACGCGATGGCGCAGGCGACCCCCGACGGATCGTCGGATGCGCTCTCGGTCTTGCTTGGCCGCGGCGCCGATCTCGACCGGCTGCTGCACCTCGCGGGCTCCTCACGCCTGCTCGAAACGATGCATAGCCCGCTTCAATCCGGCTTCTACACCCATCGCCTCCTCGAGCAGGTGGGGCAGCGTCGCGCGGCGGATGCGCTCGCCGCGCTGAGGCCAAGACTCGTCGACGCGCTCGGGGAGGAACGTGCGGCGGCGCTCGCAGCGGCGCTCGAGGCGGAGCTGTCGATGGCCGCAGGCGACGTTCGCGCCTTCGTGAAGCAGACGCTCGATCAACGCGAGGAGGCGCAGCAGCGAGAGAGCGCGCGAGACCCGTTGGCGCTGCCCTTCACCTCGCTCGACGAGCGCGAGATCGACGAGGTCCGTAAGGCCGTGCGTCGATTCGTCGAACGCTTGCGCGGCGGCGAGCGGGTTCGTCGCAAGCGCTCGCGACGAGGGCGGATGGATGTGCATCGCACGCTCCGGCTGTCGATGCGCACGAACGGCGTCCCGATCGTGCTGGCGCGCCGCGCCCGGCGTCGTGACAAGCCTAAGCTCGTCATCGTGTGCGACGTCAGCGAGTCGGTGCGCTCCGTGGCGCGCTTTCTCCTCGAGCTCACCTACGCGGCGCAGGAGCTGTTCTCCGGGACGCGCACGTTCGTCTTCGTCAGCGAGCTCGGTGAGACGACGCGCCTCTTCGACGAACAGCCCGTCGCCGTCGCGCTGTCGCGCGCGTACTCGGGCGCGGTCGTCCCCATCACCCACAACTCGAACTACGGGCGGGCGCTCCGCGCGTTCGAGTCCAATGTCCTCGCTGACATCGATCGGCGTACCACCGTCGTCATCCTCGGCGACGGCCGCACGAACTACCTCGATCCCGCGGCCGACGTGCTCGACGCCATCCGCGCCCGCGCCCGCGCGCTGATCTGGCTTTGCCCGGAGGCGCGGCCTCAGTGGGCGACCGGCGATAGCGCGATGTCCCGGTACGCTCCGAAGTGCACGCGCGTGCTCGAAGCTCGATGCGTGCGCGATCTCGAAGACGCCGCGCGGCTGATGCTGACGCTCCGCTGACGCGCTCACTCCGTCGCGGAGAGGAAGTGCTCGCGGACGGTCACGCCGCGCGTGAAGCTCGTCGCCGTCACTTCGGCCATGTAGTCCGCGTAGTTGTACTCGGCGGTCGCCGTCATGAAGCCGCCTTGCGAGAGGCGCTGCGCCGTCGCCTCGCCCGCCGCGTGCGTCGGCGCGCCGAGGTGCTCTTGCTTCGAGAGCCGCTCGGTCGCGGCCTGCATGCGTCGCGCTCCCTCCTCCGCGGGGAGCGCGAACGACACGACGGTGACGTTGACGAGCCTCCGATCCCGCGGGCGGAACGCGAAGCTCACCTCGTCGACGACGCCCGGCTCGCCTTTGCGATCCATCAAGGCGCTCGCCGCGACGTCCTTGCACGTGATCAGCATGCCTTCACGCTTGTCGTTGCACGTCACCAGGTTGGCGTTCGCCCACGCGTGCACGTCCTCCGGCGTCGACGCGTCGAGCGTGAACCCGAGCGCAGGGCGAGCAGGCGCTTGCGTGGCGCCGCGCGTATTTCGCACTGCCTGCATGCGCCCTTGCTCCACCTCCGCTGCGGACGCCTTCCCGAGCGGGCAGCCCCCCATCTTCATCAAGAGCGAGCGAGCAAACGGAGCGTGAAGGGCACCGACGATCCCCACGAGCCCGAGCGCCGTGACCCCCACCATCACGATCGCCTTCGTCGTCTTCGCCTTCGGTGCCTTTGCCTTCATCATCTGTTCTCCCGCTTCCTCGCTCGTCGCCCTCGCTACTGACCCTCACCCTCGGGAGGCATGAAGGGACCTGTCTCGCGCGTCTTGTCTTGCGCGACGTTGTCCTTCTCTCCGGTGAGCACGGAGCCGATCACCTTGATGTCCGCGTCCGCGACCTTCGCGCCCTTGAGGACGCCCGCCGCGATCGTGATGAAGCGATCGAAGACGCCAGCGGGGATGCTCAGCCCCGTGTGTGCGGTCTTCATGTCGCGGCACGTGAAGCCGCCAGCGACGGTCGCCGGGTACGTCTCGGGTCCGCCCGCGGCGTTCGAGAGCTGCAACGTGAGGCACTCTTCGATTTGCGCGCGTGAGGGATGGCCCGCGGGGATCGGGGACTGCACCTGGAAGAAGAAGTACGACGCGATCTCGGTGTCCTCGAGCTCCTTGTCGACGATCGCGTGAAGCGCGGCCGCGATGCCGTCCTTCTTCCCGAGGCGATCGTAGAGCGTGCCTGATGCGCTCGGGGTCCCCGTGCTCGGCGATCCGCTGCTCGAGCTGCTCGATCCCGGCGTCGCTCCCGATGACGACGACGACGACGACGACGACGTGCCTCCGCTCGGCGTCGTCGATGTCTCGTCGCTGCTGCAGCCCACGACTGCAGTCGCCATCACCCATGCCGTCGCCACGCAGATGCTCCACTTCACGCTCATCACGCACTCCTTTTCCGTACTCGGTCGGCAGCTCGAGTCCCCTACGCCGCAAAATTCGGCGCGGATCGAGGCGAGGCGCAATTGAGTACGCCGGTGTAGGTAACGACGAAGTGCCTGGATCTATGGGGCGCCAGGCACTCGCCGAAATCGGCCTCGAGCGCAAGCTGCTCGCGCTGGACGATTCAGATGCCGTCGGACGGCGCGGAGACGAGCTGCACTTTGCCTTGAAGGCGTTTGCTGATCCCGACGTTGTTCTTCGCGTCGACGATCACGGCGCCCACGCCATCGAGCGACTCGACGAGCTTCATGCCTTTGTCGGGACCGAGGATGAACACGGCGTCGTCGATCTCGTCGGCGAGGAACGCGTTCGGCGCCCAGATCGTCACGCTCCGGCATGCAGTCGCCGGCTGGCCAGTGCGTGGATCGATGATGTGGTGATAGCGCTTGCCATTGACGACGTACGAGCGCTCGTAGTCGCCTGCCGTGCTGAAGGCGTGATCGGTGAGCGGGAGCGTCGCGAAGTATTTCCCCTCGGAGCCGCGAGGATCACGAACGCCCGCTTGCCACTCCGACCCGTCGGGCTTTCGGCCGCGCGCGAAGAGATCGCCGCCCGCCTGGACGAAGAACGACGTGAGACCCGCCTTCTCGAGCACGCGCACGGCCGCGTCGACCGCGTAGCCCTTGGCGATGCCGCCGAGGCCGATCTGCGTCTTCTCTTGGGCGAGCATCACGGTCTTCGCCTTGTCGTCGAGCTTGATGTTCTTGTAGCCGACGAACGGCAGACGAGCCTTCACCGCCGCGTCGGTGGGAGGATGCGGATCGAGGTCCTCGTCGAATTTCCAGAGGCCATGGAGCGTGTGGAAGGTGATGTCGAACGTCCCTTCGCTGATCTCGCTCGCGTGGACGGACTCTTTGATGACGTTGAACGTCTCGTCGCTCACCTTCACGGCGCTCTTGCCCGCGGCGGTGTTGATGCGCGAGACCTCGCTCTCGGGTCTCCACGTCGTCATGAGCGCTTCGATGCGCTTGATCTCGTCGATCGCGGCCTGGAATGTCGCCTTGGCTTTGGCGGCGTCGACCGACGGCGTCGTGTACGCCGCGAACGCGATGTGCGTGCCCATCGCTGCGCCCTCGTCCTTCACGCGCTCGGGCACGAATTTCGGGAGCGGCTCGGTGGCGTTCGCGAGGACGGACTTCGCGGGGTCCTCCGGCGCCGGCGGGGTCGAGGCCGCCGTGGCGGGCGGCGCGCTCGGCATCGGCGGGATGGTGGCGGGGGGAGGATCGACGCACGCCACGATACCGGCGACGACGGCAGCGGCGGTGGCGATCGCGCCAGCGAGGACCCACGGATGGCGCAAGCGGGAGCGGGGGCGGGACTTCACGACGACGCCGAGCCTAGCATCGGTCGCGCGAGGTGCGAACGCGTCCGAAAGCGTTGCTTGCGCCAGTGCCGTCCCGCTGGTAGCGGCATCTGAACATCATGCTTTCCCCCGAGCTGTCCAAAGTCATCGACGAGACCATCGACCGCGAGCGCGAGGCCCTCACCAAGCTCTCGCGTGACATCCACGCCAACCCCGAGCTGCGCTTCGAAGAGCACAAGGCGGCGGGATGGATCGCGGAGCTCTTGCGCGCACGTGGCTTCGAGGTCGAACATGGCCTCGCCGGGATGCCCACCGCGCTCCGCGCCAAGAAGGGCGCTGGCGGACCGAAGATCGCGATCCTCGGAGAGTACGACGCCCTACCCGACATCGGGCACGCGTGCGGCCACAACCTGATCGCGATGAGCGCCGTCGGAGCCTTCCTCGCGGCCGCGGCGGTCGCCGAGCGCGTGAAGGGCGAGGTCGTGTTCCTCGGGACGCCCGCCGAAGAAGGTGGCGGCGGCAAGATCAAGATGATTCAAGGCGGCGTCTTCGAGGGGATCGACGCAGCGATGATGTTCCACCCCTTCGATCGCGACATGCTCGCGCACCCTGCGCTCGCGAGCGTCTGGCTCGCGATGACGTTCCGTGGCTCACCGGCGCACGCCGCCGCAGCTCCGCACGACGGAAAGAGCGCGCTCCAGGCCTGCATGGACACGTTCCGGCTGATCGACGGGCAGCGCGTTCGCTTCAAGGACGGCGTGCGCGTGCACGGGTACGTGACGAACGGCGGGCAGGCGGTGAACATCATCCCCGAGCTCGCCTCGTGCGAGTTCAGCGTCCGCGCGCGCGACACGACGGAGCTCGCACGTGTGCGCGCCATCGTCGAGCGCTGCGCGAAGGCCGCCGCGCTGGCGAGCGAAGTCGAGATCGAGATCGTCGCCCGGCAAGGCTACAGCGACATGCGAAACAACATGACGATGGCGCGTTGTTTCGGCGCACACCTCGGGTCGCTCGGCCGCCCGACGCGCGAGACCGACGATCGCGTCGGCGCCGGCAGCACGGACATGGGCGACGTCTCGCACGTCGTCCCGTCGATTCATCCGTATCTCGCGATCGTCGACGAGAACGAAGCGCTCTGCCACCAGCACAAATTCGCGCATGCAGCCGCGAGCGACCGCGGTCTCAAGACGGCGATCGAGGCCGCGAAGGCGCTCGCTCGCACGGCCGTCGAGCTGCTCGTCGACGACAAGCTCCGCACGGCAGCGCGCGAGGAGTGGAAGGCATCGTCCGGCTAGTCCGTCCGAGCCAAGCGCGACAAAATTCAGCAGACGCCGCGCTGAGACGCGAGCCTTCGCACACGCGCCTACGAAAGTGTTAGCGCGAGCATGCATCGGGCTCGGCAGTCCCGTCGCTCGTCCGTTAACTTCATCTCGTGGTGACAAAACGCATCAACGCCGTCCTGCTGTGCTGTTTTTGCGTGAGCGCCTGCGCCGCGGATCCCACGCGCGATCTCACCCCATCGAAGAAAGACACCGCGTCGGCGCCGCTGCCCGCGGCCGCGCACCAAGACGAGCCTTCGAGCGCCCGCGCCGAGCCCGCGATCGTCAGCGACCGGCCGATCCTCGAGGAGCCCGTTCTTCTCTGGGGCTTCGAGCCCGCGAGCCCCGACTGCAATGGATGGCCGACGTCGGGCGCCGAGGCGATCCGCGCGACGCCGGCGCGATCAGGCAACTACTCGTGCAAGGTGTGTGCAGACGGGACGAGCGTCGCGATCGCGATCTCGCACGACCTCGGCGCGCTCGAAGCAGGCCACTACGTCTTCAACGCGTGGGTGCGCCGCCGCGCGGTCACCGCAGCGCCAAGCGAGGCGTTCGCACGCGTGGACGCAGACACGCACGACGGCCTCGTCCAAGCGACCGCGCCCACCATGACGATCCGTGACGCGTGGGATCTCCTCGAGGTGCCCTTCGACCTCGCGACGAGCGCGACGAACGTGCGCGTGTCGATCGGCGCCCCGGCGGCAGAAGCCGAGCGATGCCTCTTCGTCGACGACGTGATGCTTCGCGCGGAGTAGCGCTCCGCTACGAGAGACGCGTCACTTGGCGGCCGCGCCCGAGCGCGACGCGCTCGAGGAGGTCGACCATCTTCTCGCCTTCGCGCACGCGAGGGAGGCGCTCGTAGGTGCCGTTCCACAGCTCGAAGAGGACCTCTTCTTTGTCGAGGACGACGCGATCGATCTGGGCCCAGCGAAACTTCCGGACGCGCGGGAACCCGAGCGAGAGCGTGCGCGACTCGACGCCTTCGCGCGTGACGATGACACCGCGAAGGCCCGATCGAATGAACGTCGCGATCGCCGCGACGACGATCACGATCACGAGCGGCGTCCGGTTCTCGGCGACGATGAATCGATAGAGCGCGGTGTTGCTCGATCCGCTGTGCGCGAGGAGCGCCGCGACGCCGACGACCGCGCCGAATCCGAGGAACATGAGCGAGGGGAGGCGCTGCCAGATCGGCGGACCGAAGACGAAGCGCTCGTTCGGGTTCGGGTTGTACGCCATCTCGAAGCGCGCGACGGTCCCGTTGACCTCCGTGATGGACGGACGATCCCCGTCGTCCGCGCCGTCGATCATGTCGGGGAGATCGCCGGCGGCAGGGGAGCGTGGTGACGGTGAGCGACTGCTTGGTTGCTGCGACAAGAGCATCTCCTGCATCAACACGCGGTGTTGGTGGAGCTTGGACGTGCGTGAATCTTCTTGGGTCGAAGGACGACGATTCGGCGCTTTTTCTTACTCTAGCGCGTCTTTGCTGCCCTGCGCCCGCTTGTACTCCCGGAGCGCAGCGACCTCGCTACGCGACGGGTTGATCACCAAAAGCCCGTGATCTGCGTCGAGAACCGCGACGTCCCCATCCGACGCCCATTTGAAGAGACCCTCGACCCCGACGATCGCGGGGACCTCCAAGAGACGCAGCAGGGTTCGGGTGCGAGGACCCGTCGCCCGATCCGTGAGGGCGACGCCCACGGGGTGTGCACGCGCGGAGACGAGGAGATCGAACACGCTGAGGCCGTCGCCGATGAGCACGGCCTTCGAAGGCAGCTCGGCGCGTTTGTCTGCAGCCGCAAGCATCACGAGCGCGTCGCAGAGATCTTCGATGTCGCGTGCGCGCTCCTCGAGGAAGGCGTCGCGTGTGATCGACGCCGCCGTGCGCGTCACCTCTCGCGCGACGCGGCCGAGCGCAGCGGCGATCCCTCCTCCGGAGAGCACGAGCTCGTCGGCGCGCTCGCGGAAGCGTCCGTCACCGAGGATGTCCACGTAGGTCGCGAGGAAGCCCGCCTGATCGCCGAGCCGCATCGTGCGCGCGCGACCGGAGAGCGCCCGCATCGCCTTGTCGGCGACGTCGAACGCGCCGCGGAGAAGCTTCTGCTCTTCGCCAACATCATGGACCTCGCCGCGTTCGCTCCGGCCCGCCGGCCGGCGAAGCGCAGCGATGGCGCCGAGCGCGCGGCCCATCACGAACGGACGTCCTGTCAGCGTGACCTTTCGCGTGCCGCCGCCTGCTCTTCGTGGCGGCGTCGCTTTGTCGCGTCGCGCGTCGATGAGCTCCGCGTGACGGATGCCCGCGCTGATGATCGCGCCGAGCGCGGTGAGCAGCTCGATGTCGCGATCTTCGAAGCGCGGAGGATGACCTTCGTGGTCCCGTCGCTGGATGACGAGCGCGCCGAGCGGACCGGCCTTGCCTCGAATGGGAACGGAGAGGAAGACGGGGAAGCGCTCTTCGCCGAGGTCGTCGAAGTGCTTGTACGAGTGATGGCGCTTGGCGTTTTCGCTGGTGACGGGCCGAAGGTATTCGACCGCTTCGCCCGTCATTCCTTCGCCGATCGTGAGGCGCACCTGGCCAAGGGCCTCGGGCGCGAAGCCGACGTTGCCGCGCATGACGAGCTCGTGGCCGTCGCCTTCGACGAGATAGAGCGAGCACACGTCTGCGTCGAAAATCGCTGCAATGCGCCGCGGAGCTTCATCGAGGAGCGTCACGAGCGGCATCGGACGCGCGGCAAAGGCGACGAAGTCGAGGACCGAATCGAGGCGCTTGTTGCCGGGGTTGTGCACGGTCGCTCGACCGCCCCCCATCGGATTCGTTTCGGTTTTCGATGTGCTCACGGGGCTCGTCTCCGGCCTTTGCCGTCGCTCAGGGCTCGAGCGACCCATCCGAGCATTTTTTGCGGCTGCCATTCCGAGAACCATGTCGATCCTCGCCGAACAGATGCGCGTTGTCGACTCTAGATGGAGTAAGCTCGTACGAGATCATTCATGGCCGAGCTCGATTTTCCGTCAGAAGAATGGGTCGCTGCGTACAAGGACGCGATCAACGCGAATCCGGAGTATGCGAAGGCAGGCAAGGACTGGACGCATGGCGTCGTCGCCATGGTCGTCAAAGCAGAGCCATCGCTAGGCATCCCCGAGGACCTGGCGATGTGGCTCGATGTCGATCAGGGGCGATGTCGCGATTGCAAGCTTCTTCTCGCCAAAGAGGCCGAGGAAAAAGCGCCCTTCGTGGTCGTCGCGAGCTACGCGCAATGGAAGCAAGTGATCAAGAAGGAAATCGATCCGACCAAGGCTTTGATGCAGGGCAAGCTAAAGCTCGCCAAGGGGCATATGCCCACGATGGTGAAGTACGTGAACGCCTCGAAGCAGCTGGTCGAGTCCACAACCCGTGTGCCGACGAAGTTTCGGGGCGAATAGCCCCTTGACCACACCACCTTGACGCCTGGATAGTACGCGCATGACCTCCTCGAATCCGCTCGTGCTCGTTGCCGACGATGAGCCCTCCATGTTGGAGCTCGTTGCGCGTCACCTCCGTACGATGAGCGATCCGAAGCTCGAGGTGATTCAAGCGTCGGACGGCGAAGAGGCGTGGCGTCTCGCGCAAGAGCACTTGCCCGACCTCGTCGTCCTCGACGTCATGATGCCCGGGATGAGCGGCTGGGAAGTGTGCCGCAAGATCCGCGAGGACATCGCGCTCGCGCACACGGGCGTCGTCATGCTCACGGGCATCGGCGAGAACTTGAACCAGATGACGAGCCCGCTCTACGGCGCGGACGCGTACATCGACAAGCCCTTCGAGTTCGAAGACTTCGATGACAAGGTCCGCGACACGTTGAAGTCGCGCGAGAAGCAGCGCCTCGGCGTCGTTCGTCCGAGCATCAACGGCACCGCCGGCGCCGCGAAGGCCGCGCCCGTCAGCGCCGCAGCCGGAGCCAAGTCCGCCAAGGGCAAGAAGACGTCGGCCAAGAAGGTCGCGAAGAAAGCCGCAGCTCCCAAGAAGGCGGCAAAGGCCGCGAAGCCCGCGAAGAAGGCCGCCGCCAAGAAGGCTGCGCCTGCGCCGAAGAAGAAGGCTTCCGCGAAGAAGCCCGCCGCGAAGAAGCCCGCCGCGAAGAAGCCCACCGCGAAGAAGAAGAAGTAGCCCTCGCGTCGACGTTCGTCCCCTGCACTGGAAAAATGACCATTGTTGGGATGACGGAGCGAGCGAAGAGTGCGCGCGCGTCGTGCGGAACCGCATGACGAACCACCGAAAGGACCGCGCGCATGAACCTCTTCAAGTCTCTTCTCCTCACCGCCTCGCTCACCCTTGGCTTGGCGACCGTCATTGGCTGCTCGTCCGAGGTCGACGACCCTGCGCCTTCGCAGGAGGCGCAGACCCAAGCCGAGGAGCTTCCGGCCGTCGACACGAACACGACATCGCCGAGCGGCGTGCGCCCGTGCATCCCGCAGAAGCTTCCGATCTGCACGGACGGGTTCAGCTGCTACTGCGCGAGCAGCGGTTATCGCGTCTGCATCTGCAATTAGGGGCAAAACACGACGACCGACGAAACCGAAGGTCGAGGACCGAAGATCGAAGATCGAAGATCGAAGATCGAAAAGGGAGCGGCGATGCGTTCGCCGTTCCCTTTTTCGTCATGTGCGCCGTTGACGCTCGCGCTTGATTCAGGCTTAGTTGCGCTGGGATCATGCGGGAGCTCGAGCGCAGAGGCGCCTTCGTCGTGGTGGTCGTGGTTGTCGGCATGCTGGCCGTGAGTGCGGCATGCACGAAATCCGAAGCGGCCACGAACGCGCAGAGCCGTGAGCTGTTCGTCAACGCGTGCTCGCGCTGCCACGGCGCGGACGGGACGGGCGGGCTGCCGATCTGGGAAGGCGGCCCGTCCCCGCGAAACTTCCGCGATCACGACTTCCAGAAGGCACGCACGGACGACGAGATCCGCCAGACCATCCGCAACGGCAAAGGCGCCGGCATGCCGCCGTTCGGGGCGACGTTCGACGACGCGCAGTTGACGGCGCTCGTCCTCCAGGTCCGAAGCTTCGATCCAAAGTAGACGCAACACGAACGACGCAGAGAAGATCGCGATGAACAAGATTGTGAAGATGGCAAAGCGGGTTGGGCTGGGGCTCGCGGCGCTCGTGGTCCTCGGCATCACCGGGATGATCCTGAACTTCTACGTGCGCCTTCCGAAGTCGCGGCCTGCGCCGGTGATGACAGCCCCTACGAATCCCGAGGCGGTCGAGCGTGGACGGTATCTCGTTCACCACGTCGCTGGATGCGTCGGCTGCCACTCCCAGGTGCAGGAGTCCGTGCCGGGTGAGCCTCCGGTCGAAGGGAAGCTTGGCTCCGGTCGCGACTTCGGCGAGATCCCGAACTACCCCGTCCACATTCGTGCGGCCAACCTCACGCCCGACAAGGAGACGGGCCTCGGCGGATGGACCGACGGTGAGATCGCGCGCGCGATCCGCGAAGGCGTGAGCAAGGACGGTCGCAACCTGTTTCCGCAGATGCCGTACCTCACGTACCGCGAGACGTTGAGCGACGGAGAGGTGCTCGACATCATCGCGTACCTCCGCACGCTGAAGCCCGTGTCGAACAAGCCCGGGCCGACGACCGTGAATTTCCCGGTCTCGATGTTCATTCGCGCTGCGCCGCAGCCGCTCGAGGCGCCGCCTCCGCCCGCGCCTTCGCCGTCCGACAAGATGGCGCGAGGGAAGTGGCTGCTCAAGACGTGCTCCTGCAACGATTGCCACGACTCCGTCGATGATCACATGCAGAAGGTGCCAGGCAAGGCGCTGGCGGGCGGCTTCAAGTTCCCGCTGCCGAACGACAAGGGCTACGTCATCGCGCCGAACATCACGAGCGACAAGGCGACAGGCATCGGCGCGTACAGCGACGACGACATTCGCCGTGCGATCGACGAGGGCAAAGGCAAGAACGGCCGCAACCTCTACACGATGCCATGGTCCTATTACAAAGGCATGACGAAGGAAGACAAGGACGCGCTCATCGCGGCGCTCCGTGAGGTGCCTGCGGTCGCGAACGTCGTCCCGCCTTCGGCCGTGAAACCCTGACCGTCTCCAAAGCTCTGGCGTGGTCGTCACGCAGCGTCGGTTTTGTCCGCTCGCCATCGAGCTCCCGAGCGGAATTGAGCGAATTGGTGCGCAAGCCAGATGTAATTTGCGCTCGCAGATATTTCGTGTACGAAAGAACTCGTGGGCGCGGTTTTTCTGCGCTCGCATGTCGTCTCGGTTGTCTCGGGTGAAGAGGAGAGAGCTGCCATGTCCACGCCGTTCCGTGAGGAGCACGATCACTTTAGGAACACCGTCCGCAACTTCGCGCAGAAGGAGCTCGCGCCCTTCGCCGACGAGTGGGAGAAGGCGGAGATCTTCCCGAACGAGGTCTTCAAGCGCGCAGGTGAGCTCGGCATCTTCGGCGCGCACTACCCCGAAGAGCACGGCGGCGCCGGCGGCGACTACTGGTTCAGCGTCGCCAAGGCGGAGGAGCTGCCGCGCGGCGGGACCGCTGGCGTCTCGATGGGTCTCCTCGTTCAAAGCGACATGGCCACGCCGGTCATCAGCGATCTCGGGACGAAGGAGCAGATCGAGGAGTTTCTCAAGCCCGCGTTGCGCGGCGACAAGATCGTCGCGCTCGGCGTGAGCGAGCCAAACGCGGGAAGCGACGTGGCGGGCATCCAGACGACCGCGAAGAAGGATGGCGACGACTACGTCATCAACGGGTCGAAGACGTACATCACGAACGGCTGCCGCGCCGACTTCGTCACGCTCCTCGCGAAGACGAACCCGGAGGCGGGCGCGCACGGCTGCAGCTTCTTCCTCGTCCCGACGAAGACGAAGGGCTTCTCCGTCGCGAAGAAGCTGAAGAAGCTCGGCAACCACTCGAGCGACACCGCCGAGCTCGCCTTCGAAGACATGCGCATCCCGAAGCGCTACCTCCTCGGCGAAGAGAACCAGGGCTTCATGTACCTGATGCAGAACTTCCAGACCGAGCGCCTCATCGCGTGCGTCAGCGGCTGCGCCGGCTTCGCGCTCGCCCTCGAGGATGCCATCTCGTACGGTCGCGACCGCAAGGCGTTCGGCAAGCCGATCATCAAACGCGAATACTGGCAGCACAAGTTCGTCGACCTCTACTCGAAGCTCGAGGCCGCCAAGGCGCTGACCTACAAGGCGGTCGACGCCTACAACGACGAGCGCTACGTCAAGAAGGGACCGATCAGCTTCGAGACGGTCAAGCTGATCAGCCTCGCGAAGATCTTCGTCGCCGAGACGGGATCGGAGATCCTCGACCAGTGCCTCCAGTTCCACGGCGGCGCTGGCTACATGGACGAGTACCGCGTCAGCCGCGCATGGCGCGACCAGCGCCTCCTCCGCATCGGCGGCGGCACCACCGAGACGATGCGCTACTACGTCGCCAAGCTGATGGGGCTCTGAGCGCGCGTTTCCACGAGCGTGTCGTCGCGAGCGAGCGTGTTCGTCGAGGACCACACGCTCGCAGGATGATCCTCGCGATGATCTGGTGACGACCTGGATCAATCCGGGTGGTGGGCCGCGTCACGTGCCCACATGTCGACCTCGTGGCCGCACGCTGCAATTATCCATCGCGGCTCGAGGGCGTGCGCGCGAGTACGCGGAAACGTGGAAAAATCGGCCCGTTGTTCAAGAAACAACAGGCGGCATACGCCGTGCTGAGGACGTGTGTCGAGAGTGGGGAGCTCTTGGGGAGCTCCAATGGGTCGTGTCCGAACATCTTCATCCGACTCTTCTTCTTCTTCTTCTTCTTCTTCTTCTTCTTCTTCTTCTTCTTCTTCTTCCTCCTCCGCGTCTTCCTCTTCGTCTTCCTCTTCTTCTCCTTCTTCCTTCTCGTCGTCGTCGTCGCGTCGCGCGATGCCCTTCTTGGCGTTGAGCGCGATTGTCTTTTCTTTCTTCTTTCACGCCGCCGCTTGCAGCTCGCCGGGCGCCTCGTCGTCGCGTGAGCTGAAGTCCGGACGGATCGACGGAGCACCCGCCGACATCACGGTCGGGCTCCTGCTCGAGAACGACAAGCTCACCGTGATCGGCACGGCGGCTCCTCGTGAGCTCGACGAGGCGCCGCGTCCTTTCACCGCGGGCGACGCGCTGCTCTTCTGGGAGCTCACGAAGGAGAGCGGCGCGATCGCCGGAAGCGGCGCGCTGCTCGATCCACGGCGGTCCTCCGCGGAGATGGACGAGCACGGCGATCCGTCGCCGCTCGACGCCACCCACGCGAGCGCCATGTTCGAAATCACGATCCCGAACGTTGGCGGCACGATTCACCTCTACGACGCGCCGAAGCGTCCTTCGCCGAACAGCGGAGGCGTGAGCACGCAGTCGACCTCGATCTTCGGCAGCGCAGAGATCGCGTCACCCGCTCCGATCGCCGCGGTGACCGACGGCGAGCCTGCGAGTGACCTTCTCCCGGCGGAGCGCTCGAACGATCTCGGCAACGGCCTTCGCCGCATCGTCGACGGATCTCGATGCGGCGACGACTTTCGGATCTTGGTCGTCCCCGAGGGATATACCGACATGGAAGCCTTCGCCCGCGACGCGCAGGCGGTGGCCGCCTCGTTTGGCGCGATCGCCGGATACAGCGAGCATTCCTCGCAGATCAGCGTGTACACGCAAGACTTCACCTCAACCGACGAAGGCATCTCCGATCCGGACAACGCGGTCACACGCAACACCGCATTCAACGCATCGTTTGGCCGCGGCGATCTCCGTCGCTGCATCTTTCCGCACAACGGCATTCCAAGCGCCACGGCGGCGTCGTTGTTCGTCGCGAAGGAGCGAGCGGGCGCCGACGTGGTGGTGATGATCGCGAACACCAACGAGTACGGTGGATGCGCGCAAGCCTCGCCGAAGATGATCGCCGTGACGCGGCATGCGTCGGCAGAGGCCACGCTTGGTCACGAGATGGGTCACGCGCTCTTCGGTCTCTCCGACGAGTACGCGGGCGGCGGCGTCGCATGCAATGCACGCGGAGCCGACACCCCGAACACGGGCAACAACCTCCGCGCGCTTCCGTGGAGAGCGATGCTCACTACCGACGAGCTTCCGACGACTGGCGGGGACAACGCGACGGTCGGCGCGTTCGAAGGCGCGCGCTATTGCGAGCGGGGCGTCTACCGCCCGTCACCCAACTGCAAGATGCGGCAGTCGACGGTCGACTTCTGCCCCGTCTGCAAGGCGCGCGTCGATCAGACCTTCCAGGCGCGAACGGCGGCGCGTCGCGTCGCAGGATGCACGGATGCCGGCGCAGAGGCCGGGGCGCGCGTTCGTCCCGATGCCGGGGCGCCGAGGGTCCCCGACGCCGGCAGACCCGACGCAGGCCAGAGACCCGAGCAGCCTCGCCTCTACGACTCGTGCACCGGCCGCAAGGACGGCGTGTACTGCAGCGAGCTCGTCGACTTCAGCGCGATCGTGTGCGAGGGCGAGTCGATCAAGGAAGGCCAGCAGTGTGGCGGTGGCAAATGCACGGGGCCGAACGGCGCGGGCAAGACCATTCAGTGCTCGGGCACCGGAAGCGACGCGCCGAACGTCGACTCGTGCGCCGGTCGCGCGAACGGCGTGTACTGCAGCCAGGTCGCGTCCGACTTCGCGATCGTCTGCACCGACGGCACGATCTCGGGTGGGCTCAACTGCCCGAACGAGGGCCAGAAGTGCAGCGGGCCGAACGGCGCGGGCACGGCGATCACGTGCCGTTGAGCTCCGTCTACTTCTGGAGCGACAGCGTGTAGCTCTGCGCCGCGCCTCCCTGCGATCGCACCGCGACGACGTACGTGCCCGCGCCGCTCGATGACGCGGCGAAGCTCGTCGGCGTCGCGTTCGTGATGCGCTGGTAGCCGCTTCCTTGATCCTTCCACATGAGGAGATCGGCGTCGCCGTCGGAGGTCAGGCTGAGCTGGTAGGCCACGCCCGCGGCGCCAACGCTCCAGGTGAACCAATCGATGTCGCTGCCCGAGCCGAGGCCGCCGCACGTCTTGCCCACCGCGAGCGCGTTCGACGCGTTCGAGTCGTCGTTCGGCTCGGCCTCCTTGTTCGCGCACGCTGCTCCGCCGCTGCTCGACGTTGATCCACCCGAGGAGGACGAGGAAGACGAAGACGAAGAGGAAGAAGACGACGACGAGGAAGACGAAGACGAGCCGTTGCCCGCGCCGCCGTTCTGCGCGATGAGCTCTTGGATCTTCGCGTAGGCGAGATCGACACGCGCGAGGATCTGCGTGCCGCCGCCCGCGCCCGAATTGACGGCGACGATCGTGCGGCCCGCGCCGGCGCCCGTGTAGACGGGTCCACCCGAGTCACCCGACTGGATCACCTCGCTCGAGACGTACGAGAGCGGGAAGCCGTAGCTCGATCCGTTCTTCAGGCTCACGGTGGATCCGAAGAACAACGACGAGTACGAGGCCTGGCCGTCCTTGATGCGCCCCACGTTCGTCGCCTGGGTACCCGCGGCGACGGGCGAGCTCGCGAGCGGCGGGTAGGAGGGGAGGTTGATCGGCGTGTCGAGGATGATGACCGCGACGTCGAGCGTGTTCGGGTTGACGTACTGTCCTTGGCTCACGTACTGCGTCCAGGTCTTCGTCCCCTTCGCGCTCTGCTTGCCTGCGCTGAACGGCGCGACGACGCTGAACTGCGAGCCTTCGATGCAATGGCCGGCGGTCAGCGCGACGCGCGGCGCGATGACCGCGCCGGAGCAGATGAAGCCTTGGCCGTTGATGAGCGCGGCCTCCGTGTACGTCGATGCGGTCTGGCCGTTGACGATCGGCTGCGAGACGACCTCGGAGATCTCCTCGGCCGATGCGTCCTCCGTCGCCGAGCATCCGACCACGCTGGATGTGCACGACGCGATGGCAAGCAAGGCGAGCGTGGTGGCGGAAAGGACGTGGCGGGACGGCTGGCGCATGGCGGTTCTCCTCGTGGTTTTGCGGCAGAGAACGACGCGCACGACGGCGACCGCGCAGGGGCATACGCTCGGCAAGACTTGCCCAGGCGCACCTCTGCACACTCATCCGCGGTTCGTCGCGCGATGGTCGCGCCCACGAACGCACGCGTCGGGATCTTCTCTCGACTACGCATGCAGTGTGACGCGCGGCGCGACCGTGCGGGATGAGAAGAAAATGCCTAACGCTCAGATCGGTATGCAGACCGAGGCGCGTGTCGCGTGGCGGTCGCTACCTGCGGAAGCGCGAACGGAAAAGTGCAGGATGCAAGCATTCGACATGTCGGACATTCACCTGCGCGAGCGAGCGTTCGTCGAGAAAGTGAGTCAATCGAACATCGACGCTCGCGAACGGCCGCGAGCGCCGTGAGTGGTCGAGAGAGCGTCACACCTCGCAAGCGCGTCTCGTGATCCAGGCGAAATCGCTCTCCGATGCGTCTCTTTGCTTGGCCGCGGACAAACGCGAACGAGCGCGAGACACGTCGGTCTCGCGCTCGTCACGCTCACTTCTCACTCGCGCTCAGCTGGCGCGGCAGAGGAGGACGCGATCGACCTGGCGGCCGTTCGGACGCGTGACGCGGTAGCTCGTGCCGCCGAGGAACTCGACCGTCAGCGTCAACGTCTCGCTGCTCTTCGTACGGCTCAGCGTGATCTTTCCGCTCTCGGGGCAACCGAGTCGGCCGATGCCGCACCGCTTGTAGTTGTCGACGACGCGCTCGTACGAGCGACCGCCGATCGTCGTCTGCGCGCTGCCGTCGCGCGTGAGGCACTTCGTCGAGGAGTCGTAGGTCGTGACGAAGCTCGCCTGGTGCTCGATCGGCTTTCCCTTCGCCGTCGTGCCGGTCCAGTCGCCCGTGCGCGTCTTCGTGATCACGGAGCCGTTTCGCGTGTAGACGACGACGCGGCTGCCGCTGATCGACGCGCCGTTCGCGGTGAGGCCGGTCGCCGAGTGCGTGACGGTGACCTTGCCCGGCTCACGCGTCCAGGTGGAGGTGATCGTTCCGTTGAACTCCGCCATGTCCCACGGGCCCTTGCACTTGTTGAACACGTGCTTGATCGATTTGCCTTCGACCGTCGAGACGAGGCAGCCGGCGGGCTTGAAGAAATGTCCCGCGTTCTCCTTCACCTTGGAGAGGAGCGCGTCGTCGGTGTCGCCGTCGGCGGGCGATCCGGGATCGGTCTCGGTCGCGCCGCTGAGCGGCTCATCGAGGCCGGACTCGAGATCGTCATCGGTGTCGCTTGCCTCCGAGTCGTCTTCGACGAGCTGCGCCTCCGAGGTGCCGAGCTGCGCGCCGTCTGTGTTGTCTTCGTCCTTGTTGCGGCAACCCACGGTGACGAGTCCGAGCATCGAGACGACAGCGGCGACAACGGCGACGTTACGGGAGATCATGGCGGTCAGCTCCAGGGTGAAGGTGTTGTGAGCCTCCACGAGCACCGCGCGTGCCGAGCTCGTCCGCGAGATCGAACGACACGATTTCGCGTGGTTAGGCGCGTCTCGTGCGACCGCGAAGAGAACCTGTCTCGTGTCCCTGAACGTCCGCCGGTTCAGGGGTCACGCCGCGCGAAGCTTGTCGCCTTGGCTCATGTGAAAGAAGCGGCGAAGCTCCTCGCGGAGCTCCGCGTAGCGTGCGCGCGCGATGAAGTCGCGTTCGAGCCGACCCGTGAAGCGTCGCGCGCGGTCGTTGGCGACGCGGTATCGCTCGCCTTCGATCGTGCCCTCCGCGTGGACGAAGTCGACGCGCTCGTAGAGGCGCGCCCGAAGGCGACGGCTGATCGTCTCGTCGAAGCTCGAGAGCGACGCGGCGAGGACGACGTACTTGTCGACCTCCGCCTGGAGCTCGAGCTCGAGCTGCGTCGTCTCGCGATCGCGCGACGCGCGATGGGCGATGTAGACGAAGTGGCTGACGCCCTCGATGATCTGGCAGATCGGATCGAGGCGAGCCGCGTCGGCTTCGTCGCCGTCGTCGTCGCTCGACGCAAGGAGGCGAGGAACGCGAAGACGAAGCTCGAGACCGTCGTCGGTCTCGCGCACGAGCAGCGCCTCGCGCTCTCCGCTCTCCGCGTGCGTGACGAAGTCGTCGATCGCGGCGGCGCGATCGAGTCGATAGAGGTTCTCGAGGCCGGTCTGGATGCGACGCGCGAGCGCGATCTCACGAACGAGCCCTGCGCCGTTGCCCTCGAGCGCTGCGACGTTCGAGGCGGCCTCGGTGGTGGCGGTGCTTCTACTCACGAGAGGACCTGACCGCCGCCTCCTCTTCCATTTCGTGGTGCGACGAACCCGTGAGAGGTGAGCGCGTCCGCGAGCGTCTCGCTCCGTGTCTTCAGCCAGCGCTCGTAGAGCTTGATGAGGCCCTTCGACGTCGCCACGCCGCTCGCGATCGTCGCATTTGCGACTTCGCCGATGACCTCGACGAAGCTCGCGAAGCCGGCAGAGAGCTCTCCGAAGATGTCGAGCTCGTCGGCCTGATCGCTCACCGAGCGCGCGCTGCTGCGGGTGCGAATGAGCGACCCCGCGTTGTCGTAGGCCGTTCGTCCGATCCCGATCAGGTAGCTCGTGTCGACGCCTCGCTTCTCGAAGTGATCGGCGAAGAAGCCAGACGAGTAGAGGACACCGTCACCGAGCGTACGAAGTCGGTCGAAGCGTTCGCCGAGCTCGGGGGTGTGAAGCGCTTCGTTCAGAAGCAGCGTGAGGGGTTGCTCGAGCGTGCGCTCGACGGGGCTGCCCGGCTTCGCGAGGTCCGCGAGAAGGGAGACCACGTACGAGCGCGCCCCGTCGGACGCGGTCACGCGTCGCGAACGAAGCGCATCATCCACGATCTCTTCGAAGAAATCGGAAACCGAGGTTGTTGCGACAATCGACATCTTTGAAGCTCCTCTAACCTGACAAACCGAACGGCCGAGCCTCCTCGAATTTCACTGCTCTTGACCGCTCGTCCTCCATTTTGAGTGCCTTCCTTTGTTCTAAAGGACCCGAGGCACGTCGGCAATTTCATGTGTAGGAACGAGAGGTTACCTGACACGTTGAAGCAGCAGTCTCAACGCGCGAGTGCCAAACGGGTACCCTCCCGCGAACGCGTCGCGGACGCGCGCTTCATCTGCATGAAATCGCATGCGAAGTCGGTTCTCTCACAAAGTGGTCCGGCTGCCACTTGACGGGGCCAACGCTGCGATTAGATTGCGCGGCGTCCGTTAGCACTCGTCTATGGTGAGTGCTAACAATCGGCTCCTTCTCCTCGAAATCGAAGAGAAATCAGCCGAGGCAAAAGCTCAGGTCGCGCGCCCTAACGCGGCGACCAAGACACCCAACCAGAAGAACCGGAGCGAACGACATGAATATCCGTCCCCTGCAGGACCGCGTGATCCTCAAGCGAGTCAAGGAAGAGGAAAAGACCAAGGGCGGGATCATCATCCCCGACAGCGCGAAAGAGAAGCCCATCGAGGGTGAGGTCGTCGCGGTGGGTAACGGCAAGGTCCTCGACGACGGCACGGTCAAGAAGCTCGACGTGAAGGTCGGCGACCGCGTGCTCTTCGGCAAGTACAGCGGCACCGAGGTCAAGCTCGATGGTGAGGAGCGCCTCATCGTTCGCGAGGACGACATCCTCGCGGTGCTCGAGAAGTGATGGCGCTGGCGACGTGACGCGAATCACCGCGCACGCCGCCTCTCGCGCAAGAGAACTCCAACAAAGACTTTGAGGTAACGAACATGGCAGCGAAAGAAATCGTCTACACCGAATCCGCGCGCAACTTGATCCTCTCGGGCGTCAACGCGCTCGCCGACGCAGTCAAGGTCACGCTCGGACCGAAGGGCCGCAACGTCGTCATCGAGAAGAGCTTCGGCTCGCCGACGGTGACCAAGGACGGCGTCACCGTCGCGAAGGAAATCGAGCTCGAGAACCGCTTCGAGAACATGGGCGCACAGATGGTGCGTGAAGTTGCCTCGAAGACGAGCGACGTCGCGGGCGACGGCACGACGACGGCGACCGTCCTCGCGCAGGCGATCTACCGCGAGGGCTCGAAGCTCGTCGCCGCGGGTCACAACCCGATGGAGATCAAGCGCGGCATCGACAAGGCGGTCGAGACCCTCACCGACACGCTCAAGAAGATGGCGAAGACGACCAAGGATCCGAAGGAGATCGCACAGGTCGGCACCATCAGCGCGAACGGCGACAAGGAGATCGGCGAGAAGCTTGCGCAGGCCATGGAGAAGGTCGGCAAGGAAGGCGTCATCACCGTCGAAGAGTCGAAGACCGCAGAGACGGTCCTCGAGGTCGTCGAAGGCATGCAGTTCGACCGCGGCTACCTCTCGCCCTACTTCGTCACGGATCCGGAGCGCATGGAAGCCGTCCTCGACGACGCGTACCTCCTCATCTCCGAGAAGAAGATCTCCAACATGAAGGATCTTCTCCCGGTGCTCGAGGCGATCGCCCGCAGCCAGAAGCCCCTCCTCATCATCGCCGAGGACATCGAGGGCGAAGCTCTTGCGACGCTCGTCGTCAACAAGCTCCGCGGCACGCTCCACTGCGCCGCCGTCAAGGCCCCCGGCTTTGGCGATCGCCGCAAGGAGATGCTCAAGGACATCGCGATCCTCACCGGCGGTCAGGTCATCGCCGAGGAGCTCGGCCTCAAGCTCGAGAACGTCACGATCTCGGACCTCGGCCGCGCGAAGCGCGTCACGCTCGACAAGGACAACACCACGATCGTCGACGGCGCAGGCGAGAAGGACAAGATCAAGGGCCGCATCTCCGAGATCCGCGCTCAGATCGAGACGACCACCAGCGACTACGATCGTGAGAAGCTCCAGGAGCGCCTCGCGAAGCTCGTCGGCGGCGTCGCGGTCATCAAGGTCGGCGCAGCGACCGAGACCGAGATGAAGGAGAAGAAGGCGCGTGTCGAAGACGCGCTCCACGCAACCCGCGCAGCGGTCGAGGAGGGCATCGTCCCCGGCGGCGGCGTCGCGCTCATTCGTGCGCAGAGCTCGCTCGACTCGCTCAAGCTCGATGAGGAGCAGCGCTTCGGCGTCTCGATCATCCGCCGCGCGATCGAGGAGCCCCTCCGCCAGATCGTTCAGAACGCGGGCCTCGAAGGCTCGATCGTCGTGAACAAGGTGAAGGAAGGCAAAGACGACTTCGGTTACAACGCCGCGACGGACCAGTACGGCAACCTCCTCGGCCAGGGCGTCATCGACCCGGTGAAGGTCGTTCGCACGGCTCTCCAGAACGCAGCCTCCGTCGCGAGCCTCATGCTCACGACCGAGTGCCTCGTGGCGGAGCGTCCGAAGGAGGAGAAGGCGGGCGGCGGCGGTGGTCACGACCACGGCGGCCACGGCCACGGCTTCTGATCCACACCCGTCCCAGCTTGTCTCCGCGGTGGGATAGCTGAGACAAGAACAGCGACGCGACCTCTCGCATCCGTGCGAGGGGTCGCTTCGTTTTGTCTCACCGGATCGCTTCGTAGCGCGTCGAGCGTGCGTGCCCCATGCGGCGCGCCTTCTTCTTCGCGAGGAGCACGCGAAGCGCGCGAAGGACGGTGCTCTCCGAGACGCCGGTCGAATACGCGAGCTCGGCGCTCGAGAGCGGCTTCTGCATCCGCGCCAGCTTCTCGAGGACCCGCGCCTCCGGACTGTCGTCGTCGAAGCTCGCACGTTGGTCGCGCGTCTCACGACGAGGATCGGTCGCGCTCGGCATGACGCTCGAGCGATCTCCGAAGGGCTGAGGCGCTTCGCCTTCGAGCAGGGGAGCTTCGAGATCGATCGGCGAAGGAGCGCCGACGAAGTGCACGGGAGCCGACGTGCCGTAGCCTTCGCCCGTCACCTGGATCCACGAGCCGTAAGGCGCGAGGAAGGCGCGAAGCCGATGGATCGTGGTGCGGATGAGCGGGTCGTGACGATCGGGTTTGTACGAGCGAAGACCCCAGAGCGCCCGGACGATGGCCTCCTTCGTGAGGGCGCCCGACGGATGCTGCGCAAAGGCGCCGATCAAGGCGACACACCAAGGCGGTGGGCGAAGCTTGAGATGCAGGTCGCCGTGATCCTCGACGAGCAGCGCGTTCTCGGCGCGGAGAAGAAGGAGCCGCCGTGAGGGCGTCAAGCCGAGCAGCTCGGGGATCGGGCCGAGCAGATCGAGGTCGAGGAGCCGCGGAAGAACGCGGAGATCGCGCGTGATGACGGCGTGAAGGAGCGGCGTGATCTCGTCTTCGGGAAAGGCGCGCGTGCGCGTCGTGGGCTCCTCCTCGAGCTGCTCGAGCGCGGCCCTGGCGCGATAGTGCTCGCTCGAGGCGACGAGCGCGCGGAGAGCTTCGGTGGCGCGGCGCCGTCGCTTCGGATCGCCGAGCGCGTGGCCGACGAACGCGTCGAAGCCGAGGAGCTCCGCTCGAAATGCAATGTCGCCTTCCTGGGCGAGCTCGGATGCCTGCGCGAGCACCTCTGCGCACGCGCTCGCGCCTTCGCGAAAGCGGAGCACGTGAAGGCGCGCGATCAAGTTCTTCAGCTTCGCGCGCCGCGCGCCGGAGCGAAGAGCGTCGGCGTCGGCTTCGTCGAGCGCCGCCATCGCCTCGGTCGAGCGACCGTGCAACGCGAGCTGCGTGGCCGAGGCGGAGAGGAGCGCACGTTTCGAGTACCAGTCGTGTGAGCGGCGCTTCAGCAGCGCTTCGATCCGAAGGAGCGCCTCCGGTCGTGCGACGAACTCAGCGCCGTAGTCTGCGATCGAGCACTCGATCGCGTAGGCGTTCATGCCGAAGCCGAGGCGCTCGGAGTGCACCTTCGCTTGCTCGAGGAGCGCGACACCCGCGCGGTAGTGTCCAAGCTGCACGAACGCGTGGCCGCGCAGATCGTTGGCAAGCATCTGCACGTAGCCGAAGTGAGCGACGTGCGCCGCGCGCAGCGCCCTCAGCGCATGCCGTGCCGCCGCGCGGTACCGGCCGGTGAAGTAGCGATGGCACGCGAGACCTTGGAAGACGAAGGCGACGTTCCAAGGATCGGCGTCGCGCCCTCGCGCGCGTGCGTCCTGGACGAGGAGTCGGTGACCACGTTCGAAGTCGCCCGCGCGCGCATACGCGAGGCCGAGGAAGAACCGCGAGGCGGTCTCCGTTCGCGCGGCGTTCTGTGCGTCGCGTCGAGCGCTGCTGCTCGAAGAGGCGAGCCCTGCCGGCGGAAGCGTACGCCTGTGCAGGCGAGCGCCGTCGTAGCAAAGCTGGGCGTCTTCGACGCGGCCGAGGAACGTGAGGGCGCCGACGACGAACGAGAGATCCAACAGGTCGAGGTCGGTGCCTGCGTCGAACGTCGTCTTGACGATCGCGTCGTAGCGGCCCGCGAAGAACGCGCTCGCCACCGAGCTCTCCCCCACGATCCCGATCTTCGTAGGAGCTCGGCGGAGGGTCGAACGGCGTCTCACTGTGACGTGAATATAATATCGAATTTATTCATAAAACATAAGTATTACGTCACGCATTTGGGCGCCGTAACGGGCCGAAACTCGTTCGTGGGAAGCGCGTGATGCATCTTCCTCTTCGCCGGGAGCAACGCAGAAACAACAAACCCGCGCCTCACCTTCGTGAAGGCGCATCCCGGCGATTCCAAGGAGACCCGTCATGCAAAGCATCCGCACCTCAGCCACGTCCTCCACCTCCTCCCGCTCTTCCGCTTCGAGTGGGCCCGCGATCGTCGTTCGCTTCGCCGGCGCCCTCGTCCTTGCCGCGATGGCGGCGTGCGGCGGATCGACGGACACGGGAACGGCGCAGTCTGCCTCCACACGATCGGATCGCGTCGTGCTCGACATGAAGTGCAGCGTCGACACGGATTGCCCGGCGGGCTTTCAATGTGAGACCGAAGCCGAGCACGGCACGTCGACGAGCGCGTGCGTCTCGCACAAGAGCGGGGCCGAGGACGCGACGTCGGGCAAGAGCGGCGGCGCGTCGAGCGACGACTCGGCCGCAGACGACAAGAACAAGCCGGGGAGCGACGACGACGCTGGCGCTGCTTCGACGTCAGGCACGGGCGCGGCAGGCGCGGCATGCACGAGCGCGGCCGACTGCGGCGCGGGCCTCGAGTGTGAGGTCGACGTCGAGCATGGCGCCACGACGAGCACCTGCCAACCGCACCAGAGCGGTGGTCACGGCGGTGGTCACCCCTGAGAGCGAGCCACGCTTTCACCCAAGCACAAGCGAGACGCAGGTGGCTCGGATCCAAGGCAATGGTAAGGAAACCAAGACGATGATGAGCACGAGACTCCGAGCGTTGGCGGTCGTTGCAGCCGGCGTCGTGGCGTGCGGCGGCAGCACGACCTCGAGCGAGGATCCGCTGGCGGGAGGCGCGAGCACACCGGGAAGCGCGGCAGGCAACGGCGGCGCGACCACGACCCCTGCGAACACCACGGGCGCGTACGCCGGCGCCTACGACGTGCCCGTCTCACCGGAGCTCGCGCCTGCCGCCACGTTCGCGCTGGCGGAGATCGCATGGACCGTGTCCGGCGATCAGGCACGCCTCGCGTACAACCTTCCGCGGGGCCTCGTCGGGACGTCGGTGCGTGTCGATTTCGCGGGCACGATCGACGTCGCGACGGGACATGCGACGCTCGTGGGCGCCGCGGGCACGTCCGAATGCACGACGACCGCGACGACGGTCGTCTGCAACGAGACGATGCGAGGCCTCCTCCCGCTCGCTGGCGACCTCGGCGTCGTCGCGTCGATCGCGCAGGTCGAGTATCCGAGCGCGCCGAACGATCGCGTCCTCGTGGCGCAGAAGTTCATCGGCGATCCGATCGGGATCGTGCGTGTCGATCTGACGCGACCCGTCGCGCCGGGCGCCACGACGCCCGAGCCGATCGACAATCACGGTGGCAAAGGCGGCGGCAAAGGCAACTAGCGCGGCATCTCTGCGCTTCGATGCAGGTTTCTCGGGCGGGCGTGACCCGAGAAGCGCGTCACCCGTTCGTGGTTTGCTTTCCATCGTCGTCGCGGGACAATCCCTGGAGATGCACGCGAGAAGAGGGAAGACCATGACGACAAGGCAACTGGCTCTGGGGCTCATCGCGACGGTGGTGGCGGCAGGAGCGGTCGTGACGAGCACACACGGCGTGCGCGCCGATGCGCCGCCTTCGGTCGGGCCCGCGACGTTGGCGCGCAAGGCCGCGCCTCCTGCGCTCGACAACGCGAAGAAGATCACCCGTGTGACCCAAGCGATGAAGGTCGCCAACCTGGGGTCGCCCAAGGTCGGCGCGCCGCTGATCGACGGTCGCGTCACGCCCATGTCGCCTCGCGGAACGGGCGGCGCCGAGATCAGGTCGGCAGGCGGGCTTCATTTCTTCGGTCCGACGTCGGACGAGCCGGATGGGGCCTACACGCTCATGGCGGGGTTCATTCCTTCCGTCTCGATGAAGTTCGCGACCGAGCCAAACAAGATCATCGTCATTGATTGCAGAGTCCATCCGAGCTCCGGAACGGCGGTCTTCATGACGAAGACGAGCTCGGGCGGCGGCAACGGTGGCGGGCAGGTCACCGTCGACGATGGGCACGCGATGGTCGCCATTCCAACGTCGGGAGGATCGACCGAGCTCACCCTCGCGATGACGAACTACACAGCAAAACCAGGCGATCCCGTCGGCTCCTTCTATGGCTGCGACCTCATGAAGATGTAGCCACCGGTTCGAGACCAGAGAAGCAGAAGGGGAAGCTCGTGATGAGCTTCCCCTTCGTGCTTCAGGTCGTCGTGCGACCTTCCCTTGGTTACTGGAGATGAACCGGGCCGACGATCGTGCCGGGCAACCCCACGGTCGTCGTGTCGGTGGCGATCATCGCCCAGCCGCCCGTCGCGACCGCGTTCGCGTACGTGGTGCAGTCGGTGTAGTTCCAGATCGACTTGCCGCTGATCGGGACGGAGACCGAGATGCCGTCGCTGTTCGACGTGCCGTTGTCCTGCAGGTAGTAGAGCGTGCTGTTCATGCCGACGTAGGCGAGCCACTTGCTGAGCGTGAGGAGGCCGGTCGTGCCGCCGTCGTTCAGATAGAGCGCGCCGCCGCAGGCGTTGCCGGTGTACCAGACCTGGCTGTTGGCGTAGGCGCCGTCCCAGCCGAGATCGACGAAGTAGCCGTTCGAGGTGCGGACCGATACGCCGTACGACGAGATCGCGATCGCGTCGCCGAGGAGCTGGTTGTTCGCGTCGTAGACCGTCATGCCCGCGCCGGAGCTGCCGCCGGAGCCGTCGGCGCCGTTGCAGACATAGCTCGTGCTGTCGACCTCGCCCGCTTGGAGCGTGCCGTCGCGTGCCGTGCCGGAAGGAAGGCCGTCGTCGAGACCTGACTCGATCTTCTTTCCACCGTTCGCGCAGTTGGCGCCCGCGTCCGAGACGGAGACGAGCGAGTTGAATCCGCTCGCGCCGTTCGTGCCGTTCGTCCCGTTCGTACCGTTCGAGCCGTTCGTGCCGTTCGTGCCGTTCGAGCCGTTCGCGCCGTCGATGCCGTTGCACACGTAGCTCGTCGCGTCGATTTCACCAGCCTCGAGCGTGCCGTTGTCGGCGGTGCCCGTCGGAGAGCCGTCGTCGAGGCCGCTCTCGATCTTCTTTCCACCGTTGGTGCACGCTGCGCCCGCGTCGGAGACGACGACGAGCGAGCTGTGACCGCTCGTCCCGTTGGTGCCGTTCGTGCCGTTGGTGCCGTTGGTGCCGTTGGTTCCGTTGGTGCCGTTGGTGCCGTTGGTGCCATCGGCGCCGTTGCAGACGTAGCTCGTGTCCGTGACCTCACCGGCTTCGAGGACGCCGTTGTCGGCGGTGCCCGACGGAGCGCCGTCGTCGAGGCCGCTCTCGATCTTCTTTCCGCCCGTGGCGCACGCTGCGCCCGCGTCGGAGACGACGACGAGCGAGCTGTGACCGCTCGTTCCATTGGTCCCGTTGGTCCCGTTGGTCCCGTTGGTCCCGTTGGCGCCGTTGGTGCCGTCGACGCCGTTGCACACGTAGGTCGTGTTCTCGACCTCGGCAGGATCGAGGATGCCGTCGCGCGCCGTCCCAGCGGGGGAGCCGTCGTCGAGGCCGGTCTCGATCTTCTTGCCGCCCGACGGGCATGTCGCGCCCGCGTCGGACACCGCGACGAGCGTGCTGAAGCCGTCGGAGCCGTTCGT
>JBGAFW010000169.1:0-4822 GCA_044227045.1 Labilithrix sp.
CAAGCCGTCGCGTACGATGGCCTCGATAGCGCCGTGATCGAGCGATCCGACAGCATCTTCCCGTCCGCCGCCTAGCGCCTCGCGAGATTTCAGAATCGCTATTTCAGAAGGCTGCCGAGCAGGCCGCGCGCCAGATCGACGGCGTCGTCCACGCGCTCGCCAGTGAGCGCAGCCTCGAGCGGTCCACGGAGACCTTCCGGGACGCGTGACGCGAGGAAGTCGCGCACCACCTCGGCGACCTTGGTCGCCTGCGCTTCGCTGAGATCCGCCTTCGCGACGAGCTCCTGAATCATGGCTTTCATGGTCGTGCGAAAGGTAGCACGCAAGGTCGAGAGTGCGTCGACGTCTCGCCCCGGCGGCGTCATAATCCGCGGCGCCGATGGCCAACTCTCCGTTTCGCGGTGTCCCGCTGCGCGCGCGTGCGATCGAGCTCATGAAGCAAGGGCACGCGGCCGACGCTCTTCATTGGCAATTCGTTCAAGAAGGAGCGGATCCCGAAGAGGTTCGGGCGGTGCTGACGGAGCTCGTCGCGCTCCAGCAGCAAGCGGCGGCGATGGATCCCGCTCGTCTTCGGGGCGAAGCGCGCTGGATGTTCACGCAAGGCGCGACCGTCGAGCATGTCGTCGCCCACTTCGTTCGTGTCGGGGTGCCCGAGGCGGACGCGAGACGCGAGGCGCAGCGCCTGTTCGAGGCGTTCCAGCGACTCAAGCCGTGCCAGCGCTGCGGGATGCCGAGCGAGCCTTCGGACCTCACGTTCGATCTCAGCGGCTTTACGATCTGCAAGGCGTGCAACCTCCAAGACGAGATCAATCGCTCCGAGCAGCGCGGGCTCGCCCGTGAGCTCGAGATGATCGGCGGCGGGCTCGGCGGCATCGGCGGCGCTGTGGCGGCGTCGGTCGTCGCGAACGCGATGATGGACGGCCAGCATCTCGGCACGTCGCGTCCCTTCTGCGGGCGCTGCCGCCAGCCCTCGGGCATTCACGTCTCGCAAGTGCAGCCAGCGATGCGCGCTCGGATCGACCCGAAGGCCGAGTGGGTGTGCGGCCAGTGCGGCACGTTCATCGCCTGAGCCGGTCAGTATGCGGCTTTGATCCCTGCCTTGAGCCAGTCGGGTAGGTTCGTCTCGTCCTTCACAGTCTCGAGGATCTTCTCGTCGTCTTTGACCGTGAGAGGATCGATGTCGATCGGAACGAGCGGCTTCGGGCTTGCCGCGAAGGCCTTTGCCGTCGGTGACCAGCCCGCGGTCGCGTGACCGTGGTACGGGAGCATCGGCCGCTGCGCTTCGTTTGGGTCGAGCTCATCGAGGACGAGACGCACGGTCGCCTTCTTCGCGTGGCCATCGCCGGGCGCATGCACCGGCGCGGGCGGATCGGGCAGGTTGCCGAAGAAGGTCTTCAGCGTCGACGTGGCCGAGCCCAGGGTCACAGCGTCGATCTCCGGGTTCGCCGCGGCGTCGTGGTACTGCACGTGCCGCTTGTGCCCCGCGACGGTCACCTCGTCGGAGGTGGCCTTGGCGGCGTTCATGAGGGTCTTCGATCCATAGCGCGGCACACCGTCAATCACGACGAGCGAGATGTCTTCCTCGTGCGCCAGGATGAGCGTCTTGTACGGCTCGTCAGTCTTCTTGTTCAAGACGAGAACGTCGGCTCGCTTGTTCGGCTCGAGCGAGCCTACGAGCTTGTCCCATTTCACCATCCGCGCGGGGCTTCGCGTGACCATCGATACCAGATCACGATCGCTTGCCGAGACCTGCAGCTGATCCAGGATGACGCGCGCGACCTTCAGCTCGCCAAGCAGGCTCTTGCTTCCCGACGGCGACCAGTCGGAGCCAAGCGAGATATCGAGACCGCTCTTCAGCGCCGCCTTGATATCCGCAGTCTCGCCGTAAAGTAGATAGTTGCTGAACGGCGACCAGACCATCGAGCTTCCGTGGTCGCGCATGACGTCGAAGTCTTCGCGCACGAGCGCCGCGCAGTGAATGCCGACCAGCTTGTCGGTGAGCGCCCATTTCCCGTCCTTCTCGAGCGCCAGAAAGTGGTTACGCGCGCGCTGATCCCGCCCTTCGCTCAAGTGGAGAAGCATGACGCTGCTCCCCGAGATGGCGGCGAGGAACTTGTCCCAATCGTGTGCGTCGACGTCCGCGATATGGGTCTTGGCCGAGGGGAGCGCGGCGTCGCCGCCCGACTCGACGTTACGAACGACGCCTTTGTAATAGCGCATCACCCCTGCGTTGCTCGAGAGCGCGATCCCTTGGCTGGTCGTGACGCCGCCAAAGAGGCATTTGCTCTCGACATAACGAACGAGCGCAGGCAGGAGATCCGTGCGGTTGGCGGTGCCGAGCTTCTTCATCGGACCGGTCACGAGCTGGTGATACTCGGGGTGGTCCGGCCACTGATCGCGATTGTCGTATTTCTTCGGGACGTGCCAGAGCGGCAATACGTTGTAGCTAAGGTGATTGTGGAGCTCGATGAGGCCTGGGTACATCGTGCCTTTCGTGACGACCTTCGCCGCTTGCTCGAACCCCGCTGGGGGTGGATCCGAGAGGGGCCGCACCGCCCTGATCGTATCGCCGTCGATGTACACGGAGCCTTCGAGGTGCTCCTCGAACGCGTCGTTCATCGTCACGACGTGCCCCTGGAGGATGAGCTTCGCGGCGCTCACGGGATGACTCCCTCGGGCACGACGATCTGCAACGTGCGCCTCTTCTCCTGACCCGTTCCGACACGCTTGGCCCATCCGTCTGCGCTCGCCATCCACGTGGGGAGGCCTGCGGGCAGGTCGAACGCAGGGATCTCGGGCAGCTCGCTCGGCTTGAATGCGTCTTCGTAGGGAGCGGTGTTGGGTGAGCCAAACGTCGGCTTGAGGGCGCTGATGGCTTGATTCCAGTTGTCGAGCAGATGCTTGATCGCTGCCTCGAGGTCGCCGTGGTTCGCCGCCGTCGAGCTCTCGGGCCACGTGGGGTGGAGCACGTGCTGAAAGGGCAACGTCTTGAACGCAGCGCCCGCTGCGACGTTGGTAAACCGATGCCACGCGTCTTGCGCAAGCCCGCCAAAGGCGACGACGCCTTTGATCTTCCCCGGGGCACAAATCGCCGCAAACCACTTGTTGCGGTAGTCGACAATCGACGCTTGGCCCTTGTGAGACTCGCCGCCGGACTGGCTCGCTACGCTGTAAAGAAACGTATTGATCATCACGTACTTCTTCGTCACGCCGAGCTTCTTCATGAAGCCCTGCACGCGATGACCCGCCTCGCCGACGAGGATCCGGCGCGCCATGTCTTCGTGCGTCGCCGGATCCTGGCCGATGAGGAGCAGCTCGGCGGAGTCGTCAAGCCGGCCGCGATGAAAGATAGGCCCCCACTCCACGCGAAAGTCGTCCTTCGGATAATTCGAGCTCTCGTAGTCTTTGCAGAGCGAGAGGTACGGCTCTTTGGTGTATCCGGGGTCGAATTCGATGGTGGACATGGCCTTTCCTCCGCAGGCTACGTGTTGTTCTTCGGATAAATTTTCCCGGCAAAGCGGTAGTCCGATGCGTCGATGTCTTTGCCGCCGACGATGGCCCTGCCGCTCTTCGTGATGATCCCCGGGATCTGGTAACACATGATCGATTTGGCGTCGGCGTGCGGGGTGCCGCGAAGCGCGATCTCCTCGAGCGGCGTCAACACCTGCGCGCGGACCATGTCCGGGCTCCATCCCTGCGTCTCTCCGAAGTAGGCGATCGCCTTCTCCGGATCGATCTTGTTCACGAGCTCACGCCGCATGTGCTCGTGCGGAAAGCCGAGCGTGTGCCCCGTCTCGTGCCGGACGACGCGATGAAACTCGCTGTCGGGCGTCGCCATCGTGAACTCTTGAAGGTTCATCGTCTGCTGGTCGCGCGGGATGTGCTTGATGTCGGTCCCGAGATACGACCAGTAGCCGTCCTCCTCGCGCGCGATGCGGACGTCCGCGTCGGCGACGGTGCTCGTCTCCGCGAACGTCACGTTGGCGGTCTTCTGCCACGCGTTCATGTGCTCGATGATGCGCTTGCGAAGCGCAGACTCGGGGTTGTCCATGAAGCCCACGGTGAGGTGGACGCCCTGTGAGCCCCAGTACTTCGAGGTCACCACCGCGATGTGCTCGGGCGTCGGCAAGAAGCCCGGGATCGAGCGCGCGAGGCGGTGAAGCGGCGGATGGTTGATCGGGTTGAATTCGACCGCGGTGTCGGCGGCCCGTTGCCAAAGGTATCGAGGCAAGGACTTCGGCGTGCAGACGATGGTGTTGTCGATCTCGTGATGTGCGGACATGAAGACCCCCATGGCTTGCACTCGACAAGAGTGCGCGCCGGTGATGGGACGAGAGATCACGTCCGCCAGCAAGCTGACGACCCGTTCATCACCCCGCGGGGTGATGCCACCACCGCGTCGAGATAGGCGCTATTTCGCCTTCTTTCGCGCGGTCTTCTTCGTCGCGGTCTTCTTCGTCGCCGGCGACCTCTTCGTCGCGGCCGCGCTCGCGCCGCTCACGACGAAGTCGAGCTCGATCTCGGCGCCTGCCTGGACGTAGCGGTCGGTCTTCGATCCGAGGATCGACTCGACGCCGTAGGTCCCTTCGAAGAGGCTGACGAGATCGTCGCCGTTGTCCTGGAGCGCCGACGCGATCACGGTCGTGAGGACGTCAGCCGCGGCGCCAACCGCGGCGAGCACGGGCGCGGAGACCGTCCCGCCGAGGGTGAGCAGAGTCCCGAGCGCGGTCGTGAGCGTGCTGCTCTTCACCGCGTCATGAACCGCTGCGATTCGCTTGCCGAGCGCCTTCACGTCGGCGTCGCTCTCCATCACGACGAAGCG
>JBGAFW010000090.1:0-40338 GCA_044227045.1 Labilithrix sp.
GGGTCGTTCCTTGGTCGCGGTCTCCGCAAGGAATCGTCTCGACATCGACTGGACCGTACGTTCGATCAAAGACGCGATCGAAGCGGCGCAGACGATGGCCGGTGTCGAGATTCGCACCGTCTATGCAGGCGTCGCGGGCAGTCACATTCGATCGCAAGCATCGGATGGAGTCGCCGCGATCGCAGGCGGAGAGGTCACGCGCGCCGACGTCGAGCGGGTGCTCGAAGGCGCCCGCGCGATCCCGACTCGATCGCTGATCCTGCACGTCTTGCGCGCGAATACATCCAGGACGGCATCCGCGATCAGATCGGCATGAGCGGCGTTCGCCTCGGCGCGAAGGTCAACCTCATCACCGCCGCGACGAGCTGCGTGCAGAACGTCATCCGCTGCGCCGAGCGCTGCGGGCTCGTGGTCGCCGACGTCGTCCTCGAGCCGCTCGCGAGCTCCGAGGCCGTCCTCTCCGACGACGAGCGCGAGATCGGCGCCGCGGTCGTCGACATCGGCGGCGGCACCGCCGACATCACCCTTCTCTACATCGACGCAGGTATCGCGCACGTGGTCCCGTCGGCGGCAACAACATCACGAACGACATCGCCGCGGGTCTTCGGACGCCGATGGCCGAGGCCGATCGCCTGAAGCGCCTCTTTGGCTGCTCGCTCGGCCGCATGGTCGCTGACGACGAGGAGATCGAGGTGCCTGGCGTCGGCGGCCCAGGCCCCGTCGTACGCCGCGCCGCGTGCTCTCGGACATCATCGAGCCGCGCGTCGAGGAGATCTTCGCCGTCGTGCGCAAGCGCATCGAAGACACCGGGCTCCTCGAGCAGCTCTCGGCGGGCGTCGTCCTCACCGGCGGCGCGGTGCTCCTCGAAGGAACGACGGAGCTCGCGGAAGAGATCCTCGGGATGCCCGTTCGCATCGGCTTCCCGACCGGCGTTCGCGGCATCACGCAGCTCGTCCACGGGCCGCAGTACGCGACCGGCGTGGGCCTCGTTCGCTACGGCGCGCAGGCCATCGCCGACGCCCATGCACGCGCCGCGCAGCCGATGCACTCGATGATGCGCATGAGCACGTCGCCCTCCGCCAAGCAGATGATCGCCGACGCGGCGTTGGCGAAGGCCGAGGCGGACGCTCCGCCGAAGTCGTCGAAGCTCTGGGAGTGGCTGAAGGCCGCCTTCTAACGACGCAGAGCCTCTCGAAACCACGCTCGCGGAAGTCTTCGGACGTCCGCGAGCGGACGTTCAGCTCTGGCCATCCGCGCGGATGGCGGCCAGCAGGCCGCTCACCTCAAACCACACGAATTTGACAAACGCATCTCACTTATTTGGCCCTTCTTCGCGAAGCATGCGAACCACGAATCGTGAGCATTGCTCGACGAGAGCAGTGACCGCGGCCCCGCAGTGGCGCGTCTTCTGGAAGCCCGCTGCGTCTGCCGATAGCGATTCTGACGGAAGAGGCGCCGGCGGACTTCGAGGTCGGTCAACGTGCCGCGGTACGCACGCAGCAAGCAAGCACGAAGAGCGAAGCAGAAAAGGTTTTCGGGAGGCATAAGCGTCATGACGTTTTCGATCGAGTTCGCGGACGAGCAGCAGGAGTATCAGGCACGCATCAAGGTGATCGGCTGCGGCGGCTCCGGCGGCAATGCGGTCAACACGATGATCAACTTCGGCCTCGAAGGCGTGGAGTTCATCGTGGTCAACACCGATGCGCAGGCGCTGAACGGAAACGCCGCGCCCACGCGGCTCAACATCGGCAACGCGGTCACGCGTGGCCTCGGCGCAGGCGCCGATCCCGGGCGCGGTCGCAAAGCCGCGATGGAAGATCACCAGCGCATCAAGGAGCTCATCTCGGGCGCCGACATGGTCTTCGTCACCGCGGGCATGGGCGGCGGCACCGGAACGGGCGCAGCGCCCGTCATCGCGCAGCTCGCCCGCGAAGAAGGCGCGCTCACGGTCGGCGTCGTCACGAAGCCCTTCCTCTTCGAAGGCCGCCAGCGCTCACGTCGCGCCGAGCTCGGCCTCGCGCAGCTCGCCGAGACGGTCGACACGCTCATCACGATCCCGAACCAGAAGCTCCTCATGCTCGGCGAGGACGACCTCTCGTTCATCGACGCCTTCCGCAAGGCCGACGAGGTCCTCTTCCAGGCGGTGAAGGGCATCAGCGACCTCATCACGCAGAACGGCATCGTCAACGTCGACTTCGCCGACGTGAAGACGGTCATGGCGAGCATGGGCCGCGCGCTCATGGGCACCGGCATCGCCAAGGGCCAGAACCGCGCCCGCTTGGCCGCCGAGATGGCTGTATCGTCCCCGCTTCTCGACGACATCTCGGTCGACGGCGCGACCGGCGTGCTCATCAACATCGTGGGCGGCCCCGACCTCAAGATGCGCGAGATCCAAGAGGCCGCGAGCCTCGTTCAGGAGCAAGCGCACGAAGACGCCAACATCATCTTCGGCGCGAGCATCGACGAGCAGCTCGGCGAGAACGTGAAGGTCACCGTGATCGCGACGGGCTTCGACGTCGCCGAGCGCATGGCGAGCCTCGATCACGGCGCGCGGCTGTCGCTCCCGCAGCAAGCACCGTCGACGGTCCCGTCGATGCAGATGCCGCAGCACCACGGCCAGATGCTCCCGCAGCAGATGCACCAGCAGATGCCGCCGTCACGCCACTCGCCGCAGACGCTGTACTCGAACCATCCGCGGCCGCCCCCTCGCAGGCGCCGGCGTTCTCGAATCGCCGCGTCGCCCCCGCGCCGGCGTCGCGCGAAGTCCGCGAGGTGCATCCGGACCAGCGCGTTCAGCCCGTGAGCCAGCGCATCCCTACGCGCGAGCGCAACTCGACCTTCCCTGCTTTCGACACCGATTGGGACGTCCCCGCGTTTCAGCGCAAGGGACAGTGACCGCACGACACTGAGATAGACGTGAGATAGACGATCAGCGCGCCGAGTCGCTGACGCGATCCAAGAGAAGAGAAGATGCCCGTGTTGTTCTCACGTCGTGAGGCAACCCGGGCATCTCGCTTTGGTGCGTTCCGGCTCCTTTTGGGGTGTGACCGGTCTCAACGCATCGCGTGTTGCTCGATGAGCAACGGTTTCGGGAACAAAACCGGTCACGCCGCTGACTCGTTAGGCTTCGGAGACGTGATGCTTTGAGCTCCAACTGCTACCGTACGTTTCCGCACATTGGAGCTCTATTGAAGAAATCCGCTGCACATGGACTTTCGCGGACTTACGCGAGCAAGGCGAAGGGGCTCCTCCTCTTCTTGATGTGCCTTGTGGCGGTGGTCGCGAAGCCCCTCGCAGCGGCGGCGGCTCCAGGCAAAGGCAAGGTCGCTCGCTCGGCCAAGGTGATCACCGCGACCTCGGCGGCGACCTCGGCGGACGACGGCGCGTACCGCGTGAAGTCCGGCGCGAGCTACGACCTCTATCTTCCTCCGTGGTTCGAGCCCGTCGACGGCAAATACGACGTCGTCGTTCACTTCCACGGCGTCTCGAAGATCCAAGAGTCGAACGTCAAAGACGCGCACCTCAACGCCGCGGTCGTCTCGATCAACCTCGGCGTCGTCGCCGACAAGTACGGCGCGGCGTTTCAATCGCCCGCCGCGTTCGACGCGCTGCTCGCCAAGACGCACAAGCTCGTCACCGCCTCGAGCCGCGCGAAGGGCGCGAAGATGGGCCGCGTCGCGCTGTCCGCATGGAGCGCTGGCTTTGCCTCGGTCGGCGCGATCATGAAAAACGAGTCTGCGCGCGCGCGCATCGACGCCGTGTTCCTCGCGGACGGCCTCCACGCTGCGTACTCGAACCCGAAGAAGCACACGATCGAAGAGAGCTCGCTCGCGAAGTACGTGCGCCTCAGCGAAGAGGCCTCGCGCGGCGAGAAGCTCTTCGTGCTCACGCACTCGTCGATCCCGACCTACGGCTACGCGAACGTCACCGAGACGGTGAGCACCGTGCTTCGTCTCTCGTCGATGGACAAAGAGAAGGCCGCGCCGCCCGCGTCGGCTCCGCGCAAGATGCAGCCGATCTACCAGGTGAACCACGGCGACTTCCACGTCACCGGCTTCGAAGGCACCGGCGTCCTCAACCACACCGATCACATCTGGGCGATGGGCGAGACGATGTACCCGATGCTGGCGACGCGCTGGGCGAAGAAGCCCGCGCCCGAAGCCATCACGCTGACGCTCACGCCCGTCCCGACGTCCGCCGCGAACTGATCGCCACGTCGCCGTGCGCTAGCTACTGAATCGAGAACGATTTGCCGACACGCACGGGCGGGCCGGCGAACGGTGGGATCGAAGCGCCGCGGAACTTGTTCGCGATGCATCCACCGACCGGCGTCCCAGGAAACGGCCCGCCGTCGACGCTGGCGGCCGAGACGCCTCCGCTTGGATCGAACGTCACCGTCACGTGACCCGCGCCGGTCGGCTGCCCCGGCTGCGCGCACGATTGTACGTTGACCGTGCCGAGCGCCCGCGCGGCGGCGCCGCGATCGAACACGGGGCCACCCGGAAAGGGCGGCGCGGCAGACGCCGGCGCAGACGGGGTAGGGACCGTAAACGTCGTCATCGGCTCGGACGGCGGACGATCCGTTCGTACGGGTGCTGGCGTGACGGGCTCATCGCCCGTGCCGACCGGGTTCGTCGCGCTGCTCGACGCGGCCGGCGTGACCGCGACGTCCGTTGGCGTCATCGGCGCGGTCGGCGGTGACGGAGGGCTCGTGCACGCCGTCAGGAGAGCAAGCACCGCGAGGCGCATGAAATTCTCACGATACGCTGTGCAGCGCCTCGGCTCGTTCTTCGGAGGCATCCTCCCCAGTTTAGCGTGCGCGGATCAGAGCGCGAGACGAAGACGCTCTTGGGCCGGGCGAATCGTCGCGCGGAGGCCCCAGCGGAAGTCGAGGGCGTCGTCTTCGATCCCGTCGCCGAAGAGCGTCCCGCCTTCGTTCATCTCGGAGACGATCGAGAGCGGCGCGTTCGTGTCGACCGATCCCGTCACGAGGCTCGTGCCCGTCGCGATGCTCGGGAACGCCTCGCGTACGAAGAACACGAGCGCATGATCCGCGGGCTTGGGCAAGGAAGGCGCCTGGCTTCGCGAGAGCGCGATCGATCGCGCCCACCCTGTCGCTCCCGTCCCGGTCGAGACGACGACACCGGACGACGACTGACGCTCTTCGCTCTTCGAATGCGAAATGCGGTAGCGCGCCGATTGATGGGTGCGATGACCGGCGAAGATCTCGTTGAGCGCGACGAGGCGAAGCCCGTCGTCGGTGACGGCCTCGACCATCGTGCGCTCTTCGATCTTCATCGTCCGCTCTCGATCGGGCTCGAGCGAGTGACCGACGAGCGTGCGCGCCTTCTTCGCGTCATGGCGCACGAGCACGCCATCGTTGTGCGTCGGGTCCGCGTTCACGCCGATCACGAGCTGGCCCGTCAGGTACTTCGCGACGTTCGCGACGAGCCCGTCTTGACCAACGCAGGCGACGACATCATCGGGCTCGAAGTAGAAGCGACTCAGATCGGCGCGCGTGACGTGGGCGCGCCGAACACGCTGAGGGATCGCCTTCGAGATGCCGTCGAGCACGGCGCGCTGCCACGCGTCGCGCTCTTCGGCGTCACGAATGTCCTGCCCGCGCGTCTCGAGAAAGAAGCGTGCTTGTTCGCGTGTCCCGTGGCGCGCGAGCAGGGCCTCGTAGTCGCTCGGCCGCGTCACGACGACGACGCGAGGCGCTGTCTTCTGGCGCTTCGCGCTGCTGCTCGTGACGCTCGTCGATGTCGCGTTCATGACTTGTGACCATTCTCGAGGCGTCGCGTCCCGGCCTCCATCAGCTCACGCAGCATCGGCCCGAGGCCGTCGGAGCCGACGTTGAGGTGATCGACGTGCTTCAGCTTCGAGGCGAGCTCCTTCGCCGCCATGCCGAGCATGACGGACGGAGGCGTCGCTTCGTAGGCCGCGAGGCGCGACTTCTCGATCTCGACGCGGGCTCCTTCGACGTCGCGGACCGCGCCGGCGCGGGCCTCGGCCTCGATCCTCGTCCTCGCAGCAGAGGACTCCGCGGCGATGCGTGCGGCCTCCGCTTGCTCGGTGGCTTCACGCTTCGCGTTGGCGCCGCGCTGCGTGATGAGGCGCTCTTCGGTCTTGGCGAGCTCGATCTGGTTGACGAGCGCGTTCTCCTGGATCGCGCGCTCCTTCTCGACCGCCAAGGCACGACGCGAGAACGCAGCCTCGTCGGCGGCCTGTTGAATGCGCTCGCGCGCCGGTGCTTCGAGCGCGCGCTCGACTTCGGCCATCGGACGCACGGACGACACGCGCACCGACACGATCTCGATCCCGATCTCGCGAAGGCTTTCGTCCTCCGAGAGCGCAAGCGACACCGCTTCACGGATCTTCGTGTGCCCTTCGGCGAGGATCGTCCGCACCTCCGTCGTCGCGACATACGACCACGCGTGCTCGTGCGAGAGCTGCGAGAGGAGTAGCGCGATCTTCTCGAGCGGCTGCTTCTTGTACGTGCCATTGGAGAGATCGATCGTGAAGTCGACACGCTGCGCGAGGATGCGCGGATCGACGACGCGGTACGTGACGACGCCGTTGACGGTCACGTCCTGGTAGTCGGTCGAGCGACCATGAACGACGAACGACACCTCACGGTCGTCAGCGGGCAGCTCCGCGACGCTCGAGGACATCGGCATGAACCAGAACGCGAGCCCGCGCCCGCTCCGCGCCAGACGCTCCCCTTTGTAATGAAGAACGTACGAGCTCGCGTCGGCGCGAAGATGCCGCACGAAGACCAAACGAGTGATTTCCGCCATGATGGAGTCCTCCACAGACGCCTTGAAATTCCCGGCATCCCGCGATAAAGTATTTTATACTCTATATGGGTGCTGGACAGCGACGCGTCAAGGTGAGGAGCTGGAATCGATGAACGACGAGCAGCGGAGCGTCTTCCTCCGCGACCTCACGTGGCTCGAGGCGGAGCCGCTTCTCCGCGGCGACGACGTCGTCGTGGTCCTTCCGATCGGCGCGGGCGCCAAAGAGCACGGTCCACATCTTCGGCTCGACAACGATCTCCGCCTCGCCGACTACTGGGCAGCGCGCCTGAGCGAGCGCGTCGACGGGCTCGTGATCGCGCCAGCGATCCCGTACCACTTCTACCCCGCGTTCGTGGAGTACCCGGGCTCGACCACGCTTCGCCTCGAGACGGCGCGCGATCTCGTCATCGACATCGTGCGGTCGATCGCGCGCCACGGCCCAAAGCGCTTCTACGCGCTCAACACCGGCGTCTCGACGGTGCACGCGCTGGCGCCGGCGCGAGACATCCTCGCGAACGAAGATGGCATCACGCTCGCGTACACGGACGTCATCGTCGCGCTCGGGCCGATCGAGCGCGAGGTCAGCGAACAAGAAGGCGGCACCCACGCCGACGAGATCGAGACATCGATCATGCTCGCCATCGCGCCGGATCGAGTCGACATGCGGCTGGCGGTGAAGGACTACGTCACGCGCGGCAAGTCGGGGCTCACACGCGACCCAAACGGAGAAGGGACGTATTCTCCGACGGGTACATGGGGCGATCCGACGCTCGCGACGAAAGAGAAGGGCGATCGCATCGTCGAGGCGTTCCTCCGCGCGCTCGCCTTCGACATCGAGACGCTGCGCGTGGGCGACCCTAAGAGAGGATCGTGACGGGGACGCCGAGCTGCTCGGCCTCGCGAACGACGGTCGAGAGGCCTTCGAGGCGTGAGGCGTGCACGAGCTCGTCGGCGGCGCCGATCCAGCCGAGCGTCTCGAGGGCGGCGCCGATCCAGCCGAGCGTCTCGAGGCGGTTCGTCTTTCCGAGGAAGCGCGCGTCGAGCTGCCACGCGCGTGCGAGCCGCTCGAGGTGCGGGCGCTCGGGTCCTTCGCCGAGGACGACGAGGAGACGCTCGCGGCGATCCTCGGCGCTCGCGACGTAGTCGATGACCTTGTCGATGCGCTTGCTCGCGACGAGGCGACCCGCGCACACGTAGAGGCGGCGGCCGGCGAGCGCGCTTCGCTTCGCGCGTGCGTCATCGCGAACGTCGGGGACGTGGAGCGCGCCGGGGACGACCTCGGAGGCCGCGCGGAGGGCGTTTTGATCCTCCTTGCGCGAGAGCGACGACTCGAGGGACGTGCGCAGATGCTCGGAGACGAATCGCCAGCGCGTGACGCGAGCGAGGAGCTTCTGCGTGATGGCGTCGCGCGCGCGAGGAGGAAGGCCGCAGAGAAGCCGGATATCGCCGCCGTGGGAGACGACCTCGATCTCGACGTCGCTCGACGTGCTGAGCGCGATCGGAAAGGCGCACGGCATACACCAGTGCGCGATCACGCGATCGGGCTGGTAGCGCCGGAGCTCGACGCTCGCGCGCGCCGTCCAGGTGCCGACCTCGAGGAGACGCGACGGTTTCTCCCGAATGCGAGCGGGGGCCCCGGGCCAGCCAAAGGCTCCGCCTGCCTTGGGGCGGAAGACGCGGACCTCGTGGCCGGCGGCCTCGAGCTCGTGAACCTCGGCTTCGACGAAGTGCCCGGCCGGATCGCCCTCGTAACTCGGGTAACTGGTCGTGACGACTGCGATGCGCATCCGCGTTTACTTCGACTCTCGGCCCCCCGAGCGGCGCTCTCATACCACCGAACGGCGCCTGTCGTGGTAGGAGATTGACCTAGTGAACATGGAATCCCCCAACGTCCGGATCCAAGGGCGAATCCTCTACATCACCGAAGACACCAGCCTCCTCGAGAAGCAGCTCGCGGGCGAGGACATCGCGTTCGACGTCGAGCGAAGCGAGCCGCCGCTGATGGGCAACATCTCCACCGACGAGCTCACGCCCGGCTGGGTTTGTTACTACTACGACGAGACGCTCGCGCGCTTCTGCCTCGTCGGCCTGCGCGGCGGCAAGGTGACGAAGGACGCGATCAAGGGCGGCGGCTTCGGCGTCATCGTGAGCGGCATCTCGAAGGGATGCGGGTCGAGCCGAGAGACGGCTCCCTACAGCGAGCTCAAGTCCGGCGTTCGCCTGGTCATCGCGAAGAGCATCGAGAAGATTTACAAGCAGAACGCGCAGAACATCGGCCTCCTCACGTCGACCGACTTCGGCCTCATCGATCGCATCAAGCGCGGTGAGGAGATCCCGATGAGCGAGTTCACCAAAGGGCTCGATCCGATCAGCGCGTCGATCGTCGAGCACGGCGGTCTCTTCGCGTACAACCGCGCGCGCCTCGCGGGCAAGACCACTCCGCCCGCGATCACGACGCCCGCGCGTCCGATGACGCTCTGCGAGAAGATCCTTGCCGCGCACGTGATCGTCGACGCGAAGGAGGGCAAGCTCGGCGTGGCCGCGGTGAAGCCCGGCGACGCGTTCTTCGCGCGCACCGACGTCCGCTTCAGCCACGAATACGTCACGCCGATGGCAGAGTCGCTGTTCGTCGCGGAGATGGGCAAAGACGCGAAGGTCACCGATCCCGAGAGCGTGTGGGCGTTTCGCGATCACCTCACGTTCCTCGATCTCATCATGCCGCGCGCGCATCGGGAGATGGGGCTCAAGGAGCAAGCCGAGAAGCTCGCGACGGTGCAAGAGGACTTCACGAAGAAGCAGAGCATCAAGCTCTATGGCGAGGTGCATCGCGATGGAAAGCTCGTGGGGTCGGAGGCGATCTGCCACAACAAGGTGATCGAAGAGCTCGCGCTGCCCGGGCAGCTCGTCGCCGGCACCGACTCACACACGTGCATGGCCGGCGCGCTCGGATGCTTCGCGTTCGGCGTCGGGTCGACCGACATGGCGAACGCTTGGTACACGAAGGACGTCCGCGTCACGGTGCCCGAGACCGCGCGCTTCGTGCTCACGGGCCTGCTTCCGCACGGCGTCTGCGCGAAGGACGTGATGCTTCACATCTTGAGCCAGCCCTTCTTCAAGACAGGGCAGGGCATCGGCAAGGTGCTCGAGTTCGCAGGAGACGGCGTGCGCGCGCTCCCGCTCGACGAGCGCGCCACCCTGACCAACATGGCCGTCGAGGCCGGCGGCTTCACCGGCATCATCGAGGCGGACGAGGTGGTCGTCGATTACCTCGTGAAGCAGCGCAAGCTGAAGGCGGACGACGTTCGCAAGCGCATCGTCAAAGCCGATCCCGGCGCCACGTACGTCGCGACCTTCGAGATCGATCTGTCGCAGCTCGAGCCAATGGTCGCCACCCCTGGAGATCCGCGAAACGGCGTCCCGCTTCGCGAGCTGCCGAGCACGAAGATCGACATCGCGTACGGCGGCTCGTGCACCGGCGGCAAGAAGGCCGACATGGACATGTACGCCGAGGTCCTCAAGCTCGCCGTCGAGCAGGGCAAGAAGGTCAAAGACGGCGTGCACCTCTACATTCAATTCGGCTCGCAGGACATCCGTCGCTATGCCGAGTCGAAGGGATACCTCGAGGTGTTCAAGAAGGCGGGCGCCGAGCTGGTCGACCCCTCGTGCGGCGCCTGCATCAAGGCTGGTCCGGGCGTCAGCGACTCACCCGACCAGGTCACCGTCAGCGCGATCAACCGCAATTTCCCTGGTCGGAGCGGCCCTGGAAAGGTCTACCTCGCGAGCCCGCTCGTCGTCGCCGCGAGCGCGATCGCCGGGCACATCGTCTCGCCCGACTCGGTCGCCTGACGCAACCTCCGAAATCGCGCCAGAGCTCGAGCGCGCCGGCGTTTGAATCTTGGCGCATCGGATGCATCGTGTCTGTGGGAGGAAAACTACGTGCTCGACCGCGCTTCGATCGTCGCTCGCCTTCGTGAGATCGCGGCGCTGCTCGAGCTGCATGGTGGCAACCGATACAAGACGCGCGCGTTCGCGCGCGGGGCACGCTCGCTCGAGCAGACCCAAGAGCCGATCGAGCGGCTGGTCGAGGATCGGGAGCGCCTGCTCGCGCTTCCCGGCATCGGCGTCGCGCTCGCCACGCAAATCGAAGAGCTCCATCGCACCGGCACCTCCGAGCTTCTGAGCTCGCTCCGTGAAGGTTTGCCTCGCGGCGTCCTCGAGCTGTCGCAGATCAGCGGCGTCGGTCTTCATGCGCTTCGGACCCTCTCGAAGGAGCTCGGGATCGAGTCGGTCGCCGACCTGAGAAAAGCCGCCGAGGAAGGGCGCCTCCGTGAGGTCCGCGGCTTTGGCGAGAAGAAGGAGGCGAAGATCCTCGAGTCGCTCGCGAAATACGAGGCGGGCAGCACGACGCGGCTCGGTCTCGGCGAAGGCCATCGGCTCGCGGCCTCGATCGCCGAGGAGCTCGAGGCGATGGCGGGCGTGGAGCGCGTCGATGTCGCGGGAGCGCTCCGGCGCTTCGAGGAGACCGCGCTCGAGATCGATCTCGTCGTGACGTCGCCCGATCCCGCCGAGGCGATTCGCCTCGCGAGCGAGAGGCCGCGCTTCTCGTCGATCGACGCAGCCAAAGGCGAGGAGCAGACCCACAGCGTGGCGCCTTCATGCCGCGCGCGTCTGCCGGATGGGACGCGTGTCCGCGTTCGTGCTTGCACGCCGGCGCGCCGAGGCGCGACGTTGATCGACGCGACAGGACCCGAGGCGCACACCACGCTGCTCGAGGAGCGCGCGCGTGCGCGTGGCTTCGATGGTCTCGCCGCGCTCGCGCCGAGCGATCGCGAAGAAGACGTCTACGCGCAGCTCGGCCTGCCGTTCGTGCCACCGGAGCTACGTGAGCGATCCGAAGCCGAGCTGGCGGACGATCTCGCCAGCGAGCTCGTGCGAGGGGAAGATGTCCGCGGCTTCGTGCACTGCCATTCGACGTGGTCGGACGGAAAAGCGACGATCGAGGAGATGGCCCTCGCGGCGCAGGCCCTCGGCGCCGACTTCATCACGATCACCGATCACTCGAAGGCAGCGCACTACGCCAACGGCCTCGACGTCGATCGGCTCCTCCGGCAATGGGAAGAGATCGACGAGGTGCAAGAGCGCGTGCAGATCCGTATCTTGAAAGGAACCGAGTCGGACATCCTCGCCGACGGCGCGCTCGACTGGCCGCTCGAGATCCTCGAGCAGCTCGACGTCGTCATCGCGAGCATCCATGCACGCTACAAGCAAGACGAGGACGCGATGACCGAGCGCCTCCTCCGTGCCGTAAGGGCGCCCGTCTTCAAGATCTGGGGCCACCCGTTGGGGCGCCTCATCACGAGCCGTCCTCCGGTCCCATGCCGGGTCGAAGAGGTGCTCGACGCGATCGCCGAGGAAGGGAACTGCGCGATCGAGATCAACGGAAGCCCGCATCGGCTCGATCTCGAGCCGCGCTGGTCACGCGAGGCGCACGCGCGAGGGATCCCGTTCGTCCTCTCGGTCGATGCCCACTCGATCCGCGAGCTCGACAACGTGCGCTATGCCGTGGGGATGGCGAGGCGGGCGGGGCTTCGCCGCGAGGATGTGCTGAACACGTTCGATCCCGCGACGTTCCGCGATCGCGTTCACCCGACGCGCTCGCTCGAGGCGACGCCGAGAAAAGAACGACGCGCCGCGCAGCATGGTGATTCCCCACTTCGCGGTTGAGTGACCCCGCGCTATAGCGATGCCGGCTTCGCGAACGTCTGGCGAGAACGAACGACATGGTGAAGAGAGCGATCATCGAACCGAACATGCGTGTCGTCCTCGACTACACGTTGAGGCGCGCCGAGAGCGGTGAGATCGTCGACCAGAGCGATGGGGAAGGCGGCGAGCCGATCGTCTACGTGCACGGCTACGGCATGCTGGTCCCTGGCCTCGAGAAGGCGCTGACGGGCATGGCGGTCGAGGACGAGAAGGACATCCACCTCTCCCCCGAAGAGGGCTTCGGCGAGCGCGACGAAGAGCTCGTGCTCGAGATCGATCGGAGCGAAGTGCCGCGTCCGGATCGCGTATCGATCGGCGATGAGCTCGTCGCCGAGTCGCCCGACGGTGACGAGGCGGTGATGCGCGTCATCGAGGTGAAGGAAGACTCGGTCGTGCTCGATGGAAACCATCCGCTCGCGGGTGAGCCGCTGCGTTATTCCGTGATCATCCGCGAGGTGCGGCCGGCGAGCGAGGCAGAGATCGCGGACGCGGCGCAGACCTTCGACGAGCTCGACGATGAGTACGCGCCCACCCCGAAGGGGAGCGACCTCGTCAGCCTCGGACGCAAGAAGACGGCCGACAAGCCCAACTGAGCGCCCTCGGTCGCGACGAGGTGGTCGAAAAGCCCGCGAAAACCCCGCAAAAACGCGGCAAAACTCGGCACTTGCGGCAAGTCTGGCGCAGGACTAAACGAGCCGCAGGAATAATCGCCCTCGGAGGCCGTGTTACAGGCCCGAGGGTTCGACATCAGCAGCCGCAGTCGCGGCCGTAATCGAGAGTAGAGCCCCGAGATGACCCAGAAGACGACGCAGAATCCTTGGACCATGGACGTGCGCGTGCGTGAGCGCAATCTCAAGTCGGGCGCACTCACCGACAAAGATGTCGAAAAGTATCTGTCCACACTCCCCGATCTCGCGGACCAGTCGGAGGCGTTCGGAACGCCGCAGCCGGCGCTCGCGCAGCCCGTCCAAGCTGCCCCGCCGCCGCCGCCGCCGGCAGCTCATGCCGTTGCCCACGCCGTGGATCCGATCGACGAGGTCTTCGACGACGAAGAAGAGGAGGATCTCGACGAGAGCGCTGCGGCCGGCGAGGCCGCTCCCGAGGCGCACGCCGCCGAGCCGGCGCACCATCACCACGAGGAGCCTGCCGCGCACGCTCACCATGACGACGTCAACGGCGTCGGTGAGGCCGCCGCAGCCGAAGCCCCTGCCCATGAGCCCGCGGCCGAAGCGCACGCACACGAAGGCGCCGCAGGCGGCGAAGCTGCCGAAGGAGACGAAGGCGGCGAAGAGGGCGGCGGCGAGGAAGGCGCGCCCTGATGTCGTCCGCGGATTCCGATGTCGCCGAGGAAGCGCTCGACGGCGATCCGCTTCCCACGATCGACTTCGCGACGTTCGTGTTGTCGCTGAGCCACTCCGCGCTCATGCACCTCGGCGAAGCGCCTCATCCCGACACCAACAAGATGGAGGCCAACCTCCCGCTGGCGAAGCAGAACATCGATCTGCTTGGCCTGCTGGAGGAGAAGACCAAGGGCAACCTTTCGGGCGACGAAGAGCGTCTCCTTGCGCAGGTGCTCTTCGATCTTAGGATGCGATACGTGGAGCGTTCAAAAGCTCCGAAGTGACAGGCCGAACCTCCTCTTCCGTAAGTGGTTCGGTCGCTCCGTCGAACGAACCACTTGAGGTGCAGGAGTGCAGTCGATCAAATCCAAGGCCATTCTCATCACGCTTCTCGTTCCCGTGCTCGCCGGAGCCGGTGGGTGCGGACGGGGAAAAGTAGAGAAGGAGCAGCACGGTACGACGACCGCCAAGACGGCGGCGGCGTCGTCGGCGCTGCCGCCGGGTGCTACGCCGGTGAGCAATGAGGCGCCGCCGCCCCTCGCCAACAACACGCCAACGCCACTTCCCGGAGCGATCCCCGAGGTGAAGACCGGGCCGCTGAGCTTCGCCCCGGTCGCGAAGAGCGCGGACCCGAGCGTCGTCACGATCTACACGCTCGGCGAGGACGAGAACCGGAACATCTTCTCGCGCCGCAAGGTCGGCGCGAAGGTCCCGAAGGGGCTCGGCACGGGGTTCATCGTCCAGAAGGACGGCGTCATCGTCACGAACAACCACGTGATCGAAGGCGCGGAGGAGATCCAGGTGCAGCTCCCCGACGAGCGCCGTTTCCCTGCGCACGTCGCTGGCCGCGACCCACGCACCGACATCGCGGTCATCAAGGTCGACCTTCATGACGACAAGGGAGGGACGAAAGACCTCCCCGCGATCGCCCTCGGTGACTCGGACGCGCTCGACGTCGGCGACTGGGTCGTCGCGATCGGAAACCCATTCGGCCTCTCCCACACCGTGAGCGCCGGCATCGTGAGCGCCAAGGGCCGCGGTCGTGACGACGTCCCGCTCGATCCCACCGGCTACTACTCGTTCATCCAGACGGACGCGTCGATCAACCCGGGCAACTCGGGCGGTCCTCTCCTCAACCTCAAAGGAGAGGTCGTCGGCATGAACTCCGCCATCCGAGGCGGCGGAGCGCAGGGCATCGGCTTCGCGATCCCCATCAACATGGTGAAGCAGATCCTGCCGACGCTCCTCCGCGACGGTCATCTCACCCGGAGCGCGCTCGGCGTCCGGATCCGCGACGCCCGCGATCTGTCGCCCGACGATCGCGCGCACCTGAAGCTCGGGGAAGAGAAGGGCGCCGTGATCGAGGCGATCGAGCCGAACGGCCCGGCAGACAAAGCGAAGCTCGAGGTCGGCGACCTGATCACAGCGTTCGAAGGCCAGCCCATCGATCGCAGCTCACTCCTGCAATGGAAGGCGAGCACGGCAGGCGTGGGCAAGACCGTCAGCCTGCGGCTGGTTCGCCAAGGCAAGCCGTTCGATCTCAACGTGACGCTTGGGGAGCTCAAGGACGCGCCGGCGAAGAAGCCCGCGAAGCGGCTCCAGCCGCAGCCGCCGGACGACGACGACCCGTTCACCCGCTGAGCGACCGAGCGATCCACGAACAACGCGACGCTTGCCCGCATCGGCTGATCGGGCGAGCAGGTGGGAGTCGTTTGGACTCTAAGTCCGCTCGTCTTAATTCCGACCGGCTGGGGACAATCGCCCGAATGGATGGGGGTGGGCTTCGTCTGTCCCAGTCAGGGGACCCCATCGAGAAGAGCATGCCACGAGCTAGCCGTTCGGCTTCCGCCTGTACTACCCTAAGTGCGCGAATGGCCGTCGCCCGTCCCGAGCAAACGAAAGCCGCCAAGCCCATGAAGGCTGGTGATGGGACAAGTGCGCGTGAGGAGGCCCAGGCGCCTGACCTCGACGAAGAGAGCACAACTGATGGAACTGATGAGGATGTCGGCGGGGATGTCCCCGAGCCGATGCCCTCCTCCGAGGAGCTGGGAGAGCGCTCCCGCGAGGTCCCGCCATCAAAGGTGCCACCTCCCTCGCGGAGGAAGACCGTGTTCTCATCGCGAGGGCGCAAGCAAATGACGTCGCAGCATTTCGACAGCTCGTCGAGCGACATCAAAGGCGCGCGTTCGCGATCGCACTTTCTCTCGTCCGCGACGAAAACGATGCCCGCGAGCTTGTTCAAGACGCGTTTTTACGCGTGTACCGAGGCCTCAATAACTTTCAAGGCGGATCGAGCTTCTTCACTTGGCTCTATCGCATCATCACGAATCTCAGCATCGACCTCATTCGCAAGCCGGGTCGTCAGCTTGCGGACATCGACGAAACGCGATTCGAGAGCGATGAATCTCAAGAAGCGGAATTCCCCTTGCTCAGTCGCGTCGACGGATCCGATCCAGTCGACGTTGTCCGCCGGCGCGAAATCGCCGGTCGCCTCCAGGCGGCGCTCGATGCGCTGCCGCCTTACCACCGCGGCGTCATTGTCATGCGAGAGATCGAAGGGCTCAGTTACGAAGAGATGGCCACAGCCATGGGAGTCTCCAAGGGGACGATCATGAGCCGCCTCTTCCACGCCCGCCAAAAGCTACAGAAAGCGTTGTCCGATTGCTACGAAGAGCAGATCGGCAAGATCCCCACCGATGCCGCCGACGCCGAGTCGTCCGCTGGCGAGAAAGTTGCTGGGGGTGAGTCATGAGTGCCGTCCGTAACACCGACCGCATGCTCAAGATCATGGCCTACGCGGACGGCGAGCTCGAAGGAGCCGAGCGCGACGAAGTCGAGGCGTGGATCGCCGAAGACGGCGCGTCCGTTCGCTTCGCCAACGAGCTCGCGGGTCTAGGCGATCTTGTCAAGCTCGGCTTCGACCACAGCAAAGACTCCAAGGCCGTCGCTTCGTTCGACATCGCTGACGCCGTGATGGCGCAGGTCGCCAAGACAACGAACGAGAAGAACGCCCGCGACGAGGAAAAGAAGGCGTCTGCTTCTTCATCCACGTCCAAGTCGTCCAAGTCGTCGCCCGCGTCAGCAGCGTCCGCGTCAGCAGCCCCCGTCATCTCGCTCGAGGCCGCCCGCGCGCGTCGCAACACGCGTGTCGGCATCGTGGTCGCTGCGGCGCTTGCCGTCGCCGCCTCGGTCTTCATGGTGATGAAGGACAAGGGCGCCGAGCAGCCCATGGCGCGCACGCAACCGGCCACCACCGAGGTCTCGCCGGCGACGAATCCTTCGCCCGCCATGACGGTCGCGGCGAACAATCCAAGCGCGAATGCACCGAATGGAGCGAATGGCACGGTCGAGGTGAACGTCGAACAAACGCCCGGAAGCTCCGTGAGTGTGTTCTATGTTCCAAGCGAGACCGAGTCGTTGTCGACGAGCGTCGTCGTCTGGGTTGATGATCAGGGAGGAAAGTGACCATGCCTAAGCTGCCGTTCACTTTCAAAGCCATCGCCGCAGTCACCACCGTCGGCGCCTGCCTCCTCGGCAATGCCTCGACCGCGAGCGCAGACGATCCCCCGAAGGTCGAGATCCTCGTCATCCACGCCACCAAGTGTGGAAAGAAGACGGTCGACCGCTCGATCACGGAGCCGCCGCCCTCGGCGATGGGCTTCGACTGCATGAAGCTTGTCGAGAAGAAGGTCGTGGCGATGCCCGTCGGCAAGTCCGACACGACCACGCTCCCCAATGGCCGCGTCTTCCAGCTCACGCACGCGGAGCGTTCGAACAACCGCTCGAAGCTCACCACATCCATCAACGGCGCCGACGGCGGCTGGACGAAGCTCGCCGACGTCACCGCCGACAACAACAAGATGTTCAACGTCGGCGGCTGGATGCACCAAGGCGGCGTGATCGTCTTGACGATCAAAGTCCTGCCGTAAGTCCTGCCGTGCCGTAAGTCCTACCGCAGCTCGCTTCAATCGAAGGGGTTGTCAGGAATGCGGTAGAGCATCGGCGCGACGAAGTGCTTGTCTGGCGGAAGGACCGCCCGCCGAAACGTGTTCACGATGTCGTAGCTCTGCTCGAAGTGCATGAGCCGCGCATCCTCGGTTCGAAAAAGCCTCGCGAACACCCGAGGCACGACGGCCTGGTCGAAGACGACGCGAAACGCGCGCTTGAACGCCTTCCGCCCCATCCGTGTAAACTGCACATAAACGCGCCGCCGATCCCAATCGTCGCCGTAGCGCCGCACGAACCCAAGCTGCGCGAGCCGCTTCGCCATCTTCGAGATCGTCGAAGGATGAAGCCCCAAGTGCTTCCGCAGCTGCCGCAGCGTGCACCGCTTCCCTTCGAGCGAAATCGCGTAGAGAAAATCGAACCGCGCTGGCGTCATCCGATCGACGAACACCTGAAGCGCGTGCCGAATCCTCCGGCTCCCTATCCCCGCCTCGATAGCGTCTTCCCGAAAGACCCTCCGTCCAAGAGCGGTCATGGCGAGGTGACAGTGCTTGTGTTGAAACGACCAAGGGCTCATGCCGCCGCGCCTAGCATTTCGGATGCCAGCGCAACCCACCCCGCCCCCGCTCCGCAGACCATGTTCAACCTTATGGCTAGCCGGCTAGCCACACAAATTCTCCATGGGGTCTAGGGGCCGCGTTTTGTGACCATATGGCCGGGCCATGGCCCGGGGTGGCCCGGGCCAGCTTTGGGCCACCTCATGCGGGTTGGGGTGGCTGGCACGCCGAGCGGTCGGCGGGCCACGTCTTAGACCTGGGTCGATTCGGGGCGGGATCGCAGGAGGAGCTCGAACGCGAGGGTGATGACCAGCGCTTGCTCGAGCAGCGTCGCGTCTTGCGCGAGGGTTTCGCCGAGGCGGAGGAAGACGAAGGCGCGGACGGACATCGCGATGGGGGGATGGGCGCCTGCGTCGCTCGTTACGCGAAGCATGCGGACGTGGGCGTGGATCAACATCGCGGCGCCCGCGAGCCAACACGCAAACGAAGCCATCGTCGTTGCGGGATGAAGGACGAGCAGCGCGGACGGGATGAGCGAGAGCGCGCCGAGCACGGCGCTGACGGCGATCGTCGCGGGGCGGCCGTAGCGGACGGGGAGGGTGTCGTAGCCGGTCTTTCGGTCTGCTTCGACGTCCTTCAGATACCCGAGCACGACGAAGACGGCGTACGAGAAGAACGAGCTCGCCATCGCGAGAAGCACGGGCCTCGACGCGATCGTCGTGGCGAGCGACGCGCCGCCACACATCGCGCCCATCGCTGGAAGGAGCGCGACGATCCATGCATTGTACAAGGGGCCGCCCCACACACGACGCTTGAACGGCGTATACGTCAGCAAGCCAAGTACGCCGAGTAGGGCGAGCACCGCGATCTGCGCGTTGATCGCCATCAGCACGACGCCGCACGTCGCGAGGCCCGCCAGCGCGATCGCGAGCACGTCGCGTTTCGTCACGATCTTGCGGACGAGCGGGCGATACGGCGACGAGATCGCGTCCGTGTCCGTCTGAAAGACGTCGGTTGCGGCTTGCCCGAAGCCGTACGCCAGCGAGAAGATCGCCAGCGCGGCGGTGTGCGCGCTCTTCGAGGTGTGCGGCGCGGCGATCGCGAGGCCGACGAGGCCGCTCGTCCCGGAGACGGGCGCGAGATACGGACGCATCGTCGTCGCGAACGCACGCCAGAAACGAAGTTGATGCGGTCGCGCTGGCGCATGCGCGATGGCGGCGACGTGGGGCGTGGTCGAGGTCATCACGCCGCCCGTCCCGTGATCGCGTCGCCGCGGTGGAAGGCGCGGTCGAGCGCGGCGAGCGCGCGGTCGATGTCTTCGTCTTCGTGGCGCGCGTTGATGCTGAAACGCAGGATGCTCGCGCCGCGTGGGACGGCTGGCGCACGGACGGCGCCGCATTTGACGCCGGCTTCGTAGAGCGCGAGCGAGATCGCGTCGAGGCGGTCGTCGTCGCCGGCGGGGATCGGGATGATCGGTGACTCGAGCGGCGCGGTGGTCAGCCCGAGGTCGCGGGCGCCCGCGTGGAACCGTCGGGCATTCGCCCAGAGCCGGTCGCGCGATTCGCTCTCCGTCGACATGATGCGAAACGCTGTGGCGATGCCGGCGCACATCGCGGAGGGAAGCGCGGCGGTGAAGACGGAGGCGTGCGCGTGGAAGCGCAGGTAGTCGATGAGGTCGCGGCTGCCGGTGACGTAGCCGCCTGCGGTCCCTGGGGCTTTGCTGAACGTGCCGACGAGGATGTCCGCTGCGCCTACGCAGCCGAAATGGTCCTCGATCCCTCGACCTCGTGGGCCCAGCACGCCGGTGCCGTGCGCGTCGTCGACGAGGAGGCGCGCGCCTTGTTGCTTCGCGAGCTTCGTGAGATCCGAGAGCGGCGCGAGCGTTCCATGCATGCTGAATACGCCGTCGGTGGCGACGAGCTTCGCTGCGTCCGTTGGGCATTCTTCGAGGAGGCGGGCGGCGTCGTCGAGATCGCGATGCGCGTAGCAGCCGCCGTGGCGAGCGCGGGCGAAGCGGGCGCCGTCGTGCACGCTCGCGTGCGTGAAGCGGTCGCGCACGATCGCGTCGCCCGGTCGGAGCAGCGCGGTCATCACGCCGATGTTCGCGGCGTAGCCGCTCGGAAACACGAGCGCGGCTTCGCGGCCATGAAAGTCTGCGACGACGTCTTCGAGATCACGAAGCCATCGATTCGTTCCGCTCAGGAGCTGGGCGCTCGGCGTGCCGTAGCCCGCGATCGCGAGGACGTCGTGCGTCGCACGGATGACGCGCGGATCGAGGTGGAGGCCGAGGTAGCTGTTCGAGTCGAAGCAGAGCATCGTGCGCTGCTCGCCGGTGCGTGTGTCGCGCACGCGGATGGACCGGTCGAGCGGCCCTTCGACGGTGAGACGGTACTGCGAGTCGAGGATGCCCTTCTTGGCGGCAGCGGCGAGCTCGCGTCGAAAGCGGGCGTGACGGTCGAATAGGTCCGGCATGGTGATGGACGGCCACCAGCAACCGAGATGCCACCCACCCACAGACGTGAGCTCCACGGCAAAAGCTGACGGCGAGCTGCCTCTTGGGGGAGCCTGCACAGCGAGCTGAGCAGCTCGATTCCCGACCGAACGATGCGCCTGTGCAACGATTCGCACAGCCACTGGCCTCCCGGGATGTCTAGGGTCACGTAACACGTGACACCCACGAGAGCCTGCGCCCCGGCATGCGCGCTGCACTAGGCGCGGCCATGCAGACTCCCGCTCTCCATTCTAGAGGCGACGCCCACACACGTGCCGTGTGCCCGAGGAAGACCACCGCCATCCCAACGCCGAACAAGACCAGCGCGATCCCAGCGAGCCCGACGAAGACCGCGGCGCTCTTCGTTTTGATCGCGGCCAGCGCATGCACGAAGACCACGACGGTCTCTTCGCGGGAAGCGTCGAGCGTGAACACCCGCGGCGTCGTTGACGTCGTGCTGACGGACGGGACGAAGACGAGCCTCCTCGGGATGCGTGTGGAGATCGAAGAGGTCTGCGGGCGACCCGTGCGATGCGAAGGTCCTTCGTGCGGGGGCTCGTCGGGTGCGGGCGCGGGCGATCGGGCATGTTTCTCGAAAGACAAGATCGTGAGCCTCTCGGCGTCGGAGATCGACGCGAAGGCGGTGGCCGGGATCACGCTGGCGGCGGTCGCGGCGGCCGCGATCACCGTCGCGCTCGTCGAGAGCAGCAGGCCACACACCCAGCCTACGGCCGGAACGTCACCGCCACCGCCCTCGTCGCCGACCTCCCGCAACCTGGGGAGCTGCCCGCGGATCTATTCGTGGAACGGATCGGAGTGGCAGCTCGACTCGGGGACGTTCGGGCTCGCGTATTTCAAGGCCGCGCCGCGCACGGACTTCGACGTCCTCGACGCGCTCGTGGCCGACCGCGGGACCTACCGCTTCAAGCTCGTGAACGAACAAGACGAGACCGAGCACACCGATCTCGTGCGGCTGAAGGTCATCGACCACCCTACGGGCACGCGCGTCGTGCCTTCGGAGGACGGTCGCCTGCACACGTTCCGAGACGAGGCGCTCCCCCTCTCGGCGCAAGACTTTCGCGGCGTGGATGCTCGTGAGCTGATCCGCACGAAAGACGATCGCGAGTGGTCGAGCGACTTCTCCGCGCGCGATCCGAATCGCATGCAAGATGCACGTGATGGGCTGCGGCTCGTGTTCGCGAAGCCGCAGGACGCAGCGGTCGCGAAGCTTCGTATCGGCGCGCACAACACCGTCTGGGCAGGCCAGATGCTTGGCTTTCTCCTCGCGCATCGCGGTGACGAGCTGCCGGCGTGGCTGGCGAAGATGAACCACGACGACAAGGCGCGAGCGGGCCTCGACGCGTTCCTCGTCCGGGAGGGCATGCTCGACGTCCGCGTGAAGACAGCCGCGGGATGGTCTTCGCGCGGCACCTTCTGGGCTGCCGGATCCGAGATCGTGAAGGAAGAGGCCTTCGAGATCGCGCTCGCGGACGTGCCGGGTGGGACGATCGAGGTCGAGCTCGAGTCGGCGACCGGCTTCTGGAGCATCGACAACGTCTCGATCTCGTATGGCGCCGACGAGCCGATCGTGATCCGCGACCTCGCGCCCAAAGCGGCGAGGACGAACGACGGGCGTGACGTCGCTGCCGTGCTCGGGACGAAGGACGGTCAGATGTTCGACACGGTGCGCGGAGACGTCGCCGAGCTCGTCTTCGACGTGCCACCTCCGCCGAAGCGTCGCGAAACCAAGCGTTCATTCATCGTCGAGACCCACGGCTACTACGTGCCGGAGATCGCGCCCGCTGCCGACGCGGATCCCGCCGCGATGGACTTGGTGATGTCGATGCCGTACGCGGCGTCGCGCCTCGCGCTCGCGCTGCGACTCGGCGCAGCGGACGCCAAAGGAGCGCAGAAGTGACGTCGCATGATCACGTGAGCGCTCGCGCGCTCGTCGTCATCAATCCACGTGCACGACGTGGAAGCGCTGCGCGTCGCTACGCCAGCATCCGTGCCGAGGTGGAGGCAGGCTTTCTCGTCGAGCACACCATGATGGACGACGCAGGCCGATGGATCGACGCCATTCACTTCGCGCGACGCGAGCGCTTCGAGCGGGTGATCGCCGTCGGCGGTGACGGCACCGTGCATGCGGTCGCGAACGCGCTCCTCGACAAGCCCCTCGACGGTTTTCCGAGCATGACCACGAGCCTCGGGGCCGTCGGCCTCGGATCCTCGAACGACTTTCACAAGCCCATTCGACGCCGCGCGCATGGCGTACCGCTCCGCCTCGGTCAGCCTACGCGACGGGACGCCGGCCTCGCGACGTGGAAAGACGCACGGGGCGAGCTTCACGCGCGATGGTTCGTCGTCAGCGCGTCGGTGGGCCTCGTCGCGCGCGCGAATCGACGCTTCTCGGAACAGGCCGGGGTGATCGGCAGGGTCGCGCGGCGGTCCGTCGACGCCGGGATCCTCATCGCCGCGATGAGCGCGCTCGCTCGCCACCGGAACGTCCGCGCTCGCGTTCGTCCGTCGCAAGACGGTCGGGCGGCCGCCGATCCCATCGAGCTGTCGAGCCTGAGCGCGATGCTCACACCCTATCTTGCAGGGGCTTTTCGTTACGAGCCGACGCGAGGCGCAGGCGAGGGACAGCTCGCGTTTCATCTGTGCCGCGACATGAGCCGGACGGATCTCCTGGCCACGATGGTGAGGCTCCTCGGCGGCCGCTTCGACGGGTCGCCGAAGACGCGGAGCTGCACAGCACCTGCGATGTGCATCGAGCTCGACGAAGAGGACGATCTCGAGCTCGACGGCGAGCTCTTTCGCGCGAAGTTGATTCGTCTCGAAGCACGGCCTTCGGTCCTCGAGGTGTGCTCGTGAGAAAGCAGCATGAAGCGTCCCGTGGACGGCGTGGCCCGTCGCGCCCGACGGACGCGGTCGAAGAGAACCGCATGCTCTCGCGCTGGGCGAGGATGCTACCTCGTCATCCGGAGCAACGCGGCGGCATCCACGAGGCCGACTGCGAGCTCGTCCCGTTCGGCGATGGTCGCCTCCTCGCCGCGACGATCGACTCGATCGACGAAGAGATCGAGACGCACCTCTACGAGAGCCCCATCACGAGCGGCCGCATCGCTGCTGCCGCGTCGCTCTCCGATCTCGCCGCCGTCGGCGCGGATCCGATCGGCCTGCTCCTCTCCGTGTGCCTCCCGCGCGGCGCGGTCGACGACACGCAGGCGCTCGTCGCGTCAGGCGTCGCGTCGGCATGTGCCGCGAGCAACACCTTCGTCCTCGGCGGTGATACGAGCGAAGGTGCAGCGCTTCGTGTCTCGTGTGTGGGCCTCGGGAGCGTGCCGGCAGGAGGTGCGATCCGTCGCGTGGGTCTCCGGCCGGGTGATCGCCTGTTCGCGTCGGGGCTCCTCGGCGCAGGCGCAGCGCTCGCGGCGGCGAAGCTCCTTCGTCTCTCGGGGATCGGGATCACGGAGGAAGACTTCGCGCCGCCCTCACGCATCGCGCACGGGCGTGCGCTGCGACGCATCGCGAGCGCGTGCATCGACACGAGCGACGGCCTCTTCGCCGCGGTCGACCAGCTCGCGCGTCTGAACGATGTGGCGATCCACCTCGACGCGAACCTCGCGGGGTTTCTCGAGCCATCCGCCGCTCGCGTGCGACGTGTGATCGGTCTTGGCGGCGGCTTTCCGCTGCTCGCGTCGATGCACGGCGAATTCGAGCTCGTCTTCGGCGTGCCCCCCGATCGCCTGCACGATCTCGAGCATGTCGCGCGCGTGCTCGCGTGGCAGCCCGTTCCGCTCGGCCAGGTGCGCGACGGGCAGGGCCTTCGCGTCGGCGACGTGCCCGTCGACGGCGCGCGGGTGCGTAACCTCCATCGCGAATGCGGCGGCGAGATCGAGCGCTACGTCACCGCGCTCGTCCTCTTGGCGCGGGAGATCGAGCGCGAAGCCGCGCGTCACTCCCCGGTTTGAACGTAGCGGCTCGGATCGCGCTTCGCGGCGAACGACGCCTTCGGGAGCTTCTTCTTGATCGCGGCTTGCGCGCTCATGTCGGCGAAAGGCAACGTGAGCGACGCGATGCCCGCGAGCGCCTTGGCGTTGTCGGTGAGGACCGTCACGGTCGCCGGGTCGAGCGAGTCGCCCGAGACGGCGAGCGTCGCCAGCTTCGACGCGAGCGGAGAGCGCACGAGATCGCGGAAGAAGGCGTGTGGGGTCGAGAGCTCGACCACCGTGAGCGACGTGAGGTTCGGGGCGCTCATCTTCAGCAGCGGCGCGAGCTGCTTCGGCTCCACGTCGCCGTCGAGATTCAGCTCGCGCAGCGTCTTCGACGCGAGCGAGCCAGGACTCAGCGTCTTGGCCGCGACGTGCAGCGACTCGAGACGCGGAAGCTCGTCGCCCCAGAGCGGATCGAGATCGATCTCGCCTGCGGGTGGATCGTTGCCGCCGCGCCAATACGAGCTCAAGACGACGCGACGCAGGGCAGGGCGGACGGCGGCGGTGATGACGTCGATCACGAACTGGCGGTCGTCGTATTCGCTTCCTCCGACCGCGAGATCGAGCTCCTGCAGGTGACGGAGCGAAGGATGCGCGAGGTACTCGATGAGCTGCGACTCATCGTCTTCGTCGATGATGTTGCGAACGTACGACACGAACCCGCAGAACCATCGCCAATCACCGTACTTCGGCGCAGCCGGGCCGATGCGAGCGATGAGCTCGTCGATCGCGTCTTTCGCCGGGTCTTTGCCGCGTTTGCCGGGCTTCTTCTTCGTCTCCGCCGCGTGCTGCAGCGTGATCAGCTCGCCACGTGCGGAGGCTCCTTGCTGGAGCAGAAGATCGGCGAGCACGAGGTAGGTATCGACCGACGCCGGTGACTCGTCGATGCGACCGTGGAGGTCGCTCTCGAGCGCCTGGCGCTTCTTGCGTGCGGCGGCGCTCTCACCGTCGCGGCCGTCGCCGAAGGCACGCGCGTAGGCCTCTTCGAGGCGCGTCAGCTCGGACCATTCTTTGGAGCCTTCCTTCGCGACGAAGATGCTCTTCGTGTCGAGCTCGGGGCGTACGTACACCTCGGCGCGCGGGATCCCGAAGCGTCCGAGCACCTTGAACGTGACGCCGTCCGTTCCGAGCACGTCGAGGCGGTCTTGTCGGGCCACCGCGAGGACGCGGCCGCCATGACACACGCCAAGCCCTGCGCGCGCGAAGTCTCCTGGCTCGGAGGACGCAAGGTGCTTGCCCTTCGCGTCGAGCATCATCACGCGCGAGAACGTCTGGACGAGCACGCGATCGCCAATCGCGAAGTCGACGGCGAGGACGGACCACGCGCCCTTGTCGGTGTGCGCCGTGTCGTCGCGCGCGAGTGGAAGCGGGACGGGGCGGCTCTTGCCCGTCTCGAGGTTCACGATTCGAACCTCGTTGTAACCGGCGATCAGCGCTTCGGTGCCGGTCGACTTCGGCGCGACGTAGACGAGGCTGATCTTCTTGTCGAGGTCACGTCGCTTGGCGCCCTTGGCGGTCCCGATCCACGCGACCACCTCCGTCTGGAAGTTCGCGCCCAGGATGTACGGCGCAGGCGCGAGATCCGCAAACCAGGTCGTGCCCTTCAGCTTCGACGAGAAGCTCGCAGGGACCTCTTCGTCACGCTTCTCTTGGATCGCCGCGCTCTCCTCGGCGCCCAATTTCGTCAGCGCGACGATCGAAATGTCGTCGTCGCTCGCTTGCTTGCGTCGCGAAGCCATCGCTTCCTTCTCGTCTTTCGTGTCAGGCGGTGACGGTGGCGCCGCACTTCTGGCAGAACTTCCACCCAGGCTTCAGCGGCGTGCCGCACGCGCATGCGGCGGGTTGGGCGTTGAGCCGCGTTCCGCATGCGACGCATACCGCCCACGAGGGATCGACAGGCTGACGGCAGCTCGGACAGCCCGCCGGTCCCATCGCCATGCGCTCTCCGCATCCAGGGCAGAACGCCGAGTTGGGCGCCAGCGCCATCGAGCAGCGCGGGCACGACGAATTCTGTCCGCGACGAATGCCGGCCGCCTCCGCGTGCGTGACGTAGTCGCCGCTCATGATCTTCGCGTAGTCCTCGCCCTGCGCCCACTCGCTGATCACCTTGGCGCGGTAGATCGGATACGGGTGCGTGCTGTGCCAGTGCTGGTAGAGCGCCATGCCCTTCAAGATGATGCTGTCGTCGAGCTTCTCGTAGTCCTTGGCTTGAGCGATCACGTCGTCGAGGTTCAACGTGTCTTGGCGGCGGCGAAGCCCTCCACCACCGAGCTTCGCCAGGGCACGGGCCGTCGCGGTCGGATCTTGCGTGACGAGGAGCGCGGCGCGATCGCACGACAGCTCCGCCTTGCGTGACCACGCGAAGAGGGCGGCTTGGATCGGCAGCATGATGAGCTGCGTGACGCCGAAGAAGCTGACGAGGAGATCTCCGCCGAGGTCCGTGAGGATCGCCGCGAGGGACTTGTAGAGCGCGTGCTCGCACTTCACGTGACCTAGCTCGTGTCCGAGCACGGCCATGAGCTCCGTGTCATCGAGGAGATCGACGAGGCCCGAGTTCAGCACGATCGTGTACTTCTTCATCCCGAAGGCGAACGCGTTGATCTCGTAGGACGTATTCAAATAGAGATCCGGCACGTTCGGCACGTCGAGGATGCGCGCCGCCTCGATGTACATCTCCCAGATGTGCGGGTACTGCTTCGGCCCGAGGCGAAGGTCGTCGCCGATCGTCTTCGTGTAGAAGAGCTTCTCGGTCCACAGCTCGTTGACCTTGCGCATGATCGTCGCCGCCATCGGCACTTTCTTGAACGCTTCGAGCGCCTCGAGATCGGCCTTGTGCTGGAACGCGAGCGCGCTCATCTCGGGGAACGTGCTCTTTCCCGACGCGGACTTCGGCAAATCTCTCTTCATGTGGACGGAGCCTTGGGTGGTTGTGGTGGGGAGGGAGCGAGAGCAGGAGGTGCGTCCTGGCGTGCGCCGCAGCCGGAGCAGAACATCGCGTCTGCGTCGAGCACGGCGCGGCACTTCACGCAGGCCTTCGTGGTGGAGACGGCAGGAGATGGTGGTGAATCCACGGCCGGAGCCGCGGAGACGCGCTTTCCGCAATGCGGACAGAAGACCGCGTCGAGCGCGACGGCGCCTTTGCAATGAGGGCACGCGGCGGCGACGCGGCTCTGCGTGTCGTGCGCGCACTTTGGGCAGAAGCGCGCGCCGAACGGCATCGGCGCTTGGCACATCGCACAAGGACCAACGACCGGCACGGCCGCTGGCGCACGGTTGATCGCCACGCGCGAGACCGTCGTGACGAAATGATCGACGACGCGGAAGATGCGCTCGTCGACCTGCGCTTGTTGAAACGCGGCGTAGCCTTCGGTGACGAGCGCGGGCGTCGCGAGCAGCCACTCGACCGCGCCGGCGGCGGCGTCACCCACGCGATCGGTCCCGACGCGCACGGTGAACCCGCCCGGGCTATACGCGAGCCACGCCTTGAGCACGGCGCCTTGTCCGGTGCTTCGATGAAGAAGACCAACCGCGCGCCTGACCTCGACGACCAACCCTTGTGGTGGAGGAAGCGGAACGATGCGCACGTCGAAGCCATCGCGAACGAGGTCCGCGTGGATGATCGTCGCCACTTGCATCAGGTCCGCGTGGGGGACCGGATAACCACGCGCCTTCATCGCGGATCGTTCTCTGCGTTCGCGGGTGCGTCGAGGACGCTTCGGGTGTTCGAGAGCGAGGCACGTCCGCCGCCGAGCTCCTCGACGAGCACGGTGCCCTGCATCGCGAAGAGGACCGCCCACTCTTCGAGCACGCGCGTCACGCGCTCGTGCTGCGTATCGTCGAGCAGCGGCTCGAGCTCGCGAAGGAGCGCGACCACGCGATCCTTCTGCTCGGCCACCTCGTGCGGCTCGATGATCCCGTCCTCGATCGCGCGCTGCCAGCTCTCGAGGCGATCGATCGACCCCGTGAAGGGATTCGCGGCGGCAAGGTCGGGCGTTTTGGTCTCTGCGAACCAGCTGCGACGAGCGTGAGAAGAAGAAGGAGGAGACGGGGAGGGCATGCGGAAGACGAGCATTCTAAGCGACTTCACGAAGTCGAAAATCCACGCAAATCACTCACATGCAGGAGCCCCAAGCGGGCGAATGAGAACGCTGTAATGAATTGTAGGAGGTTTTTCGACCTCCGCGGCGGCGTTTGGTAAGAAGGGAGTCGAGAGTCATGCCGATCAAGGACGCGCCGCTCGCGGTGGAAGTGCCCGCGCCTGCGGACGACAAACCCGTTTGGGTCAAGGTTGGCGTCATCGCCGCCGTGGGATTCGTGATTGGGATCGCGTGGCCGCGCCTGCTCGGCGTTCGCCTCGGCCCAAGCGCTCCAGGCGAGTCGACAGCCGCCGCCGGCTCCGCGTCGGGAAGCGCGCACGCCCGTGCACCCGATGCCCCTCCTGCTGCCGTCGCGTCCACCGCAGCGTCCTCGGCGCCGGCGCCGGCGCCCGTCGCGACCACGTCCTCGACCTCGGCGAGCGGCGCAGCAGCACCGAACATCACCGTGCAGAAGGGGACCGTCCTCTCCTGCAAGACCTCCGATGGCGAGACGAAGAAGGGCAAGGAGTGCGGCGCGGTGCCTGGCATCGACGCGCTCGTGTCGCCGCGCATCCGCAAGATCGCGACGTGCTCCGGCGTCGAAGGTCAGACCGGCAAGCTCTCGCTCGTCGTGAACGCCGACTTCGCGTCCGGTCGCTTTTGGTACGACGTCGGCAAGACGTCGACGCTGCCGAACCTCGACGCGATCACGTCGTGCCTGAAGACGAGCTTCCACGGCACGTCCACCACCGCGACGCCGCACGAGCACTCGAAATACACGGTGGCGTACGTCGCGACGTTCGCGCCTGGGGCGGGCGGCGATGACGACAAGGCGATCGCGCGCGGCAAAGACAAAGACAAAGACAAGGCCGACCCGAAGGCGAAGACGACGCCCGAGGAAAAAGAGGAGAGCGCGCCGAAGGCGGAGACTCCGGCCGCCCCGTCGAACAACGGCGAGGCACAGGTCGCCTGGGAGGTCGCGCTCGTGCGTGATGCTCCGAAGACCGGCGGGCTCGTCTCACGCCTTCCGCGCGGGACGAAGGTCAAGGTAGGCGCGTCGAAGGACGGCTGGTACCAGATCAAGTTCGGTGACGGTTTCGCGAACGACGGCTGGGTCTATCGCGGCGCGATTGGTCGCTGAGCCGCGCGAGCACAGCGAAGTCGACGGCGCACGAAGAGGCGCACGCGCGGGCACGCTTCCGCATCTGCCCGCGCTCGATGGGCTACGCGGGCTCGCGCTCCTCGGCGTGCTCTTCTTTCATTCGAAGAAGGCGCTCCCGGGTGGCTACCTCGGCGTCGATCTCTTCTTCGTCCTCTCGGGCTACCTCATCACGTCGCTGCTCCTCGAAGAGCACCGCGCGACGGGGACGATCGATCTCAAGGCGTTCTGGATTCGGCGCGCGCGCAGGCTTTTTCCAGCGCTTTTGTCGCTCTATCCGGCGCTCGCTGTGTACTGCGCGTTCTTCGCCGAGGCCGACGAGCTCGCGCGGATCCGCGGCGACGCGCTCGCCACGCTTGGCTACGTCGCGAACTGGTGGTCGATCTTCTCGCACAAGTCGTATTGGGAGATGTTCGCGGCGCCGTCTCCGCTCGAGCACACGTGGAGCCTCGCGATCGAGGAGCAGTTCTACATCGCGTGGCCGCTCATCGTCGTGCTCGTGCTCCGCGCGCGCGGGCCGCGTCCGCTGGCGAAGCTCACGATCGCGCTGCTCGCGCTGTCGATCGCGACCGCCCTCGCGATCCTCCTGATCCATCCATCGCGAACGGCGACGGCGCGCATCTACTTCGGCACCGACACGCGCGCCGCCGCCATCCTCGCCGGCGCCGCGCTCGCGACCGCGCTACCACCGACGGCTCCGCCGCGAAGCGCGACGCTGATCCGGATGCTCGATGCGCTCGGCTTCGTGTCGGCGGCTGGTCTCGGCGCGGCGTGGTGTCTTCTCGGAGGTGAAGAGCCCTTTCTCTATCGCGGCGGCTTCTGGCTCACCGAGCTCGGCGCCGTCGTGTTGATCGCGTGCGCCGTCGCGGGACGCGACCGGAGCCTCGTCGCGCGCGCGCTGTCGTTTCGGCCGCTCGCGCTGATCGGCCTCATCAGCTACGGGCTTTACCTCTGGCATTGGCCGATCGACGTCTTCATCTCGACGAGACGATTCATGACGCTGAGCAGCCTCGAATGCCGGCTCCTGCAATTCGCGTTCACGTTCTCGATCGCGATCGTCTCGTACCGCTACTTCGAGAAGCCGATTCGGTCACGCGGGCTGCCGTTCGGAAGGCCTCTCGTCGTCGTGCCCGCGTCGGTGGCGCTGGCCGTCGTGCTCATCACCGCCACCACGAGGGCGCGACCGAGTCTCCATACACTGCGCGACGAAGACCGGCGGCCCGTCGTGGCCAGCGGCAACAGCTCCGATGGCGGCTCGAGTGACGCGGCCGTATTGGCGCCGTTCAAGATCGTCGTGTTCGGTGACTCGACCGCGAACTCGCTCGGGTGGACCCTTCGGGGTGTGCAGCGACCGAACGTCGAGGTCTCCCTCCTCGGTCGTGACGGATGCAATCTGCTCTACGACACGTGCTACGGCGAGCAGTGGTCCAAGCAGCTTCACGAGATCGAGCCGGACGCGATCGTGCTCTTCTTGGGCGGCGCGTTCGAGCACGAGGCCGAGACCCAAGATGGCCGGTGGGTCAGCGCGTGCCATCCGGATTGGGACGCACGTTTCGAGAAGAACGTGACGATGCGGCTGTCGGGCGTGGTCGCCGATGCTCGTGAAATCTCGGCGCGAAAGCCCGTGAGCGCGAAGGTGTACCTCGTGACGACCCCGTTTCCGCTCGCGGACGACGTCGACAACGAGACCGTTCGGCGACATGTGCGATGCATCAACAAAACGCTTCGCAAGGTCGTCTCGGGTCTCGACGTGACCGTGATCGATCTGGGCGAGCACTTGTGTCCAAAGGAGAAATGCCGCCTGCGCGAAGACGGGGCGAGCGTGCTCATCCGGCCCGATGGCATCCATTTCCACATGGAGGGCGCGAAGCCGATGTCGGCGTGGGTGCTCGACCAGCTCACGCGCACGGAGCACTAGGACAAACCACCGGACAGAGACGATTTTCACGGGCTATGAATTCGCGCTCAACCGCGCCGTTTTTACCCCCTGAGGAAGTCATCGTGGGTGAACGTGTCGGCGCGAAACCGCTTCAAGCCAGTGTCAAAATGAAGACACGCCGGTTCGAACGCATCGCCGACCGAGATCGCGGTCGCGAGCGCGACCGAGAGGATCTCGAGCGCGACCTCCAGCTCGCGCGCCTCGAACAACGCGCCGAAGCCGCCGAGCGTGCCAACACCGCGAAGTCTGCCTTCTTGGCGAGCGTGAGCCACGAGACGCGCACTCCGCTGAACGGCGTGCTCGGCGTCACCGAGCTCCTGATGGGCACCGAGCTGTCGTCCCATCAGACCGAGCTCGTTCAGATGATCCAGCGCTCGGCCGAGGGGCTGCTCGCGATCTTGAACGACCTGCTCGATCTCTCGAAGGTCGAGGCCAACCGTCTCGATCTCGAGGAGGTCGAGTTCGACGTGCGGGAGACCGTCGAGGACGTCGCCGCCCTCTTCGCGAGCCCGGCGCGGGCGAAGGGCGTCTCCGTGGTGTGCTCGATCGAGCGTGGCACACACACCTGGCGGCGCGGTGATCCGAAGCGCTTTCGGCAGGTCGTCACGAACCTCCTCAGCAACGCGATCAAGTTCACGCAGGAGGGACACGTGCTCGTGCGCGTGTCCTCTCCGCAGGTCGATCCCGACGTGATGCTCGTGTCGGTCGAAGACACCGGGATCGGAATGCGTCCCGAAGCGGTGGCGCACGTCTTCGAGCCCTACGCGCAGGCGGATCGATCGGTGGCGCGTCTTTACGGCGGCACTGGGCTCGGCCTCACGATCGTGAAGCAGCTCTGCGAGCTCATGGGCGGCAATGTCTTGTTGAAGAGTGAAGTGGGCAAAGGCTCGACGTTTCGATGCCGAATCCCGCTTCCCTGCGCGCGCACGCCTCAGCACCTCGAAGAGCCGATGAGGGCTACACGCGCCGAGCTGTCGAACAAGCGGGCGCTCGTCGTCCACCGTTCGCCGGCCGTCGCCGAGGCGTTGATCGAGACCCTCGCCGACGTCGACATCGAGGCGTTCTGGCTTCGTCCGGAGGAGACGCCCACGTCCGACTTCGGCTTCGACCTCTGTTACTTCGAAGACGACGGTGACGGCGCGTTGGTCGAGAGGATGATCGCCTCCGAGATGGTGCTCATTCCGATCAGCAAGGTCGCCGACCCGAAGAAGCAGAAGCTCGTCGAGCCCGTGCGCCAGAAGAGCCTCGTCAACATCACGCGGTCGGCGCTGGGCCTCGAGGACGATCAGCGCTTCGGCACCTCGCACAAGCCCGTTGGCGCGGTCTCCGTCGCGCCCTTCAACCGCACCGTGCATGTGCTCCTCGTCGACGACAACGAGATCAACCGCCAGATCGGCGCCGCGATGCTGAAGACGCTTCGCTGCGAGGTGGAGCTCGCGACGAATGGCCGTGAAGCATGCGAACGCTGCGAGGCGAAGCGTTACGACATCGTCGTGATGGACTGCGACATGCCGGAGATGGACGGGCTCGCGGCGACCCGCGAAATCCGACGCCGTGAGATGGCGGCGCGCGAGGCCGGGTACATCATCGCCGATCGGCTTCCGATCATCGCGCTCACGGCGAACGCCGGGCGAAGCGATCGCGACAACTGCCTCGACGCCGGCATGGACGACTTCGTCACGAAGCCGTTCCGCCGCGCGGATCTTCGCATCGTGATGGGGCGGTTGCTCGAGCGTAACGCGACCGAGTCGGTCACGATCGTGATGCCCCGGCAGGAGGCCCTCGAGGCTGCACCGGTCGCAGAATCAGCGAACGCGAGCGAAGCAAGCGACGCAAGTGATCCGAGTGACGGGAGTGACGGAGACGTCAGCATCGACATCGCGCTCCTGGCGACGTTGCGCGACACCGCCGGCAGCGAGCTCGTCGACGAGATGATCCTCCTCTACGAGAAGACCGCGCCCGAGATGCTCGAGCAGCTTCGCGCCGCACGCGCCGCCGATGCCCCGACGCTCGTGGCGTCGCTCGCGCACAAGCTGAACGGGAGCAGCCGCGCGCTTGGAGCGATGGACGTCGCGACGGAGCTCGACGCGATCGAGCGCGCCGCCAAGCAATGCGATCTGACGATCTTGGATGCCCGCGCAGACGCGCTCGATCGCGCGATGAAGCGCTCGATCAAGCTGCTCCTCCGCCAGATCTCGCGCTGACCTCCACAGAAGACGGCCGCGCGCGAGTCAGGCGCGCAAGAGATCGCGCATCGCCTCGATCGGATGGCGCGGCACGAACCCGGCGAAGCGCTTCACCTGGCTACGGCAGGAGTGCCCGGTCGCGAGGACGGTCTCGCTCTTGCCTTTCGCGAGCACGCGCTTCCAGCTTTGCTCGAAGACACCGCGAGAGTCATCGAGGTGCTCGGCCTCGTGACCATAGACACCGCACATGCCGCAGCACCCGGTCGACATCGCGTCGAGCTCGACGCCGACGATCGCGCGGAAGGCTTCTTGCCATTTCGTCTGGGACGCGGGCTCGGCGGTGCGCTCGGTGCAGTGCCCAAACAGACGAAGCTTCTCGCTGCGCTTGGGCTCGGCGCTCGACGCTCGCTTCCCTCGAACGGCCGCGAAGTCGGACGCGCGTCGCGCGAGGAACTCTTGGAGGAGCTCCACCTTGATCCCGTCCATCGCGGCTTCGCCGAGCGCATGAACGTATTCGTCGCGGTACGTGAGCGTGACCGCCGGCTCGACGCCGACGATCGGAATGCCGAGCAGCGACGCGTCACGAAGCACGCGCGCGTTCTTCTCGGCGACGGCCTTGAAGCGGCGAAGGAAGCCCTTGATGTGTAGGCCTTTGCCATTCTCGAAAAACGGCAGGAACACCACGCGGAGGCCGAGATCCGTCAGCACGTCGTAGGCCGCGAGCGCGACGTTGGGCTCGTAGAACGTGGTGAAGGCGTCTTGCGCGATGAGCACCGTGCGCACACGCTCCTCCTCGCTGAGATCGCCAAGGCGCGAAGGATCGAACGACTCGGCCTTTCGCTTGCGGAGCCCCGCCGCGAGCGTCTGCTCGGCGAGCATCGGCGTGTCGATGATCCCGATGAAGCCGCCCAAGATGCGACGTGAGAGGGGCAGGCTCATCAGCCAGTTGAAGAGCGCGGGCACGAGCGACATCACGACGAGGCTCGCCTCGAGGATCGCGACGAAGTAGTCCTTGAGCGGTCGCCGGTAGCGCTGGTGGTACTGCGCGAGGAACTCGGCGCGAAACGACGGTACGTCGACCTTGATCGGACACTGCGTCGCACATGCCTTGCACGCGAGGCACCCGTTCATCGCGTCGTACACCTCGTGCGAGAAATCGTGGGGCTCGCGGCTGCGCGTTCGCACGAGCCCAGAGAGCTCGCCGCCGTCTTCGAGCGTGCGGCTCGCGCCGGCATCGTGGCCACGACGTGCGAGGAGGCGCAGCCACTCGCGCATGATCCCCGCGCGCCCCTTCGGCGAATGGATGCGATCACGCGTGACGAGGAACGAAGGACACATCACGCTGTCCGGATTCCAGTCGAAGCACGCGCCGTTGCCGTTGCAGTTGATCGTCGTGTCGAACTTCTCGCGCACGACCTCGTGGATCTCGCGATCGAGCTTGCCGCGCTTCAACGTGTCGATGCTGATGAGCACGTCGTTGCTACGTGAAGGCGTCGCGAGCTTGCCGGGATTGAGCTGGTTTCGTGGGTCGAAGGCGCCCTTCACGCGACGCAGCTGCTCGTAGAGCTCCGGGCCGAAGAAGACGGGCGTGTACTCGCCGCGAAAGCCTTTTCCGTGCTCGCCCCAGAGAACGCCGCCGTACTTCTTCGCGAGGGCGACCACCTGATCGCTGATCGTACGAAGGAGCTTCTCGTCGAGCTCGTTCTTCATGTCGAGCGCTGGCCGCACGTGCAAGCAGCCAACGTCGACGTGGCCGAACATGCCGTAGCGGAGGCCATGCGCGTCGAGGATCGCGCGAAAGTCGCGGATGTAATCGGCGAGGCGCTCGGGAGGGACGGCCGTGTCTTCGACGAACGGGATCGGACGGCGATGGCCGGAGACGTTGCCGAGGAGGCCGACGCCCTTCTTGCGAAGCGTCCAGAGCGCAGCGATGTCCTTCGGCGCGGTGACGACGGTGTAGCCGGCCACGCGCCCCGGCGCGCCGCTCGCGAGCGCGCCGTCGAGCTCGGCGCGAAGCTCGGCGACCTTCTTCTCGACGATCGCAGGATCGTCGGACTCGAATTCGACGAGGTTGATCGCGGCGAGGGGCGGCTCTTCGGGGCCCTGCGCGACGAGGTGGGAGACCGAATGCCAGATGACGTCCTTCTTCGCGAGGCCGACGATCGTGTCGTCGATCGTCTCGATCGCGCCCGGATCGGCGCGCACGAGGACGTTGGCCGCTCGGAGCGCCGAGTCGAAATCGGGATAGCGGATCGCGATGAGCTGGCGATGACCGGGCAGCTTCGTGAGCTTCACCTTCGCTTCGGTGAGGATCGCGAGCGTGCCCTCCGAGCCGCAGATCACCGAAGAGAGATCGAAGGTGCCGTCGTCACGATGAACGTGCGCGAGATCGTAGCCGGTGAGAAAGCGCGCGATCTTCGGTAGCGTCTTCGCGATGAGGTCCTTGTTCGTCGTCACGATCTCGTCGATGGAGCGGTAGATCTCTCCGGTGAGATCCTTGCGGCGCTTCTCGCGCGCGAGCTCGTCGAGCGTGATCGGATAGGTGTGAAGCACGTCGCCGTCGATGAGGACGCTGCGGAGCTCGAGCACGTGCTGGCTCGTCTTGCCGTACACACGTGATCCTTTGCCGGAGGCATCGGTGCTCACCATCCCGCCGATCGTCGCGCGGTTCGACGGCGAGAGGTTCGGCGCGAAGAAGACGCCATGAGGCTTCAGGTGAGCGTTCAGCTCGTCGAGCACCACGCCGGGCTGGACGCGAACCCAACCTTCGTCGAGGTTCGTCTCGAGGATGCTCGCCATGTGGCGGGACACGTCCACGATGATTCCGTCGCAGAGCGACTGGCCGTTCGTGCCGGTCCCTCCGCCGCGAGGGCTCAGCTTGATCGCGTGAAAGCGGGGCGAGCTCGCCAGGCGGAGCAGCGTTTTGATGTCGTCTTCCGATTTCGGAAATAAAACCGCCATCGGAACGACTTGGTAGACGCTGTTGTCCGTCGCACTTACGAGGCGTGTTGCGTAGTCCGTCTGAATTTCCCCAGAGAATCCGGCTGCTGCGAGCGCTTCGAGATACTCGCGATACGGCTTCGGAAGCTCCGCCTTCGAGTCGAGATAGGGGATCACGACGCCTTTTCTCTTTTCGTCCGATGAAGAACGCGAATCTAGCGAAGCTTGAGCGCGTTGTCTTTGATGTCGCGCGGCTTTCTCCTCGTCCGCTTGGGCGCCTGAGTGGATCGAGTCGTCACTTCCAGCGTACAAGGGTGCCATGAGCGCGAAGGAAACGAGCGGGTTCAAGCTGATGGTCGTTGTCGGCGTCGGCGCTGTGATCGTCGGGCTCGCCGTCGCGAAGGCAAAGCTCTCCGGGCCCACCCCAACCGCGCAGCCCGTGTCCTCGGCGTCGGTGAGCTCGGTCGCGACCGCGCCCTCGGCGATCACGAGCGCGTCTGCGCCGCCGGTCGTGTCCGCCGAGCCGCCGAAGCCCACCACCGCCGATCGGGCGGCGCTGCTCGAGGCTGCCGCCGCGGGAGATCTACCCAAGGTGCAAGCGCTTCACGAGAAGGGCGTCTCGCTCAGCGACACGCTCGCGCCTGCGGCTCGCTCGGGCAAGCTCGATCTCGTTCGCTGGCTGCTCGACCATGGTGTCGATCCCCACGAAGACGAAGACGCTGCCGTGTCGCCGCTGCTCGAGGCCGAAGAGCACGAAGCGATCGCCGCGGTGCTCCTCTCGCGTGGCGTGAAGGAGCCAACGCTGCTGAAGGCGATCGACGCGCGCGCGCCCAAGACGGTCGCACGCCTTCTCGCGTCGAAGAAGGTGGATCCAAACACGAAGCGAGACGATGGCGAGCCCGCGCTTCATGCCGCGATCGGCGCGGGCGATGGCGCGAAGCGAACCGCGATCGTGAAGGCGCTCCTCGACGCAGGCGCCAAGGCGGAGATCCTCGATGGCGGCGCGGCAGGGCTCGTCACCGAGACGGCGCTCGACGCTGCGATCCACAAGGCCGAAGACGGATCCGAAGGCGCGGTCGACGTCGTCAAGCTGCTTGCCGCGAAGACGCCGATCGATCGCGACGCGATGATGATCGCCGCAGGCATGCACTCCACCCAGCGTGATGCCGTGATGGACGCGCTCCTCGGCGGTCGCATCACGCCCGACGTCGCGTATCGCGGCGTGGGCGTCACGCGCGATCCGAAGCTCGTCGCGAAGATCGCGGCGAAGAGCAGCATCGCCTGGAACACGAAAGATCCTTACGTCGAAGAGCCACCGCTCACGGCGGCGGCCGCAGCGCTGAACCTCGAGCTCGTGCAAGCGCTGCTCGCGGCCAACGCGCCAGCAGACGGTCTCGATGACGGCAGCGACACGCCGCTGCTCGCGGCGATCGCGGCAGGCCCTGCCGACGCCGAAGACGCGCTCAAGATCGTCAACGCGCTCTTGGCGAAGGGCGCCAACGTCAACCGTCGCGCGAAGGATGGTCGCAGGCCGCTTCATCTCGCCGCGGGACGTGGGCAAGAGGCGATCGTGAAGGCGCTCGTCGCGAAGGGCGCGCGGCTCGACGACGAGGTGAACGGCACGACGCCGCTCGAGGCCGCCGAAGATGGCGGTCATCAAGACGTGGCGAAGCTGCTCATCGCGAAGGGCGCGAAGAAGAAGAAGCCGGCTCCGTAGGTCGAGCGTCATTGGGGGGAAGCCCCATCGGATCGACGTGACCTTTCGCATCGCGACGCACCTCTTCGATGACAGGGTGCAACGCGAGGCTCCGCCTCGACCTCGAGATGGATGCGCGTAGCGCGCACGCGTGACGGTCGAGCTGCCTCTCGTTCGCCGGTCGGTTCTTTGCAGAGGACGGACTGCCGCGCGCAGCGCGTGAGCAAGAACGAAGGAAGGGAAGAGAGAACATGGGAGCTCAAGCACGTCCACTCGCAGTCATTACAGGAGCCTCGACCGGCATCGGCTTCGAGCTGGCGAAGATCTGCGGTGAGAAGGGGTTCAACTTGGTCGTCGTCGCGGACGAGCCGCAAATCGACGCCGCCGCAGAGACGCTTCGCGCCACCGGCGTCACCGTGGAGTCCGTGCAGGCCGACCTCGCGACGATCGAAGGCGTCGACGAGCTCATTCGCGTGATCGGCGGCCGTCCGGTCGCGGCGCTCCTCGCCAACGCAGGGCGCGGCCTCGGCAAAGGCTTTCTCGATCAGGACTGGAACGAGATCCAACACGTCATCGACACCAACGTCACGGGCACGCTGTACCTGATCCAAAAGGTCGGTCGAGAGATGCGCTCCCGCGGACAAGGGCGCATCTTGATCACGGGATCGATCGCCGGCTTCATGCCGGGAACCTACCAAGCGGTGTACAACGGCACGAAGGCGCTGCTCGACTCGTTCTCGTTCGCGCTTCGAGCCGAGCTGAAGGACTCGGGCGTCACCGTCACCTGCCTCATGCCAGGTGCGACCGAGACCGAGTTCTTCGAGCGCGCGGACATGATGGACACGAAGGTCGGCACGTCCAAGAAGCAGCCCGCCGAAGACGTGGCGCGGATCGGCTTCGACGCGATGATGAGCGGGGACGGCGATGTCGTCGCCGGCTGGCAGAACAAGCTGCAGGCCGCGATCGCGAACATCATGCCGTCGAGCGTCCTGGCGGAGCGCCATCGCAAGATGGCGGAGCCCGGCACGGCGAAGAGGTGACAGGCGAGACGAGCGGCCGTCCATCGTGGGGATGGAGGGTCGCTCGTCGTTCGTCTTCTCAAGGCTCCGGGAAGGCGGCTTCGAACGTCGCGAAGTCGAACATTCCACCGCACGAAGCGCAGCCGAGCTGGTCGCTCTCGATCGCGTGATCGTGCTTGTCCAAAAACCGCAGCTTCGCTCCGCAATGCGAGCAGACGGCCTTGGAGAGGACGCGAAAATGATCGCGATCGGCGTAGGCGCAGAGCCGGATCGTCGGAGTCGTGACGCCGGACGACGCGAGGTACTCGCGCAGCGCTCCGAGATGCTCGGGGTCGATCGGCACGTAGAAGCCGAGCCTCACGTCGTCGCAGAAGAACGCCGTCTGCGTCGATACCGCATCGGGTTGACGACGCAGCGCCCAAGGCGGCTGGA
>JBGAFW010000091.1:0-39538 GCA_044227045.1 Labilithrix sp.
GGCGGCGGCGCGCTCGGCGTCTTCAATCGATCGATCGGCATCGATTTCACGAGCAAGGATCCGAAGGACTACCCGATCGATCCGGGCGCGATCGACCCGACGCAGCCGCAGTCGCCCGATCCGAACTTCTTCCTCCACTCGCTCCGCTTCCCCGACCTAACCGCGAACGCGCGACCTGGCTCCCCCACAAGCGGCCTCTACACGTCGCCGTCCGCACTGCCGCTGACCGAGCTGCTCGTGAGCTTCGGCGCGGCCTCGGATCCGGCCGCCTTCAACGGCGACTACGACGTGTACACGATGAGCCCGTCGACCGGCGCAAAGACGAAGCTCTTCGGCGATCCGGGCAGCGCCGAGGTCGAGGCCGTCGCTGTGTATGCGAAGCTGCCGCGTCCGATCTTCAAGTCGACGCTCGACGAGCCGAACGGCCATACGGTCATCTTCGAGGACAAGCCCGAGTCGGAGATCTACGTCATCGACTTCCGCGTCCTGTCGACGTTGCTCTTCCAGAACACGCCGACGGGTCGCCTGCTCGATCCCGACGTGAAGTCGTTCTCGATCTACGAAGATCTGCCGCCCACCCCGGACGTCGACTCGATCGACAAGGGAGGCACCTTCGTCGCGAGCGACGCCTTCGGCAAGGTCTACGTGCGTCGTCGCTTCCTCGGCGGCATCCCGCTCGAAGAAGACGGCTCGGTGAAATTCGCGCTGCCGGGCGGTCTGCCGATCGTCCTTCAGCTCCCCGATACGAAGCTCTCGCAAGAGCGCGGGCTCCCTCGCACGCAGCGCGAGACCTTCGTCTTCGCGCCCGGTGAGTACGTGCACCAGTCCTTCAAGGCGAACCTCTTCGGCTCGCTCTGTGGTCAGTGCCACGGATCGATCTCGGGACGCGCCGTCGACGCGGCGCTCCAGCCCGACTTCATCACCCAGGCCTCCGACACGATCTCGCGCTTCAAGCCGGCCTACAACTTGAACAAGCCACCGGCCGAGCGCACCGGCGCCATCACCGGCCCGCCCGCGAACTGATCGCTCTCGCGATCGAAGAAGCGGCGAGCGATCAAGGCTCGGCGAACGTCGCGCCCTCTTCGTAGCGCGTCTTGTCGGCGCAGAGCTTCTTCACCTCTTCTTTGGTCCGAACGGGATCCTTGAAGAGCGGCGCGGTGCTCTGTGTGTCGACGACGAGACCACCGTCTCCTGCGTCGACCTCGGCGTCGGCTGCGGCGTCACGCGCCGCGGCCTCGAGGTCCGACACGTCGTAGTACCAATCGTAGACGTCGGAGCCGTCGTCGTTCACCTTCGAGAGCTTGCATCCTGCGATGATCCGCTCGCGCGGGCACTTGCCTTCGTCCGAGCGCGCGCCGTGTTTGTCGCGGCAGTCTTCGGTGAATTGGCTCTGCGCGATCGTGTCGATGATCTCCTGGCAGAACGGCGCCGGCTCTTTGCCCGTCGCGACGAAGCGGCGATCGCAATACGCGTCGCCGGTCTCGCCGATGACGTCACCGAGCACGTTCGCCGCGCACCCGCCCGCCCTGCATCCGCCCGCGAACGCGAACAGCGCCAGCGCGAGCCCGACACGACGGAGAATGTTGGGGAGAGTGCTCATGGGAAAAACAGCGACCGAGGAGCAAAGATGTAGCGCCGGAACCACCAGGCGCCAGGCTGATCGTTTTGTCGTGAGCCAAACGATTTGGCACAGTTGCGGCGGATTTCGCGCGGAATTCAGGGGCGCTCGTCGTGGGCGCATCTTCCCGAGACATTTTTTTTCGACGCCGGTCATCACAAATCCGTCGGCGAGACTCCTTACGACAGAGGGCCGCGAATCGGGCCCTTCCGCGTTAGGGCCGTACTGTGCGATCACCGAAGAGATGACCTCCACCCGCTTGGCTCGCTCAGGTCGTTCGGCTCGGCATTGCCTCACGCTCTTCGTGCTCGCGACCGCGAGCATGGCCCGACCGGCGCATGGCGAGGAGCCGGCGGCAGCTCCGGCGCCCGCGCAGAGCGAAGCCGGCGACGACGAGCCGACGATGCTCGCGCGAAAGGAGTTCCTCGAAGGCGCCGCGCTCGTTCGCGCCGAGCGGTGGGGTGAGGCGCTCGCGGCGTTCGAGCGCGCGACGAAGCTGAAGCCTCACGCGGTCACCACCTTCAACATCGCGCAATGCGAGCGGGCGATGGGGCAATACACCCGCGCGCGCGCCGCGCTCCTCGCCGCGATCGCACGAAGCGACGCCAGCGGCGAGCTCCCGCCGAGCGTCGCCGACGAAGCGAGAGGCCTCGTGAGCGAGCTCGATCGCGTCCTGCCGAAGATCAACGTCCTCCTTCGACCGAGCGACGCAGCGATCGCGATCGACGGACGCCCGCTCGAGCGCGTCTCGGAGACGACGTTCATCGCGGGGAGCCTCGCGCCTGCGCCCGGCACGTCGCCCAACGTCGAGTCGTTCCAGATCATCGCCAACCCCGGCCCGCACTTCATCACGGTGTCACGGCAGGGGTATCAAGACGTCATCCTCAACAAGACCTTCGCGCCAGGGTCGACGTCCACGCTCGACCTCGGGCTCGATCGTCTCCCTGCTTCGATCCACATCACGTCGAACGTCAACGACGCGATCGTGCGCGTGAATGGCGCCGACGTCGGCAATCCGCCGGTCGACCTCTCTCGTGTTGCTGGGCGCTACCACGTCGTCGTCACCCGGCGTGACTTCGTGACCTACGAGGCCGACGTCACCGTGCGCCCTGGTGAGCACTCGGAGCTCTTCGCGAACATGCGCCGCGAGAGCAAAGCGCTCACGTCACGCTGGTGGTTCTGGACCGCCGCGGGCGTGCTCGTCGCAGGCGCCGCGACCGGCACCTATTTCCTGACGCGATCCGATCCCCAACCCCAACGCGCGCCCACCGATGGAGGCGGCCTTGGCTGGTCGCTGCGCGTCCCCTGATGCACCTCGAACGTCTTCATCGACGACATGCGCTTCGATCGGGCGCGGCGGTTGCTGCGATCGGCGGGACGCTCTTCGCGACGAACGTGCTCGGCGCGTGCGGCTCCGATTCGCCGGAGGCGCCTCTCGTGACCGACGCGTCGCTCGCGGACGCGATCGCCACGCCGGACGCGAGCGACGGCGCGGTGCGCGAAGCGGCGGCGATCCTGCCGTATCCGCCAGGCCCGTATGGCGCGTCCGTCGGCGACGTGCTGCCCAACGTGACGCTCCCAGGCTACCCGCTCTCACGCGAGGAGCGCGACTCGACCAAGCTTCCGTTTCGCAACATCTCCATCGCCGAGGCCCGCAGCATCGCCGGATGCAAATGCTTCGTCGTGGTGTGGAACGCGGCCGGCAACAACTGCGAGCCCTGCGTCAACGGCGACACCGCGCTCACGACCGCGATCACGACGAACCCCTCGATCTGCGGGATCGAGATCATCCACTTCAGCTACGACACGGTCCTGCCGACGCAGATGGCGAAGCAGCCACCCACGCGCGCCGATCTCGACGACGTGACGCAGCGCGGGCGCGAGACGTACCCGGTGGTCCTCGCGAACGAGAGCGCGCTCCTCGAGCTTGGCGGCGGAGCGTTTCCGGGCGTCCCGTCGTTCTTCTTCGTGAACACCGAGACGATGCGGATCGCGGCGGTGATGGGCGGCATCCCCTTCGACTCGCTCGCGACGCTCGCCACGACCGCATGCGAGAAGCCGAGTCCGCCGGTGATGACGCTCGCGGTGACCCCAGAGCCGATGCAGCTCGCGCTCGATGACTCCTCCGTCTATTTCTCCGACGCGAAGGCTGGGATTCGGCGCGTCGGGCTCGCTGGCGGAGTCGTCGAGGATCTCGCGACCCCTACGTCTCCTCCCGACGCCATCGCGCTCGACGCGACCTCCGTGTATTGGGCGACGCGCGACGTCACGGTCGCGCCGCTCGTCGATGGCGGAGTCACGAGCACGCCCAAGCTCGGCGCGTACGAGATCGGCAAGCGGAGCAAGCTCGGGGGGACCGCGATCACGCTCGCCACGAGCACCTCGGGATACGCCGCGATCGCGCTCCACGGCGATCGCGTGTACTTTGCACGCAACGACGGCGCGATCGGCTACGCGCCAGCAGACCAACCGGGCGCCGAGACGATCCTCTTCAGCGACGAGGTCACGCCGCACGATGTCCTCGTCGATGACACCGATCTCTATTGGATCGCCGATCACGGTCACGCGATTCGGCGCGCGCCGATCGGCGGCGGAGCGCGCACGTCGATGCTCGCCAACGACAAGGACGTCTACTTCGGCATCACCTTCGCCGGCGACAAGATCGTCTTCCACCATTATCTCTTCGGGGTCGAGACGATGTCGAAGGCCGGCGCGACGACGCAGGTGGAACAAGTCGCCGCGTTCGGCCCGCTCCTCTACGATCTCTCGCAGGACCGCCTCGTCGTCAACCTGGTGGACGGAGACCACCCGACGACCTCGCTCATCGGCGAGCTCGGATGGAACCATGACTTCATCCATCTCACCGTTGGCCAAGAGAACGTCCGCTCGATCGCGGCGAATTTCCTCAACGTGTATTGGACGCGCTCGGGTCCCAACGGAGGCGCCGTCGTGCGGATCCGGAAGTGACGCGCCGCGCCGGCCTTCACGCGATCATCGCCGCGAGCCTCCTCGCGTCCGGGTTCCTCGCATGCCGATCGAGCGGCGACTCCTTGGCGCCGCACGGCGAGGCGCTCGTCGTCGTCGACACGGATCTCCCGGCCGAGCTCGCCTCTCGCCTCCGCGTCGATCTCTACGCCGAGGATGGCCGCTGGTTCGAGTCGCGCGACATCGGACGACCCGATCGGCGCGACTGGCCGGCGAGCTTCAGCGTGTACTCGGGCGACGAGCTCGAGGCGCGTCGGGTCCTCGTACGCATTCGTGTTCATCCCGAAGGCGTCACGCGCGACTATCTGGGGGAGCGCTACGAGGCGCGTGTCCCGTATTCACCACCACCGATCGGCACGAGCCTCGCCGAGCTGTGCGCCACCGCGCCGGAGCTCCCGCTCGACGCACGCCCCGTCGAGGTCCGCGTCGGCGAGACGCCGATCACGACCGTCGTCTCCGATCCCGATCGTTGCTCGCGCGAGATCGGCGCCGGCTCAGCCGCCCTTCGCGTGACGATACCGAAGAGAGGGAGCTACCGCTTCTACGTCTCGAACGCGGTCCCGTACTCGACCTATGCGACGCTCTCGCTCCGATCGCGTTGCGATGACCCCGCTTCGCAGATCGTGTGTCAGATGGAGCCGCACGGAGGCAACGTCTTCACGCCCGGACACTTCCCTCGCTTCGACGCGACGCTCGATCCGGGGACCTATTGGCTCTTCGCGTCGAGCGAAGCCGTGGGCTGGTCGGCTCACCTCGACCTCGAGGCGATGCCGGTGGACGACGCCGCGTTCTCCGATCTGGCTGCACGCGCGTCCGAGTCGTCGAGCAACTCCAACCCCGGCGCGCTTCCTCGGCTCGCGCCTTTGCCCGACGCAGAGGAGCGCGGTGACGCGAGCGCGGGCACGCCAAGCGACGCGACGCCGCGAGCCGAGCCTGTGCCGAGCGCGACGATCGACCGGCTCGTGCTCCTTCGGCTCGTGCCAGGCAAGCGCGGGCGGGTCGTCGTGAACCTCCGCGGCGCGTGCGTCGGGACGATGGCTCGCCTCGGAAGCGATCCGCTCCGCCCGAACATCGACTCTGCTGCCACCTGCATCGATCGCGAAGGAGAGCTGGCACCGCTGACGGAGTCGTCCATCGAAGAGGGCAACCTGTCGAGGACGACGGGCAGCAGCCTGCTCGGGACGTTCGGGATCGGCGAGGACTGCAGCGCCTCGGCGCCGGTGGATCCCTCACGTCCCGTCAGCGCACGCAGCCCCGTATGCGTTCCCGGCGGCGTGTTCTTGTTCGGGAGCCGGCTGGTGAGCGGAGGAAACAACATCGGCGCGTTGAGCTCGCCGGAGCGCATCGCCGTCATGCCGCGCTTCTGGATGGACCGCTACGAGGTCACCGTCGGACGTCTTCGTGACGCCATGCACCGCGGCTTCGTGGTCCCAAACGCGGACATCTACGACAACGCGCGGTCCATCCCGACGATGGACGGCTCGCAGAGCGACAGCTTCGATGACTACTGCTCGTGGAGCACCACGTTGACGAACGTGCGCGAGGACTTCGGCGTCACCTGCATCAATTGGCGGCTCGCGCGCGCGTTCTGCCAATACGAAGGAGGCGATTTGCCGACCGAGGCCGAATGGGAGTACGCGGCATCGGCGGCCGGACGCCCCTACAAGACGCGATTCCCGTGGGGCAACGATCGCCCTCGCTGCGATCAGGCGGTGATCGAGCGCTCCCCTGTGTTCGTCGGCAGCCGGCGCTGCGCGAACGCTTTGGCCGATCGGATCGGCCCCGCACGCGTCGACGCTGCGCCCTTCGATACGACGCCTCAAGGCGTCGTTGGGCTCGCGGGTGGCAGCGACGAATGGGTGCTCGACTTCGCGCAGCCGTACGCGAGCCCGTGCTGGCAAGCGAGCTCTCTCGTGAGCCCGCGCTGCTACGAGGAGCTCGCGCCGCTGCATTCGGTGCGAGGTGGAAGCTGGCCAGCGAGCGCGACGACGGGCTTCGAGCGCACGATCGTCCCAAGCGCCGCGGCGGCGCACGGCATCGCCGAGACGCAGTCGTCGACGCCTGCGCTCTCCTTTCGATGCGTCTACCACACGGAGCCGCCGCGATGACGCGATCGCCTTCGCGTAGCCGTCGAGCGTGGCGAGGAGCGCTGGTCGCGCTGCTCTCGTCTTCGTTCGGCTTCGTCGGATGCCGAGCGGATACGCCTGCGCTCCTTCCACCCGACGGCCAGCTCCTCATCTACATCGACACCGACGCTCCGCTCCCGCCCGCGCCGGGGCAGTCGCTCGGCCCGAACGAGCCGCGTCCGCTCTTCGATCGCGTCCGCATCGACATCTTCCGGCCTGGTGAGAGCGAGCCATGCGGCGACTGCACGCACGAGTTCGACATCGATCGCACGCTCGTCGGATCGGGTCGCGCATCGGTCGGGATCGATACGCCGCCGAGGGCGCCTGGCTACAACGTACGCGTTCGGATGTTTCGCGCCGCGTTCATCGAAGAGAACCAGCCACGCCCCGACGCGACGGTGGAGGTCACCGCGGCGTTGCCGATGACGAACGACGAAGGGATCACGCCCGTCACGATCTTCCTCCCCACCGAGAGCGTGGGCGTCCCGATCGGATCGCTCGACGCGCCGGCGCAGCCGATCCTCGAGGCGCCGGCCGCGAATCGCGTCGGCTCATGGCCGGGAGCACGGCGCGTCGACTGCGCAGGCGCGCCACGCAGCCAAGAGGTGTGCATTCCTGGGGGCGCGTTCTGGTGGGGTCAGCCGCTCCTCGCAGGATCGCTCGAACAAGGTGACGCGCTCGCGATGCGCCTCGTCGTGCTCACTCCCTTCTTTCTCGACCGGACCGAGGTCACGGTCAGTGAGATGCGCGCGCTGCAGACATGGACCTCGGCGCCCGACGATCCGATGCAATATTCGCTCGACGACGGCAAGCCCGGCCCTCCCATCCACTGCACGTTCACGAAGCTTCCGGGCAACAACGAGCCGCTTCCGGTGAACTGCATCAGCTGGGAGCGCGCGCGTGCGCATTGCCAAGCGCGCGACGCCGATCTCCCGACCGAGGCGCAGTTTCAGTACGTGGCCTCTGGCTTCGAAGGTCACCTCTACGCGTGGGGAAATGACCCGCCCTCGTGCGCCGACGCAGTGTTCGCGCGACCGCCCGGGTTCTTTAGCGTCGAGGTTCGATGTCCTGGCGCCTGGCTCGGTCCACCGGGAAGCACGAACCGAGATCGCGTCCTCGTCGAGGGACTCGGCGCGCGGAGCAGCGATGAGGTCGTCGATCTCGCCGGCAACGTCTCGGAGTACGCGCTCGACTTGTGGAACGTCACGACGGAGAGCTGCTGGAGTCGCACGGGTGTGTACAGGGACCCGGTCTGCACGACGCCGACGCGCATCGCCAGCCAGCAGAAGCTTCACTCGCTGCTCAGCGGCTCCTTCGCGAACCCACCTGGATTCCTCCCCGCCGCCTACCGAAGACCTGCGGTGTCGTTCGAGGTCGCGCGCGCTGCGGGCGTCGCCGGCGGCGAGGTCTACAGCCGTGAGGTCACCTCGTCCGGCTTTCGATGCGCGCGCCCCAGCACGCCGTAGCGATCAATAAGGCGACTTGACGATCACGCCGCCCGGCGCGGCGCTCACCGGAGCGGTGGGTGCGGTGGCGGCAGGCGTGATCGACGATGGCGCGCTCGAAGGAGTGGACGGGATGGCGCGCGCTGGCCTCACCGCCGACGCGACCCGTTGTCCGCTGATCACGGGCGGCGCAAGGGCGACGCTCGACGACGCCGGCGCTGGTGTTGATGCCGGAGTGGGCGTAGTGACGACCTCGGTCGGGCGCTCGTTCGCGGGCAACGTCGGCTTCGCTTCGTCCTTCGTGACGAGCGCGGTGCTCGTCTGCGGAGGCGAAGGTGATGCCGCTGGCAAGAGACGCCAGGCAACGACCGCCGACAGCGCGACGGCGATCAGCGCGGCATAGACGCTCGTCTTCTTCCGAGACGAGCGCGCCTCGTCCGCCCTCGGTGCTTCGAGCGCGGCGAGGAGCTCCTTCGCGGAGCTGTACCGATCGGCGGGATTCTTCTCGAGGCAGCGATCGATCACCTGATCGATCCACAGCGGCATCTCCGGCACGATCTTCGACGCCCGCTCGTGGTCGTCGCGGCTCGTGGCGATGAGCGTCTCCATCGAGGTGGTCCCACGAAACGGGCGCTTGCCGGTGATCATCTCGTACAAGATCACGCCGATCGCGAAGACGTCCGTGCGGACGTCCACGTCGCTCCGGCCGGTCGCTTGCTCGGGCGACATGTAGCCGGGCGTGCCGAGGATCTTGCCTTCTTGCGTGACGGTCACGCTCTCGTGGCGCTTGTCGTCGTCGTGGCTCTCGCTGCTGCCGTCCTTCTTCTGCGCTTCGGTCGCCTTTGCGAGACCGAAGTCGAGCACCTTGATCGACTCGTCTTCGTCGAGCAGCATCACGTTGTCTGGCTTCAAGTCACGATGGGCGACGCCGAGCGCGTGCGCGCGCGCGACGCCACGGGCGATGTCGCGCGCGATGCGGAGCGCCTCCTCGATCGCGAGGCGTCCTCTCTTGCTTTGGAGCAGCTTCGCGCGAAGCGTGACGCCGTGCACGAGCTCCATCGCGATGAAGACGCGCCCATCGGCCTCGCCGACCTCGTGAATCGTCGCGACGTTCGGATGGGTGATCGACGCGGCGACGCGCGCCTCACGAAGAAAGCGCCTGCGGCGGCGCTCGTCACGCTCGGCGCGCTGCACCTTCAGCGCGACGACGCGCCGGAGCTTCTCGTCCTCCGCTCGATACACCGTACCCATGCCGCCGCTGCCGATGCGCTCGAGGATCTTGAACTGCCCGAGCTGCATGAGGCGCTCGCTCACCGGCGCCACCTCGTCTTCGCTCGCGCCTTCGGAGGCTTCAGAGGGAACGTCGGCGTCAGGGGCGTGGGCGACGGCGCGCAGGAACTCGTCGGAGTCCATGGCCGCGTCGCTGCCTTGGCCCTCCACGTCGTCTTCGGTGGTCTTCTTCGTCGATTCGCCCACGCCGGTCCGAATAGGCGATCCTACACCTCCGGCGCCGTCCGCTCCTATCCGAGCAAGGCGTGGACGCTCGCGTGACCGGGACCTGAAATCGAGCATTCGTCTGCGGGTGAGGCCCCAAATTCAACGGAAAAACCAGGGTCCGGCGGATTTTCGAGAAATCGTCACGACCCCCTTTCACATCCCCTTGGGCGGGTCTCTTTAGGGGTGTGAGGGGAACGAAGACAATGAACAACGCAAACGGAACGAAGCTTGGTCTGATGGGTGTGGCTCTCGCGGTGGTGCTCAGCGCCGTCACCGGATGTGCGTCGACCGGCGCCTCGCAAGCCAGCGCCGCCAACACCACCCCGCAAGCCAACGGCAACGTGAAGTGGGAGACCGTCAGCCTCGCGGACGGCGTCGAGATCCGCCTCAACGAGGATGCAGGTCCGGAGGCTCGCCGCGTGGTCGAGCAGATTCAATCCGAGATGCGCAGCCGCTACCTCGGCGCGCGCTGAGTCACTCCTTCGGCTTGATCAGCCCTGCCTTCTTGCCGAGCGTGACGAGCTTCTCTTTGACGAGCTGAAAGCGCTTTCGAAGACGCGCCGACTCCTTCTTGATCGCGTCCGCGCTCGGCTCCTCTCCTTCACCGGCCGCGTCCTCTTCCGGTTGGTCTGCCGAGAGCATGATGCGCGCGATCTCCTCGAACGCGAGGCCGCGATCGACCCGCAGGATGAGCAGCTCCTTGTCCTCGGGATCGAGCGAGTCGCGGAGCGCCGTGAACTTGTCCTTCTGCTCCGTCCGCATCCATTCGCGCGTCTCGGTGCGCACATGCTGCACGATCGCGCCGATCGCGTCGTCTTGGCTGAGGCCGACGCGCCCCGACGCACGCCGCCGCTCGTTCTTGCGATGACGGTAGGCCGCGTGGCGCGCGATCGTGTAGGCCCATGCGCGCAGCGTGCACTCCCACGAGAACTTGGGGAGCCCGCGCCAGAAGCTCTCGCTGAAGATCGAGAAGACGTCGGACGCGTGCTCCTCGCTCTTCTGGATGGCGATCAAGAAGCCGTAGATCTCTTTTCCGTAGCCGCGAAGAGCGAGCGTCGCCGCGCCGTCGAAGTCACCGCTCTCGCAGCGCGACTTCACGTTCGCCTCGAGCTCTCGTCGCGCCGTCTCGTCCATGGCTCGCCATCGACATTGTGTCAGTAGCGAAAGCCCACGAGCAAGCTCGGCGCCCAGATGAATGCGGGGCCGAAGTGCGCGTGAACGTCGAAGCGTCCTTCGACATACAGCGCGTGATCATCGCGCGCGCCGAACTGGAGGACGTCGGCCGACGCATGGATGCCGCCGCCGATCCCGAGCGCCCACATCCGCTTGTCGGCGGTCGTGCGCTTGATCCACAGGTAGCCGAGCTCGACCTGGCCGCCGAGGCGGAAGATGCTCTTGCGAAGAAAATCGCCGTTCCATCCGAGCCTCACGTCGTACGAGCGAAGGCTCTCTTCCGTGCTGCCGTAGAGGATCGAGAGCACGGCATAGTGCGCTTGGGAGTCGTTCTGCCCACCCACACCGAGCCGCAAGCGCCCGCCCGTGATCGGGACGCCGTGGATCTGTTGGTATTGGTAGCCACCTTCGACGAGCCCCGACGGACGGAAGGTTCGACCGATCTCTTCGTCGCTCTTCGGCGGAGGGACGTAGACGCGCGCCTCGTCTTGCGGCGGCGGCCCGGCCGGTCCACCTGCGCCGAAATCGGCGCTCGTACTAGGCGGCGTCGCCGAAGGCGCAGGGCCTGGTGACGATGGCGGAGGCGGAGGCGGCAGCGCCTCGAGCGGCGGCGACTGCGACGACGACGGCGCGGGAGGAGGAGGCTCTGCGAGCGCGCTCGCCGTCGCGGACGAGACGAGGACGAGCAGCGGGAGGCCACGAAGAAGATGGCGCTTCATCGGCATGCCTCCGCTTCGAACTCTTCGGGTTGCTGGAACTGCGACGGCGAGAGCGAGAGCTGGCGAAACAGCTCGCAGCTTCCTTTCGTCACGATCTCCTCGCATGTCTTTGCGCGAAGGCAGTCCGAGGCACGCTCGGTGAGGATGGGCACGAGGTTCGTGTTGCAGCCTTGCTGATTCTGGCAATTGAGGCGTTGAGGATTGAACCCCGGACAGCAGGTCTCGAGGCGAGATGCGCCCTCTTCGCATTTGAGCTCGTCGTCCTCGATCGCGCCGCAGGCGACGACGATCGCGACGAGCGCCATCGCGGTGAGGAGGAGGGTACGTCTTGGAGGTGGACGCCGAAGCGATGTCGAGGGGCGAGTCACGCGTTTGAGTCCTGCGAATGCATCAACCATTCCGGTGGTACCACGAAGATCACGCGAGCGGGTTTGGTCCGGAGTCACCGCCGGATCGGCCTTGTTTTTCGAGGTATGGTCCTTGGTCGCCAGCGAGCCCCGGTCAGCTTCGGGGCTCCGAACATGATCGCGATGTCACCACACCACGAGCTGATCGCGATGGATGATGACACCACGGTCATCCTCTTTCTCCTGCCGGGAGGATCGGCTCGCGCCGTCCTTCTCGCGCTTCGACGCACGGCCGGCCTCGTGTCTCGACTCATTTTTCGGGGGCTTGCCGGCGATGAGCACGGCGTCGGTCGCGGAGCAGCGCGCGAGGCCACGTCCGATCTCGGATCCGTCCGGCGCGAGCACGCGCACGGAGTCTCCTGCGCGAAAATCGCCGCGCACCCCGGCGACGCCCACCGCGAGGATGCTCGTCCCTTTCTCGCGCACCGCCGCCGCTGCGCCGGGGTCGAGCCACACGGAGCGTGAACGCGATCCAGTGCTTCTTCGCCGGTAGCGGCCGCGTCGCCGCGACGAACAAGGTGCCTTCGTCCTCGCCGTCGAAGATGCGCTCGAGGACGTCGTCCTTGCGCGCATCGGCGATCACGACGTGTGCGCCCGCGAGCGTGGCGCGTCTCGCCGCCTCGATCTTGCTCGACATGCCGCCGGTGCCGACGTCGCTCTTCTGCTTCGCGCGGACGAGCGGGAGCGCCTCGGTCGTCACGTCGTGCACGATCTTCACGCGATGCCCGGCGCCGTCGAGGAGGCCCTCCACGTCCGAGAGCAAGACGAGGACGTCGGCGGCGATGAGCGGCGTGACCATCGCGGAGAGCTCGTCGTTGTCGCCGAACTTGATCTCTTCGATCGCGACCGCGTCGTTCTCGTTCAAGATCGGCACCGCGCCTGCGTCGAGGAGCGCAGAGAGAGCGGCGCGTGCGTTGTTCGCGCGCACGCGATCGGCGAGGTCGGCATGCGTGAGGAGCACCTGCGCCACCGGGATCTTCACGCGGTCGAACGCCTCTTCGTACGCCCGCATCAAGAGGCTCTGGCCCGCCGAGGCCGCCGCTTGAAGGCGCGCCATCTCCTTCGGGCGCGATTTGTAGCCAAGCTTGCGGGTGCCGAGGGCGATCGCGCCGCTCGACACGAGCACGACGCGACGTCCCTTCGCTCCGGCGCCAGCCCCCGATCGAAGCACGCGGATCGAATGCGCGAGCCGATCGTGCGCCGTCGGATCACGCGAGAGCGTGCTCGATCCGATCTTGATGACGACGCTCTTGGCGCGACCGAGCGCGGCTCGTGGATTCGTTGCGTGCGAAGGATGCGAGGCGTGCGGCGTCGTCAAGATCAGGCACGCACGCTGGCGATGGTCTCGTCGAAGGCGGCGTCGAGGCGGCGAACGAGCCAACCTGGCGCGTTCGCGATCGTGATGATCACGCCGTCGACGAGCTGGGTCGTCTGGTCGCGCAGATCATCCGGCGACATCGGCGGGCTCTCGCGCGAGCCCTTGCCTTCGGTCGTGAGCGCGTAGATCAGCGCCTGATCGATCGCGCGACGAACGCGCCTCGCCTCGTCGACGTCGATCCGTACCGACCGCGCGACGCGCGCCGTGTCGAGGTATCGCTCGAGCAAATGACCGAGGACGAACGTGCCGAGCGCGGTGCGCACCGGACCGATCGCCGCGAGCGGACCGAAGCGACCAAGCACGCGCGTGACCGCGAACTTCACGCCTTGGTTGATGTAGCTCCGCGGTCCTTCGCCGCCACCTGGCTGGGAGAGCACCGCGCGGGCCTCGGGCGTGATCGAGAGGTGGTGACGCGCGGTCAGATCGTGAATGAGCGCGCCTCGTACGCGACGCACCATCGCGTCGGGGATCCAAGGGAGCGGCACGATCCCCGTGGCCGCGCCCATCATCGTGTACGTGCCGAGTCGGCCGCCCCCGAATTGAGGTCGTCCGAGTGACTCGCTTCGTCGCGAGGTCATCCCCTCGTCTTCGTCGTGTTTGTGCGCCGCCATTTGGTGTGGACCACGTTACCGCAAGATCACGAGAGCGCGCGAGAGACCGGCACGAGCTCGATCACGCTCACGCTTGCCCGATCGCAGAGCCGCAGCAAATCGCTCGTGGTCAGCTTGTCACCGAGATCGAAGAGGTACCGGGCCCCGCGGGACTCGACGCGTGCCCCACGCGACTCGAGCAGGGCGATCGCCTGGTCGACCTGCCCGTGAATCCGACCGATGTAACGCCGCTCCGCTGCGGCAATTTCTGCGGGCGACCCCTGGACGTCGATCGCGACCGGCGTGGCGATGAGCGCCTCGTCGGCCTCGCTCGCGAGCGGCGACGCCAGCGGCATGCGAGGCGCGAAGACGATCCACGGCCGATCCGCGAGCGCGGTGGCGAGCACCTGCGCGTACGTCGCCGCGATCTCGTCGGGCAGGCCGCCGAGCGGGTCCTCGAGCGCGATGGCCTCCGCGCCGGTGGCGAGCGCGGCCGCCACGACCGTCGCCCGCTTCGCATGAGGGACGAGCCGCGCCGTCGTGTGCTTTGCCATCGTGCCGAGCTGCATCTTCTCGATCGCGACCGACGCGTTCGCGCGCGCCTCTGCCTTCGAGAGACCGGCGAGCCGAGCGCTCCACTCGACGTACTCCGTCACCGTCCACCGCGGCGGCGTGGGCGGGTTCATCGCGGCCCCTGCGACCGCGCGCTTCATCACGGCCTCTGCCGCGGGCACTCCGCGAACGCGCAGCTCGCCACGCATGACCTGCACGAGCCCGGTCGTCGCTTCGAACAGCGCGCGCGGCGCTCCGAGCACGAGCACGCGCTCGCCGGTCGTTCGAAACGTGATTCCGTCGCAAGCAGGGACGCCATCCACGTCGACGCGGAGGTCCTCGGCCATGAGGAGCGGCTCAGCCGGGCTGGATTGAGCCGCAGGCGCAGCCGGGCTGGCCGGAGGCTCGGCTCCGGTCGTAAGGTCTGGGGAAGGCGGCGCGTTGCTGGTCAAGCGAGCTTGCTCACGATAGCTCCTTTCGTGCCCGCCCCCCCCGACAAAGTGGCCGCTTTTCCGGCCTCACGCTAGCGTCGAGCCTATGAGACCGCCGAGCCGACCGACCCCAGGACTGCGAGAGCTCACCTTCACGGGGTCGTGCCTCGCGCTGCTCGCGCTTGGATTGCTTGCATCATGCAGCGATCCTCCAAACAGGCCACCTACGTCCACGGACGCGACCGGCCGACCCGGCATCGTCGGCGGTGGAGGCAGCGACGGCGGCAGCAGCGGCTCGCTCCCGACCGACGGCGGCGCCGACTCGTCGGCCGACGCAGGCGTGTGCACGACGCTCGCGAACCAAGGCGGCGTCGTCGATTTGACCGCGGTGGCCGACACCCTCCCCGCCGGCACGGGCGGCACGATCGAAGACGGCACGTATGTCCTCACCGACGCGAAGATCTACGTCGGCAACACCGGCCAACCCGGCCTCACGAACGCGACCTACCAAATCACGCTCACGCTCTCGGGCTCGAATTTCGAGCGCGCGCTCGTCTACAAGAACGCGAGCGGCGTCACGACCGAGCAAAAGAGCAAGGGCACGTTCGTCTCGAGCGGCGTCACCGGTTCGTTCAACCTCACCTGCCCGTCTGCGCTCCAAGAGTCCGTCGCGATCACCGTCGCGAGCTCGACGATCACGTTCGGCAACACGATCACCAAAGAAGCCCTCACGTTCACGAAGAAGCCGTAAACATCGGGCCCAAGTGATTTACGCCACGGCCCAAGACTTTGCTAAGGTGCTCCCGTCATGAAACTCCGTAGCCTCCTGGTCTCCGCTGCTTTCGCCACCATCACCGTCGCCTCTGCCCTCGGGATCGCCGGATGCGGCGACAGCCAAGAAGCAAAGACCGCCAAGGTCTCCTCGGGCCCGATGCCCGAAGGCGAGACGTGGACGGGCGTCTACTTCCACCCGGTCTTCGGCTACCTCCACATGCAAGAGGAAGGGTCGAACGTGGTCGGCCGCTGGAAGCGCACCGATCACAGCCACTGGGGCGAGCTCAGCGGAACCGTCACCGGCAACGTGCTCCACTACACGTGGAAGGAGCACAAGATCGGCATGGTCGGCGCAAGCGCGACGACCCACGGCAAGGGCTACTTCGTCTACAAGGTCAACAAGGAGAACATCGGCGAGCTCGACGGCGAGTTCGGCCTCAACGAGGCCGAGGTCGGCAGCACGTGGAAGAACGTGAAGCAGCTCCGCATGCCCCCGGACCTCAAGTCCATCGGCGGCGACTCCGAAGGCGTCACGCCGGGCCAGCTCTGATCGTTACAGCACCGAGACGTCGCGGGTGCTGATCGGGGGCGCGTCGGATTCGGCTTTGGGGCACATGCCGATGACGGTGACGTCGTCGGCGAGGGCGCAGCCTTCGGTGACGAAGGTCGAGAGCGCGGGCGTGAGGAGCATCGAGAGCTCCACGTTCGCCATCATCGCGCGCTTCGCGTAGGAGGAGACGCGGTCCTCGCCGAAGCGCGAGCCGTCCGGTGACGTGGCGTCGACGAGGCCGTCGGTGACGAAGTAGATGCGCTCGCCGCGGGCGAGCTCGACGGAGTGCTCCGGGAACGCGAGGCCGGGCTCGAGGCCGAGGTACGGGCCGCCAGAAGGCGCGAAGGATGCATCATACATCGAATCGTCTTCGGTGATCCTCACCACGAGCGGCCGGGGATGCGCCGCGGTCGCGTAGGTGACGCGGCTCTCGCGAGGATGAAAGTCGGCGCAGACGGCGGTGAAGCGCATGTCGGCGTAGGCGTAGGCCGTCATCGTGTCGTTCACCGCGGAGAGGAGCTCGCTCGGTGAGCCGCCCGCCACCTTGAGCGAGTCGTATTGGCTCTTGATGAACATCGTCGTGAGCGCCGCGGAGACGCCGTGGCCGGTCGCGTCGGCGAGGAAGATACGAAGACGGCCGTCGCCGAGCTCGACGATGTCGTAGATGTCGCCGCTCACGATCTCGGCGGGGAGGTAGATCACCTCGAACGACGCGTGCGTGTAGAGCAGCTTCTTCGGCAAGATCGCGCGCTGGAAGCGGAGCGCGTACTGGAGGTCCTTCGCGATGAGGGCGTCGCGTTCTTCGAGCTCCGTGAGCACACGCACCATCTCTTCGGTGTCGCGCATGATCTTCTCGCTCGTCCGCTCGTAGAGCAGCTTCTGTCGATCGAACTGCGCCTGCGCCTCGGCCAGCTGCTGTTCGAGCGCCCGAATCCTCTCGTCTTGAGCGGTTGTCGCGGAGGACATGGTTAGCCAGGAAAGAATACGTGAGATTGGGTAAGCTTCGTGATCGAGATGAGGCCCTTGCCGTGAGCAGCCCGGAGCACGTCGTTCACGTTCCGGAGGGTCCGCTCGCCGCTGGGATCGCCGCGGCGTTCAACGAGCTCAACGCGGGCCAGGCCGTCCACGCGAGCGTGGTCTTTCCCGCAGGATGGCGTCCGAGCGTGGATGTGGTCCCGCATATCGTCGCGCATGCTCAGCGAGTGAAGTCGCTGCAGTCGCTCGTCCTCGTGCATCAGAGCGTCGCGATGGGGTTCATCGCGTCGACGATCGCGCTATCCCTTCCGAACATCCTCGTACGGCCAGCGCGCTCGGCGTCCGACACGAAGCGCCGGCGTTCGACGATCACGCTCACCGGCACCGTCGCGATCCTCCCGATGCGCGCCGCGAACGAGACGCCCAACGCGTTCATTCGACGAGCCTCGACCGAGATGCGCGAAAAGGGCTTCAAAGACGTCGTCATCGCGTTCACCGCGGGCGCCGTGCTCACCTCGGCGATCGGCGACATCCTCGTCGAGGAGCTCCTCCAGAACAACACGCTGCGAGCGCTCGGCCTCGTGCATCCCACTGCGAACCTCGACGTCATCGCTTCGTCCGTGCGCCTCCGGATCTCCCGCGCGAAGATCGTCGTCGCGCCCGACGTCGCGACGGCCGAGCACCTGGTCATGCTCGCCTAAGCGATCAGCGCGAGCCTGCCTTGAAATGGGCGATGATTTGATCGTCTCGGAGCGCTCGAGCGTAGATCGCCGCTTCGTCGAGCGTGGCGTCGACGCAGTTGACGGCGATGTTGGTCATGCGGCAACCCCACGTCAGCGAGCCGACGTCAGGCGCGGAGTCCTTCGATGGTGTTGACGCGACGCGGGCGCCGTCGATCCACATGGACGCCGTCGCGCCGTCGTAGACGATCACGATGTGCTGGAAGCGCATGGGCGAGAGTGTCCCCGGCCACATGAGCTGGCGGGTGTAGGTTCCGTTTGCGTTGAGCTCGAACCAAAGCTTGGTGCCGTCGGGGTCAGCGCCCACGTACCACCCCGCGCCGTTCTGGACCTCCGTGCCCGCGATACGGCCGTAGTCCTTCAGGCTGCGGGCGATGACCCAAACCTCGATCGTGTAGGGCAGTTGGCCTGGGAAGCGAACGTCCGTGTTCGTCGTCGTCGCATGCGGTCGCGATGCGCCGCCGAGGCTCACGCCGCGACCACCTGCGATGCCGGGCACGCCAAGGACGGGAGCGCCTGCGTAGGTCGCGTCGTGCCCGCCGATCTCGTCGTGCGCGACGGTGCCGGTCGTCTCTTCGAAGCGCCACCATGCGATCGGAGCATCCGCGCGGACGAGCGCTGCGTACGAAAGACTTGCGTCGGCGGACGCTTCGTCGTTCGTCGCGTCGGTCAAAGGCGCTGCCTCCGCGCCTGCGTCCGAGACGATCGGATTGTCGACGCCGCCGCTCGAGAACCCCCCGAGCGACGTGAAGGAGCATCCCGACAGGATCAGGACAGCGAGGAACGAAGCGCGTCGCACACGACAAGCGTACCGCTTGAGCGCTGCCGTGCACTCGAAATGGTCTCGATCGAATCCCCGCAGCACCGCGCAGGAGTTGAATCGAGCTAACCTTGACGTGGGCATGCCCGAAGCGCCGAATCCGATCTGGCTCGAACAACTTCCGCTCCCTGCTGGTGTCATTCGCGACGGACGCTTCACGTACGTCAACGTGGCCTTGGCGAACCTCGTTGGGTACACGACCGAGGCGATGACGGGCATGGAGTTCTTCGCACCCGTCGCGGAGGAGCATCGGGCGCGCGTTCGCGAGCGGCATGCGCGCAGGCTGCGTGGAGATCCCGTCACGGAGTCTTACGAGCTCGACGTCGTACGCGTGGACGGGACGCGACGGCGGGTCGAGATCCACGTCGCGCAGGTCGGCCGCGACACGCTCTTCCAACTCTATGATCGGACGACCGCGGCCGAGCATGAGACCAAGCTCCTCGCGCTTGCGCAGCTCGGAGCAGCCGTACAAGCCGAGCGCACACGTGACGGCGTGCTCACCACGACCGAAGCAGGCGCGGCCGCGTTGGGGATCGCGACGATGCGGATCGAGCCGAAGGGGAGCGGCGTCGTGATCACGGCGTTTCGCAGGCCGGACGGCCGGAGTGGAGCGTCGCTCGAGAGCACCGTCGGCGTCTCGCTTGCCGGCCAAGAGCGCCCCTGGTCTCCGCTGACACGCACGGCGTGGGAGGAAGGAGTCGCCTACGTCGACGATCTGCCGATCATCCTCGAGGCGTTCTTCGGCGGAGACAGCCGCGCGAGTGAGCTCATTCGGCGGCTCGGCTATCGACGGGCGGCGTTCGTCCGAATCGAAGAGGGAGGCGCGCCTTCGTACTTGCTGGCCTTGATGGCGCCGTGGCTCCAGCGAGAGGACGTCCCCACGCTGTGCCTCTTCGCCGCTCAGGTCACGGCGGCGTTGACCGCGGCGCGAACGATCGCCGAGCTCTCGAAGGGCAATGACGAGCTCGCCGCGCTCAATCGCATCGCCACCTCGGCAGGGACCATCACCGAGTCAGCGCAGCTCTTCACCAAAGGCAGCGCAGCGCTTGCGGAGGCGATCGGCGGCGCCGCGATCTCCTTCTACCTCTTCAACGTGGAAGAAGACGTCGCCGTGCTCGCGCATCACCATGGCGGAGGCGAAGACGCTCGCTACGTGCGCGTCCCGCTCTCGGGAACGCGGCTCGGTGAGATCGCTCGAGACAACAAGCCACACGTCTTTCGGCCGAGCGAAGGAGACGAGACGCAAGCGCTGCTCGAGAGTCTGCCGCTTCATGCTGTCGTGTCGGTGCCGCTCGTCGCACGCGGAGAGGTGATCGGCGTGATGAGCGTCGCGTTCTCCGAGAGCCGTCCGCTCGACTCGCGCGTCATCGAGTTCTTGCAGGCCGCCGCTGCGCACTTTGCAGCGTCAATCGAGACGAGCCGTCTCGTGAACGACCTCCGGCGTAGCTACGAAGAGCTCTCACGCGCGCAGAAGCAGCTCGTTCATGGTGAGCGACTCGCTGCGCTCGGTGAGCTCGCGGCGGCGGTCGCCCATGAGGTCCGCAACCCGCTCGGCGTCATCTTCAACGCGGTCGGCTCGCTGCGCCGGCTTCTCGGCGATGACAAGGGTGACGCGGAGACGCTCATTCGCATCGTCGCGGAAGAGGCAGCGCGGCTCAACGACATCGTCGGCGACCTCCTCGATTTCGCACGCCCCGTGAAGCTCGATCTGCAGCGCACCAACCTGACCGACATCGTCCGTGCGGGCGTCGATGCAGCGCTCGCCGCGGCCGCGAGCAACCGCATCCACGTCGACGTGGTCACCGACGCGGAGGTCCCCGCGGTGCCGGTCGATGCGCGTCTCGTCCGACAAGCCGTCATCAACATCGCGATGAACGCGGCGCAGAGCATCGGCACGGAGGGCGAGCTCCGGATCCGCATCTCGTCCGTCGAGCTCGAAGGACACCCGTACGCGCGCGTCGAGGTGTCCGATACCGGACCCGGCATTCCACCCGAGGTGCTCCCTCGCGTCTTCGAGCCGTTCTTCACGACGCGTCCGAAGGGCACCGGGCTCGGCCTCGCGGTCGTCAAACGCATCATGGAAGGACATCGCGGGCGCGTCGCCGTCTCGAGCACACCGGGCCTCGCGACGACGTTCGCGATCGACTTCCCGGCCGACCGCGAACCCTGACCAGCGCAACATCCTCACGTGGTCACTCGAGTGATCGTGGATCCTCGTCTCAATGACCCTGCGGGTGACCGGCCTCGATCGTCGCTGGAAAACGGTCGAAATCACCGATGAGAGCGGAAAGATCCGCCAAGCATGGAGGCATCGATCCTGCTCGTCGGCGCGCCATGAAGACCCATCGCGCCGTGCTCCTCGGGTGGGGAATCCTGGTCGCTGCAGGCGGTCTTCTCGAGGTCGGCTGCGGTGACGCGGGCGAGACCACGATGGGTCGCCGGCGCACGTCGTCGTCGTCCTCCAGCGGAGGATCGGGCGAGGAGACGGATGGCGGCGCGGGCTCGCAGACGGGCGACACCAACGTGCAGAACGTGCCCGCGAACGCCGGGCTGCCTTGCGACATCGCCAAGCTGCTCGAGACGAAGTGCATGGCGTGCCACGGCGAGACGCCGACCCCAGGCGCGCAGAGCTCGCTCGTCACGATCGGCGATCTGCTCGCGCCCGCGAAGTCCGATCCGACGAAGAACGAGGCCACCGTCTCGCTCGCGCGAATGAAGAGCACCGCCTCGCCGATGCCGCCGACGGCCTACAGCAACCCCGTGACGCCCGACGAGCTCAAGTCGTTCGAGGCGTGGATGGCCGCGAGCTATCAAGGCAGCTGCGCCGACAAGACGTCTTCTTCGGGCGGCAACAACACGCCGCCGGCCAACTTGACGTGCACGTCCTGCCACGGCGACCCCACGCGCGCCGCCGTCACCGGCGCCGATCCGCAGCTCATCGCCGCGCCGCCAAGGAACACGAAGGGCGAGACGGCGACCACGGCGAAAGGCGTAGGCGCCCACCAGGCCCACCTCACGAAGGGCTCGATGTCGAAGCTCATCGCGTGCACCGAGTGCCACGTCGTCCCGACCTCGACGAGCCACAGCAACGGCGTCGTGGGCCTCACCTTCGGCACGCTCGCGAAGACGGGAAACAAGACGCCCGCGTTCGATGGAACGTCATGCTCCGCGTCGTACTGCCATGGCAACTTCGTCGGCGGCAACACCGCGGCGCAGCCCGCGTGGACGACCGGCGCTGCGATGACGTGCACGTCCTGCCACGACGCGCCGCCCGCGACCGGCGATCACAAACGAGGCGCGCATCAGTTCGCGTGCTCGAACTGCCACGGCAACGGCTTCACCGCGACGACCGTCGACAAGGCGCTTCACATCAACGGCGTGAAGAACGTCGGCGGCGCAGGGTCGAAGATCAACACGTACAACGCCGCGACGCGCGCGTGCTCCCCGAGCTGCCACGGCACCGAGACGTGGTGAGCGACGCGCGCGACTAGGCCTTCTCGACTAGACCTTCTCGATCGCGAAGAGGCCGTCGCCTTTGACGAACATCGAGAGCGCCCCGAACGAGAGCTCCTGCCAGCTCTTCTTGCCGTCGTAGACCAAGGTGAGCTTCACGTCGCGGGCGCGTGACTCGCGAATGATTTGCACGATCGTCGTGATGGTCGCCGAGTTCATGTGGTCGACGGTGGAGACGTCCATACGCACCGAGCTCGACCGATCCTTCGCATGCGCGAGGCACGAGGTGAGCCATGGCGTGATCGTCGTGCCGGGCGAGCGCTCCGTGCCCTTCCCGCTCCAGACGAGGTCGAGGACGGAAGAGCCCTCTTTTTGCGAAGGATCAATGCGCAGATCGCCGAAGGCGAGGGTCTCGACCATCGTGGAGCGAGCTTACACGACTTTTTCGCTTCTTTCGCTCGTGGAAGTCCTCACTCGTGTTGAGGGCGGGCGCTGGAAACGCTAAAAAGTGCGGCCATGTCGATGCCTCTCGAGCATCCGGATACCTTCGTTCGACGCCACATTGGGCCCAGCCCGGAAGACCAGTCGCGGATGCTTCGCGCGATGGGCGCCGTCTCCCTCGACGCGCTCGTCGGCGAGACGGTGCCTCAGTCGATTCGACTGCGCCGTCATCTCGATCTCGGCGTCGGTCTCTCGGAGGCGCAGCTGCTCGAGCGCGCGGCGAGGATCGGTCAGAAGAACGAGATCTTCCGCTCGTACATCGGCATGGGTTACGCGGACTGCATCACCCCGCCGGTGATCCTCCGCAACATCATCCAGAACCCCGGCTGGTACACCCAATACACGCCGTACCAAGCGGAGATCGCGCAAGGGCGCCTCGAGGCCTTGCTCAACTTCCAGACGATGGTGATCGATCTGACGGGGCTCCCCGTCGCGAACGCGTCCCTCCTCGACGAGGGCACCGCGGCCGCGGAGGCGATGCACCTCGCCTACGAGTTCAAAGGGAGCGACGAGAAGAAGACGTTCTTCATGTCGAGCAAGTGCCACCCGCAGACGATCGACGTCGTCACCACGCGCGCAGAGGCGCTCGGCATCGACATCGAGGTCGGCGATCACTCCGCGCTTGGTGACATGAAGCACATCTTCGGCGCGCTCGTGCAGTACCCCGACACCGAAGGCGCGATCGTCAACTTCAAGTCCTTCGCGGAGAAGCTGCACGCGGCTGACGCGCTCTTCGTGATGGCGGCCGACATCCTCGCGCTCGCGCTCCTCGAGGCGCCCGGTGAGCTCGGCGCAGACGTCGCGGTGGGCAGCACGCAGCGCTTCGGCGTCCCGCTCGGCTACGGCGGCCCGCACGCCGCGTACTTCGCGACGAAGAACGAGTACGTCCGCAAGCTGCCCGGTCGCATCATCGGCCTCAGCCAAGATGCGCGCGGCAAGCCGGCGCTCCGTATGGCGCTCCAGACACGCGAGCAACACATCCGCCGCGAGCGCGCGACGAGCAACATCTGCACGGCGCAGGCGCTGCTCGCGGTCGTCGCGAGCATGTACGCCGTCTATCACGGCCCGAAGGGCATCCGCGCGATCGCCGAGCGCGTCCACTCGATGGCCGCCACGCTCCGCGAGGCCGTCGGCAAGCTCCAAGGCGCGAAGGTCGCGCACGACGCGTTCTTCGACACGATCCGGATCGATGGCTCGCAGGAGAACATCAAGGCGTGGCTCGCGGCCGCCGAGGCGAAGCGCATCAACCTGCGCCGTCTCTCGCCGACGAGCGTATGCGTCGCGCTCGACGAGACCACATCGCTCCGTGACGTCGGCGAGCTCGTCGACATCTTCTCGCTCGGCCGCGGCGCCGATCAGTCGGAGACCGTCGCGGAGATGTTCCAGCGCGCGATCCCGAAGGACCTCGAGCGCAAGAGCAGCTACCTCACGCACCCGGTGTGGAGCGCGTACCACTCCGAGACGGAGATGCTCCGCTACATGCGCAAGCTCGAGGGCCGCGATCTCTCCCTCGCGCACTCGATGATCCCGCTCGGGTCGTGCACGATGAAGCTCAACGCGACCGCCGAGATGATGCCCATCACGGACGCCTGGTGGAACCGCATTCATCCGTTCGTCCCGCTCTCGCAAGCGCAGGGCTACGCGCAGATCTTCTCCGAGATGGAGCGCGCGCTCGCCGAGATCACGGGACTGCCTGCTGTCTCGCTCCAACCGAACGCCGGCGCGCAGGGCGAGTACGCCGGCCTCCTCGTGATCAAGAAGCATCACGACACGCGCGGCCAGAGCCATCGCAAGGTGTGCCTCATCCCGTCGTCCGCGCACGGCACGAACCCGGCGTCGGCGGTGATGGCGGGCATGCAGGTCGTGGTCGTCAAGACGGACGCGACGGGAAACATCGACGTCGCCGATCTCGAGGCGCGCGCGAAGGAGCACAGCGAGAACCTCGCCGCGCTGATGGTCACGTACCCCTCGACCCACGGCGTCTTCGAAGAGGAGATCAAGAAGGTCTGTTCGATCATCCACGAGCACGGTGGTCAGGTGTACATGGACGGCGCGAACATGAACGCGCAGGTCGGCCTCTGCCGTCCTGGCGACATCGGCGCCGACGTCGTGCACATCAACCTGCACAAGACGTTCTGCATCCCCCACGGCGGCGGCGGCCCCGGCATGGGCCCGATCGCGGTGGCGCAGCACCTCGGCAAGTACCTCCCCGCGAAGCCGGTCGTCGAGGCGCGCTCGAGCGACGCCGTCGGTCCGGTCTCGGCGGCGCCGTGGTCGAGCGCCAGCATCCTCCTCATCTCGTGGGCGTACATCCAGATGATGGGCGGCTTCGGCCTCACGCAAGCGACGAAGATCGCGATCCTCAACGCGAACTACATCGCGCACCGACTCGGCCCGCACTTCCCGGTCGTCTACGTCGGCTCGAAGGGCAAGGTCGCGCACGAGTGCATCCTCGACGTGCGACCGTTCAAGCGCACCGCGGGCATCGAGGTCGATGACGTCGCCAAGCGCCTGATGGACTACGGCTTCCACGCCCCGACGATGTCCTTCCCGATCGCCGGCACGCTGATGGTCGAGCCGACGGAGAGCGAGTCGCTCGCCGAGATCGATCGCTTCTGCGACGCGATGATCGCCATCCGCGAGGAGATTCGCGCGATCGAAGAGGGCAAGTGGTCACGCGAGGACAACCCGCTGAAGCACGCGCCGCACACGATCGAAGCGTGCGTCTCGGACGAGTGGACGCACCCTTACTCCCGTGAGGTCGCCGCGTTCCCCGCGCCGTGGACGCGCGACCGCAAGTTCTGGCCGGCGGTCTCCCGCCTCAACAACGCGCTCGGCGACCGAAAGCTCATTTGCTCCTGCCCGCCGATTGAAGAGTACGCCGCCGCCGAAGAGTAGAAGAGCCTGCTGTTCCACCCTGACGGCTCTTCCTCGCGCGCACTGACAACCAGAGCGACCAGTCCGAGCGACCCGTCGACTTTGTTTGCCGAATGAATCTTTTGGCGAATCAATGTCAGGCTCTGCCGTCTGACCTCTGCTCGAAGATTGCCCGGCTGTACTCAGGCGGATAGGCTCGTCGACAAAGAGGGTGGTGGGAATGAATACCAAGGCTGCGTTGGTAGCTTCTGGGCTTTTGATCTTTGCGGGCGTCGTGTCCTTGATCAATCAAGGATGTGGAGATGACGATCCCGATCCCGCGTCCACACGGCAGGCGCGCAAGGGCGAAGCCTGCCAAACGACGTCCGACTGCGCCGGCGGGCTCGCCTGCTTGCCGCAAAGCAACGGCTCGAACACGGGCGTATGCGTCCTCGGCGTCTTCAACGTCACGCAGACGTCGAAGGAGTGCGCGATCATCGAATGCCAGCAAGCGGCCGACTGTTGCGACACGCCTCCTTCGAGCTGCGACAGCCTGAAGCTCTCCTGCGAGTCTCAGCGCGACGCCGGCGTCACCAACCCGTCGAGCTGCGCGTCTTACGACTCGCTCTGCGTCTGCGACCCCGCCAAGCGCGACTGCGAAAACGGCAAGTGCGTGACGAAGTGCATCAACGACTCCACCTGCGCGATCAACGGCTCGGGCGGCAGCAAATGCCTTGGCGGCAAGTGCGCACAATGCGGAAGTGACGACGACTGTCCAAAGGGCGGAAGCGTCACGTTTTCGTGCGTGAGCGGCAAATGCCAAGCGCCTTGTCAGGGCGACGGCGATTGCCCAGGCTTCGACCGCTGCCTGCAAGGCAAGTGCATCGAGTCGGGGTGCCAGACGAACCGCGAATGCATCGCCGCGACGCGCAACGTCGAGGCCACGTGCGGGACCGACGGCAAGTGCATCGTGCCCTGCCAGACCGACCTCGAGTGCGGTAACCCAAAGGGCTATTCGTTCTTCTCGTGTGTCAGCGGTCAATGCCTCTACATGGGCTGCGACTCGGACAAGGATTGCCGCCTCCTCCTCGGAAGCCTCACGTCGTCGTCGGGCTCGAGCGGCACGAGCGGCACCAGCGGCACCAGCGGAACGACCAGCAGCAGCAGCAGCGGCGGCATCTCGACCAAAGAGCACGTCGTCTGCCGCGAAAAAGCCGTCCCCAACGCGACGACGAAGCCTGCGCAATGACGTCCTACACGAGGATGCCACTGGCGATGCGGGTTGTCGCGTTATCGCGTTATCGCGTTAGTGCGTTATCCGTCATGCCGGATCGATATCGACGTCACAATTGAGTTGATCGCCGAGCTCTTCGAGCGACCCACGCAGTGACTTCACGCTAACGGACTTTGGAACGAGCATCAGGATCTCCATCGTGAATACCGGAGTACCCATGAATGGCGCTGACTCGAGACGAGTGACGAGCTCTTCGACGTTCACGCCCTGCTCACGCAGATAGGACGTAATGCGATGAACGATGCCTGGCTGATCCATCGAATACGTCTTGAGTCGGAAGGGGACGCCTTCGCGCGATCCGGCGGCGCCTTCCTTCGGCGTGGGCGCCGTCACGTCGATCGTGAGGCCGATCTTGGAGGCGTTCTCGCGAACGCGCTTCTTCACCTCTTCGAGGACGTCCGCGCTCCCCTCGACGAGCGCGATGATGGCGAACTGACCACGAAGGTTGACCATGCGCGTGTCGGCGAGATTGGCACCGGCGCCATGCACGAGACCGGACAGCTCGGATGCAATTCCAGGTCGGTCGGGACCAACGGCCGTGATGACGATCTCGCGGGACATGACGTGAGTGTTCCTTGGTCGAGGTTTTCGGGTGACAGAGAGGCCCGGTTTTCGGGCGGCAGAGAGGCCCATGGTACACTTTCCATGGGGAGAGGGGACGTGCGGACGTGAGCTTTCACCGACGTAGCTTTCACGGTCATGGGGGACGCCGCTCGACGCGAAGGTGGGCAGCTCTAGCGATCCTCGGTCTCACGCCGACCCTCGCGCTAGCGTGGATCGGAGCGGGTTGCTCCGACAGCGAGACACCAAGCGGCGGTTTCACGTACGTCGATCCGGGCGGCACGTACGGCGCGGAGATCACGGTGAACGTGGTCGGTCGCGGACGCGTCACCACAGCGTCGGGAGGTCTCGACTGCCCGAGCGACTGCTTCGCGAAGCTCGTCTTCTCGAGCGCGAGCGCCGACGGCGCGGCAGGGTCGATCGGCCTCAAGGCGATCCCCACGCCGGGTGCCTCGTTCGAAGGATGGACGTTCGAGACCGATCCGATCGGCTCACGCGGTCGCGGTCCCGACAACTGCAACCCGATCAAGCGCCCAGCCTCGCAGCCGTCGATCGACTCGAAGGCCGAGCAGATCACGCTTCCCTTCGGCGAAGCGACGGGCACCCCGCCGCCCGGCCAAGAAGCCGCATGCGCCGCGTACACGAAGGTCCCGCTCGTCTACAAGATCACGGCCAACTTCACCAAAGATCCGTCCACGATCACCGACGGCGGATCGGACGCCGACGCCGGTGATGGCGGCGGCGGTGACATCCTCGCCGCCGCGCCCCAGATCGGCGCGTCCGGCCGCGAGATGGGCGTGACCACGAGCGGATACCTCTATTGGATGTGGCACGTCGCCGGCGGCGACGGCATCTCGTACATCACGTCGCCCACCACGACGGTCCTACCGGCCAATCCGATTACGGTGCAGCAGCCCACGCTCACGATCTCGGTCGCCGAGTTCGAGCGCGACGGCGTCGTGTACCAATCGAGTCTCGATAACACACTAAGGATCGTGCGCTCGGGGTTCAGCAGCCCGACGACGATCAGCGCAGGCCCTCCACCGGCGTGCTCCGCGCTCGCGATCGACTCGAGCTACAACGTGTATTGCCGCTCGCAGGCCGGCGCGCTCCTTGAATGGCAATACCCGTCGTATTCGACGATGATTACCCTCTATACGGGGCTGCCCTTTGGAAGCGATCTCGTCGTCGAGAGCTCGTCGGGCCCAGCGTATTTCTCGAGCAGCTCGGCGATCAACTCCTTGCCGCTCAGCCCCGTCCCGGACGGCGGCATCGCGACCCCCACCGTCATCGTGTCGGGTCGCTCGAGCGTCGCCAACCTCGAGACGTATTCGAGCTCCACGCATCTATGGTGGACGGAGTTTGGCGACACGTTCGTCGCATCTCCGTCGAAGAGCGGCCCCACGACGGGCACCGACACGCAGCTCCCCAACTTCCCAAGCGGCCTCTCTCACCTGTGGCCAGACACCTCGAGCGGCGGCACGTACTATTACGTCGCCAACGCGAGCAACATCTATCGCGCGTACTACGCCGGCGGCGGCCTCTCGACCTTGTTCAAGCAAGGCCTGAACGGCATCGGCGGCATCTCCGCCGACAGCCAGTACGTCTACTGGACCCAAGCCGACGGCACAGTCCGCCGCTCCACGCGCTTCTAACGCCCGCCGCGGCTCTGCCGAAGTCGCGGCATTCGGCAGAGGCGTCTGCACGCGGCTCTGCCGAAGTCGTCGCAGCATTCGGCAGAGGCCTGCCCTGTGCTCTGCCGATGTCGTCGCTCGGCAGAGGCCTTCCTGGTGCTCTGCCGATGTCGTCGCGGACTTCGGCAGGGCCCTTCCCCGCGCTCTGCCGAAGTCGTCGCGGACTTCGGCAGAGGCCTGCCCGGTGCTCTGCCGAAGTCGTCGCGGATTTCGGCAGAGGCCTTCCCCCGTGCTCTGCCGAAGTCGTCGCGGACGCCGTCGCTCAGTTCTGGCCCGTCTGGCGCTTGCACATGCCAGCGGTGCACGCGTAGCCGACGGGGCAGGCGCCGCACGTTGCGTCGCGGGAGACGCAGACGCCGTTCCTGCACTGCTGGTCGTTTGGACAGTCGCTGCCGGCGTCGTCGCCGCCGTCGGCTTGGACGCTGCACGCTTGCGGCGTCGTGTCGTTCGTATCGCTCGTGCTCGGTCCGGTGGAGCTCGTGGTGCAAGCGATCACGAACGCCCACGGGACGAGCGTCATTGCCCCGGTCGGGATGCGATTTCGAAGTGATTTGCTGGACGGGGAGGCCACGACGCTGGGCTTAGAAGCCAGCTCCACGCCAAAGCCGGCAACAACAGGTCCCCCGGCGACGTGATGTCACGCTACGCTGGCGCGGGCCTCGAGCCTCCGCGCTCTCTCTCTTCATGCCTGTCTCCACCGCTCACTCGAAAGATCCCGTCATCGCCGGACCGCTTGGCGGGCTTGCGCTCTCTGGCGTGCGCGCGGCGACGCCGATGATGATCGTGCGCGCGGTTCGGTGGTACCGCGATCTTGCGCGGCTTGGGCTCCACCTTCCGTTCTTTCTCGTGCACGACTTCGGGCTTCTCTATGCGGCGCCGAAGGAGCAGCTCGAGATTGGGGCGCGGCCTGGCGTTGACGGCGTCATCGTTCGTGTTCCGCGCGCGACCGAGCTCCTCTCCACGTACCGCGGGGTGCTCGGGGAGATCGCGCAGAGCGAGGCGAGCGCGCGGGCGCGGAGCATGAGGCTCAGCGACGACCTCATCGTCGTCGTGCTCGCGCGTGTCTTGGGTTCGCTCGTTCAACGTACGACGGTGAAGGCGCCCTACCCTGCGACGTTGCCGCTCGACCCCGAGATGGTGCGTGACCTCGACCCTCAGCTCGCGTCGCTCTTCGGCGCTGTGCCCAGGAATTTCGAGATGGCGGCGCTCGATGGCCTCTCGCGATCGCGTCTTCACGTCCTCACCCTCGCCGACGCGCTCGACCTCGACACGCTGCGCCTGCTCGGCATGCTCGGCCCCGAGTCGACGGCGGCAGGCGCGCTCGCGCACGTCGATTTGCTCGCGGCGATCTCGAGCCCGGCGGCGAACGACATCGTGAACTTCTCGCTCGAGCTGCTCCCGAGCGTGCTCGAGACGCATCGCGCGAAGGCCACGGGCACGCACGCGGTGCATGGCTACGCGGGCATCGGCAACAAAGGATCACTCGACTCGCTCGTGCTCACCGAGCTCGCCTGGGACGAGTTCGAGTTCGCGCGGCGGATGATCGAGAACGAGATCCTCTATTACACGCGCGAGCAGGCGCCCGACGAGGCTCGGCGCCTCCACTACCTCCTCATCGACGCCTCGGCGTCGATGCGCGGCGACCGCCAGGTGTTTGCGCGCGGCCTCTCGATCGCGCTCGGTAAGAAGCTGCAGCTCGCCGGCGAAGAGGTGTGGATGCGCTTCTTCGACTCGCGCCTTTACGACGTACAGCGATCGCGTCCTGGGCAGCTTCCTGCGGCGTATCTGCTGGGCTTCAAGGGTGAGCGCGGGCGCAACCCGGCGCGCGTGTTCGCGCAGCTCGCCACCGAGCTCGCGCTTCTTCGTGCACGCGATCAGCGCGATCCGGTCGTGCATCTCATCACGCACGCGGCGCTTCACGTCCCGCGGCAGCTCGTGCAAGAGGTTCGACGCCAAGCGCATCTCTTCGGCGTGTTCATCCTTCCGAGCGGCGGCGAGCTCGATCTCGAGTACCTCGACCTGCTCGAAGGTCACGCCGTCGTCGATCACGCGACGCTCTCGGAGAAGACGGCGCGCGCGGCGGCCGCCACGAAGATCGTCGACGCGGCGGCCGAGCTGAACGATCGCGTCCCGCCTTCCCTCCAGCCACGCAACGTACGCACGCAGACGGGCGAAGAGTCGCCTCCTTCTCTCCGCCCGGCTCGCGCGTCGATCCCGCCGTCCGCCGGTCGCTGACGCGCGCACGCCTCGCGCGAGCTCAGGGCTTCGACGTGACGGCTTCCTCGATCTCGTCGATCAACTGGCGCCCCTCTTCACGCGTCGCGACGGGCACCATCGCGCTCGCCTCGCCGTGCACGACGCGGTCGGGGATGCACCAGCCGTCGTTCTTCGAGGAGTAGGGCTGGTTCGCGATGTCGACGGCGGCGACCCAGAGCTGACCGCGCTCGCCAAACGCATGCATCAGCATCGTGCCGTGCCCACCGAAGTGGACGACGGGCATCTCCTCGGCGCTGAGCGCGGGCTCGAGCACGACGAAGAACGCATGCGATCCGCCTGCGCTCGAGCACTCTTCGATCTTCGCGTCGACCGACACGAGGAGGATCGCGAGGCGGTCCTTCTTGCGTGACGCCTTCATCGCGTCGATCACAAGAGGCCGCTCGGTGTACTGCGGATCGCGCTGCGCGAGCGTGCGAAGCCACCCGTGCGCCGTCGACTTCGGGGCGCGCGGCGTTGGCTTGGCTGGTGTCTTGCCTGCGTCGCTCTTGGTCGAGATCTTCGGGATCGCGAGCGGCTCGGGGTCCTTCGGCGTGCTCTGGCTTCCGCCGCAGGCAGCCGTCGTCGCCAGGAGGGTAAGCGTCCATCCGGCGATCCGTCGATCACGGCGCCGCGCGCGATCTCGGCGCCCCATCAAAACTGACGACGCTTCTTTCCGCGACCACGCGTGCCGTGACGAATGATCGTCGGGTCACGCGGCGGCGCCTTGCCTTGCTCGATGAGGCTCTGGACGTGCTTGATCTGATCGCCCCACGATTTCTTGAACTCGGGCCTCTCGATGTTCTGGAGGATGGCGTCGCGAAGCTCCGGCACCTTCACGTAGGCCGCCCACGTCGCGAGCTGCTCGAACATCGGCTGCGGAAACCGACGCGCGACGAGACCTGGCGCCACGGCGAGCGCCTCGATGAGCGCTTTGTGTCCAGGGTAACGCTCGGCCGATCGAGGAGCGTCGTGCGCGAGGAGAAACGCCTGATGGAGGAGCTGGATCGGGAGCTCGTGCTCGGTGGCGGCGAACGTCTCGAGCCAGGACGGCTGCGAGATCGCAAGCGCGACAGCGGCAGCGTGGAAGTAGCGATCCATCCACGGCTCCACCATGAACGCGAGCTCGGACTTCATCACAGCCCCGAGCATCGCGAGGCTGATCGCGACCGCCTCACGGACCCGAAAGCGCAGGTCATCGGCGTGCTCTTCGAGCATCGCGACGACTTCGGCGCGCGCCTTTCGCTGCAGTTTGTCTTGCGCCTTCGAGTCGAGCGCGCGCGCGGTGGACGCGAGCACGCCACACATCACGAGGAACTCTCTCGGTGAGCCGCCGCGCGCGTCGTCGGCGGACATGCTCGCCATGTTGCGAACGAGCGGATCGACCCGCGCGCCGAATCGCGCGCAGTCGTGCGCGAAGGCGATCGCGAGGTGCTCGTTGGCGCGAGGACCAGGCAGGCCCGACGCGATCTCGAGGCGGCGAAAGAGATCGTGCGTACGGCCGCCGATCGCGGCCTCGATCTCGGCGTCCATGTTCGCTGTGTACGTCGAGCCGCGGGAGGCGTTCTTGGGAAGGCCCGCGCTCACGGCGGAGCCTTCGGCATGACGGCTCGGCTTCTTCTTCGTCGTCTTTGTCGTCACGTTTGGCAGCCCCTGCTGGACTCGAACCAGCGACCGAGTCATTAGAAATAACTTGCTCTATCCAGCTGAGCTAAGGGGCCAGTCCGTCGAGAACATTTCCCATATAGCTCGGTCGCGAGGCCCTTCCAACCCCTCCCCGGCATGGGGCGTCATCGGGGTGGCGACGCCGAACGGCGCTCGGCCGCACGAAGAAACGCCTCGAGCATCTGATCGGTGCGCCGCTCCATCCCTTCTTCGAGCTCGCGGCTCGGCTTCTTCCCCATTGCGCCGAGGAACGCGCGCTTGCCGTAGTGCCAGGTCGTCGTGAGCGCGAAGGACGCGACGAGCAAAAACTCGAGGTCTTCGCGCGATGCGCTCGAGCGCGCCTCGAGCGCGTCCGCGAGCAGCTTCAGCCCCTGCATTCGATGCGGGAAGAAGTCGTCGGCGCTGAGCCGTCCGCTGAGGAGCGCCCAGATCATGAGCCGGACCGTCGCCGGATCGGACATCACCTTCCCGATCGCGCGGCGGTGCGCGCCGAGCATCGTTCGCGCGTCGGCCTCCTCTTGGACCATGCTCATGATCTCGGGCGCGAGCTCATCGCGGATCCGGTGGAACCGCCGCTCGAGCGTCGCCTCGACGAGGCCCGTGTACGTCCCGAAGTAGTGCGTGACGAGCGCGTGGGAGATGCCGGCCTCCTTCGCGACGTCCTTCAGCCCCACGACATCGGGCAGCGCCTTGGCGAACACACGCTCCGCCGCGTCGAGGATGTGCGTCTTGGCCTCTTCGGGCGAACGCCGGACACGCTGCTTTTTCTCGGCCATCGGGGTACCTCGAGCCTATTCGCTATTGGCAGCCTTGACAATTAGCTCATGGGCCTTATTGTCAATATTGACAATAACAGGAGCTGGTCCAAATGAACGCCGCCGTCGCCTCATCCAACGCCGCCTCGTCCAACGCCGCCTCGAACGCACCCCTCCTTCCGCCGCTTCACGTGCGCGTGCGGACGGCGGCGCGGGCGATCGGGATTTTGGTGCGCGATCCGAATCGCCTCGACCAGGTCCTCGTCATGGCGCAAGCGGTGAACGCGAAGATGGTGGAGCGTGCCGTGCTACGCCTCGAGGCCGAAGCAGAGGGGCGCGCGCTCCTCGCCGCGCAGCCACGCATCGATCGCGCACATACCGATTTCGACGCGCTCCGGAAGCTCCCGGACGGGACGCTCGGCCGCGAGTACGTGCGCTTCCTCGACGACAACGGCATCGGCCCCGAGCCCTTCGAGGCGTTGCCCGATCACATCGATCCGCGTGCCGCTTACGTCATGCTCCGGATGCGTCAGACGCACGACCTCTGGCATGTCCTCACGGGCTACGCGCCCGACGTGCGCGGAGAGATCCTCCTTCAGGCCTTCACCTACGCGCAGGTGCATGCGCCGAGCGCGTTCCTCCTCTACTTCGGCGGCGCCCTCCGCCAGCGCATGTTCCTGCGAAGGCGCGATCGCGCAGCGCTCGACGAGGCGCTCGCGCGCGGCCAGGCGACGAAGCTCCTCGTCACGTTCCGCTGGGAAGACCACTGGGCGACGCCCGTGAGCGAGCTTCGCGCGATGCTCGGGTGCCCGCCGTCGTCCGTCGCGTGAGAAGGTCGTGGTGGAGCTCCGTCGTTCTCACTCGAAGGCGGAGGCGTCGACGTACAACCCAAAGGAAGCCGCTAGCCGCGGAGCAGCTCTTCCCAGTGCCCAGGCAAGGTGGCGCGCGGCGCGACGTCGGCCTTCGTCGACGAAGACACCTGCGCGAGCGAGGCGCGGTAGAGCGGCGCGTGCGCCATCTCGAAGCCCGCCGCCATCGTGAGCCCGAGCTCGAGCTCGCCGACGTTGGGCCAGCGCGCGTCGGGCGACCGGAGGAGCGCCGCATGCACCGCGCGCGCGATCGGGCCAGGCACCCACGGCGCCGCTTGCTGCAGATGCGGGACGTTCGCTTGGCCTACCAAGAACGCCATGAATGATCCGGAGCGTGCGAACGCAGGCGAGCCGGTGAGCGCGTGGTAGAGCACCATGCCGAGGCTGAAGACGTCCGTGCGCGCGTCGACGCGCTTCGCGTTCTCCGCTTGCTCGGGTGACATGTAGTGAGGCGTCCCGAGGAGCGCGCCCGACGTGGTGAGCGAGTCGATGCCTGCGTCTTGGACCTTCGCGAGACCGAAGTCGGAGACCTTCACGCTCACGAGGCCGTCCTCTTCTTCGAGGAAGAGGTTCGTGGGCTTGATGTCGCGATGAATGATGCCAGCCGCGTGCCCGGCGGCGACGCCGCGACATGCTTGAATGACGAGCGGGACGGCGACGCTTGGTTCGAGCACACGCACGCGACCGAGGAGCGCGCCGAGGTCTTCACCGCGCATGCGCGGCATCACGAGATACGGGGCGCCGGTGATGTCATCGACGCCCGCGTCGATCAGCGAGAGCACGTTCTTGTGGACGAGCCTCGCGGTGGCGTCGATCTCACGAGCGAAGCGCGCGCGGGTCTCGGCCGCTTGCGCGGACGCTTGGGGTCCGACGAGGAGTGTCTTGATCGCGACGAGGTTGCCTCGATCGTCTTGTGCTTCGAACACAGCGCCCATGCCGCCAGCGCCGAGCTTGGGCCCGAGCACGTATTTGCCGCCAAGCACCGTACCCGGCGGAATCGTGGGGATCTCTGGACGCGCCATGGGAAATACCGAGCCCGCGCATCCTACTCGTTTCACGTCGAGGCGCTAGAGATTGGATGGCTGCGCCTTTGAACCGTTCGCCGCACAGTGGTAGGCATCGCTCAGTCCCTTGAGCAGCGGAAGCACAGGCGCGTTCGATTTCGATTTCGCGATCATCGGCTCGGGATTCGGCGGCAGCGTCTCGGCGTTGCGCCTCACCGAGAAGGGCTACTCCGTCTGCGTCCTCGAGATGGGCAAGCGTTGGCGGAAGGAAGACTTCCCGCACACGACCTGGAACGTCTGGAAGTACCTCTGGCGGCCGTGGCTCGGCATGTACGGCATCCTGCAGATGACGCTCGTGAAGGACGCGTTCTTCCTTCACGGCGCAGGTGTCGGAGGAGGCAGCCTCGTCTACGCGAACACGCTCCTCGTGCCGCCGAACGAGGCGTTCGAAGATCCGCGCTGGGTCGGCCAAGATTGGAAGGCCGCGCTCGCGCCGCACTACGCGACTGCGAAGAAGATGCTCGGTGTCGTCGAGAGCCCGGTCGTGGTCGAGACCGATCGCATGCTCAAAGAGGTCGCCGAGGACATGGGGCGTGGCCACACGTGGAAGCGCGCCGACGTCGCAGTGTACTTCGGCGACGAGCCCGGCAAGACCGTGCCCGATCCCTTCTTCGGCGGGGAGGGACCCGAGCGCACCTCCTGCACGATGTGCGGCGGCTGCATGGTCGGCTGCCGCGTCGGCGCGAAGAACACGCTCGATCAGAACTACTTGTATCTTGCAGAGAAACGCGGAACCGTCATCAAGCCCGAGTCGCGCGTCACCGACGTCGTGCCGCTCGAAGGCGGCGGCTACGAGCTGACGATCGAGCGGTCGACCGGCCTCTTCAAGCATCGCCAGACGATGCGCGTGCGCGGGGTCGTGGTCTCCGGCGGCAGCTACGGCAGCGTCAACCTCCTGATGCGCTGCAAGGAGAGCGGCTCGCTCGGCAAGCTCTCCTCGCAGCTCGGCCGCTACCTGCGCACCAACAGCGAAGCCTTGCTCGGCGTGCGTTCCTCGAGCGCCGACGTCGACTATTCGAAGGGCATCGCGATCACGAGCGGCGTGTTCGTCGACGACAAGACGCACATCGAGGTCGTCCGCTACCCCGCCGGCTCCGACGCCCTCGCCCCGCTGGCGACGATCCTCACCAGTGGAGGCGGCTCGATCCCGCGCTGGCTCCGCTGGATCGGCACGGCGATTCGTCACCCCATCCAGTTCCTCCGGTGCGTCGTCCCGTTCGGCTGGGCAAAGAAGACCGCGATCCTCCTCGTCATGCAGCCCGTCGACAACCACCTCCGCTACGAGCTCCGCCGCCGGTGGTACTGGCCGTTCTCGAAGAAGCTCGACAGCGCGCCGGGCGAAGGCGAGCCGGCGCCCACGTACATCCCGATCGCGAACCTCGTCGCGAAGAAGCTCGCGAAGAAGATGAACGGCACGCCGCAGAGCGGCCTGCTCGAGGTGCTGCTCGGCAAAGCGTCGACAGCGCACATCCTTGGCGGCTGCCCGATGGGGCTCTCCCCCGATGACGGCGTCGTCGATCCGAAGAGCCGCGCCTTTGGCTACGACGACCTCTACGTGGTCGATGGATCGGTCATCCCCGCCAACCTCGGCGTGAACCCGAGCCTCACGATCACGGCGATGGCCGAGCATGCGATGACCCACGTCGCGAAGCGCGACGACCGCACCGACGGCGTTTGGGCCTCTCGATAACAGCGTTATGTGGCTTGCCACATAACACCGTTACGTGGGGTGGATTCCGTCATGGCCGTAGCCGATCGGTTCATGAAAGACCCGCTCGTGGATCGCCCACACCTCGAACGAATCGATCGTCCCGAGGGTTACGCGGCGCGTTAGGGCCTATTTTCGCGGGGCTTTTGGGCTGCGGGATCCACGGTGCGGCGATGTAGTCCGTGGTCCGACCCTTGCTGAATCCGTCCTCGTGATCTCCGCCAGCAAAGCCTTCTCGGTCGCCGTCTTCCTCAGCATCGCCACCCTTGGCGCCGTGGGCTGCTCCGCCCAGACAGAGACGGAGGAGGAGATGGACGCCACCGAGTCCGATCTCAGCGGCTCGCGCAACGTGTCCTTGAAGTACGAAGGCACCTGCGCGTTCCTCAAGAACTGCTCGACGTACTCGCGCAACCTCGGCGCCAATCAAGTGCGTTGGGGATGCACGGGCGTCGGCATCTGCAGCGACAGCGCGAAGTGGGTCGCTGGGCCGAACCGCTCGTACTGCGGAAAGACCGTCAAAATCTGCAAGGGCGCGACGTGCACCAACGCGCTCGTCAAGGACGTCAGCGTCTCGCGCGACTGGGAAGCCTCGAACGGCGTGATGGATGCGCTCGATCTTCCGCACGGCCTCAGCGGACGATGCAGCGGCTACGGCGGGGGCAAGGTCACCGTCACGGTCGGCGGACGCGCGTCGAACAACAACCTGGTGAGCCCGCCCGACGACGACAACGACACGGACGCCGGCGCAGGAAGCAGCAGCGGCAGCAGCAACAGCGGCAACAACACGACGCCGCCTGATCCTGGAACGAGCACGCCCGACCCCGCGCAAGGCGACAACGGTTGCTACTCGGCGACGCTCGGAGTCGATGTCCCCGAGCTCACGTGCGTGCATTCGAACGGCACCGGCCTCGACTACCAGTGCAAAGCGGGTCTTTGGTACCGCGGTGTTACGGGGACCACCGGCCGCTACGGCGAGTGCCTGAACAGCGAAATCCGCACGAATTAGCCGTTCTGATAAAGTCGTGATCGACACATGATCACGTTCAGCGACGATCCGAAGCGTGCAGAGCATGAGATGCACGCGGTCATCTTTTACCTCGTGACGTTCGGCTACATCGACGGCGACTTCGATGCCGCCGAGAAGAGCTTCGTCCGCGACATCATCAAGAAGCTCATCGAGCATCGCGCCATCACCGCGATGCCCGACGCGGCGCCCGCGGTACGAAACGAGGTGATCGAGAAATTCACGAAGCACTTCCACGAGGTCTTCGAAGGGATCGATCAGAACGTGAAGGATCTCTTCACCGAGAGCGTCTCGGAGGGCGAGGACCCAAAGGCCTTCGTCCACTCGAAGCTGAAGGTGAAGTGCTTCGAGATCTTCCAAAGCTTCGATCAACGCGGCCAGGAAGAGCTGATGAGGCTCATCGACACGCTGCTCATGGCCGACGGCGTCGCTCATCCCGCCGAGGTGCAGTTCCGGAGCGAGCTCGCCGAGCTCTTGAGCGCCGACATCGAGGTCGAGCTCGTCGACTCGAGCGGAGGCCCAACCGAGAGCACGAAGGTCGCGATCGCAAAGCCCGTGAACGCAGGCCTCTCGGAGGTCGACCACTCGTTCTTCAAGCCGTTCGAGTTTCACTTCTCGAGCAACCCCGTCGCGCTCGAGAAGCAGGTCAGCGCCGATCGCGCGCTGATCGATCGCGCCATCGCCGTGCTCGAGCAGCAACGCCAGGCGGGCAAAGGAAAGCTCACCGGCAAGAAGAACATCAGCGAGCTCGCAGGCACCGAGCCGTTCCTCGATGGCCACACCTACGTGCGCATGCCGAAGCCCGGCCAGCAGACGGAGATCACCTGCCTCGGCGACATCCACGGTTGCTACAGCATCCTCAAGGCGACCGTCCTGCAAAGCCGCTTCTTCGAGCGCGTCGACGCGTATCGCAAAGACCCCGCGAACGTCCCCTATCCGCTGCTCGTCCTCCTCGGCGACTACATCGATCGCGGCCGCTTCAGCCTCAACGGCGTCCTCCGCACGGTCCTGCAGCTCTTCGTGACCGCGCCGGATCACGTCGTGATGCTACGTGGCAATCA
>JBGAFW010000092.1:0-39762 GCA_044227045.1 Labilithrix sp.
CTCTTCCCTAGGAGGGTAACAGTGAAACCTATTTTCAAGTGGGCCGCGCTCGTCGCGGCGTCTTGTGCGGTGACAGCGGTGGTTCATCCGCGTCTCGCTCGGTCTGCAGACCATCTTGACTCGCCCGCCGTGAAGGCCGATCCGGCTGGCGATATCAACGACCTCTATTCATGGATGGACGGCAACAACGCGGTATTCGCGATGACCGTTTATCCGGCAGCTCCCGCGGGCGCGAAGTTCTCGGACAAGATTCAGTATGTCTTCCACACGTCCAGCACCGCGGACTTCAAGGTCGCGACGACGAACGAGACCAACATCATTTGTACGTTCGATGCAGCGCAGAAGGCTCAGTGCTGGGCAGGCACCGACGAGTACGTGACAGGCGACGCCAACCAGGCTGCTGGCATCACGAGCAAGAGCGGCAAGCTCAAGGTCTTCGCCGGGCTTCGCGCAGATCCGTTCTTCTTCAACCTCGACGGTTTCAAAGACACCGTCACCACCGTCGAAGGTGCAGCGCCTTCACTCACGTTCGACCCGGCAGGCTGCCCGACGCTCGACAACGCGACAGCCACGGCACTCCAGAACAAGCTGAAGACGACCGACGGCGGTGCGCCCGTCGACTTCTTCAAGAACCTGAACACGCTCGCGATCGTCGTTTCGATCGACAAGACGCTCATCACCAAGGGTGGTGCAATCGTCGGCGCGTGGGCCTCCACCAACAAGGTTCAGTGAGGAGAGCGCCATGAAGAAAAGAACAACTCTCGTTTCGTTCTGCGGAACGCTCCTCCTTAGCGCCGCCGTTGTCTATGGTTGCGGTGACGACGACGATACCGTCGCTCCGAAAGCCGACTCCGGCACGACGTCATCGTCTGGAGATACCGGGACCACGTCGTCGAGCGGCGACACCGGTGCCGACACAAACACCACTCCGCCTCCTCCTCCCACCCTCGGAACGCAGCTCGATCGTTTTGGTCGTCCAGCGATCAACACGGCCGCGAACAACGTGTTCAACACGGATGCGGGCGCTGCTGGAGCGGCCAAAGACGGATACAACGCCGATGGCGTTCAATCTGGATGGGTCGCCAAGTATACCGGCGAAGCCGCGAAGAACCTCGCCATCTACGACGCCCTCGACGTCAACTGTGGCAACCAAGCCTTCGCAGGGGCGACCGCAGTCGCGGGTCGCTACAACACGCTCGCGGGCGTCCTCGCGGACGACCGCCAATGGCTCAACACCGGCTCGACCACCTGCAGCCTCTACCTTGGTGTCGAAGCGAACGCGACCGGCGCTGCCCCGAACACGGACTGCGGTGGACGGAAGCTCTCGTACGACGTCATCGACGTGACGTACACGGTCGTCGCCATCGGCATTTCGCTTCCGCCGCCCGTCGGCGACGGAATCGCGAAGGTCGACGCGAAGACCGACGGAACGACGTTCCCGTATCTCGCAGCAGCGCAGTGAGCTGAATCGCAAACGTCGTTTGCGTTGAACGACACGACACCCGAGAGTAAGGACGAACGGTGATGCAGCAGAAATGCAGGCTCCCCTTCGTCCTTGTTCTTTTGTCATCGCTCGCCGGTTGTGGTGGTTGTTCGAAGAAGGCCGAAGGTGGGCGTGATGGCGAAGCCACATCGACGGCTTCTCCGGCCAGCCCGGCGCCTGTGCTCTCGAATCGTCCGAGCACGACCTCGCCAAGCATTGCGCTGAGTAATCTCGACGCGGATATCGCCGAGCAGCTGCGGCGCAACGACGAGCGGCTCGTCTTTCGCGTGCGTCTCATCGACATGCTCCTCGCCCGCAGCCAGTTTCTTGCTCGCGTAAGTGATGCAGAACGCGCCGACGAGGTCGCGACCGCCATCTCGAAGGGCAGCAAGGAGCCCGACGCCCACGTGGCGCACTCCTCCACGCTGGCGGCGTTTCACAAGTTCGACGCTGCGCTGCAAGAGCTCGACGAAGCCGAGAAGCTAGGAAAGAAGAAGGACGCCACGGCGTCCTCGCGCGTCAGCATCCTCCTCGCGCTCGGCAAGTACGACGAGGCCTTCGCGCTGCTTCCGGCCGATTACGAGAAGCGCAACTACGAGGTCCTCTCGATCGCCGGCGTGATCGAGGCGCGTCGCCAGAAGATCGACGAGGCCGAGCGCCTCTTCGAGCTCGCGCGCACGCGGTACCCGGACGTCGCGCCGTTTCCGCTCGCGTGGATGGACTTTCAGCGTGCGTCGGTCCTCGACGCCGCCGGTCGTGACGGCAAGCCTTACTATGCGGAGGCGGTCGATGTCCTCCCGCCATACGCGCACGCCGCGATTCACCTCTCGCTCAGCGAGAAGCCCGACGACGCGATCAAGCGGCTCGAGGAGCTTCGGACGACGAGCGAAGACGACGCCGACGTCCTCGCGGCGCTCGCGGATGCGCACAAGCGCGCCGGGCACGCGGCCGAGTCGAAGAAATACGTGGATCTTGCACGTAAACGATTCGACGCGATCCTCGCGAAGCACCCGGAGGCGTATGCGGACCACGCGGCGCGCTTCTTCTTGGGTGTCGGCGACGACCCCGCGAAGGCGCTCACGCTCGCGCGCGACAACGCGAAGCTCCGCTCGACGGAAGAGGCGCTCGACCTCTGGATGGCCGCTGCGGTCGGCGCCAAAGACCAAGGCGACGTCTGCACGTCATCGATCGCGATGACGAAGCTGAAGTATCTCAGCGAGAAGGGCCGGCGTCTCGCGACGGCCTCCGCGTCGAAGTGTCCTGACAGCGGTTAGGCGCGCCCGTAGACGGGAATCACGGCGCCGCTCACGTCGCGTGAGTCGTTGCCGAGGAGGAATGCGATGACGCCCGCGGCGGACGCGAGCGACACCCAGGTCGACGGGTCCACGCTCGGCATCGCCGATCGGTTCGCGGGCGTGTCCATCGTGCTCGGCATGATCGCGTTGACGCGAACGTTGTAGGCGAGCACCTCCTGCGCCGTCACTTGCGCCAAGGCCACCGCGGCGGACTTCGACGCCGCGTAGGCCGCAGAGCCGGCGCTCGTCCACGGTCGCTCCACCGCGCGAGAGCCCACGACGACGATGCTGCCGTGCGTGCGCGCGACCATCGACGGGAGCAGCGCACGAAGCGCGCGATACACGGTGTCCGTGTTCGTGCGCATCATCTTCTCGTAGCTCGCGTCGTCCTTCGTCTCGTGGATGTACGTCCCGCCGTCCCACGTCCCGGCGATCAGCGCGCCGTAGCTCGGCAAGTCGCCGAACGCCGCCTTCGTCGCGTCGAGCGCCTTCGTCCACGCCTCGGTGCTCGCGAAGTCCGACGTGTGTCCGAACGCCTTCGTTTCACCGCCGAGCTCCTTGACGAGCGCAGCGAGCCGGTCCTTCGCGCGCTCGGTGTCGAAGAGCGCGACGCGATACCCGCGATCGACGAGCGTCTTCGCGAGCGTGCTTCCGAGGGCGCCCGCGCCGCCCGTGATGACAGCGATGGGTTGCCTCGAGTTGGTGGCGTTGGTGGTCGTCGGCTCGGCCATGGTGGCCGAAGCTTAGGCGATCGTGAACGTACCGACGATGGGAACGTGATCGGACAGGCCGCGGAATGCGCCGTTTTTCTGGCCGAACTTGTGCGTCCCGTCGAAGTCGATCCAGCGCAGCGAGGCGCCGCTGAAGATGTGATCGAGATGCATCCGCATGTTCATGAAGCCGGCGGTGGGCCACTTCACGAGGGCGTCTTCATCGAAGTGGTAGTACTCGGCGAACGGGTCCTGGCATCCGGCCTCGCGGAGCGTGCGGTAGACGGGTGAGCCCGGCAGGGCGTTGAAGTCTCCGACGAGCACCCAGCGGTTCGACTTCTTCTCTTTTGCGACGAACTCGAGGACGTTCTTCGCCTCTTCGACCTGGTTGGGACCCCAGCCGAGGCGGCGTGGCTCGAACCAGAACTCCTTCGACAAGGTCGTGGGCAAGGAGAGGTGCGTGTTGAAGACGTCGAAGTCGAGGCCGCTCCGGTGCGTCAAACGAAGGTGCGCGCAGATGCGTGTTTGCTTCAGCCGCTTCACCGGGTGAATGCGCCGGTACGTGATGTCGTGCGGCTGCGTGGCGTTGTGGTGCGACACTTTGAGATCGCCGCGCGCGATGACCGCGAGGCCCGTCGTGTAGAGCGGCGTCACGCTCACTTTGTAGGCGTGCGCCGGGAAGTAGTACGCCTCGTAGAAGTCGCGCTTGCTCTCACGAAGGAGCGCCGAGTGCAGCATCGACATCACGCGCTCGAGCTGCGTCTCGCCGTTCATCGAGGGGTGCGCGAGCGTCGAGCGCAGGGAGGCGGTCTCTACCTCTTGGAGACAAATGACATCGGGCAAGGGATCGAGCGCCGCGAGGGCATTGGCGATCCGCTCCATCGAGGTGGCCGTGCTCGCGAGCCCGCGGGTGCCGTGGCCGAAGTACCGAACGTTGTACGTGACGATTCGTAAGCGGTGCATGTCTCGGTACTAAATGCGGCCTGCTTTTTTACTCGACGATGCGACGACGTGAAACCCAAGAGAATTCTCAGGTGAAATTGCGCGCATGGAGCCGGGGGGAAGGCAGCCGACCCCTCATTCTAGATCAGCCAGCCACGCCCGGGCGCTGGTACACTGCATCCCGGAAGTCGTGACGGAAGCGCGAGCGGGGCTGATCCCCGGCAAGCAGATTACGAAAGGGGTCTCCCTCCTCGAACCACTCGGATCTGGGGGGATGGGCGCCGTCTGGCTTGCGGATCACCAGGGCCTCAAGACGCGCGTCGTGGTGAAGTTCATGCTGCTCGGCCTCGACTCGAGCGACAGCGCGCGCACGCGGTTCTCACGCGAGGCAGCCGCAGCGGCGCAGGTGAAGAGCCCGCATGTCGTGCAGATGCTCGATCACGGCCTCACCGACGACGGCATTCCGTTCATCGTGATGGAGCACCTCGAGGGACACGACCTCGGCGACGAGATCGAAGCGCATGGCGCGCTCGATCCTGCGAAGGTGGTGACCGTCGTCACCCAGATCGGCAAAGCGCTCTCGAAGGTGCACGCGGCCGGATTGCTTCACCGCGACATCAAGCCCGACAACATCTTCCTCGTCGACGGCGAAGACGAGACCTTCGTGAAGCTGCTCGACTTCGGGATCGCGAAGAGCGCGAACGTCGATCACGGTGACGGCTCGCTCGACGGCGAGACGAAGACCGGTCAGATCGTCGGCACGCCGTTCTACATGAGCCCCGAGCAGGTCACCGCGCAGAAGGTGATCGATCACCGGAGCGATCTGTGGGCGCTCGGCGTCGTCGCGTTCGAGGCGCTCACCGGCCAGCGCCCGTTCGACGGACCCTCGTTCGGCGCGCTCGCCGTGAAGATCGCGACCGGCGCGCCACCCAAGCCCACCGAGGTCAACCCATCGCTGCCTCCGTCGGTCGATCTCTGGTTCGCCAAGGCATGCGCACGCGAGCCCGCCGCGCGGTTCGCGAGCGCCAAAGAAATGACCGAGGCGTTTCGCGCGGCGTTCGACGGGGTGGTGAGCCTTCCAGCCTCTGCGATCAACAGCGATTCGGGGCAGCGAAGCCGTCTCTCTTCGTCGTCGGGCTCGGGGTCGGGATCGGGGCCGCGCGACGCGAAGATCGACACCGGCTCGGGCTCCGGACCGCGCGCCGCGTCGCCCACCTTCGGGCTCGCGGCGACCGCGCTGCCCGACAACGACAGCGGGGCGAAGGCTCACGTCGCGCTTGGCCGGAGCGAAGCGGGGATGTCGGTCGCCGACGACGCGACGTCGAAGCAGCGAAGCTCGCCGCTCCTCTTCATCGGCGGCGCCGTCGTGCTCACGATCGTCGTCGCCGCCGTGTTCATCTGGAGCGCGAAATCCAACCCGTCGCTCAACGCGAACAACAACCAGGGCAGCACGAACGGCGCGGTCTCGGGCAGCGGCAACGGCACGACGAGCTCCGCGACGATGAGCACGTCGGCGGGCGTCCCCACGATCACGATCACGAGCGTCGGGACCACGCCTTCCACCCAAACCAGCGCCGCGCTGCCCGTCCACGACGCGGCGGCCGTGACGAGCAACCCCGTGGTGCACGTGCCCACCGGTCGGCCCAGCCACCCGAACGGAAACGGAAACGGCGGCAACACGACGCCCCCGAAGCCCACCGAGAGCGTCCCGCCGAAGCCGACGGCCAAGCCGACAAGCTCCGAGCCCGATCTCTTCTGATATAACGACGAGCGCGGTCCGCGCTCGATGACGTCCTCTCCTTACCAACGATCTCGCAGGGTCTTCGCTGCATGTGCAGCGGCGTCCGTGCTCTCGCTCTCGGGTGACGCGTTCGCGCAGCCTGCGCCCTCGGCGTCTCCAGCGACGCCTCCCTCCGCGCAGCCTCCGCCTCCCGCATCGAATGGCAACGGCCGGCGCGAGCCGACGGCCGGCGATCTCGCGACGGCGCGCACCGCGCTGCGCGAGGGGCTCATCCTTCGCGACAAGGGCGAGACCGCCGACGCGCTCGCCCGGCTCGCGAGCGCCTACGACCTCGTGCCCACGCCCGTGACGGGCTTCGAGCTCGGCAAGACGCACATGATGCTCGGCCACATCCTCCAGGCGAGCGAGCTCTTCAAGAAGGTCGTGCGCATGCCGATGTCGATGGAGGAGTCCTCCCGCTCGCAGACGTCGCGCGACGAGGCCGCTCGCCTCTCGAAGGAGCTCGAGCCGCGCATTCCGACGCTGCGCCTGAAGCTCACGCTTCCTCCGAACGCGTTCGCCACCGTGCGCATCGACGAGGAGCCCATCAACCTCACCGGCGCCGAGACCGTTCGCGCGGTCGATCCTGGTCCTCACGACGTCATCGCCAAGGCCGGCGACGGCCCGGAGGAGAAGGTCCACGTCGAGGTCGCCGAGTCGGAGATCAAGGACGTGTCGCTCAGCCCGAAGTGGGTGCCGCCGAAAGAGCCGCCCGCAGGCAAAGGTCGCGACATCATCTACGTGCGGACGACGAACCCGCTCGCCTTCATCGGCTTCGGCATCGCCGCGGCGTCGATCATCACCGGGACGATCACCTTCTTCGTCTTCCTCGACGCGCGGGCCGATGCGAAGAACCTGTGCGGCTCGTCGTATTGTCCACCGGCGCAAGGTCGCGGCGCGGCGGTCTTGCCGACGAACGCGATCGCCGACACGGAGTTCGAGAACCTCAACACCCGCTCGGGCGTCGCCGGCCTCATCACGATCGTCGCCGGCCTCACCGCGGTCGTCTTCACCGGCGTCGGCATTGTCGGTGTGGCGCGTCCCGTTCGCGAGCGCGTCGTCTCCGAGTCTTCGCCGCCGCCCGCACCTCCACCGCCTCCGAGCGTCAAGCCCGTCGTCGGGCTGGGGGCGCTCGGCGTAGTAGGGACGTTCTGAGCCGTGGCCACGATCGTCACCGCAAGGCACGTCCTCCGCGCAGCGATCGCGCTCTCCTTCACCGCGCTTGGTGTCGCGGCGATCGCGTTCGTTTCGATGCCCGCATGCAGCGATATCCCCGACAAGACGTGCCGCGGCGATCTCGTGAACGTGTTCGTTCGCGATGGAGAAGCAGACGCCGCCGTCGACTGCACGACCTGCCTTCAACGTCAGTGCTGCGATGCCGTCGGCTTCTGCGGTGAGACGGACGAGTGCCGAGACGAGGTGCGCGACGCACAAGCGTGTGTCATCGCGAACGGCGCACGCCAAGAGGCGCGCTGCACGACGAACATCGTCGATGGCAATGGCAAGGCGCTCTACGGCTGCATGCGCGAGAAGTGCGGGCACCTCTGTGGCGTACCGAGCTGCACGCTGGATCGCTCCGTCATCTTGTTCGGCAACGCTCGCTGCGATCGATGCGCGAGCAGCGCATGCTGTGACGAGATCAACGCGTGCTACCTCAATCGCGCGTGCAAGCTCACGCTCGAGTGCATCATCACCAAGTGCGCCAAGTCGCTCGGCGATGGGATGAACGTGCTGCGTGCTCGACCGAACCTCGACGACGTCACGAGAGTCGCGTGCGGGGAGAGCGTGGACGGCAGCATGGACATGGTCGACGACCCGCTGCTTCCGGGCGGTCCAAACGAGTGCATCGCGACCTGCCTCACCGATTTTACCCCGTCGCGGAACGAGACCGCCGACGACCGTGACGCGCGCTGCAAAGCCTTCAAGGTCTACGCGTGCAGCGCGAAGGCGGGATGCGGTGACGAGTGCAACTCCGGCGCAGGTGCGCAGAACGACGGCGGAAACGACGCTTCGTCGAGCGCCGATGTGAGCACGATCTCCGACGCGAACGCAGACGCCGACTAGCCTCGCGTAGCGACAACCCTTGCTCAATCCCACGTCACGACGCCGCGAGATGGACCTCGATTTATCCATGTAGGTGTTGAGATTGTTTGGTCTTTATGGCTATCAATCCCGATTCCATCTGCTAGTTTTCAAGACGGAATGAGGACGCGCTCGTCTTCGTGGCTCGGGGGTTGTTTCGTCGCGATCGCGTTCGTGGCGATGCCGCTCGTCTCCATCGTCGGCGTCGCCTGTACGCCGCCCGCGATCGTCGACGACTCGCCGGGACCCACGTCGCAGAAGCAGAAGCCCGCGCCGCCGGAGAACACCACCGCGCCGGAGATCAAGAAGGCCGACGGCGGCTCGTCGGGCAACCAAGCCTGCGAGACGGTTCCTCCGAACAACAAGTGTGGTCTCGATCCTCAATGTGGATGCCTCGAGACCGAGACGTGTGACGTCACGAACCAGACGACCGGCGCTACGTCATGCGTGACGGGCGGCTCGGCGACGCTCGGTCGACCTTGCTCCGCGACCGGCGACTGCATGGCAGGGCTCGCATGCTTGTATGGTGCATGCAGGCCGTACTGCAAGACGCCGCTCACGAAGTGCAGCGTCGGCGGCACCGAGCTTTGCGTCGGAATGCCAGACGCAGACGGCAAGCCGATCCAGAACATGAGCTTCTGCACGCTCAACTGCGATCCGCGTGATCCGAGCGGCGTGTGCGGCTCGAACTCATGTCACTGGTTCGCCACGCTGTACGCCCCGAACAAAGTCAGCGACTGCAACTTCCCCGGCACGAAGAACGCGCAAGAGCCGTGCGACACGAGCGCAGACTGCAAGCCAGGCCTCGCGTGCATCGAGCACCCTGCCTATGGGCGCGAGTGCGAAGCGTGGTGTCGACTCGGCGGCAACGACTGCACGGCACAAGGCTTCACGTGCAAGGACGTGTGGGGCGCGGACGCTCCCGTCATCAACGGCGTCAAAGAAGGCATCTGCCAAGACGAAGCGCCCGACGCTGGGAAGTAGCGAAGCGAGTCTTCGCGACTCGGCATGAAGCGAGCTTGTGAACATTTCCACCACGCAAGCCATGCGCTTTCCACGCATGGATGCCTGGCTCCTTCGCGTGGATCGGGCTACTTTTAGCCCATGCTTTCACGCGCCGCGGTCCTCACCCTTCCCGTGACTCTCCTCATCGCCACCGCCGTCGCGTGCGGTGGTGGAGACGACGCCGCCAATGTGGATCCGAACAACGGCTCCTCGGGCAACCCCGGGCAAGACGGCGGACCGAACGGCGGCGGCGACGGAAGCACGACGAACCCCGGTCAAGACAGCGGCGAGCCGCTCCCGCAGGCCAAGGGAGATCCGTGCGCGGGCGGCGTTCCGGTGCCCGACGATCAGCACTACCACGCGCCCGACGTCTGCGTTCGCTTGGTCGCGACCGCCGTCCCCGGATCGATCCGCCAGCTCATGTTCGCGCCGAACGGCGACCTCTTCGGACAGAGCGGCGACGGTTCGATCTGGCTCATGCGCGACGAGGACGGCGACGGCTTCTTCTCGAAGGCCGAGGTCCACAAGTGGGCCACCACCGGCGGCAACGGCAACAACGCGCACGTCGACGCGGCGGGCGGCTTCGTCTACGCCGGCTCGAACGGAGGCGTTCAGCGCTTCGCCTACGATCCGAATTCGTTCAAGGGCGGCGCGGCGCAAGACGTCGTCGTCAACCAGCCCACGGGCGGCCACTCGAAGCACACCACGCACGTCTACGACGGCTTCCTCTACGTCCACTCGGGGTCGAGCGGCAACGCCACGCACGAGACGGGCGGTCCCGACTACGACACGAAGCGATCGCTCATCAAGCGCTTCGATCTCTCGAAGTTCAACGGCACCGCGTTCACGTGGGATCAGGGTGAGGTCGTCGCGGTCGGCATCCGCAACGGCAACGGCTTCGCGCGAAACGAGATCACGAAGAAGATCTACGACGTGTCGCACGGCCTCGACAACGTGACGTACAACGGCGTCAACCTCTCGCAGGGCGCGCCGCTCCACGACGACAACCCTGGCGAGCAGGTGATGGAGATCGCGGCCGGCAAGAAGTACGGCTACCCGTTCTGCTGGACGGCGCAGCGCGTGTCCGTCAGCGGGAACGTCAAGACGCCGGGCACGCAGCTCGCGAACGAGCAATACGGCGGCAACCCGCACGACGACGCGTGGTGCGCGACGAACTCGGAGAAGCCCACGACCTTCCTCCAGGCGCACTCGGCGCCGATGGACATCACGTTCTTCGACAAGCAGCCGATCGGCGCGCTGCCCGAGAAGTGGCGCGGCGGCGCGTTCATCACGTTCCACGGCGCGTGGAACCGCGAGACGCTCAAGCTGACCGGCTTCAAGGTCGTCTGGCAGCCGTTCAACGCGGACGGTAGCGCTCCGAACCCGACGTCCACGGCGACGGACACGACGTTCCCCTACGAGACGGTGTTCAGCGCAGGGACGGTGGCCGGCGGCGAAGTTCAAGCAAAGAATGGCTGGAGCTGGTCGGATCAAGCCTCCGGCATGGGGGATGCGAAGGTTCGCCCCGTCGGCGTAGCCGTCGGCCCCATCGACGGAGCTCTCTATTTCTCGAGCGACGAAGGATCGAGCAACGTCTATCGCGTTGGGCTTGTGAAGAAGTGAGAGCCGACGCACTCTAGCGTCCACACATCCAGCGTACTTGCGACTCGGGGCCGTGGATCGGGCGTCAGGGTAGAGCCCTGGCCCACGCGAGCCACGACCACGACCGCACGTACCCGTGCTCGAGGCCCGAAAAACATGTCATCGAATCGCATCCCCGCTAGGGAGCTCGTCGAGAGGAAAGGTCAGCTCGACAAGGACGTCATCGCCATCAAGATCGCGAAGGGATCCGAGGTCCCTGCGAATGCCAAGGACGGCATCGTCGATCTGTTCACGCCGATCGATCCCAACACGGAGTTCACCGTGATTCGCGAGACGGACCCTGAAGGGCTCCACGTCATTCGCCACTCGACGGCGCACGTCATGGCGGACGCGGTGCAGAAGCTCTTTCCCGGCACGAAGGTCACGATCGGCCCTGCGATCGAAGACGGCTTCTACTACGACTTCGACAAGCCGGGCGGCGGCTTCACCGAGGAAGACCTCGCGAAGATCGAGAAGACGATGATGGACGTCGTCGCGAAGAACACGCCCTTCCGGCGCGAGGTCGTGACGCGTGAAGAGGCGCTCGCGCTCTTCGAGAAGATGGGCGAGACGTTCAAGCTCGAGATCATCCGCGCGATCCCCGAAGGCGAAGAGGTCAGCCTCTACAAGCACGGGGAGAAGGGGACGAAGGACGAATGGGTCGACGTCTGCGAAGGCCCGCACGTCCCGACGACGGGGAAGCTCCGCGCCGTGAAGCTCACGAGCGTGGCCGGCGCCTATTGGCGCGGCAACGAGAACAACCCGATGCTCCAGCGCATCTACGGCACGGCGTTCCCGAGCAAGGAGGCGCTCGAAGAGCATTTGAAGCTCATCGAAGAGGCCAAGCAGCGTGACCACCGGAAGCTCGGCAAGGAGCTCGATCTCTTCTTCTTCGATCCGGTCGCGCCGGCGATGCCCTTCATGCTTCCGCGTGGCGCGTACGTCTACAACCGCCTCGTCGACTACCTCCGTAACCTCTACACCGAGTACGGCTACGAAGAGGTCATCACGCCGCAGGCGTTCGACCCGAAGCTCTTTCGCACGAGCGGGCACCTCGGCAACTACAACGAGAACATGTACCGCCTCTGGACGGAGGACGTCATCGAGGAAGCGCTCGCCGCGAAGGACAAAGAGGGCAACGACCCGAGCGCGAAGGCGGTGGTGAAACAACTCCAAGAGGCGAGCTTCGCGCTGAAGCCGATGAACTGCCCGAGCCACTGCATCATCTATGGATCGCGAAAGCGCTCGTACCGCGAGCTGCCGTGGCGCGTGGCCGACTTCGGTCGCCTCCACCGCTACGAGCGCGGCGGCGTCGTGCACGGGCTCTCACGCGTGCGAACGTTCTGCCAGGACGACGCCCACATCTTCTGCACGCGAGAGCAGGTGTCCGAGGAGATCGAGCGCTTCTTGAAGATGTTCTACAGCATCTACAAGGTGTTCTCGCTCGAGAAGATCGACATCCGCCTCGCGACGCGCCCTGACAAGCGCATCGGCAGCGATGAGTTCTGGGACATGGCGGAGAAGGCGCTTCAAGAGGGCCTCGAGCGCGCGAATCTCCCGTTCACGTTCTCGCCGGGCGAAGGCGCGTTCTACGGGCCGAAGCTCGAGTTCCACGTGCAAGACGCGCTCAAGCGCTCATGGCAGCTCGGCACGATGCAGTACGACCCCAACCTGCCCGAGCGCTTCGACCTCGCGTACACCGGCGAAGACGGCAAGGATCACAGGCCGGTCATGCTCCATCGCGCCGTCTTCGGCACGTTCGAGCGCTTCCTCTCCGTGTACCTCGAGCACTGCGGGGGCAACTTCCCGACGTGGCTCGCGCCCACGCAGGCGATCGTCCTCACCGTCAGCGACAAGAGCGAGGCGTACGGGCGAAGCGTGCTCGACGAGCTTCGCGCGAAGGGCATTCGCGCCGAGGGCGACTTCGGCGCAGACAAGCTCGGCGCGAAGATCCGAACGGCGCGCATGATGCGGTACCCGTACATGCTCGTCGTCGGGCCGAAGGACGCCGAGGCGGGGAGCGTCTCGGTGCGTTCACGCGACGCCGGCGAGCTTGGCGCGATGCCACGCGCAGAGCTCGTCGCGAAGATCCTCGGCGAGAGCGTCGCGCCGCACTAGCCGAGCTCGATCGCGAGCACGAGCTCGGTCGGGATCGACGGCGCAGTCGTCGATCTCGACGGAGCCTCAGCGCGTGACCATCGTTTGACGTTCGACGCTTCGAAGCGCGGCGCTCTCGATCGCCACAGCGGCGAGGTTGGCGAGCGCACGGAGAAGCGCGAGGTCATCAGGGCGGAAGCAGTCGGCCTTCGAGAGGCTGTCGGCGTAGATGACGCCGATCGTCCCGCCGCCCGGGTTGATCGGAACGCACATCGCTCCACGAATCGCGAAGTCGCGCGCGAGCTCGCCTGGCAGCGTGCGGTCGCGTGAGACGTCCGCGAAGCTCGCCGGGCTTCCGTGGTCGACGACCCAATCGACGACCCGGCTCGAGTAAGGATGCGCCGCCGAGGAGACGAACGTCTTGATCACGCGCGGGCGCATCTCGAGCGTCGCGTCGTCGAGCGCGAGCAGCGCGATGCGATCGACCTCGAGGACCTGCACCGCGAGGACGATGAGCTCGTCGAGCACCTTGTCGATCGACATCTCGCTGACGCAGAGCTCGCTCGCGCGGATCAAGAGAAACAGCTTGTCCTTGTACCGCTGGTCGTCTTCGACGGTGACGTGCGGCTGCGGATGCGCGGTGGGGCGACGCGACGCGCTCGGGTCGAGCGCGAAGGGAGATGGCAGGGTCTGCGCCGCGCGCTCTTGGCCGACGCTGATCTTCGGGCTTCGCGTCGTCGCGCCTTCGAGCAAGAAGGTGATGTCGCCGCAACGAAAGCTGTCGCCTTCGACGAGCTCGCAGCGTCCGATGCGCTTGCCGTTGAAGAACACCCCGTTCTTGCTCTGAAGGTCCGTGATCTTGACCTTCGCTCCGTCGAACTCGAGCTGGGCGTGTTTGCGCGAGAGGCTCTTGTGAAGACAGAAGACGGCGTTGTCTTTCGTTCGACCGATCGTGACGGTCGAGCCTCGCGCGAGTGGAAACGTCTGCTCCTCCGGAAGTCCGGGGTTCATCACCAACGAGAGCATCTAGGCGCCGGCGAGCCTACCACGACATGCCGGATGAGCCGGATGGCGCCGGCTGCGGATGTGATGCCTGCGGGGCGCAAAAATCGACGAAATCTGCCCGATCGCGGTCCGGAGTCGTGAATTGAGAGCGAAATGAGCCCATATTTCGTGGTCGGGGGGGTTGACCGGCCCAAAACGGAAGAGGACACTGCACACGTTTCTTCGGCAGGGAGCCGAAAAAAACGTTCCAGGAGGTCAGGTTCCACTCATGTCGATGGGTCGCCCGCGTTTCGATCCGCGCCAGCCGCAGCGCCAATTCCAGATCCGAGTCAACCACCGCATCCGCGTGCCGGAAGTGCGCGTCATCGACGCGAACGGAGAGATGCTTGGTGTGCTCGCAACCCACGAGGCGCTAAGGCGTGCTCAGGAACAAGGGCTCGATCTCGTCGAGGTAAACCCGAAGGCCGAGCCACCCGTCTGCAAGATTCTCGACTTCGGAAAGTACAAGTACGAAGAGAAGAAGAAGGCCGGCGAAGCCAAGCGCAAGCAGACGGTTGTCGAGATCAAAGAGATCAAGCTTCGTCCGAAGACGGACGATCACGACATCACCTTCAAGACGAAGGCTGCACGCCGCTTCCTCGAAGCAGGCCACAAGGTGAAGTTCACCGTCCGCTTCCGCGGTCGCGAAATCACGCACCCCGAGAAGGCGCAAGAGCAGCTTCAGGTCATCATTCCGCAGCTCGAAGACATCGCGAATGTCGAAACGCGTCCGATGATGGAAGCGCGCGCGATGAGCGTCCTCGTCGCGCCGAAGCCGGCCGTCATGCAGAAGGTCGCGCAGATGAAGGCGCAGCGTGAGAAGGAGCGCCAACAAGCGGAGAAGGAAGGCCGTGCGTTGCCGTCCGAAGAGTCACTCCCCGAGATCGAGGACGATGACGACGACGACGACGATGATGATGACGGCGACGAGTGACGTTCACGCTTGAGCAAGCCCGCTTCTGCCGCTAGCGACGCCGGCGCGCGCTCCTCGGAGCACGCAGGTGATGTGAGCACGGAAGAACGCGCTACTGCTTCCAAGCCAAGTCCAGAAAAGAAGGCGGGACGTCTCCGGCGTCTCGCCTTTCTTCTTGTGCCCTTCGTCGTCGGGCCGCTTCTCGCGCGGTTTCTCATCGTGCAGCCGCTCGGTGAGAGCATCGCCAAGGCAGCGCTCGCGATCTCGCCGTCCGCCGCTCCGTCGACGAGCGCCGCCCCTGATCAAGACGACGACCTTCGCGCTGACGACCCCGCGCCCACGCCGAAGGAGCGCCATCGGTCGCGTCAGGCCTCCTCGCGCAATCACGCCGTCGCGAAGGCCGAGAGCTCGTCTGACGCTGGCGCGAGCTCGGACGCCGGTGAGTCGAAGAGCGCGGCGCAGAAGGGGATCAACGTCGACGCCCCTTCGAAAGGGACGATCACCGTCCCTCCCTCCACGATCGCGAAGGCGATCGAGAAGAAGGATGTCGGCGCGACGAACGCGAAGGATCCCGATGGAAAGCCGCTCGGGGCGCGCATGCACGGCGTCGGAAAGTACAAGGCCGGCCTGCGTGACGGCGACGTGATCGTCTACGTCGCGGGCTCACGGACCGAGAACACACAGCAGATGATGGACGCCGCGACGCGCGCGCTGGCGGCGGGCGCGACGAGCCTCAGCGGGAAGATCCTCCGCGACGGCGACATCTACGACGTCGTGCTCGAGCTGCCGCTGCACTGACGTCGCTACGGCTTCCACTTCGCGCGCGAGAGGACGTGCGACGCGATCTCGTGTTGGCCTGCGATGCTCGGGTGAAAGCAGTCGAGCTTGCTCACGTGCGAAGGTTGGAAGACGAACGTGCCGACCGAGCTGTTCTTGACCGCGCCGGCGTCGAGCGAGCCATGCCAGTCGGACTGAAACGAGATCTTCTTCGGGTTGCGCGTGGGATCGGTGTCCATCTTGCGCACCTCTTCGGCGAGCGCGGTGTTGTAGGCGTCGATGCGCTCTCCGATCGCTTTTCGTCGCGCTGCGTTCGTCTCCGTCGTCACGATCTTGCAGATGCCTGCGCCCTGGCTGGCGGTGACCGTCCAGAGGTCGGCGCACGTGCTCGTTCCGTCCACCGGACCAAGCGGAGAGCTCACCTTCACCGGCACCGTCGTATCCTTGAGCGCTTCGTAGAGGAGATCGACGCGAGGCATGCTGACGAAGCGCACCGTCGCTCCCGCGGGCAACACCTCGGCGAGCGCGACGAGACCTTTCACCGCGGCGGCGCGCCATTCCTCGACGCTGTAGAGGGTGGCGGTCGCGTCGCTGGTCTTCGAAGGTTGCCGATTGCAGACGTCGTTGCCGCCGAGGAGCACGTACACGAGATCCGGCGCGACGTTCTTCGTCGCGATCGTGCGCGCTTGCTTCTCGAGGTTGGGGAGCGACGTCGACTTGCCGACGAGCTCTGCGCCCGAGCGCGAGATCGGCGTGACGACGAGCTTGTCGTCCTTCGCTTTGTAGTGCGACGCGACGGAGCCCACGCGCGCGTCGCTGCCTTGCACCCAGCTCAGCGAGGCGTTGTCGTGGAAGACGGCGTCGTGATTGCTCACGACCTGATTCAAGTCGAGCGGCTTCGCGTCGTCGGCGTCGAAGCCTTGCGAGATGCTGTCGCCGAGGTTCGCGAGCGAGTGAACGACGAGATCGGGCTCGGGCGGGTCCGCCTCGTCTTCGCGGCCATCGCCTGCCGAGCCGCTCGCGTTCGTCACGCCGCTCGGTGCGGACGCCACGACGTCATCGCTGCTCTCGCCAGGGTTCGCGCTCTGGCCACTGTCCTCGGCCGAGCCATCCGGGCTCGCGCATCCCACGACAGCCAACAAGAGGAGGAGACCCCATCGAATCGAAGCAGCCATGCGGAGGCCGATTGCTGCAAAGCAGAGACCTTCCGATGAGTTACAGTACGTAGGTAAAGGTGTGGCAAAGCACGCGAATGTCGTCCAGTCCGGCTGGAATTGGGGTGCGTTTGGCGGCGATCGCGCGAGGCTTTGCGCATCGCCGGTGAGGCGCGGGCGTGCGCCTCGATCCACGCGCGGGTGGGGGAACCGAACGTGAACCGACCGCTGCGTCCTTTGCGTTACGTTCCATCGGAGAAAATGACCCCTCGTCGATCCGTCGCGCTCTCTTCGCTGCGCTCAAAGCTCGCTCCCCTCGCGTTCCTCTCCGTCGCGTGCGTCGCGACGGCGACCACGATGGTCGTCACCGAGCGGGATGCGAATGCCGCACTTACGTCGAGCGAGAAGGGGCAGATCAAAGACTTCGTCGCCGGCGCGAAGGCGGAGAACGCGCAGAAGGTTCGCGCGCTCGTCGCGCGTACGGATCTCACCCCTGAAGAGTCGATCGCGGTGCTGACGGAGGCCGTGTCGCCGGTCGCGTTCAGCGATCAGCGCGGCATCTTCTTGAAGGAGCTGATGTTCGGCGGCGCCTCGGCGCCATCGCGTCCGATCCTCGTGCTCGCGACCACGAAGGCGCTGATCGCACGCGCCGACTCCATCTACCAACGCTTCGTCGGAGGTCTTGATCACGAGCCGCGCGCGATCGCCGAGCTCATCGCGATCTACGGTTACCTCGACACGACCGTCGCGAATGCCGGCAAGCCCACGATCCAGAACCACGACTCGGCCTCGGGCATCCCGGCGGCGACGTACGAAGACTGCTCGAAGGTCTTGCGCGATCACATCGATCAGAACGCGCGATGGCTGAAAGGCGACGGCGCGATCCCCGACGCGGCCGCGCGGCTTCGCGCGCAAGCGCAGGTCACGCTCGTCGACATGTTGCCCGATGGCCTCACGAGGCGCGTCGACGCGTCCGATCGTCTCGGGCTCAAGGGCGCACGCCGAACGATGCTCACCGACTGGGGCATCCTCTTCGCCGACTCTGGCAAGATGGATGACGCGAAGCTCGAGCGCGTTCGCCAGGTGCTCGCGCGACTGCCGGGAGCTCGCGTCGACTTGAGCCTCATCTACGCCGGCGAAGATCGCACCGGCGGCGCGCTTCGAGCGCGCGGACAGGTCGCTTACGTCGGCACCTCGGGGGCCGACCGCTACCCGTTCGACGACGCCGCGCCGGGCGCCTACGACGAGAAGCTCAGCTCGATCACGCACGACCTCGCAGACATCGCGGCACGCCGCGCGCTCGACAACCGCGGCGAGCTCCGGCTGCAATCCGATCGCGACGCTGTCCTTGCCGGAGCCGATCTTCAAAAGCTCCTCGGCCGCCCTCGCGCGCCGAGCGTCGAGCACGTCGTCGGCGCAGCGATCCACGCGCTCCTCGTCGACGCGCCGAAGGCGATCGACCTCTCCGTCGCCCGCCTCCTCGGCGGCAAGCCCGAGAGCGCCGCGCTCCTCTCGGACGCCATCGGCGCCCTCGCCGCGTTCCCGCTCACCGACGAGAAGGACGCGAAGTCGAGCAGCCAAGGCCCGAAGGTCGACTTCGGGAAGTCGAATGGCTGGCTCACCGCGTCGGCGCTTCGTCTCGCGCCGAACGGCACGGCGATCGGCTTCACCCTCGACGGTCATGCGTGGGCGATCGATCGCGCGTCGCCGTCGTACCTCGTGATGGGCGTGCGTCGCGATGGGCAAGCTGTCTCGGCAGGTCAGCTTGGCTCGGTCAAAGGCATCCCGCGTGATGGCACGCAGTGGACCGACTCGGGCTACACGTTCAACAAGATGCGTGGCACGCCCCGCGTCGCGATCTCGTCGGGCGTCGACAAGGCGGCCGGGCCCAACGTCAAGCTGCTCGGCGGCGGCGCTGATGGCTTCGACGTGATCACGGTGGCGCCTCCCGCCGCGGACTTCACGATCGAAGGTGAGCTCGTCGTGCGCGACGCGCCCGGCGGCATCGGCATTCGCGCGGTGCCGACGAAGAAAGGTCTACGTGGCGCGCTGCTCGTCGTGACGCCGAACGGAAAGACCACCCTCTCCTTCGTCGAAGACAGCGGCGAGACCAACCTCACGACCCCCATCGACAGCCCGACCGGACCTGCGAAGATCAAGATCGTCGTCAAGGGCGCGAAGATCGAGGCGACCGTCGGCACCGCGAAGATGAACGGCTCGATGCCGGAGAGCATGACCGGCGGCGACGCGGCGGTCGTCGCGAAGAAGAACGCCAACGTCGAGATCAACGGCTTCACGTTGAAGCGCTGAACCGCGAGCCGTCGCCCCACTTATCGAACGCCCCGGAAATTAGGCCTTCCTGGCGTAGGGTGGGACATTTGGTTACATGGCCAGGCTCGCTCTGCGGTTCGTTGCGATGGCAGCGGTGTTGTCGCTCGGGAGCGGGTGCGCGCGCGTCTCGTCCTGGATGGGCACCGACGCGAAGAAAGGCGACGAAGGCGCGAGCGCGAAGGCGACGACCCACGCCGCGGAGCTTCCGCCGATCATCGTCGAGCCGTTTGGGCCTGAGCCTCCGCCGCCTCCGACCGCGCCGATCCGCGTGATCGTCGCAGGCGATCTCATCCCGCACCGGCCGGCCCTCGCGCAGCCGAGCGCGCTGACGAACGCGCTCGTTCCTCTTCAGCCGCTCTTCGCGAAGAGCGACGCGGTGATCGCGAACTACGAAGCAGCGACCGGCGAGCTCGAGAAGAAGGCGTTTCGTCTTGCGTACGCAGCGCCGCCGGCATGGCTCGAAGCGCTTCCCGCGAGCGGCATCAAGGCGGTCACCGTCGCGAACAACCACGCGTGCGACCTCGACTACGAAGGCGTCGAGACGACGCTCACGACCGCGTCGAAGGCGGGGCTCACGATCATCGGCGGTGACATGAAGGGCGACCCTTGGGCGCCGCGGACGGTCGCCGAGCAAGGTGGAAAGCGCGTGTGCGCTGTGGCGTGGACGACGTTCCTCAACGCGCAAGGTGGATGCGCTCGGACCACGAGGCTCGCGGTAGCCTCCGAGAACGCCGAAGGGCGAAAGCGCGTCGCGGCGGCGCTCCAGCGCGCGCGATCGACGTGCGACGCCACGATCGCGATCATCCACGGCGGCGAGGAGTACGTGCCGCAGACGCCGGCGGTCATGAACGTGGCGCGGCAAGCCGCAGACTCGGGCGCGGACGCGGTCGTGATCCATCACCCGCACATCGCGTCGCCCGTCGTCGTGCACAAGACGAAGGATGGAAGACAGATCCCGATCTTCGCGTCGATCGGCAACCTCGTGTCGAACCAAGGCGAGTCGTGGAAGCCGCCGATGTTCCCCGTCTTGCGGGAGAACCGCCGCCTCGTCTGCGTGAACGGGTGGACGCGCCTCGGCGTGCTCGCCGACCTCGCGTTCGATTTCCGAACGCCTTCGCAGGCGAAGCTCGATTGGTCGTTTCATCTCCTCTGGACGGACAACGAGCATGCCGAAGACAAGGCGCCCGTGCCGAAGATCGCGACGCGGCTGCTCGATCCGGACAAGGACGAAGCGATCATCGCGCGCCTCTCCGACGACGAGATGGGCCCGACGGATCTGTTCGACGATCCGTGCTGGGTCGAGCGGCCAGTCTACTCGGAGGGAGACCGGGCGAGCGACGCGCGATGCAAAACATCGCTCGTGCGAGGACCGGCGGCGCCTTCGATGTCGAGCGCACGCTCGGGGCAACCGCGCGGGAAGGCCCACGCGCCGAGCGATGCCAAGAAGGGCAAAGCGCCCTGATTCGGGTCAAATTCGAGCCAAAAATCCCCGAGATCCGGCTCGCATTTGACAGGTGGCAGCACACGCACGATAACCAGCCCGGGTGCGGTCTGCGCACGCCAGGAGCAACGAAAGTCATGTCGCCGTCCGACGCCGCCACCACTTCTTCATCTCGTAAGGTCCGCATCCTCGTCGCGAAGCCCGGACTCGACGGACACGACCGCGGCGCGAAGGTGGTGGCCCGAGCTCTTCGCGACGCAGGCTTCGAGGTGATCTACACCGGCCTCCACCAGACGCCCGAGATGATCGCGAACGCCGCTGTCCAGGAAGACGTCGACGGCGTCGGTCTGTCGATCATGAGCGGCGCGCACAACACGTTGTTCCCCGCCGTCATCGACGCGCTTCAGGCGAAGGGCGCGAACGACGTCGTCGTCTTCGGCGGCGGCATCATCCCCGAGGGAGACCTCGAGCGACTCCGCACCGCAGGCGTGAAGGGTGTCTTCACGCCTGGCACCACGCTCGAATCGATCATCGAGTGGGTGAAGACGAACATCGTCGCACGAGCCTCCTGACGCTCACACGACCGCGGTCGACATCCCGCTCGCGTGCCTCAGGGCGCGCAGGATCTGTTGTGGCAAGCCGTTCATGTCGTCCCGGCGTCCGAGCTGACGCAGCACGTGGAGGACCGCGGGCGTCTGCCTCGACCCGGCGAGCGCGTCGACGAGGTTGCTCACCTCGTACTCGCGGTTCGCCTTCGTCTGCGCGCGCCACGTTTTGTATGCGCTCTGCATGCATCCAGCGCGGAGCTCCGCGCTCATCAAGCTGCTGAGGGCGAAGCGCCTGTCTCCGCCGCGGAGCTCTTTGCCGAAGGCGCGTGCCTCGTCGAAGATGGCGTCCGAGCCGAGCGCAGCCGCGAGGTCGGCGAGGCTCTCCATCTTCTCCTTCGCGCTGCTCCGTGATCGCGCGTACTCGAGCGCGCGCTGCACCGAGGCGGTGTCGCCGCCGCGCGCGCGCCCGCACTGAAGGCGGAAGATCTGCTCGTCGTCGAGGTCTTTCTCGAGCGCCGCCGTCGACTTGCCCTGGCTGATCGTCGTGAGCGTCTCGGTGAGATCCGACACCATCTCCTCGAGCCCCGCCGCCGATTGATGCTGCGGGAGCGTCGCGAGCGCGCGTTCGAGGAGATCCGGAACGGACTCGGGCGCGTAACGCGCGAGGATCTTCATCTTGCGCGCCAAGACGAGCGGATCGTGCGCGTCGGGCCCGGAGCTCAGATGGGCGGTCGCCTCGGCGGTGCGACCCTTGGCGAGCAGGTCGTTGACCGCCTGTTCCTCGTACGACGACGTCGAGATCGAGTCGTCCTTCTCGTTCGTCTCGCGCAGCCACGCGAAGAGCTCGGCATGGCGGTCGGCGCGGAGCATCGCGCTCGTGATCGCCTCGAGGTTCTGGCTATCGATGTCCTGCATCTCTTCACGGCACTTGTTCGCGACGTCGATCGCGTGATCCACGAAGCCGATCTCGGCGGCGTGCGTGATGTATTTCGGGAGGAACATGTGGAGGTAGCCCGCGTTCCACGGGCCGAGATCCATCGCCTTGCGAGCGCGCGAGACGTCGTTCGCGCGGAGGTAGGCGGCGGCGAGATGGGTGCAGTTTTGGAAGATGTTGCTCTCACTCTCGGCGTTCTCCGTACGCCGGTATGCGCTCGCGAAGAGGTCTTCGCTCTTCTTCGTCTGACCGAGCACGGCGTAGGCCGCCGCGAGATCTGCCTCGACGAACGGCTGAAACCAGTCCTGCATCTCCATGTTGTCGAAGATGGAGGACGCCTCACCGAGGAGCTCCCGCGCCGTCGTGATCGCGACGCTGTCGTCCTTGCGGCGGCCAAGCCATGCGGCGACATCGGCGAGCGCCATCACGCGATCGTGTTCTTGCGGGACGTGCCGCGCGTGCTTTGCCGCGAGCGCAGCCTCGCCTCGGCGAGCGTGGATCACCGCGGCCTCGTGGAGCGCTTCGCTCGTATGCGAGTGCCATCCGACGGAGAGCGACTTCACGCTCTCCCACAAAAGGTCGGTGAGCGGCTCGAGGTTCGCCGCGCTCGTCGGCTCTGCCTCGAGCGGTAGAAGGTCGGCCGGCTGCTCACCCTCGGAGGCGAGCGCTGGCGCGAGCTTCTTCTTCGCTTCGTCGGAGAGGGGGAGATGCGGAAGCGCGCTCGCGAGGTCTTCGAAGAGCTGCACGTCCTTCGGATCGAACGGTGATAGCGCGTCGGTGAGCTGATCGCGAAGCTCCGACGGGCAGACGATCTCGCCCGTCTCGAACGCGAGGCCCCACATCGGCTCACCGCCCGGCACGAGGAGCGGGAACGCCGGGTTCGAAGAGAGCTCGGCGCCCAGATCTTCGTCGTCGGCGACGAGCGGCGACGGCGTGTCGGGCAAGAGCTCTGTGGGGATCGACAAATCCCGCGAGAACACCTTCGTCGCTCGTGTGCCCGTCGCGTCCGTCTCGAGCTGAACGCCGTCGAAGATCGATTTGCCCATGCACGCGATCATGTCAGGCGCGTTCCAGAGGAGCCCTTGAACCTTGTCCGAGACGCCGACGCTCGTGAGGTGCGTCAGCCCATCTGCGCCGACGGCGTGCACCTCGAGGCGCTTCGATTCGCCATCTTCATCGCTGTGCACCCAGGCGATGCGCGATCCGTCCGGTGACCACGCCACAGGCCGCGCGTCGAAGTCGGTATCGACCTCGAGCTCGACCTCATGCGAGGCGATCGCCTTCGTGCCTTCGAAGAGGAGCACGCGATCGGTCGCGATCACGAAGAGCCGTGCCCCCTTCGCGCTCCAGGAGAGCGCGCGGCAGCCCATTTCCTCGTCGTCGTCGTCGTCCTCGCTCTTGGCATGCGGCGCCGCGGGGACCTTGGTGAGCACCTCTCCGCTGCGCGCATCGTAGAACGTGACGGTGCAGCTCTCCGAGTTGGCGCTCGCGAGGTAGCGATCGCAGCGGCTCCATGCGAAGAGCGTGTCGCTGGTCTTGATCAGGTAGGTGAGGGCGCCCGAAGTCAGGTCGACACCCCATGCTTGGCCGTGGCCACCGTTGTGCGCGAAGAGCGTCGTGCCGTCCGCGTCGAAGTGAAGCTCTCGCGCGGCGTCGCTGAACGGACGCTCTTCTTCTCCATTCTGCGCGTCGTCGCCTGTCTCGCGCTTGGCAGTGGGGTCGACGCGAGCGAACCAGCGCGCCGTGTTGTCGTCGTAGTCACGGTCACCGACCTCGATGACGCAGCTCGGGATGTACGAGCGCTCGCTCCACGACGAGATCGCGATGCGGTCACCCTTCTTCGACCACGTGTAGCCCGGCGGACGGGACCAGCCGTCGGTCGTGTAAGCGGACATGCGTGGGATCGGCGCCTCTCCAAACGCATCGAACACGCCGACGCCGTTCGTGTTGAACGCGAGGGCGATCGTGCGCTTCGCCGACGGCGACCACTGGATCGAGCTCCGGTAGTCCGGCCAGCCCACGCCGCCGTCGATCGGGTCGAGGACGTTGAGGACGCGTCCGGTGCGCGCGTCCCAGATCTGGAGCGTACCGCCGCGCTCGTAGTCATCGCCCACCCAGCTGCCCGTCGCGAGCAGCGAACCATCCGGTGACAGATCGAACGCGACGATGTCCGCTTCGTGGTGATGGCGATGGAGAAGACGAGGTCGTGTTTCGCGCTTCGACGTCGCGTTCGTGACCGGGAGGCCGAGGTCGACCTCTTGGATCTCGTGGCATCCGAACGCGACGATCGCCTTGCCGCTCGCGGCCTCGATGTGAATCGCCGTGGCTCCTGCGTCGACGGTGGCGATCTTCTCGACGCTCCGGCTCTTCGCGTTGACGCGATGGACGTCGCCGCGGTTCGAGATGAGGATCGCGTTCTCTCCTGCGACGGCGGCAGCGGGGACGCCTTCTCCCGTGGTCTCGAGCTTCAGCTCGGTGATGACGTCACCTGTCATCGTCGAGAAGACGACGAAGTCTTGGCCGCCCTTCCTGAGGACGATGAGGTGCTCGTTCGCCGCGACGATCTCGCTCACGTTGAGAGCGTCGACCGGCTTCTGCCAGAGCACCTCCGTCGGCGTCTTGCGCGACCAGAGCGCGATCGACTGCGACATCTTGTAGTCGTTCGCTTCGTCGTAGGTGACGTGGAGCACGGCGAGCGCGTCGTCCCCGGCGAACATCACCTCGTGCGGCGGCTTCACGTCTTCTTCGCCGAGCTTCTGGACGTGCACCTTCTTCTTGTTTCGGAGGTCCCTCACGTGCGCGAGCTGCGCTCGGGCGCGGCCGTTGGGGTCGGGGTAGGCGAGCCACTCGTCCTTGAGATCGATCGTGGTCGCATGGCCGCGACGCTCCCCGTCGACGATGACGTCAGCGATCGGCGAGAGCGCGCCGTCTCGCTCGAGGCGCATCAAGAGGCCGTCGAACGTGTAGAGGTAGGCATCGCCTCGGTCCTCGTGGATCGACCACACCTCGACCTCGGACTTCACCTTTCCGTTCTCGAGCACGTACGCGCGGTGGTTGTCCTGCGCGACGACATGACCGTGCCGGTCGCGCACGACCGCCTTGACGGGCTGCGCCGGTCCTTCGTGATCACCGACGCGCTTGCCCGTCGCGAGATCGACGAAGATCACGCGATCGCCTCGGGCCGCGGCGAGGCGGCCGCTGTTGCCCGTTCCGAGGAGCACGGTCCCCATCAGCGGACCGAGGTTGGGCACCATCCAGCGCAGCTCGGCCTTCGCGATCGACCAGCTCTGCACCGTCTTGTCGATCGCGAGGAGGATGGTGTCGTGGCGTGGTGAGATCTCCACCGAGATGTCCGAGCGACTGCTGCGCTGCGAGGGGCGTGTCTTGTCCTTCGCGCTCGTGATCTCCTTGCCCGACTTGGGGTCGAAGATCGCGAGCTCGAGGCGATAGCTCTCGGTGGACACGGGGATCACCACCACGCTGTCGTCGTCGGCGATGGCCGGATCGCCAGCAACGCTTCCGCCGAGGTCCGTGAGCTCGATGTCGCTGTAGGCGCCGCTCTTCTCGTCGAGCGTTCGGCAGATGACGCGCGCATCGTCTCGCCACACGATGACGCCGCCGCGCTTGCCGACGATGACGCGTTTGTCGCCGTTGGCGTCGGCGAGGCCGGTGGGGAGCTCGTCTCCGAGGAGCTCGCCGCTTTGGGGATCGAGGAGGCGCACGCGTTCCTTCTTCGCGAACACGACGCGCGACGGAGTGAAGGCGACGGCCGCGTCGTCGTAGCTGCTGCTGTCGTCGTTGTTTCGAGCGAAGAGCGACACCTTCCGCACGCTGAGCGCCGTCTTGTCGAGATCGACGTCGACGAGGAAGAAGGGATCTCCGTCGACATCCGAGTAGACGATCGCGCGCGGTCCGCTCGTCTGCACCGCGAGGCGACCGCGATAGAACGGAGGTGCGCCGTCGGCGACGAGACGCTCGCGCGCGATTTCACGACCCGACTCGACGTCGAACAACACCACCGCGTCGCGGGTGAGGCCAAGCAGCTGGCCGGTCGGCAACGCCCCGAGCGCGACGAGAAAGCCTGGAGCGACGAAACGCGGATTGTGGAAGAGCGTGCCTTTTGCCATCGAGGAGGTGATTACGCCACGGGCGCGCTTTCGTCCCCAGACGACGTCGCTTCCCGGCCCATTTTCTGGGGAAATGACCTTTGACAAAGAGCTATCTCGATATATCGTTGACCTATCGACGATAGGTCGTGCTCGCTCGTGGTGGGTCGAGCTGCCGTCCTCGATGGCTTCGATCAAACACATGGCGAAACCTCCTTTCGGGCTTTTCCCCGGCGTTCCATTCGGGTTCGGCGATCCTCTCGGGATGGGGCCGCCAAGCGGCGACGGTCCGCCGCGAGGTCGAGGGCGTCCGCCGCCTCGGCCTGGGACTCCGCCCGAGGTCCCGTTCTCCTTCGGACCCGACTTCTCGCGATTTCCGTGGTCGTTCTTTCGGCGTGGCTCACGCGCGCGGCGCGGCGACGTGCGTGCGGCGATCCTCGTCCTCCTCGCCGAGGCTCCGCGCAACGGATACCAGCTCATCCAAGAGCTCGAGCACCGCACGCGCGGAGGTTGGCGGCCGAGCCCGGGATCGATCTACCCGACGCTCGAGCAGCTCGAAGACGAGGGGCTCGTGCGCGTCGAGCAAGTCGGATCGTCACGCACGTTCGCGCTCACCGAGGGAGGCAAGCGCTACGTCGAGGATCACGCCGACGAGCTCGGGACCGAGCCGTGGAGCGCGCTCGGCGGCTCCGAGGAGACCGATCCGCGCAAGGAGGTCCTCGCGACGTTTCGTCAGGTCGGCATCGCGATGGGGCAGGTGATGCACGCCGGCAACGCCAAGCAAGTGGCGAAGGCGAAGAAGGTGCTGGCGAAGGCGCGGCGCGAGCTCTATCGCGTCCTCGCCGACGACGACGGGGAAGAGCCATGAGCACGAGCAAGGACGCCGAGTCCAAGCCGCTCGCGATTCACGTCCGTGGGCTCGAGAAGACGTATGGCGAGGTGAAGGCTGTCCGCGGCATCGACTTCGACGTGCGCGCAGGCGAGGTCTTCGGATTTCTCGGTCCAAACGGCGCGGGCAAGTCGACCACGATCAAGATCCTCTGCACGCTGGCGTCGCCCACGAACGGAAGCGCGTCCGTCGCGGGCTTCGACGTCGTCACCCAGCGCGACGCCGTGCGCCGCAACATCGGCCTCGTTTTTCAAGAGACCACGCTCGACGACTACCTCACCGCCCATCGCAACCTGCTCTTCCACGGTGAGCTCTATGGCGTCCCGTCGGCGATCTTGCCCGGGCGTATCGAGCACGTGATGAAGATGGTGGGCCTCTGGGATCGCAAAGACAGCGCGGTCGCCACTTTCTCGGGCGGCATGAAGCGCCGGCTCGAGATCGCGCGCGGCCTCGTCCACGCGCCGAACGTTCTGTTCCTCGACGAGCCGACGATCGGCCTCGACCCGCAGACGCGCAGCAACATCTGGGGCTTCATTCGCGAGCTTCGCGCGAAGAACGACATCACGATCTTCTTGACGACCCATTACATGTCGCCCGAGAAGCTCAAGGCGGAGGTCGGCAAGGATCGCGTGCAGATCAAGACCGCCGACGACGGGCGCGCGATCGCCGCGCTCGAAGAGAAGTTCGACATCCGCGACGCGAAGGTGATCGAAGGCGCCGTCACGTTCGGTGTGCTGTCGGGAGAAGAGTTTCTCCCGCGCCTCTTCGCAGAGCTCTCGCCCACCGTCGCGATTCGATCCGTCAGCGTCGCGCGTCCGTCGCTCGACGACGTCTTCATGTCGTTTACGGGCACGAGCATTCGTGACGCCGAGGCGTCTGCCGCAGAGAGGACGCTCGCGAATCCGTTCGTTCGCGCGGCGAGAAGGTAGCCGGAGCCATGTCATCGTCCGTCGCGTCCCGACCAACCCCGTCCTCCGCCGCAGGCGAGCTCCCGCCGACCGGCCTCACGAGCGATCTGCGCGCGATCAAGGTGGTGTGGCATCGCGAGGTGCTTCGCTTCATCAAAGATCGCCCGCGCCTCATCGCTGGGTTGATCCAGCCTGTCCTCTACTTGTTCGTGATGGGCACCGGCATCTCGTCGATGGTGCCCACCACGGCAGGCGTTCCGTTTCGCACGTTCCTCTTCCCGGGCGTGATGTGCATGGCCGTCCTCTTCACCTGCTTCTTCTCGGCCGGGTCGCTCGTATGGGATCGCGAGCTCGGCTTCATGCGCGAGATGATGGTCGCGCCGGTTCGCCGGAGCTCCATCCTCATCGGCAAGTGCCTCGGCGGGATGACCGCCGGCACGTTCCAAGGAATGGTCATGCTCGTGATCGGCGCGATCGGCGGCGTGCCGATGACGATCGAGCTCGTCTTCACGCTCTTCGCCGAGCTCTTGCTCATCTCGTTTGCGCTCACTGCCTTCGGCGTCGCGCTCGCGACGCGCATTCGGAGCATCCAGGCCTTCATGGCCATCATGCAGATGGTGCTCTTGCCGATGTTCTTCGCGTCGGGCGCGCTTTACCCGCTGCAAGGCTTGCCGTCGTGGCTGCTCGTCTTGACGCGCTTCGATCCGCTTACGTATGCGGTCGCGCCGCTTCGGCATGCGGTGCTCGAGGCCTCGGGGCAGGGCAGCATCACGAGCGCGGTCACACGCGTGTCGTGGGGAAGCTTCGCCGTTCCGATCTGGCTCGATCTCGTCGTCGTGGGTGTCTCGGCGATCCTCGCGCTGGCGGCGGCGCTGCCTCGCTTTTCACGCACCGATACGTGATCCGCGATACGTGATCCGGAGGTGATCGGGTCGTGAGATAATCGCGCCGTGGCCGACTTGCGCGACTCGTTCCCGCCCGGAATGCCGGGCATGGGCGATCTCCCCAAGCTCGATCGCTACTTCGCGACGTTCGTTGATCCGGAGCTCGAGCGCGCTTACCAGAAAGAGAGCTTCGAGCTCACCGTTCGCCGTTACGTCCGCTTCAGCGTCCCGCTCGCGATCATCGCGTTCCTCGCCTACGGCGTTCACGACGCGCTCGTCATCCCAGAGGTGCGCGTCACCGCGTGGACCATTCGCTACGCGATCTCTGGACCGATCGGCATCCTGCTGATCCTGTTCGTCTTGCGTAACAAGAAGTGGCAGCGGCATCAGCCGGCGATGCTGGTCTTCGGCATGACCGTCAACACGGTCGTCCTCTGGATCGCGTCGATCGCCTCGCTGGCGGGCTTCTTCATCTATGCGTCGTTTGCGGTGCTCTTCGTCACGCTTGGGCCGTTCTTGGCGCGGCTCAACGTGAAGAACCAGATCATCTACACCGTCCTCACGATCGCGCTCTACAACGTGCTCGACTCGGTCGCGCACGCTGACACGATGCATCGGCTCTCGATCAACGTGACGCTTTTCACGCTCGGCGCGATCGGCGCGCTCGCCGCGCGCCAGCTCGAGATTCAAGGCCGCCTGGCGTTCGTTCAACGGCGCGTCATTCGCGAACAGATGGCGGCGCTCGACATCGAGCGTCATCGAAGCGAGTCGCTCTTGCTCAACATCCTGCCGCGGCGCATCGCCGAGCGCTTGAAGAACGATCCCGACAAGACGATCGCGGAGCGCTTCCAGAGCGCGACGGTCCTCTTCAGTGACATCGTGGGCTTCACCGAGCTTTCGGCGCGTCTTGCGCCCGACGAGATCGTCCGCCGGCTCGACGAGGTGTTCTCGCGCTTCGACGGCATCGCCGACCAGCTCCAGCTCGAAAAGATCAAGACGATCGGCGACGCGTACATGGTCTGCGGCGGCGTTCCGGCGCGCCGATCCGACCACGCCGAGGCCGTGTGCGAGATGGCTCTTCAAATGCGCGACTGCCTCGACGAGCTCGCGACGAAGCTCGAGGAGCCCGTCAACGTACGCATCGGCGTGCACACGGGCCCCGTCGTCGCGGGCGTGATCGGCAAGAAGAAATTCATCTACGACGTGTGGGGTGACACGGTGAACACCGCGAGCCGCATGGAGTCCCACAGCATGCCGGGCAAGATTCAGGTGAGCGAGGCCACCTACGAGCTCACGAAGGACAAGTTCGAGTTCGAGCCACGCGGATCGATCCCGGTCAAAGGCAAAGGCGAGATGACGACGTACTTCCTCTTGCAGCGGAAGGCGCCGTCGTCCGAGCGCAACGCCGCGCTGCCCGAAGAGAGCGCGTAGTCTGTCGCCGCTACGCGAGTGATCCTGGCGCTACTTCAGCGGTGGCGTGAACGCGTCCATCGCCCAGCGTGTCATGTTCGGGAAGTGGCGCGCGAGACCGTAGAAGCGCGGGTAGATCACGCGCGGGCGCTTCTTCTCGACGGCGTCGGCGATCATGCGCGCGAGCACCTCGGGAGAGCCGGCCGGCACCTTCGCGGCGGCGCCGCCGTCGTACGCGGCGCGGCCCTTCGCCTCGAGCTCCGTCGTGACGGGTCCGGGATAGACGGTGACGACGTGAATGCCGTGCGGCTTCACCTCGCCACGCAGGCCTTCCGACGCGGCGGCGAGGCCAGCCTTCGCGGCGTTGTAGAAGAACATGCCGGGCGTGGGCGCGAGGGCCGCCATCGAAGAGATGTCGACGATCGTGCCTGTTTTGCGAGGGATCATGCGACGAAGAAGGAGCGTGGTGAGGCGAAGCGGCGCGTGGAGATCGAGCCGCAACAGGCGCTCGGCCTCGGACCAATCGGTGTCCTCGACGTGCTTGACGATCTGAATGCCCGCGTTGTTCACGAGCACGTCGATCGGACCCAGCGCGCGCTCGGCCTCGTCGATCCACGCCCAGGCGGCGTCCACATCGGAGAGATCCGCCGCGACGACGTGCGCCCGCGACGCGCCCGCCGACGCGATGCGCTCGAGCAGCTCGCGCCTCCGCGCGACGAGCGTGACCTTTGCGCCGCGCGCGAAATACTCGCGTGCGACAGCCTCACCAATCCCGCTCGATGCTCCGGTGACGACGACATGCATGGTGACGCGATACTAACCAACGCGCGCGCTCACCACACACGAAAGAAGGTCTACGCCGCCGCCTGCCCGTGCTGCGGCTGCAATGCCGGCGGAGCGGGAGCGGAGAAGCGATCGGCAGGATCGCTCTCCGCGCAAAGGCGCCCTGCGGCGATGGGGACGATCGGCCGCGCGAGGAGATAGAGGCCCGGAAGCGCGAGGATGGCGCGCGCGAGCGCGAGCCCGAGGTACGGTCGTGGGTTTCGCTCGAACGTGATCGCGGCGGCGTTCATGCTCCGCGTGACCCGTGCCCACACGCGCGAGTACATATGAACCGGCGCGAGGAACCATTTGTCGTGCGACCGATCACGGAGCTCGCGAATCAACGTCGGCGACGGCGCAGTCGCCGCATCGGCCCACGCATGCGCGCTCTTGCCCGCGGTGAATACGGCGAGCCAGTACCAGCCCCAACAGGTCAGCGCGATCGTGAAGAGAACGTCTCCGATCGTGAGCCCACCTCCGAGATGTCCCGGCACCAGTCGAAAGAGCGCGAGGAGCGGGATGCCTGCGCCAAACACGAGGTAGCCGCGAATGCGGCGCTTGAACTTTCGAATCAGCCAACGCACATCGAACGCGACCTTCGGCGGTGGCGGCGGCGTCGACTCTTCTGGACGGATCTGCGCGAGCGACGACGCGTGGTGACCGAGCCAATCGTCCCACCTTCGCGTGAAGAAGACGATCACGGCCTCCGTTCCCGAGACGATACCGACGAACCACGCGAGCCACTGCCATCCGCTCGTGATGCGCTCGACGAGCCGCATGATCCACGACGTCGCCACCGGCGCCGGCGCGGGTGCGGCGCTCGCGGGCTCCGCGCCGTTTGCGTTCGCGCTCGCGGGCTCCGCGCCGTTTGCGTTCGCGCTCGCCGCGCTGGCGCTCGGGACGGCCTCGTCGACGATGGGGATCTCTTTGCCCAAGACGACGGCCTTCTTCTCACCCGTGGTCTTGTCGATGTCGACCTTCACGCCGGGCGCCGTGACATGAACAGGCGCCTCGTCGTCGTCACCGGCCGACTCCGCGCTCGGTCCGCCTGGTGCGCCTGGCGCGCCTGGTGCGCCCGCGCCTCCAAGGGCACTTTCCTTCGCGCTGTCGTCGCCCACGCTCCCGTGACGTTTGTGCTTGGCGTGCTTCGGCTTCGACTGCGCGATGACGATCCGCGGACCGCCGCCGCCTCCTCCGCCGGCGGCCGGAAGCGCCTTCCGCGGCCCTGCGTGACTGAAGGCGACGTACGCGAAGACGGCGACGAAGAGCGCACGAACGACGGTGAGCCGAAGGTACGAGAGCCCCAGCGTCGGATGCCGGAGCGTCGCGACGATGAGCGAGAAGGGAAGGAGGAAGCCGTGCGCGAACGTCGCGCGCGGTTTGACGCGTGGATGCGGGAACGCCGATCCGCGCAGCGTGAGATCGCGATGAACGAGGAGCGACCGCTTCTCGCTGCCGAGGATCGACGTGGACGACGGCGCAGGTGGCGCAGGCATCGCCGGCATCGCAGGCGCGGGCGCGCCCGGGTTCCGCAAGGTCGATGGAGGCGGTGGCCTGGCGCTCACGAGAGGGGTGTAGCGCGTCTTCTGGCGACGTGCATTCGCCGGTCGCAAAGATAAGAACGACGGGCGAGATCGCCGAAACCCGAAGGATCCCAAGCCGATCCGGCCGGCTCAGCGCGAGGCGTCGTCGTCGAGGCTCTTCACGCGGAGGCGGCGGCGGAAGGGCAGGACGAGCGCGCCAAGGAAGAGCGCGAAGCGTGAGACGGGGCTTCGACGCTTCACGCCTCGACGCATCGTCGCCTTCTTTCCACCCTTCTTCTTCTTGTTCTTTCCGGCCTTGTGGATCTTGGTGGCCTTGCCGCCTGCCTTCTTGAGGCTCTTCGTGCCCGAGGGATTTACCGTCACCCCCGGCTTGGCGTTCGCCTTCACCGTGAGGGGGCTCGCCGACGACCCGGTCGACTCACCGCTGCTCGTGCTGCTCGACGAGCTCGATCCGCTGCATGAGTCGCTGCTGCTGCTCGAGTCGCTGCTCGAGTCCGAGCTCGAGTCGTCGGAGCTCGAGTCGTCGGAGCTCGAGTCGTCGGAGCTGCTCGAGTCGTCGGAGCTCGAGCTGCTCGAGTCGTCGGAGCTGCTCGAGTCGTCGGAGCTCGAGTCGTCGGAGCTGCTCGAGTCGTCGGTGCCGTCGCTGCTCGAGCTGCTCGAGCTGCTCGAGCCGCCGCTGCAGGAGTCGTCGCTGCTCTCGTCGCTCGACGACGAAGACGAAGAGCAGCTGTCATCCGAGGAGTCATCGTACGACGCGTCGTCGTATCCGACGGCGCCGCCCGATCCACAGCCGCTCTCGTCGACGTACACGACGGGCGCCGTGCCGTCTCCACTCGATGGCATCGGCGAGCCACGGCTCCCCGGATCTCCCGTCGGCGCGAGGGGCCCTTGGTTTGGATTGGGCGTGCAGCGATCGAAGACGCCCGCGCTGATCACCGGCGACCGCGGCGGCGTCTGGGCTGCGTTGATCCGCAACGCCTCATCGGCCCCGTACGTCGGCGCGGGAATGCTCCCGGTGAACCGCGTCACGTGGATGCTCGACGCTGCGCTCCCCGCGATCGCGAGCGCGAGATCGTCGACGCCGTTGCCGCACACGAAAGGAGCCGCGCTCGCGCCGCCTGCCCCTGGGACGCACTCTGCGCCACCTGGCACCTTCGCCAGCGCGCCATTTGCGCAGAGCCGATCCACCGAGCCGCTCGCTTGCGAAGCAGCACTTCGCGCCGTGTCTTCGCAGCTCCCGCGTGGAGCTCCATTCGCGCGCCCGAAGTAGCTCGACGTGAGCGACGGGATGGGCGCTCCCGAGGGAACGTTCACGGCATCGAACACCACGTCGTGCGACGACGACTCGCGCACCCACGCCGGACCTTGTGATGACGAAGTGAGAAGGTTCGATCGGCGCGTGAGGTAGTCGCTCCCCTTCGCGCCCCACACGAGCGCGTTCGGATCGATCTCGCGAGACTGCACGCTCGTCGTGGCGCCCGACGTGATCGCGAACACCGTCACGCGCGAGTCCGTGGTCGTTCCGCCGGTGAGCGCGAAGGGAAGTGCTGCGCCGCTTGCGTCATCGCTCACGCGCACCGTGGGCGATGTCGTCGTGCCCTTTCCCCACGCCTCGAGCTCGAACGTGACGAAGACCCAACCCTGCGCGAAGGCCGACTCGATCCGTGACCCGAGCTCGGTGGACACGGCGAAGCCGCGAAGCGACGCGTAGCTGCGAAGGTCGCTGGCGCTCGACTTGATCGCCATCCCGGTGGGCCAACGCTTCGCGCCCGCGCGATCGTAGGTGGGGACGCGCTCGGCGGTGGACTGATACGCCGCGCTGTCGGGATCGCAGGGCGTGGGTCCGGCCGGTGGAACGACGCGCGGCGCGCTGACCTCTTCGAGTGACTCGAGCCACGCATCGGATGCCCAATCGACCGCCGCGCCAGGACGCGCAGGAACGAGCCACATCACGCGCGTGGTCCCGCTCACCGTGATGCGCGTCCAACGCGTCGATCCGAACGGCGTGGCCGCGATCGCGCTCTGCACGTCGAGCATCGACGGAGGCGCTGCCGACGTATCCGGCAGGACGGCGCTCGCGTGCGCCGGCCTCTCACCTGTCGCCGCGAGCGAGAGCCCGAACACCACGAGGAAGGCGAGCCCATGGCTTCGGAACGAGGAGGTGAGGGAGACGCGTCGCAATGAGCCGAGCCATCACGCAATGGTCGTTCCGCGAGATCAGCGTCACCGCCGCCCTGATTTCCCAACGTGTCGCGACCAGGTGAGCACGGACCTCATCGTTTCAACCGCGAACGCGCGATTACAGGCCCCACCTCGATCAAGCGCAGCCGTTGCGGCCGCGCGACGAAGGGAAGCTTTACGGGCTCGAAAACGTAGCGCGTGCCGTCGTCAACCCGTCAGGAGCTGCTTTGCGATCACGATGCGCTGCACCTCGCTCGTGCCTTCGCCGATCTCACAGATCTTCGCGTCACGGAGGTGGCGCTCGACGTGGAACTCGCGCGTGTAGCCATAGCCGCCGTGAATCTGCAGCGACTTGTTGCAGGCGCGCGAGGCGGCCTCACTGGCGAAGAGCTTCGCCATCGACGCCTCCTTCGTGAAGGGACGACCGCAGTCGGCGAGCCAGGCAGCGCGGTACGTGAGGAGAGACGCGGCGTCGAGCTCGGTCTTCATGTCCGCGATCATCCACTGCACCGCCTGAAAGTCGGCGATGGGCTTGTTGAACTGCTTGCGATCCTTCGCGTACGAGATCGCCATCTCGAGCGCGCCGTAGCCGAGACCGAGCGCCATCGCGGCGATCGAGATGCGACCGCGATCGAGGATCTTCATCGTGTCGGTGAAGCCGTGATCGATCTCACCGCAGCGCTGCTCGTCGCCGATCGTGACGTCTTCGAGCGTGAGCTCGACGGTGTCGCTCGAGCGGCATCCGAGCTTCTCGAGATGCTTCGACGCCGAGAACCCCTTCGTGCCGTGCTCGACGATGAACGCGGTGATGCCCTTCTGCTTTGCGACATCGGGGTTCGTGCGTGCGAGGACGACGCAGAAGCCACCGACGCTGCCTTGCGTGATGAACATCTTGGTGCCGTTGAGGACCCACTTGTCCCCTTCGCGTCGCGCCGTGGTGCGCAGGCCTGCAGAGTCACTGCCGCTGCCTGGCTCGGTGAGCGCCCAGGCAGCAAGCCACTCCCCGCGAGCGGCTTTGGGTAGGTACTTCGACTTTTGAGCTTCGTTCCCGAACGCGAGGATGTGGCCGGTGCCGAGGCCGTTGTGCGAGGCGACCGTGAGCGCGAGCGAGCCATCGACGCGCGCGATCTCTTCAACGCAGATCGCGTAGCTCGTCGTGTCCATCCCCGAGCCTTCGTATTGCTCCGGAATGCGGATGCCGAGCAAACCGAGCGAGGCGAGGCGCGGGACGATCTCTTTCGGAAAGCGTTCCTCCTCGTCCCACTTTCGGGCGTGTGGAAGGACCTCGGCGCGCGCGAACTCGCGGACCGTTTTTCGAAGGAGCTCGTGATGCTCGGAGAGCGTGAAATCCATGAGTATCTACGTCTAGTAGGTGCCCACGTGTCCCTCGTCAACCATGACCGCAACGGGCCTACGATTTGCGCCGAGTCACTGGACGCTTACGCACGCGCTACCGTTATTGCCCACGCCGGTGACCGGCTCGCAATGGTAGTGGGCAGGACAGCGGTCGCCGGGGCCGCATGGGCGTGAGCAGTACGCGCGCTCCTCACCACCGCCGGGCGACTCCTCGGTGATGCAGATGCCCGTGGCACAGTCATCACCCGACGTGCAAGGTCCGCCCACGTCGCTCGCGGGCTTCACCTTGGTGCCGCGCTTCGCAGGCTTCTGATCCGTGTTCGAGGCGCCGGCGTCTTTGCGTTCGTCCGCGTCGATCTCGGAGACGGTCGAGAAGGCTTCTTCGACGAGCCACGCGAAGGCGTCGACCCGCGTGTAGACGTTGTGAACCCCAGCGCCCGCGCAGCTCGGACCTCCACGCGAGACGACGCCGATGACCTCCGAGGTGTCTTCGTCGAGCGCAGGACCGCCGGAGTCACCCGAGCACGTCGCCTCGCCGACCGTGAACTCTGCGGAGGTGACCGACTGCACGCGGACGTGCTCGCGCAGGAGCTTCTTGCCGGCGGGGTCGCGGTCGCCAGGACGGCCGAAGCCGACGGCGCGTACGTGGTCTCCGAGCGTGGGGCCGACGGCGCGCACCGCCAGCGGCTTGGCCGACGTGACCGGCTCGTCGAGCACGATGACGGCGATGTCTGCTTCGCACAAGGTGACGCCGCTTGGCTCGATCAGCGAGTGGCCATGCGCGACGACACGCGCCGACGCAACATCTTCTCCGACGAGGATCGCGAGATCGCTCGCGCGATGATGTCCGGTGATTTGGACGCCCGTCGCAGGGCACATCACCATCGAGACGGTCTTCGCCACGCAATGCCGCGCAGTGAGCACGAGGCGCGGTGAGATGAGCGTGCCCGAGCACAGGCCTTGGTTCGCGATGTCGATCGCGACGACCGCCGGATCGCGACCGCGATCGGCGACGCCGTGAACGATCTCGACGTGATCCGCCACCGGCACCAGCGCGCCGCCATCTGGCCCGCTCGCGTCCGCCGGAGCGGCGCTGCGAGCACGCGTGGCGAGCGCATCATCCGGGCTCGGCGAGCACGCTGGGCCCGACAGCGTGGCCACCAGGAGCACGCCAAGCAACGCGAGCGCGTGAGCAAGACGTGCGGAGCGAGAGACGCGAGCCCGAGACGAACGATGAAGATCAACCATGAGCCATACCTCCCGTTCTTCGCGCACACGTTGGCCACTCCGCGCGCCCGAGCGCCGCGCAGGAGCGCACGGCGGGCAGAGCACGCAGAGAGACGACGAGTGGCCATCGGCCACGCGCGAACAACGCGCGCCGCTAAGCGATCTTCATGCCGAAATTCACATCACGAGATCACGGCGTTTTTCCGAGTGACCATATGGCCCGGGCCAGTTTTCGCTGGCCCGGGGCCACTTCGGGCCACCCGTCACGAGGAGACTTCCTGTGTCCACCACGTAAGATCGTGCCGAGGCATCCCACTGTCTACCGTCAAGACCCTCATCCTCGCGCTCCTCGCGCTCGCTGGGTGCGCATCGAAGCCGAGCGGCGATGCAGCAGCGCCGAGCCCGTCCGCAGCGCCACCCACGCAGCCCCTCACGGAGCAGCAAATCGAGGCGACGCGCGTCAAGGTCGGGAGCACCGCGCCTTCCTTCACGTTGCCGATGGTGCAAGATCCCAAGCAGAAGGTCACCGCGCCGCGTCCGGGTAAGGTGACGGTGATCTTGTTTTGGGCGACGTGGTCACAGCCGGACGTCAGAGAGCTCGCGAAGCTGCAAGAAATTCGAAGCCGCTACGCCGAGTCCGACGTTGACATCGTCGGCGTCTCGATCGATGACGAGCCCAAACAGGTCCCCGACGTGGTGACGAGCTACGGCGCGAAATACCCGGTCGTTTGGGACGAGCAGCACCGGATCGCCGAGCGGTACAAACCGCGATCCGACCCGTCGACGTACATCATCGATCGCCGAGGCAAGGTCCGCTTCGAGCACAGCGGCTACCACGACGGCGAGGACCGCGAGATGGACGACGAGGTTCGAACGCTCGTTCGCGAGCCGAAGTAGCGCCGCTCAAGGATCTGGCAGCGACGTCTCAGAGCAGCGACGTCTTGCTCGCCTTCTTCAAGGCCTCGACGACGAGGCGAACGTCTTGGGCGCGGTCGCGCGGAATGACGAGGATAGCGTCGTCGGTCTCGACGACCACGAGATCGTCGACGCCGACGAGCGCGATCGTCTTCTTCGCGCCGGTCGTCGTGCTTCGAACGAGGTTGTTCTTCGCTTCGATCGCCAGGTCGCCCGCGCCGAGCGCATTTCCGCGCTCGTCGTGATCGGCGAGCTCCCACGCCGATTGCCAGCTCCCGACGTCGTTCCAGCCGAAATCGCCCGGTACGACCGCGAGGTTCTCGGCTCGCTCCATCACGCCGTGGTCGATGGAGATGCTCTCGAGCGTCGGGAAGATCTCGCGGACGGTCTCGGCCGCGTCGCCCGCCCTCTCCGCCGCGTCGATCGCGGCGACACCCTTCGCGACCGACGGCAGATGCTTCTCGAGGAGCGCCGCCATGTCCTTCACGCGGAAGAAGAACATCCCCGCGTTCCAGAGGTACTTCTTCGGGCCAGCCGCCACGAACGACTCGGCGCGCGCGCGGTCGGGCTTCTCGACGAAGCGCTTCACGGCGTGCGCTCCATGCGAAGAAGCGAGCTCGTCGCCCACCTCGATGTAGCCGTAGCCGGTCTCGGGGCGGGTCGGGATGATCCCGACGGTGGTGACGCGGCCCGTCTGGGCGGTGGCGACGGCAGCTTCGAGCACGCGCTGAAAGCCCGGCTCGTCTTTGATGAAGTGATCGCTCGGAAGCACCATGACGACGGCCTCGGGATCGAGGCGCGCGACGGTCGCATTCGCCCATGCGATACAGGGCGCCGTGTTGCGAGGCGCAGGCTCCTTCAGGATCTGCGAAGCGGGGACGCCGGGCACCGCCTTGTGCGTCGCCTCGGCGAGATGCTCGCCGGTCACGACGATCACGCGGTCCTCCGAGACGAGCGGATGGAGGCGACGGACGGTCGCGGCGAGGAGCGTCTCCTGGCTCGTGCCGGCGAGCGGGAGGAGCTGCTTCGGCCGATTTGCGCGCGACGCCGGCCAAAACCGCGTCCCCGCGCCACCCGCCATGATCACCGCATACACACCCTTGCCAACGCTCTTTCCGCTCATGAATGTGACGGCACACTAGCATTCGGCATGCCTCTGGTTGAGCTGTTCTCGGGTGCAGCCCACCCCTCGTTCGGACGAAAAGTTGCTGAAAAGTCGCGTCGTAAGACCCCGTCCTTTATGAACGAGATCTCGTGCATTTCGCCTTTCGTGAGCTTCGGACTTCGCTCGTCACCGTGCTCGCCGTGCTCGCCGTGCTCGCCGCGACGTTGGGCATTCTTGG
>JBGAFW010000093.1:0-39708 GCA_044227045.1 Labilithrix sp.
CAGCAGAGGACGCCGGCGCCCGGGACGAGACAGCCGCCGAAGAAGTCGTTGGCGTTGTTGTTGGCGTCGCCCGCGCACTCGTAGTCTTCGCAGGTGTTGCCGTCGCTGTCGCTGCCTGCGCCTTGGCACACGCCAAACGCGAGTCCGCTCGCGCACGCTCGAGCGCTCGTGGCGTCGACGTCGACCCAGCACGAGTCATTGGGACCGAGATGGCCAAAGAGCTCCTCGCGAACCCAGTAGGCATGACGCGGCGGGACCTTTCGCGATCGGGCGAAGGTCGTCCATGTGCTCGCGGCGCATGGGGAAAAGCCGGCTTTGCAGAGCGCCGCGCGACCCGTGAACGGGACCTTTCCCGGACAGCCCCACATCGCTCCGCTGAATCGCTCGACCGCGTCGACCGCCTTTCCTGACGGGTCCAAGCACGGACTGCCGCACGCGACGAGCCGAGCCTGGTCGACGTTCGTGCAGTCGGGCGCGGCGGTGGCGTCGCCGCCGTCTGGCGCCGCGTCGGGGCCAACCACGAGCGGCGGCCCTTCGAGATCGCTCCATCCTCGAACGAGCGAGCATCCGCCGCCGGCGGCGAAGAGCATCGCCACGATCAAGGAGCGCCGAAACAACGGCTCGATGGTAGCGCGGATCGTTCGTGAAGCGAGACGCATGTATGATCCCACCGACGCCCCCTCACGCAGCACGATGGCCACCTCGAAACGAGACAGCGCAGACGACGCGACGACGAGGCTCCTCGAGAGCGCCCCGCAGCCGCCCGTTCGCGCGCAGCGCATCACGGTCATCGTCTCGAGCGCCGGCGCGACGTCGGGCACGCCGAGCGAGGCGCGGTTCGTCGTCGATGACGTGACGCATCGGCGCGCGCTCGTCGGAAGCTCCCCGAGCTGCGACGTCGTCGTGGCGGCCGATCGCACGGTGTCACGACGGCACGCCGCGCTCGAGGCGGATCGCTCCGGCCGCCTCGTGCTAGCGGACCTCGGATCGCGCAACGGCACGTTCGTCGATCGACGGCGCATCAAGGAGGTGTACCTCGATCACGGGGACACGTTCACGATCGGCAAGACGGCGGTGCGCGTCGAGATCGACGGGGCGCCGCGCGACGTCGCGGCGTCGGCGCAGGCGTCGTTTGGTCGCCTCGTCGGCGCGAGCGCTCCGATGCGACGTCTCTATGCCGAGCTCGCGCGCCTCAGCGAGATCGCGCGCACGGATCCTCGGCACGTCCCGATCTTGCTCGAGGGAGAGCCGGGCACCGGCAAGAGCCTCATCGCCGAGTCGCTGCACGAAGACGGTCCTCACGCGGGATCGCCCTTCGTCGTGCTCGACGCCGCCGATCAGGATCCGCAAGCCTTGGATCGCGTCCTCTTCGGCGACGCTGGTCTCCTTCGGCAGGCGCGCGGGAGCACGCTCTACCTTGCCGAGGTCGGACGCCTCCCCTTGCCCACGCAGCTCCGCTTGTCGCGATGGCTCGACGCCGCGCTGGCGGCTTCCGCGCCAAACCCCGAGCACGTGCGGCTCATCGCGAGCACGACCCAGGATCTCGATCACGCCGCGCAGGATCGGACGTTCCGCGAGGAGCTCCTCGCTCACCTCGCGAAGGCGCGGATCGACGTGCCGCCGCTTCGCAAGCGACCTGGCGACGTCGCGCTCCTGACGCGCTACTTCTGGCTTCGCATGGGCGGAGCGCTGAACGCGCTGCCGGCGCACCTCGTCGAGCAGCTCGAGCTCTTTCACTGGCCGGGCAACGTCCGCGAGCTCGAAGGCGCCGTCGCCCGCGCGCTCGTGGCGGCTCCGCTCGCGAGCAGCGTCTCCGCCGCGCTCGGCACGCAGGCCGACTACCTCGACGCGGTCGCGCGCGAGCCGCTCCCGCTCGCGCACGGGCGCGCTCGCGTCATCGAAGAGTTCGAGCGGCGGTACGTTCGCTACGTGCTCGAGGCGCACGGCGGCCACGTCGGAAAGGCGTCCGCCGCCGCAGGCATCGGCCGGCGTCGCTTTCAGACGCTTCGCACCGGCAAATGAGCCGCGTCACTCGCGCTTCGGATCGCGGTTCGAGGATGAGGTTTTGATCGGATCGCGCAGGAAGAAGTACGTCGCCGCCCCGAACGCGAGCGCGCTCACGACGAGCGACACATCCGCTGTGATGTAGAAGGCGCGAAGCGTGGACGTGTCGCCCGTCGAGCAATGCGGCGCGCACCGGCGGCTCACCGCGTCGCGCTCGGCGTTGCCGAGGAGCCCCAAGCCCACGAACGCGCCGAACGTCGCCACGCCGACGCCGCCAAAGACCCACCCGAGCGTTCGATCCGATGAGGGCTTCGCCCCCAACCTCCGATCCGGCTTCTCCTCCGCGGCGCGCTCGTCGAACGTCACGATGATCGCGCGGTGCTGCTCGCCGAGGCGCACGACGAAGCGCTGCTCGGCGACCTGCGCTCGCGGCGAGGACGTCGCGGGCGCTTCGAGGCGCGCGTGATGCGAGCCCGGATCGAGCGCGAACGCCTGGCCCGGCAGCGCATGAACGCGCTCGCCGCCATCGAGGATCACGAGCAGATCCTCGACGTCGCCCGAGGCGGTCCGTCCACCGAAGGTCACCGTGGGCGTCTCGCGCTCGACGACCTCCGCGCGCTCGGCGCAGTCCTTTCGCACCGCCGGCGGGCACGACGAGCTCGCGCAGGACAGAAACTCCTTCTTCGCGGCGATGAGCTTCGACTGCGCGCGAAGGTCCTGCCCGCGGTCGAACGCGGCGATGCATTGCGGCGCGGTCTGCGCGTGCGCCTCTTCGCCGGCAGAGAGCCACGCGACCGACGCGACCACGACGCTCGCGAGCTTGGATCGGGTGCGACTCATGGCGCGAAGCACTCCGGCTTGTAGTGCTTCTTCCCGTCCGGATCGAGCCAATAGGGCGGCGTGCAGTCGGCCGTCGCTCGCGCTGTAGACGCGGTCGCGCTCGGTGAAGACGGCGGCGGCTTGCTTGGCGCTCCGGCGCGACGACCGGTGGACACCACGCTGCTCCGCGCCGGCGCGATCGCGCTCGCGTCCGCCTCGTCCGTGCCCACCACGGTCGGAGGATCGATCGCCGCCGTCACGGTGGACACGCTCGGCGTGATCACGGGCAACGACCCGCTCGGTGGCCTCGGTGCCTCGTGAAGGAGAAGATACGCGACGCCCGCCACGACGGTGACGACGAAGCTCGCCAAGAAGAAGAGCGTCTTCGTGCCTGGCCCGGTCTTGGCGACCTCGCGTGGCTCCGCTTCGCGCAGCGGCTCGGTGGGTGCCTTCGTCTCGACGACGGAGATCGCTTTGGCCGCGCGCATGTGATCCTTCAGGCGATCGAGCTCCTCGGCGGCGATCTCGCTGACGAACGCGCTCACCTCGGCGCGCGACGCTGGAGGACAGGCCGACTCGAGCTCGAAGGCCATCGCCTCGGCGGAGCTGTAGCGATCACGTGGCTCCTTCTCCATCGCATGCTGCGCGATCTCCGCGACGTCGGGCGGCACGGCCGGCGCGAGGTCGAGCTCGTCGAGCCGTGGCGCCTCGTTGTGTAGGATCTCGAGCAACGCGGCGGCCACGTTGTTCGCGTCGCCGCCAGCGGCGCCGCGAAGCTTTCTCCCGGCGACGATCTCCCAAAGCAGAACGCCCGCCGCGTAGATGTCGGTGCGCTTGGTCACCGGCGCGGCCTTCAGCTGCTCCGGCGCCATGTACCCGATCTTGCCTTTGATCTCTCCGGTGCCCGTCACGAGATCCGTACCGAGCGCCTTCGCGATCCCGAAGTCGATGAGCCGCGCAAAGCCGTCCGCGCCCACCATGACGTTGTGAGGCGAGACGTCGCGATGCACGATGTCGAGCGGCTGCCCGGCGTCATCGACGGCGACGTGCGCGGCATGGAGGCCGCGCAGCACGTCGCCGAGCAGCGCCGACGCGATCGGGAGCGGGACGCGCTTGCCGTCGGGGAGGCGCTCGAGGATCGTCGAGAGCGTCACGCCGAAGACGAGCTCCATGACGAGCCCGAGCTCGTCGCCGTCACGGATGATGTCCGTCGTCGCGACGACGAACGGGCTGTGGATCTGCGCCGAGAGCTTCCCCTCCGTGAGGAGCATCTTGGCGTGGACGGGGCTCGTGGCGTACGCAGGGCTCACCACCTTGATCACGAAGATGCGCGCGACATCGGCGTCGACCAAGCGACCGAGGTGCACGGTGCCCATCCCACCATGCGCGATCGGCGGGCCGAGGATGTACCGCCCGAGCCGACGCGCCTCCGAGGTTGGCCTCATGACTTCGTCATCTCCGAGCCCTCGCATCGTAGCGCGTGCGCCCCAAAAGAGAGGCCGCCGAGCGCAGAATACTATCTTCCTTCGTATAAGCAGCCGCAGATCTGGATCTCGCCGCGATGTGCGCCGCGACCTCACTTCACCGAGGTTTTGCCTCGACCGAGGAAAACCCAGGGCTGTCTCTCTCGACAGCGCGCGCACGACGCGCGGCACGCGAGCTGCTGAGGGTCTCTTCGGAGGAACCCACGATGAACACGAAGCTCGACCTCTCTCCGCGTGTCGCTCGCCTCGCAGGCGCGGGTGCATCTCTCGCTGCCGTGCTCGCGATCGCGACGGGCTGCGCGCCGCCTCAGCCCGATCTGTCTCCGAAGATCGAGTCGGTGCGCCCGGCAGCGCAGGTGCGTGCGTCGTCGGTGATCAAGCAGCGGACGAAGGTGTCGTTCTGGAGGATCTACCAAGGCTACGGGCAGACGGTCGTTCAAGGCTTCGACGCCTCGGGCAAGCCCACCGAGACCGTCCGGCTCGCGATGAACGGCGCGGCGGCCGCCGCGGCGAGCGACGCGAAGAGCACCTGCCCCGCAGACAAAGCACAGTGGATGCTCAAGCTGCACGTCATCCGCGACAACCACGAGATCGCGCTCTCGTGCACGGGCAAGCCGCTCACCGATACGACGACGCAGCGTGATCGCTATGTCATCCTCGGCGCGATGCGCGCGCTCGCGGCCGCGTCGAAGGGAAAGGCGCAAGCTGTCCCCTCGCTGGTCGGTCCGCGGACGCTGTGGCCTCGAGCCGGCGCGAGCACCTCGTGCGACGCCTCACGCACCGCGATGAACACGAGCTGCGCGACGATGGTCGAGAAGTGCTTCGGGCTCGATGGGTGCGCCGGCGCATTTGGTCGATGCGTGGGCGACGCGGTCAACAACGTCGACTGCATCCTCTCCGGCCCCACGCTCACCGAGCAGATCGAGAACCAGAAGAAGCTGAACGAGCTCGAGAAGCTCAAGACCGAGAACAAAGTCTCCGAAGACGCCGCCGCAGCGACCGCGAGCTCACCCGCAGCGGACGAGACGAGCGCCGCGGGCAGCGCGGCCGGAGAGGGCGCGACCGACGTTGAAGGAGGAGGAATCATCGGGCTCAATTGGCCTCGCCCCTGGGCGGACAACACGGAGGCGCCTCCTGCCGACCCTTCTGCCCCCTCGACGAGCTCCGATCCAGACCCTCCAGTCGACGCCCCCGAGGATCCCACCGGCAGCGCCGGCGCCGAGGCGGGCGAGCAAGCTCCGTCGAGCGAGGGAGGGGAAGGACGCGAAGTGGTCGAAGACGTGACGGGAGACGATCCCAACCCCGCCGATCCGGAGGTGGAGGCAAGCGGCGGTGAGGACGTGCCCGACGACGGCGCGAGCGGAGGCGACGATTTCGAGATGAGCGACGCCGTCGGCGAAGAGAGCCTCGCCGGCGCCTTCTCTCTCCATGCCGCGACCGCCAAGATGACGAGCTCGTCGAGTGCCCAACGCATCGGCGGAAGCTGCCGCGCGAAGCACGTCCTTCAATGCGGCGTCCGCAAAGGCACGTCGTATTGCCGCTGCATTCCGGCGCGCTGAGTCGAGGACGGCTCAGAACACGGCGCGAAACGCGTCCGCGAACGCCTTGGCGAGATCGCCGTCGATCGGGATCCCGGCGACGCCGCCAGGGCGGATCGCGCTTCCGACGATGACGCCGTCGGCATGCGGCGCGAGCGACGGCAAGGACGCGATCGTCGCGCCGCTCGCCACGAGGACAGGGACGTTTCCCGCCGCGCGCTTCACCGCGCTGAGCTTCGTGAGGTCCGCGCTCTTGCCGGTCCCCTCCCCCGTCACGAGCACGGCCTCGGCCATCGCGCGCTTCGCGACGTCTTCGACCTCTTGCTCGATCGGGCGCGGCGGTCCGAGCGGCGCAGAGTGCTTCACGTCCACGTCGGCCCAGATGCCGACGTGCTCGGCCGCGAGCGCTCTTCGAAGACGAAGCGTCGCCGCGGCGTCACCTTGGATGACGCCTTGATCGGTCACCCGCGCTCCCGCGAGGACGTTCACGCGGATGAACCGCGCGCCTACCGCGGCCGCGATCGACAGCGCCGCCTCGGCGTCGTTGCGGAGCACGTTGATGCCGAGCGGCATGCCGGGCGCCGCGTCACGCACGGCGAGCGCGCACGCCGTCATCGCCGCGACGGTGATCGGCTGCACCTTGCCGGCGAAGAACGGCACGTCGCCGAAGTTCTCGAGGATGATCGCGTCGTACTTCGCGCTCGCGAGGTGCCGCGCGCACGACGCCGCCGATCGGGCGGATTCGAGCGCGGTCTTCTCCGCGCGCGGGCTCCCCGGCAGAGGCTCGAGGTGAATGACGCCGACGAGCTTGAGTGAACGAGCGGATGTAGAGACGGAAGAAGCAGCCACCATTTGGTTGGCTGCTTCTTACTCACGCCGCGGTGGAGATGCTACAGCTTGAACGCGCCCGTGCCCGAGGCGCCGGAGCCCGGCTGGACGTCGGGCTTGGCGAGCGTGCCGCCGACGCGGAGCGTGTAAAACCCGTCCGACGTCTTCGCGCGGCTCATCTTCGGATCCATCTCGAGCATCGCCTTGTCTTTGCCGCCCGGCGTGCCGAAGAGGAGCTTCGTCTTGTCGTTCTTGTTGCGGTAGGCGTCGTTGATCTTGAACTTGAGGTTCACGTCGAGGTGCGCGTCGCTCGCGACCTCGCGCATCTGCACCTTGCCGTCGCCGCTGACGTCGACGTCGCCGCCGCTCGCCGACACCTTCGTGATCTTGAGGACGCCGTCTTTCGCCTCTCCGTTGATCGTGAAGTTGCCGACCTTGAGGCGCGGGAGCGTGAACGGCCCCATCGGCGTCTTGATCGTGAGCTCCTTTTGGTTGCCCGCGTTCATCTCTTTGATCTCGAGCGCGATCGTCCCGTTGCCCTTCGAGGCCTTGCCTTCGGGGAGGTTCAGCTTGATCTGCCCGGTCAGCTTGCCGTCGAGCGGAAAGCCGACGTTCGCGGTGATCGCGTCCACGCGGCCGACGTCGACCTCGTCGAAATTGACCTCGATCTCGCGCGATTTGCCGGTGTCGGCGAAGTTTCCCTTGATCGTCCCGTCGAAGGCGTCGACGCGAAAGCTCACGTCCTTGTTGCCAACGAGGAGGCTCAAGAGCGAGATGCGCGCGCGCGCCTCGTCGATCGAGATCACGCTCGGCGCTTTGCCTGCTTCGGTAGGCGGCGAGATGATGCGAACGCCCTTGGCCTTCACGCCGGTGAGGAACGACGAGTCGAGCTCGTCGATCTGGAGCTCCTGCGGATGGGAGCTCGTGCGCTGCTGCGCGTTGAACTGCGTGACGATGCGGTCGCGGAGCTTCTCGTACGGGAACGTCCACGAGAGGAAGATGACGAGGCAGACGAGGTAGAAGACCGGATAGCCGAGCTTCGGCGCGATGCGCTTGGCTCGCTCTTTCCACTTCTCGAGCGCAGGGCTTGCCATGGCGTTACTTCTTTCCCGCGCTGCTCGAGGCAGCGGGCGACGAGCCTGACGATCCCGACGATGGCGGCGTGACCGGAGCGTTTCGGTCGTAGGCAGAGACGCCGATCTCGACCGGTCCGTACGAGTCGGGCTCGCCGGTGCGCTTGCGAATGTTGAGGCGGGTGACGGAGACCGGGTAGCCGCTGTTCTCGAGCGCCTCGAGGAACTTCGCGATCGGTCCCATGCCCGCGTTCTTCAAGTGGATGACGGTGTGGCGCTCCACGTACTGCTTTCCGTGGTTCACGTCCGGCCGGTCGACCGAGTCGGCGACCTGGAGCTTCGACGCGGTGGCCGTCTGCTCGAGGAAGCCGCCGAGCTGCGGCGCCTTCTTGCCGTAGCGTGACGAGATCGAATTCTTTCGCTCCTGGCGCTCGCGGATCTTCGTGCGCGCGCCGTTGACGGAGGCGAGCGCCTCTTTGAGCTCTTCGTTCTCGGCGCGGCGGCTCGATACGAGCGACGAGAGCCCGACGGGGATCGCGAGGAGCAAGATGCCGGCGAACACGAAGACGGCGATCGTCGCGACCCGCTGCTCGCGTGGATTGAGGCCCCAACGTTCGAAAATCGGGATGACCATGACTCTTACTTCCCTCCCGTTGGAGCTGCGCTGCCCGCGGCCGATCCTGCGGCGGCGGCCGGCTTCTTCTCGCCGCCCTTTTGGTCCTCAGGACACTTCAGGTCGAGCTCGAGGACGTATTTCTGGCGGCTCTCGCCGACCATCTGGTTCGTACGTGTGATCTTCGGATCCGAGAAGCAGCGTTCGTTCGCCAAGTTCGTTTTGATTTGTTGTGCGTCGGCCACCGTCGCGACGATGCCGTGCACGACGACATGGTTCTTCTGGATGTCGAGCTCTTCGATGTCGTGCGTCATCGTCGAGGGGATCTGCTCGGAGAGCTTCACCATCACGTCGAACGCGTCGGCGTGCGGCAGCGGGTCTTCGTCGTTGATCGACGTCTGCTGGGCGAGGAGCTCCTTCGCGCGCGTGGCGCTCGTCGTCTCTTCACCGAGGACCTCCTTCGAGACCGTGCCGAGCGCGGCCTCGAGCACGGCCTTCTCCTTCGACTTCGCGTAGAGCTGCGCCCACGCGGAGAAGAGGAAGCTCACGAGGATGACGGCCGCGAGACCCGCGAGGAGCGGGATGCGGTCTTTGATCCACGCCATGCCGCGCTCGAACGCGAGCGGGCCCTTGCGGAGGTTCAGGCCGAGCGGCTTTGGCCCGAGGCCGAGCGCGAGGCCGATCGCCTTGGAGAAGCGTGAGATCGTCGCGAGCTGATCGGGCACCACGGTGGGCGCGATCTCGATCGTGGGGTTCGGCAGGCGCTCAACCGGGATCTCGAGAGCGCTCGACAAGAAGGCCTCCGCGCCCGAGACGTAGGCTCCGCCGCCGCAGAGGAAGATGCGCGTCGGAGGCTCACCGCCTTGCGAGCGATGCGCCGCGATCGTCGTTCGGAGCTCGCGTGCGAGCTTCGCCGCCGTGCCCGGCAAGCCCTTCGTGCCGAGACCGACCGTACGCGCGAAGAGCGGGTCGCCCGAGGACATGATGACGATGTCGCTCGACACCGTGCCGAGATCGACGATGCACACGATGCCTTCGCCGAGCTGCGGGACGTACGGCAGGAGGTTCGCGATCGGGAAGGCGCCGAGGCCGACGCGCTCAGGCTCGGCGTTGAGCGCCCCCTTCAAGAGCGAGATCCGCGCCTCCACGTCGGCGGTCTTGGCGACGCCGACGAGGACGGAGAGCTCCTCGCCCTTCTTCTCGCGCACGCCAGGCAGCACGCGGTAATCGAAGACCGCCTCGGTGAGGTCGAAGGGCAACGACGCCTCGAGCTCGAACGGGAGCACGTCTCCGATCTGCTTCGCGGCGCTCGCGGGAAGGCCGACCACCTTCACCGTCGCGCGCGAGCCTTCGATCGAGGTCGCGATCGCGTCGCCGAGCCCGTGCTTCTCTCCCATGACGGCGCGCGCGGCCATCGAGACGGCCTCGGCGACGCCGCCAGCTTGCACGACCTCGACGCTCGCCATGCCGATGAGCTGCACCTTTCGGTACGCCGTGCGAACGGCCGCCACTTTGACGGCGGTCGTTCCGATGTCGATCCCCAACCAGGTGCTCATGCGATTCTTCCTCTATTACTCCATCCGGAAGTAGACGATTTGTCCGCCCGTGCTCGGCGCGTTCGCCGCCATGATGGCGTCTTGTGAAGCTTGCGCGCTGGCGGTCGCGCTGGTGCCCGTGTTCGGGGCGAGCGGGTTCGGCGTGGTGCCGGTGCCCGGCGCGCCTGGCACGCCCGTCGGCGAGCCGAGGCCCGGCGCGTTTCGAAAGTCGATGACAGCTTGGATCTTCACGCGCGTCTCTCGGCGATAGCCCTTCTTGATGCCGACGGCATAGATCGAGAACATCTTGCTCTCGGTCGTGATCGACTTCTGGAACTCCGCCGGCGACTGGAATTGCACGGGCTTCATGCCCATCCCCGCGAGCAGCGGCCCGAGCTGACCTTGTCCGGACAGCGCCGCGACGAAGTCCTTCGGTGAGCCGAACAAGGGAGCGCCCATCGTGATTCCGCGCGCCATCGTCACGCCCGTCAAAAACATCGACGCTTGGTTGGGGTCGTTGCAGATCTCGGTGGTGGGCAGCGCGCCCGAGCACACGACGGCGAGCAGCGTCTGCGCGTTCGCGGTGTTCACGTTCACAGCGCCCTGACCCCACACGGTGACGACGCGCTTCTTCGGATCCTCGGGCGAGGGATCGACGAACGTGGCCCAGAAGTCTTCGCTGACGCCGCGCACCATATGGAGCTCATCGAGCGAGTCGTACGGGGCGTTCTTCCGGCGATAAGGCTTCGCAAGCGAGCCGTAGAAGTTGTCTTCGATGCCCGCGCTCGACGCCGCCGTGAGCTGGCGCAGATCGCAGTTGAAGCCTTGCTCGTCGACGTCGGCCCAGTCGACGAGCGCTTGGCACGTCTGGAAGCGATCGTTGAATTGGCCGGTGCCGTCCTGCGAGTTGAAGATCGTGTCGTACTGAATCGGCGTGATCAGCCCCATGATCTCCTTGGCGAGACGGATGTGGGCGATCTCGTTCGCGGCGCCGAGGTTCATGTTGATCTTGGCGTCTTCGTCGACGATCGAAAGCTCCCATCGGCCGTTGGGCATGCCGAGGTTCTTTCCTTGCGACAGATCCACGCCCACCGTGCGCGTGAAGTCGCCGCTCGACTCCTGGTCGTTGAAGGCGCCGAGCAAGCGATCGGAGAACTCCCAGAGCGGGAGCTGCGGCGGCGTCCGCTTCATCATCATGAAGAGCGGCGCGATCGCCTTGCGCATCGACGGCTCGCTCGCGATGAGGAGACGCGAGAGGTTCAGCGCGCTTCGCGCCATGTATTCGGCTTGCACGCCGTCACGCTGCGCCGTCGCCGCCGCGAGCTCGGCGCTCGTCTCGTCTTGGAACTCGGCGAGCATGACGGTGAGGATCGCGATCGCGCCCATCACCATGACGAGCGCGATCCCGCGCTCGCGGCGAAGCCTGCGCCGCTGCCGCTTCGTGAGCTTCTTGCGCGGCGTGGTGGGCGCGGCGGCGAGGGCCCGCCGTTCGCGGATCGCTCTCCGGAGCCTCGCGCCGCGGGTGCCGTGGGTAGGGAGCAGGCCGATCATTGCGTGATCCCGAACTGCAAAGGTTTCTGGATCGGGACCATCACCTTCGTGACGTACTTGAAGGGCGGCGTGTTGCGTACCGGCTTCAGCTCGAGCTCGATCCGCACCTCGAGCGGCAGGCGGTTTTGCTGCGCGGTGAGGAGCGTCGAGTCCCACGTCTCGATCCACTGGCCGGTGAGCGGGTCGAGGTATTTCAGGTCGAAGCGCTCGACGTCCTCGGCGAGCACGTTGACGACGCCGCCGCGCTTGAAGTCGTATTCGATCGGCGCCTGCTCGCGACGAACGAGGTCCATCTTGCCGTCGACGTTCGGGTCCTTCACGACGAAGTAACCGACCGCGGCCTGATCGGACTCGTGCGAGTCCTTCGTGATGCGCCGGTGCGCGAACGACGTGAAGTCGAGCCGGCAATACTGCGAGCTGTGCTGCCCGATGAACCCCGTCGTACGCGTGACGAGCGCTTGGTTCGTGGGCGTGTGAAGCGACAGGTACGATCCTTGGAGCTCGCGGCTGATGCGCTCGATCGCGTCGCGACCTTGCCGTGCGCGATCGGCGCGCAGCGCTTCACCGCGCCGGCCACGCGAGAGCGAGTCAAACGCCCCGTAGATGAGGAGCGAGATCATCGCGAGGACGCCGAGCGAGACGATGATCTCGAGGAGCGTCATACCTCTCTTTGCGATGGGGCTCCGCCCCAAACCCCGCGCATGCGCCGATTTGCGCTTCGCGCAAACGGATCCCCCCTCGCTCGAAGACTCGCTCGGGGGCGCATGCTTTCTTGCGATGGGGCTCCGCCCCAAACCCCGCGCATGCGCCGATTTGCGCTTCGCGCAAACGGATCCCCCCTCGCTCGAAGACTCGCTCGGGGGCGCATGCTTTCTTGCGTCATGCCGGAGGGTCATGGCCGGCCTCCGCTCGACGAGGCGCCGCCGCTGCTCGAGCCACCGCCGGGCCGGCCGCCGGACGAGCCCGACGAGCCGGACGAGCCCGACGAGCCGCCGGTGCCGGGCGGCGCGAAGTCCATCGTGCCGCCGTCGGGGAGGAGCGCGCTGCCTGCGAAGCCGCCGCGCTGCGGGTTCGTCACGAACTGCGTCAGCGGCAGCTCGCGTTCGTTCGGGCCTTCCTTCCATCGCACCGTGACGGTGACGCGGCGAATGCTCGCCTCGTACATCGGCTTGATCGACGGATAGAGCATGCCCATGACCATCGAGAGGAGGCCTTCGGTGCCCGCGCCTCCGCCCATCTGCGCCTGAAGCGTGGAGCCAAGGTTCTGGAGCCCGCCGTCGACGTTGAGATCGAGCCCAGCGCCGCCCGCCGCGTTGTTTGGTCCGAGGAGCGCCGAGCTCGCGCCGAGGAGGTTGCCTCCGTCGCCGAGCGAGTTCGTCGCGTTCATGTTCGGGAGCTCGACGCGCTCCACCTTCGTGTCACAGATGAAGCCTTCCGGCGTCGAGTCGAGGCAGCACGGGACGCTGTTCTCGATCTGATCGGTCTCCTGGTAACCGAGCTTGAGGAGGCTCTCTTCGAGCTCCGTCATCTTGCAGCGACCGAGGCTGACCGCCTGCCCCATGTTCGCGGCGCTTCGATTCGACGCCGCGAGGCCGCCTTGCGCCGAGAGGATGACGGTGAGCGAGAGACCGAGGATCGCGATCGCGACCATGACCTCGAGGAGGGAGAAGCCTCGTTTCGTGCGCGTCGATCGCATCAGAGGTTCCCCGGATCTTCGCGCTCGGACTTCTCTTTGTCGTCGAGCGGCTTCGGCATCTCGACGGCGCCGTCCTTGATCGTGACCTTGCCGGTGAGCGGAGAGACGATCAACGTGACGGTGCCTGCCTCTTCGTCGCTGTCACCTGCCTTGAGCTGGATCGACGCGGTCTCGGTTTGCCCGCCCGGCCAGAAGTAGAGGTAGGCGCGGCCCTCTTTGCGTGGCTCGTCGTCGTGGGCGGTCTGGATGCGGCGGATCTTGATGCCGCGCTCGAGCGCCTTGTGACCCTTGCCGGGCTCGGACGCGACGAGGCCCATCGCGTCGATCTCCTTGAACGCCGTACGCGGCGCGGTGGGCCCCTTGAGGATGCGGCCCGAGTCTTCGAGCGCCTGCTTCTCGGCCATCGTCGACGCCGCGGCGCCGCCTGTGCCGCTCGTGTCCTTTGACTGGACGAGATGCGGTTGGTCGCCTTCTTCGAGCCAGATCGACGCCGGCGTCTGGTTGTCACCAAAGTCGAAGACGAGCCGCACCGTCTTCGACGAGGCGGTCGCACGCGAGAACCCGATGCGAATCGCGCCCGTCACCATCGTGGACGAGTGACGCAGCCGCGACGACGCCATCTGCCCAGACCCGATCACCACCGCGCTCAAGATGAGCGCGATGAGCGCCATCACGATGAGCACCTCGATGAGTGTCATTCCTGACGCGTGTGCTCGTGCACGCGCGCGTGAAAGACGCGAGGTTGGGTTTGGGAGTACTGCGTTCATCGCGTCGTGGGGGGATCGGGGCCGGGGAAAACTTACTTCGGAGCGGCGGGGGCGTTGTCGGGGATGCGGATGTCGTCGTTCGTGCCTTCCTTCTTGTCGGGACCGAACGAGACGATGAAGATGTCCTCGTCCTGGCAGCGGATTTGGTACGGCGTGTCCCAGGGGTCGGTGATCTTCGAGGCGGCGCTGAGCTCCTTCTCGGCGCGGAGCTGCTCGACCGTCGGGCACTGACCGGGGTGGTCGACCTTGTACTTCTCGGCGACGGGGTGGATCGTGCGTGCGTCGATCTTGGCTTGGTTCTTCTGCGACTCGGCGTACTTCGGGATCGCGACGACCGCGACGCCGCCGGCGATGAGCCCGACGATGGCAAGAACGATCAAGATTTCGATGAGCGTGACGCCTCGCGAGGCCAAGCGGCGCAGCTTCGCGCGATGTGCCACGACCTCAATGCAGAGCTTCTTCATCTTCAAACGGGCTCCTTTTCTAGAGTCGGACGCATCTTACTCACCCTTCGTCTTTCCGGTGTTTTTTGCCGACGGATCACGCCGCAATTCGTTCGATTGGACATTTCTCTATTCCACGTGGTCGAGGCCGCCTGCGATGCCATCCGGACCGTCGCTCGAAATCTCGAAGCCCTGCGGATCGTGACGGCCGGGGCATGTGAGTCGCAGCGGACGTCCCCAGGCATCGACCGGGACGTCACGTGAATACCCGCCTGCGACGAGCTCGGTGAGCTCACGCGGGCAAGCGCCGGAGTGATCGGCGCGATACGCCGCGACGGCGTTGTACATCGTCGTGATCGACGCGCGTGTCGCACGCACGCCGGCGGCCTTCTCTTCACGACCGCGCACGATCACGATCGCCGTGATCGCGAGGATGGCGCCGAGGACGATGCGCACGCGGGCGCGACCGATGAGGCCGAAGACGCCTCGCCGGCGCTCCCAGGGGAAGAAGACCCTCCCCTCTTTCAGGCTGGTGAGTCGTGATCCTCTCATTGCACGAAGTCGTTCATCTGGATGAGGGGCATCAGGATGGAGAAGGCGATGAACCCAACGCCGCCTCCCATGAACACGATGATGAGCGGCTCGAGGAGGCTCGTCATCGCCTGCACGCGCGTATCGACCTGAGCGTCGTAGGCACGTGACACGTTCTCGAGCATCGTCTCGAGCTGACCGGACTTCTCACCGACGGCGATCATGTGAACGACGATCGGTGGGAACTGCTTGCTGCGCTTGAGCGGGACGCTGATCGACTCACCTTCGCGGATCGAGCCAGCGGCCTCCTCGACGATCTTGGAGAGCATTGCGTTGTCGAGGACGTGACGCACGATCTCCATCGCCTTGAGGAGCGGGACACCTGCCTTGAGGAGCGTCGCGAGCGTGCGCGAGAAGCGCGACACCGCGAGCATTCGGAACACAGGACCGAACAACGGAAGCTTCAGTTTGATTCCGTCTTTCCAGATTTGTCCCGCCGGCGTGGAGATGAACATCAAGAGACGCGCGAGACCAAAGCCGACGACGATGCCGCCGCCGATGCCGATGAAGTACGAGAGCTTCGAGGCGACCGCGAAGAAGAACATCAAGAGCGCGAGGCCCGAGATGATCGCCGCGGCGACCCACGCCGTGCGCTTCGTCCCTGGAGCGAGCGCCTTTCGCGTGAACACCAGCGTCGCGAGCGACGTGAGGAAGCCGAGCGCTTCGTTCGACGAGAGCGCGCTCGACACGAAGATCAAGAGCGACGTGTACCAAGGCAGCGCGCGATCGAGCGTCGAGTAGATGTTCGTCACCTTCGGGACGACGACGATCATCATGACCGTCATGAGGCCCGTACCAAGGAGGAGCATCAGGATCGGATACGCGAGCGCGCCGCCGACCTTGCTGCGCAGGTGCGCCTGCTTCTCCATGAAGTCCGCGAGGCGCTCGAGCACCGTCTCGAGCGTTCCGGACGCTTCGCCGGCGGCGACCATGTTCGTGTAGATCGGCGGGAAGATGTGCGAGTGCGCCTCGAGCGCCTTCGCGAGCGCCGTACCTTCGTTCAAGCGATCGCGGATCTGCGCGAGCGTGCGCGCGAGCTCCTCTTTCTCGACCTGCTCGATGAGCGCCGAGACGGAGTCGACGAGCGGGATGCCTGCGCCGACGAGCGTGGCGAGCTGGCGCGTGAGCATGGCGATGTCGCCGACGGACACGCGGTTGAAGAAGGCGCCGAAGTTGATCGAGCGGCCTTGCTTCTTGTTGCGCTTCTCCTCGGACGCCTCGGTGAGGAGGATGCCTTCGCGCTTGAGGACGGCGCGGAGCACCTTCGGGTTGTCCGCGTCGCGAACCCCCGTGACCTTCTTCCCGCTCGCGACCGCAAGGCCCGTGTACGCCCAAACTGCCATGACTGCTTACACCCTCACGTTCTTGACGCTCGCCGGGGCATCCGCCTCGACGTCGTCTTGCGTGGCGACGAGGATCTCTTCGACGCTCGTGAGCCCCGCGAGGACCTTTCGCGCGCCGTCGTCGCGCAAGCTGTCCATTCCCTGCTCCATCGCCGCGCGCTTCACGGCTTGCGCGTCGGCGCCCTTCAAGACGAGCGGCCCGACGAGGTCGTCCATCATCAAGAGCTCGTAGATGCCGCGCCGGCCCATGAAGCCCGTCTGGGCGCACTTGTCACAGCCCTTCGGGCGGAAGAACGTGAGGTAGCGCTCCGGCACCTGCTCGAGCGGGTCTTCGCTCGCGATGTTGCGCGGGTAATAGCGCGAGTTCGGGATCATCTGACGCTTGCGACGCTGCGCGGCGCGCTCGGGCGTGATGCCGAGCTCTTCGAGATCGGTGGGCGACGCCTCGTAGGCCTCTTTGCAGTGCGGGCAAAGGACACGCACGAGTCGCTGCGCGAGGATGCCGATGACGGACGACCGAAGGAGGAACGGCTCGACGCCCATGTCGATCATACGCGTGAAGGCGCCGGCGGCGTCGTTCGTGTGGATCGTGGAGAGCACCAAGTGACCGGTGAGCGACGCGTTGATCGCGATCTCGACCGTCTCCTTGTCGCGGATCTCACCGACCATGACGACGTCCGGGTCCTGACGAAGGAAGGCGCGGAGCGCGCTCGCGAACGTGAGGCCGATCTTCGCGTTGACGTGGACCTGATGGATCTGCGGCAGCTCGTACTCGACCGGATCCTCCGCCGTGAGGATGTTGATGTTCGGCTGGTTGATGCGGTTGAGGCACGCGTAGAGCGTCGTGGTCTTGCCCGATCCGGTGGGGCCGGTGACGAGGATGATGCCGTCGGGCCGGTGAATCAGGTTGTCCATGAGCGCGTAGTCGCGCGCGGAGAAGCCGAGGTCGGGCAGATCGAGCAAGACGCTCGACTTGTTCAAGAGACGCATGACGATGCGCTCGTAGCCGCGCGACGTCGGGATCGTGCTCACGCGAATGTCGAAGCTCTTGCCTGCGATCTTCTTCGTGATGCGTCCGTCTTGCGGGAGGCGCTTCTCGGCGATGTTGAGCGCCGACTCGATCTTGATACGCGAGACGATGCTGCTCATGAACGCACGCGGCGCGCGACGAGCGACGTAGAGCTCGCCGTCGATGCGGTAGCGAACGATGACCTCTTTCTCTTCCGGCTCGATGTGAATGTCGCTCGCGCGCTCCTTCATCGCCTGGAGGAAGAGCGAGTTGACCCAACGGATGACGGGCGCTTCGTCGTCCGAGTCGAGGATGTCTCCACCCGCGACCTCGTCATCGACCTGCTCCTCGTCGCTCTCGAGCTCACCGCCGCCAGCCTCGCGCTCGTAGACACGGTTGATCGCGTCTTCGATCTTCTCGCTCGGCGACACGCTCGCCTCGACCGGCTTGCCGAAGAGGACACGAATCTCGTCGAGCGCCGTCGTGTCGAAGGGATCGCCGACGAGGCAGAAGACGTTGAAGTCATCCTCGTTCGTGATGAGGACCTTGTGCGATTTCGCGAACGTGATCGGCAGGCGCGTGGCGAGCGCGGTCGGGATCCGATCGGCGTCCGGCTTCTCGACGAAGGGCAGCTCGGACTCATCCGCGAGCGCCTTCGCGATCGTCGACTCATCGATGACGTTGCCGTTCACGAGCAGGTCGACGAGGTCGATCCCCTTCTCGCGCTGCACGGCGTAGAGCGACTCGAGCCGGTCGAGCGGCACACCTGCCCGCCGATGCAAAATCTCGCCAAGAAAACGCTGTTCCATCATCCCTCGAGAACCAGAAAACGAGGTGGCCATCATACCCGACACCGCCATCGGATTGCGATTCGCATGCCACCTCCCAACCACAAAAAGCCCAAGGAATTGCAGCCCTTTCCCTCCGGCGCTGCCGACAGGTTGTCACCGTTGCCGGAGCACGCCGAAACCCCGTGCCAATGTGGCAACCGCGCCCCGGCCGATCGGATTTGAAGGATTTCTCGAATTACCTACAAGTCGCACTTTTCTTGCAGTCCACATTGACGTTCGAGCGGCACGCGTCACGATCACTGGATGAAGAAGGCATGCGCAAGCGCCGGTGGCGCCAGCGTCATCTTGGTTCTGGTCTCAAGTGGATGCGCCCTCGCGGAAGACAGCCAAGAAGTTGCCTTCAAGCAAGAGAGAGCGGCCAGCATTGCGACCGGTTTGACAAAAAAGCCCGAGGACGCCTTCTCGAATCCACCACCTGACGGCACGGTGGTGGAGGAAGACGGCCACAAGTGGATCGTTCATCGAATCTTCGAGTTCGCATCCCCACCGACCATCAACGAAGAGAAGAAAGCGCCAACGATCGGCCCGGATCAAGATTCTCTACCACTCGAAGAGGTTGCCCACCGGCTACGTTGGCACACTATGGTCTTTCGCGCTGACGGAACCGCAACCGAATATATCCAGGTTGACGAAGATCTCGCTACGGTGGGAGCGAGCCGAGAGGCCTATCGTTCTGGCAAGAAGATGCGAACCATCGCCCCTGGGCATGCCGTTGACGTCGCCGCAACTCCAACTCAAGCACATTCGATAGTGCCTGGATCAATGTGGACCAACCACACCACACTCCACAATGAGGCAGCTCAACTGTTCGACGTACAAGCCACCCAATTTGGTGTGATCGAGCGCTCGTCCTTCTTGGATGTCGAAAAACTTCTCACGCCAACATTTGATCTTGCGAACACCAATACAAAAGCAATCATCACACCGGGCAACACTGACAGAATCTATTCATCATTAACCACCTACCAATGGAATTGGCCGGGGCTCGCGACAATCAACTTCAACAACGGTTCAGGAACCCTCATCGGTCGTTGGACGGCGCTTTCGGCTGCGCACAAGTTCTACGGCTTTGGTGGTGGTTGGTACGCTCAAGTGAATCAGCAGGCAGTCTCCCAGTTCAAGTGGTGCTCCATTGCCGGATGCCCCGCGTGGAGTGCTGTCAACACAAGTCAAGCCTACGGCCCTTGGACTTGTGGTAAGGTTTCCGTTCCTGACTGTTACGTCACGAGTGGAACTGATGACTGTGACTACGCGATTTTGGACTTCAAGACAGGAGGTTGTAATCACGAACCCGGCAGCGCCACGGGATGGCTGAATGTCGCTTACGGCAGCTCCTTCGATTATGGTTTTAACTCGTCACGAGTCGTGGGCTACGATGCTGACTTAGCCATTGCCCCTCAATTCAGGGACGCGGACGGTCGATATTACTATTACAACTCTCAAATCCGTCGTGGCCCTGGCAGTTTCCATATGACTCTCTTTTCAAATCCAGCCCTGCTCCAACACACTTGGGACACCACAAATGGAGCGAGCGGCTCGGGGTTGCTTCAAGAACTCTTCCAAGCCGCTTACGGAGATCCAACCACATACATTGTCGGCAATCACGTTGGTGGCTTTACCGGCGCCTACAACCTTGGTCGCAGAATCGACCAGTATACATACCCTACCTTTGAGGTGGCGACGACGGAATGGTAATTCGCGTTTTTGGAGTGGTCGTCTTCGCGGTGGCCTGCTCAAGCAACCCCGTAGAGAGCCCAGACGCAGATGCTGGCAGTGATGGCGATGCCACACGTGATGGTGGTCAGGTCACGCTCGACCCAACCACACAGCCGCGATGTGCGACCGGAAGCGTATGCCCCGAAGGCCAACGCTGCATCGACTACACGCCGATCGATCCATCGTTTCCCCGTGCTGTTTGCGTGCAGGGCGACCCGTGTTCGGTGGTGATTTGCCCGACGGGTCGTCGATGCTTTCAGCTCGAAGATGCTCCGGCCCAGTTGAGGTGCTCGCCCTTCTGAGCGGACGCTCCCACCACATTTTCGACTAGCGACGGCTTGGACGCGGTATCACCGTCGCGGTTCGTCTTGCTCGACCGTCGCGTAGCGCTGCTCTTGGTCGTGGTTGTCGTCGGCGCGGGTCGTTTGGCGCGGGCGGATGACGCGGACGTGGTCGAGCCCATCCGGATCGCGTACGACGCGGCGAGCCCCACATGCCCGGACGACAAGGCGTTCTTTCGTGAGATCGCCGCGCGCACGAATCGATCACGGCTGGCCGCCAGCAGCGGCGAGAAGGCGCGCGTTCTGCATGTCGCGATCGTGGGCGCCTCGTCGTCGTCGTTCATCGGGCGGCTGCTGATCGAGGACGGCGGCTCGTGGAGCAGCGCGCGCGAGGTGCGCGGCGTCACGTGCGGCGAGGTCGTCGAAGCGCTCGGCCTCATCGCGGCCCTCGCGATCGATCCGCGCGCGTCGACGGCGCCTCATGCCGCCGCTTCGACCGCTGCGACCTCGTCGCCGCCGAGCCCGCCGGCTTCGAGCGCGCCTCTACCCTCGACGGCGCCTCTTCCTCCGCCCTCGCCGCCGCCCTCGTCGGCGCCGTCGTCCCCATCGTCGTCTGCTCCGCCGACGGCCGCGGCGCCGCGGTCGGAGCTCGCGCTCAGCGCGGGCCTTGGCGCGGAGGCGTCGTTCCTCGCGGATCTCGTGGGGAGCGGGCGGGTGTTCGCCGATCTCGAATGGAGATCGTCATCGAAGCGCGTCGTTCGCGTCGATCCGTCCGTGCGCGTCGCGTTCGCGCGGAGCCTCGACGTGGACCGGACGCCGGCGGTCGGCACCGCGACGCTTCGATGGACCGTAGGCAGCGCGGCGGGCTGTCCGGTTCGGCTCTCCTTTGGCGACGTCATCACGCTCCATCCCTGCGCAGAATTCACGCTCGGCGAGCTCGACGCCGAAGGAGGCGGAGTGGGCGTGAACGGTGGAGCGAGCCGTGGCCGGCCGTGGGCGTCGATCTCGACGCAGGGTCGTGCCGTGTGGCATGTCCTCGGAGACAGGCTTCGTGTCGAGCTCGAGGCGGGTGGGATGACGCCGCTCTTTCGGGAGAGCTTCTTCTTCGAGCCCGGCGTACCAATCTACGAAGCGCCTGTTTTTGTGGGGTTTGGACGGCTCGGCCTCGGCGTGCGCATTTTCTGATCAAAATCGGCTCGGACGCCCATCATGAGGAGGATGACTCCCTCCGCCCGCAGCGAGCCGACCGCCGTTGGGGCCGGGTGCACCGCGCCGGTGGAGGATGTCGCGACCAACGACAAGGACGTCACCGACAAGAACGCATCGAGCGATCCGTCGCGCCTCCGGAGGATGTTCGCCGAGCACTTCGACTTCATCTGGCGCTCGCTCCGCCGCTTCGGCCTGACGGGCGATCGCGCCGACGACGCCGCCCAGCAGGTGTTCCTCATCGCGTCACGCAAGCTCGACGCGATCCGTGAAGGCAGCGAGAAGAGCTTTCTCTTCGGCACCGCGATGCGGGTCGCGTCCGACGTTCGACGAAGCGCCGTGCATCGCCGTGAGATCGCCCATCCGAACCCGGCCGAGGATCTCGAGGCGCCGGATCTCCAGCCCGACGCGCTCCTCGATGAGCGCCGCGCGCGTGCGCTCCTCGACGAGGTGCTCGAGTCGATGGACCTCGACACACGAAGCGTCTTCGTTCTCTACGAGCTCGAACAAATGACCACCCTCGAGATCGCTTCCCTTCTCGAGATCCCACAAGGAACGGCGCAGTCGCGACTACGCCGGGCCCGTGAGGAGTTTCAATCCAAGGTGACGATGATGAAGAACCGGATCGCCCACCAAGGGAGCACGAAATGACGACCCTCGACCCGAAGCGACTCCTCGAGGTCTCGTCTGGCGACGACGACGTGGGCTCCACGCTCCTCGCCTCGGCGCGCGGAGATGGTCCCTCGCATGGCTCGCGCGCGAAAGCGGCCGCCGCGCTCGGCCTCGCGATCGCGACCACGACGGTCGCGGCGAGCACGACCGCCGCGGCAGGCGCGAACGCGGCGGTCACGGGCGCCGGCGCGACCGCGGCCGCGACGAAGGTCGTTGGTTTTGGCGGGACCGCGCTCTGGGTGAAGGTCGTCTCGACCGCCGTCATCGCCGCGGCCGTCGTGGGCGGCGGCGCGGTCGTCATGAAGTCGAGCGCGCCGGCTTCTTCGCCGCCGTCCTCTGTGTCGGCCACCACAGCCGCGGCGTCCATCACGCCTCCTTCGGCGCGGACCGCAGAGCTCGCGGCGCCGCCGCAAGACGAGCCGCAGCCGCAACCGCAACCCACCGCGGTCGAGCCTTCGAACGACGTCACGTCTCAGGCGAAGGACAAACCAAGCGCGCCGAAGACCGCGCGATCGGCGACGCAGGCCGGATCGGCGCGCGCGTCGCAAGAGAGCCCGCTCACGGGCGAGCTCGCGGCGCTCGACGGAGCACGGAGCGCGCTTCTTCGCGGCGACTCGTCGGGCGCGCTGGCCGCGCTCGATCGCTACGATCAGACGTATCCGCATGGCGCGCTCCGTACGGAGGCCGCCGTCGCGCGCGTCGAGGCGCTCCGCGCGCACGGCGACAAGGCGGCGGCGAAGAAGCTCGCGGCGCGGCTGCTCGCGAGCGACCCTGCCTCGCCGCATGCGCGAAAGCTCCAGTCGATCCTCGACGAGTGAGCGGCATTTGGCCTTTTTTTCGGGCTCTTTGGCCGCTTCGTGGAGACGCGGTCGATTTCGTGATCAAACCCGGGAGCCGCCTCCATTCATGGGCAGAGGTGATGAGATGAACAGCTTGAAGATCTTTCTTACGGCAGGCGCAGTAACCTTCACGCTGGTCGCGTGCGGTGGCGGGGTCTCGCTCGGCGATGCCAACCAAGGTCTGTCGAGCGGCGGATCGAGCGGATCGAGCGGATCGAGCGGCTCGTCCTCGGGCACCGCGAAGAAGGACTGCAGCGCGCCGAACGCGTGCGGGCCGGCGCTCGGGATGCCCGCGCAGCAATGCTCGGACGGAAGCATCGGCGGCAACACCGGCCGCTGCATCGAGAAGGCCGACGGCAACTGTGGTTGGGAGATCCGCGAGTGCCCCACGTCAGGCGCGTGCTTCGACACGAACGGCGTGCTCGACGCGTCGCTTCGCGGCTGCGCGACGTCCGCGGACTGCGTGATCGTGACGTTCGACCGTGACTGCTGCGGCACCCAGATCGCGACCGGCGCGAACAAGGCGAGCCAGGCGAAGGCGCAAGCGTGCGGTGATGAACGCGCGAAGGGCTTCCCCGCGTGCGGCTGCGCGGCGCAAGGGACGGTCGCCGATGACGGCACGAAGAGCTTCGACGGCTCGGGCGGCACGCTCACCGCGTCGGTCGCGTGCTCGGCGAAGGGCATCTGCGAGACGACGTTCAAGCCGAACGATCCGTGCGCGGGCCAGACGCTGCCGGCATGTCCTCGCGAGTGCGCGCAGTTCCCCGAGACGGGCACGTGCACGAACGGCGATCGTTGCCGCGCGCAGGGCAGCAAGATCGGTGACGAGTGCATGTGCAATGGCGGCTCGTGGGCGTGCGCCGTTCACCCTCCGCTCGGGATGGGCTGCAACCTCGTCTGCCAGTAGCTTCGCTACTTCTCGATGCGTTCGAGGTTGCGGACGGCGGGATTCACGTTCACCGGCGGCGTCGTTCCGCCGGGCGGCGTCGTGGGCGGGGTGGGAGGCGGCGTGGGCGTGGCTCCGCCGCCGCTCGTCCCGCCGTGGCGCACGTTCTGAGGCATCTCGATCGGACGCTGCGGCTCGTGCGTCTTCAGCTCCTTCGGGCGCGTGATCTCGTCGAGGCGCTTCTTCTCTTCGAGCTTGAAGTACGACTGACGGATGTCTTCGACGAGCCCGTTCGTTCGCGACCAATCCTTGGGCGCTTTGTACTCGGACGCCTCGCTGAAGACGAAGTAGCGATCGAGGTACTCCTGGCGCTCTTGCATCTTTCGCTCGAAGACGGTGCGGAGGTCTTCCTGCGTGCGAATGATGTACGGCGTCATGACGAGAATGAGGTTGCGCTTCTCGTTCTGGTTGGTGCGCTTGCGGAAAAGCGCGCCGAGCACGGGAATATCACCGAGGACCGGGACCTTCTCTTCCGTGCGGCCGACGACGTTACGAATGAGACCACCGATGACGATCGTCTGCTGATCCGCGACCACGAGCTTGGTGGTGGCCGTGCGCTTCGAGATGTTGAACGCGCCGGACGTACCGCCGACGTTCGCGCCGACCTCGCTGATCTCTTCGGTGACGTCGAGGCGGACCTCGTTCGAGTCGTTGAGGTGCGGCTTGATCTTGATCTTCGTGCCGACGTCCTGACGAGGGACGCCCGCGCCGGTGAGCGCGCCGAGGCCGCCCAGCGCGCCGAGCGCACCCGCGGCGCCGCCCGCCGCGCCCGTCGCGCCGGCGAGACCCGTGAGCGCGCCGAGACCTTGGTTGGTCTGGAGCGGGACGTTGTCGCCGACGTTGATCTCGGCGTCTTCGTTGTCGAGCGCGAGGATGTGCGGCGTGGAGAGGAGATCGGTGTCACCCGTTCGCGCGATCGCTTGGATGAACGTGCCGAACGCGGGGATCGAGATGCCGGTGCCGAGGAAGTTTTGCGAGCCGGAGATACCCGGGCCGCGAACGCCGAGCGCGAAGCCTTGAAGGGCGTCGGGATCGGTGGGGACCGGCGGGATGGTGTTGGTGATCTTGTTGCCGCCGAACACGACGGAGTCGTTCGGGTTGTCGAACGAGAAGGGCGCGCCGCCGTGGAAGCTGACGCCGAACGTGTCCGAGCGCTTCAGCTGGAGGTCCATGATGACCGCCTCGATGAAGACCTGACGGCGTGGCTGATCGAGGCGATCGATGACGGACCGGAGCGCCGCGTAGTCGCGGAGCGACGACGTGATGACGATCGAGTTCGTCGACTTGTCGGCCGAGACCTTCACGCCGCCTTCGAAGATGCCGGCGGCTTGCGCGGCGGCAGGCGCAGGCGCTGCACCTCGACCACCTTGCGGGCCCGCGGGCGTACCCGACGTGTTGGCGCCCGTGATGATGTCGTTCAGCGTCTTCGTGAGATCGGTCGCGTCGGCGTGCTGGAGCGACAGGACGTGGATCTCGCCCTCGCCGGTCTGCGGGACGTCGATGCGCTTGATCAGCTCGAGCATGCGCAGGTACGCGCGCTCGGTCGCGACGATGATGAGCGTGTTGCTGCGATCGTCGGCGACGATCTTCGCGACGTGGAGATCGCCCACGGCCGGCGCGACGCTGGTGGTGCTGCCGCCGCCCGGCTTCGGCGAGGAGGCGGGCGCGCCTCCGCTGCTCTTCACGTCGAAGAGCTCGTTGATGCGCTTCTCGACCTCTTGGGCGGAGGAGTAGTGAATGGGCTCGATGAAGATCTGGTCGCCCGACGAGCCGACGTCGATCTCCTCGAGGATGGACATCATCCGCCGGATGTTCGTCCCGGTGTCGGTGATGATGAGCATGTTGCCCGGTCCGTAGACCGTGATGTCTGCTTCCTTCGTCTTGAATTTGCCGAGCACGCCCGCCGCGTCGTCGGCGCTGATGTGGCCGAGGCGGTGCATGCGCGTGACGTAGCGATCTTCCGAAGGCGACCCTTGCGTGGCGCCGTAGACGGGCGTGCCGGCCGACGCGACGGCGTCGGTGTCGACGATCTTGAGGAAGCGGCCGTGCGGGACGACGGTGAGCTTGTTCGTCTCGAGGATCGAGAGGAACGCTTGGTAGGCCTCGGCGACCGTCACCTTCTGCGGTGAGTAGACGCTCGCCTTGATGTTCTTGACCTTGCCGCCGAAGATGAAGCGCTTGCCCGTGAGCTGCGAGATGACGCGAACGAGCTCGCCGAGATCCGCGTCCTCGAGCGAGAAGGCGACCTTGTAGTTCGGGCTTCGTGGCTCGAACTCGAGAGAGTTTTCGAATTGTGAGAGGCCCGACGTATCGCCTTGCGCCTTGCCGCTCGGGCCCACCACCGGAGGCTTGCCCGCCGCGCCTGCTGCGCCTGCGCCGGCTGCGCCTGCGCCCGTGGTGCCTGCTCCGGCTCCGGCGGCTGCGGTCCCCGTCGTAGCGGGCGTCGCCGCCGGCGCGGGCGTGGTCGCGGGAGCAGGATCCGCCGGCTTCGTGAGGATCGACGCATTCGGCGGCGCACGATCGCGAAGACGAGGCTGCGCGTGCAGCTGTCCGACGACGAGTGGAACAGCGGAGGCGACAGCCGTGAGGAGCGCGAGGTTTCGCTTCTTCATCGAGTGGTGATGTCGTTCGTTCGTGCGTTGCGTTGGCGTCGAGAGTCGAGGAGGCGTCGAGAGTCGAGGAGGAGAGCCGAGCCCAGAGGTCTGCGCGCCGTACTACTACTACGAAGCTCGGCCTGACTTGGAGAGAGAAGATCGAGGATCCGCGCGATTGTTTCGTCCGATCGTTTCGTCAGATCGAGATGGGCTTCTTCGGCGCGCCGGACTGTGGTTTCCCATCCGTGCTCTTCGTGTCCTTCGCGCTGTCCTTCGCGCCTTCGGATCCTTCGGAGCTGGTGCTGCTCGCCGAGGTGGTGCTCGATCCGAGCGCCTTGTTCGTGATGAGCACGGCGGCGGTCGAGAGAGAGCCGACGAAGAGGATGCAGGCGCCGACGAGGACGACGACGGTGCGCAGCGTCTGACCGAACAGATCGCCCTCACCACGCGAAGAAGCGAAGCTCAGGAGGCGGTTCTTCTCCTTCGTCTCTTTCTCGGCTGCCTTTGCTTTGTCGTTCTTCATCTCGGCCTACTCTCGTGTTGCGTATGGCGCATGGCGCCCGCGCGAATGCGCAGTCGTCGTCACTTGATGTTGTAATCGATGTTCATGTTTTGACCGCGGCGGTTCAGGCTGATCGTCAGCTTGTCCGCGGTGCGAAGGCGCGCGTACGCCTCGAGCGCTTTCTCGGGGCTCGACATGTCGAAGCCGTTGATCGTCTGGAGGCGATCGCCGTTCTCCATTCCGAGCACGCCGAGCAGCGTGTCGTTACGAACGCCGAAGAGTCGAATGCCAACGACGCGTCCGTTCTCTTGCTCGGGGACGATGCGCGCCTGGCGCATCAAGTCCGCTTGGTTCTCGAGGATCTTGTCGACGACGCCGCGATCGATGTTGTACTCGTTCGGGCTGACCTTCTGGATGCCCTTCGCGATCGCAGGGTCGAGCGACTTCGCTCCGCTTGGAGCCGACGAGCCGCTTGCTGCCGGAGGCGGCGCGGCGGCAGGCTTCGGCGCGACCTCGACCTTCTCGAAGAGGCTCGCCTGGCAGAGCGCGCTGCCGTTCTGCATCCACACGCGGTCCCATCCGACGAAGTGGACCTGCTTGCCGTTCACGTCGCCGCCGCGGCGGCGCATGATCGTCTTGCCACCTTCGCCACCGCTGAAGGTCGCGAGCGACCACTCGGGATCGCCCGACGCCGCGATGATGAGGACCTTCACGCCGTCGCACTTCGGCGCGTTCCACGGATCGCTCGTGTCGAGCGGACCGGTCGACGCCGTGCCGCCCGACTCGTCCACCGGCGGCGGCTTGAGCGATCCGGTGACGTGATCGAACGGGTTGCGGTTGAGGATGGGCTCGGCGCTCGTCGAGCGTCCCGACGACGCGCTCGCGGGGGCGATCTTCGCGACAGGAGGAGGCGTCGCGAGCGCTTTCTCGTCCGGACCAAGCCCGATCCCGACGAGCTGCGTGACGGCCTGGGCGTTGAGGAGCGCGGCCATCGCGACCAACGGGAGGATCACGATCCAGAAGTTCTTCTTGAGGAGCTGGTCGACTTGGAGCATTCGAGCTGGGGTGACGAGGGGCGTTAGGCCGGCCTTACTTAAGGAGGACCTTCTGACCCGTGGATCCGTTTAGCGAGGGGCATGCCACCGTTTCAGACCGCGAAGATCAAGGTGATTCTTCGTGATTTCGCGCCTCGCCGAGCCCGCGCCCGACCGTCGTCGGACAGGTTGGCGCGCCGCCGGGTGCCGGGGCTCGTCCGCTGCCAATCTGACAATCGAACTCGAGCCGGCTCGGCGTTCCGGTTCGTCACCCCTACCCGCACCGGATCCGCCATGCTAGACATCTCTCTACTATCGTGAACAGCGCCACTCCTTCGAAGCCAACGAGCGTCCGAGCGTCTCGTCCCGTGAGCGGCCTTGGCGCCGGGCGCCTGTCGCACCTTCGCGCGCTCGAGGCCGAGAGCATCCAGATCTTCCGCGAGGTCGTCGCCGAGCTCGAGCGGCCGGTGATGCTCTACTCGATCGGCAAGGACTCGTCGGTCCTCGTGCGGCTCGCGCAGAAGGCGTTCGCGCCGAGCCCCCTTCCCTTTCCTCTCCTCCACATCGACACGACGTGGAAGTTCCGCGAGATGATCTCGTTTCGCGATCGCTTCGTGAAGGACAACGGGCTCGACCTCCGCGTGCACACGAACCACGCGGCGCTCGCCGAAGGCGCGAGCCCGTTCACGTGGGGCAGCAACAAGTACACGCAGGTCATGAAGACGCACGCCCTCCTCGACGCGCTCCGCGCCGGCGGATGGGACGCGGCGTTCGGCGGCGCGCGGAGGGACGAAGAGCGTTCGCGCGCGAAGGAGCGCGTGCTCTCGTTCCGCGACAAGCATGGCCAATGGGATCCGAAGAACCAGCGGCCCGAGCTGTGGAGCCTCTACAACGGCAAGATCAAGAAGGGAGAGAGCATCCGCGCCTTCCCGCTCTCGAACTGGACCGAGCTCGACGTGTGGCAATACATCTGGCTCGAAGACATCCCCATCGTCCCGCTCTACTTCGCCGCGCCGCGACCGGTCGTCGAGCGCGATGGCACGCTCCTCATGGTCGACGACGATCGCTTCCCGCTCGAGCCGGGTGAACAGGCGCGGATCGAGACGGTGCGCTTTCGAACGCTCGGCTGCTACCCGCTCACCGGCGCCACGCGGAGCACCGCGACGACGCTCCCCGAGATCTTGCGAGAGATGATCGAAGCGACGAGCTCGGAGCGACAAGGTCGCCTCATCGATCTCGACGAAGAAGCGTCGATGGAAGCAAAGAAGCGCGAGGGCTACTTCTGATGGCAGCGCACGCCCAGGCGACACGCCTACCCGAGGTTTCGAACGAGCTGGTCGACAAGAGCGGACCGCCGCCGATGGATGTCGAGGCATGGCTTCTTGCGCAGGAGGACAAAGAGCTCGTTCGCTTCGTCACGATCGGGTCCGTCGACGACGGCAAGTCGACGCTCATCGGACGGCTCCTCCACGATGCTCACGGCCTCTACCAAGATCAGCTCGACGCGGTTCGGCGCGCCTCGGTGAAGGGGTCGACGCGCGGCGCCGGCTCGACGTCCGAGATCGACTTCTCGCTCTTCACCGACGGCCTCCTCGCCGAGCGCGAGCAAGGCATCACGATCGACGTCGCGTATCGGTATTTCTCCACCGAGAAGAAGAAGTTCATCATCGCCGACACGCCGGGCCACGTTCAATACACACGCAACATGGCGACCGGCGCCTCGACCGCAGACGCCGCGATCATCCTCGTCGACGCGCGGCTCGGCGTCCTGGCGCAGACGCGACGCCACGCGCACATCGCGGCGCTGCTCGGGATCCCGAACGTCATCGCGTGCGTGAACAAGATGGACCTCATCGGGTTCGATCGCGATCGCTTCGACGCGATCAAGGCCGAGCTCGACGCGATCGCAGAGCGCCTCGGGATCCGACACCTGTTCTCGATCCCCGTCAGCGCGCTCGCGGGGGACAACGTCGTCCGCTCGGCGTCCGAGACGACCACGCCGTGGTGGACCGGCGGCACGCTCCTCGAGCGGCTCGAGTCGATCTCGCCCTCGAGCACCGAGGCGGCGGCGCCGTTCCGCTTCCCCGTGCAGCTCGTGCTCCGCCCGGGCCTCGAGTACCGCGGCTTCGCCGGGCAGATCGCGTCGGGATCGATCGCGGTCGGTGACGAGATCGTCGTCCTGCCTTCGGGCAAGCGCTCACGCGTCGTCGGCGTCGACAGCGCCGGCGTCGACATCGGCGCTGCGTCGGCGCCGATGAGCATCGCGCTCCGCCTCGCCGACGAGATCGACGTGAGCCGCGGCGACATGATCGTGCTCGCGAAGGACCACGATCGCTCCCCGCCCGAGGTAGGGACGGAGCTCGAGACCAACCTCGTCTGGATGAGCGAACGCCCGCTCGATCGCGGCAAGACCTACCTCCTCAAGCACACGACGCGCATCGTCCGCGCCGGCATCGAGGTGCTCGCCGGGACCTCGGCGGAGACGCTCGAGCCCGAGCCTGCCACGTCGCTCGCGCTCAACGACATCGGTCGCGTCCTCGTGCAGACGCGCGCGCCGCTCTTCTTCGATCCGTACACCACGAACCGCAAGACGGGCGCCTTCGTCCTGATCGACTCGGTCACGAACGACACGGTGGCGGCCGGGATGATCCTCGGTCGACCGAGCTCGAAGTCGCTCGCGACCGGCGTGGGCGCCGCGAGCTCGGGCCGATCGCAGGTCGGCGCAGAGGAGCGCCGCGAACGGCTCGGGCAGGCAGGCGTCGCCGTCCAGGTGCATGCCTTCTCGGCGGAGCTCGCTCGCGATCTCGCGTTCGCGATCGAACGTGAGCTCTTCGATCGAGGTCGCGTCGCGCTCGTCGTCGACAAGCGGGGCGAGGCCGAGACCTGCGCCCGCGGCGGTCTCATCGCGCTCGTCCCGGTGCTCGGGTCGACGATCGCGATCGAGGTCGGGGGCAGCCCACGCATCACGTACCCCTCGAACGACAAGCGCAACATCGACGCGGCGGCGCGAGACTTCGCGATCGCGATCGCGTCCTCTTCCTGACGCACGAATAGAAGAGCCCCGCCACCCTGAGAACAAGTAGGGCAGCGGGGCTCGAGGTGTCGCGTGGTCGCGACGCTAGCTTCGTTCAGCGTCGTTCAGCGTCGTTCAAGGAGAGGCGCAGAAGTCTCCGCCTTGCGCGCCCACCGCCGGGATCGTGATCGGCGCCTGCTCGGTGTCGATCGAGAGCAGGTACTGCACGATCTGATCGACCTTCGCGGCGCGCTCGGCCGGGTCGGTCTCCGTCAGCATGTTCGGCGAGAGCGCTTGGTAGTGCTCCTTGAACGTCGGCGAGAAGAGGCTCTCGAGCGTCGCGGCGCCGCCGCTGTGGAAGTACGGCGCGCCGATCTGGACGCCGAGGAGAGACGGCGGGTTGAAGCCCTTGCCGTTCGCTTCGTTGCCTTGGCCCGGCGTCGTCATGTTCTGGCGAAGCTCGGGGTTCGTCGTCATCAGCGGGTCCGCCTTCGCGAACGTGCCGACGGGGCGGAGGATGCACTGGATCTGATCGAAGCTCGCCGGGTCACCGTTGCCGAAACGCATAAAGCGCTGATCGGCCGCGGGGAGGAGCGCGGTCGGGAATCCTGCCGGCGGCGTCCATGCCTTCGCCGTGAGCTTCGTGTTCGTGTCGGCAGACGACGTGTAGAACTTCTTCGAGATCGTCCACTTGTCGCCGCCGTGACAGCCCTGGCAGCTGCCGTCCTGGAGGAAGATCTGCTTGCCTGCCGCGACCTTCGTTCCGTCGAGGTTCGAGGGCTTCCTCGGCGGACGGATCTGCTGCACGTAGGCCTTGATGAATTGCCAGTCCGGGAGCACGTTCGGCTGCGCGAGCCCGAGCGGGTTGCTCAGGTTGACGACGTCCTCGACCGATCCGCTGAGGCCGTTGACGTTGAGCGCCGCGGTGTCGATGCGTTGCGAGACGTCGGGCGGAGCGGGCGCGACGTTCTTCGTGTGCACGATCGCGCCGACGCCGCCGGAGATGCCTCGCGTGTTGTTCTCGAAGTCGGCGACCTCGTCGAAGATGCCCGTCCAGTTGAAGATGCGTTGATCGGACGGATCCTTCTTCGAGAAGCTTCCGTCGAGGCTGACGGACTGACGCGGACCGCGCGCGAAGTACCAGGTGACGTTGTCGGTGAGGCCGTCCATGTGGCACGACTGGCAGCCGTTCCAACCTTGTCCCTTGAGCGACCAGCGCCCGGTCGCGGTGTTGAAGAAGCGCTTGCCCTTGTTCACCTTGTCTTCGAGCGACTCGGCGGCAGGCATCGCCGCGGACGACGCGACGACCGCGTTCGCGGGGGATCCACCTGCGATCGCTTGCTGGTTGAAGTCGATCACGCTGACGTTGCGTGAGACGTCGTTGATGACGAACGCCCAGCGCTTGTGCGCGTCTTGGTTCGCGGTCGCGATGCCGATCGGGTTCTGGCCGCTCTTTTCGGCGGCGATCCCGGCGGGGTTCAGGTTGATGAACGGCGCGCTCGGCGTGCCGAGCTCCATGATGCTGCTCGCCTGCGTGACGTCATAGCGAACGCGGAAGACCGCGTCCGAGGCGTTCGCGACGACGTACGCGACGCCGCCGCCGCGCACGAAGCCGATGTCAGCGGGGACCGCTGGATAGCGGCGCGTGCCGTCGTCGCCGAGCGTGCGCTTGTCGAATTCCGCGTTGAACTTCGCGTGGAGCGACGCGGTCGCGCCGGTGACCTCTTTGTCCGACGTGAGATCGATGACGCTCACCGCGCCGTGGGTCGTCGTCTTGACGTTGGCCGGGTTCGGCGCGCCGCCCGCAGGGGTCACGACGCCGATCGGTCCCTTCGGAGACGCGCAGACGCTCGAGACGTACGCGAAGTGATCCTGGATCGTGATCGACTGCAGCTGGTTCGGGTAGCAGCCCGCTTGGCCGTTGGCCGAGTCTTTGAAGCCGATGTCCGCGATCGGCGCGAGGCGAATCGTCGAGACCGACTTGTCGCTCACCTTCACCTTGTAGACGATGGCGGACTTCGCGACGTCGGCGTTCGATCCGTCGGCGGCCTCCGCTTCGGTGCGCTGCGCGAAGTACTCGGTGACGTAGATGCTCTCGTCGTCTTCGTTCGCGTCGCCGTTGTTCGTGATCGCCACCGATCGCGGGTGCGCCAGCGCCGGGCGTGCGGTCTTGGCCTCGGGCCCGAGGAGATTCGACGCGAGGAGCGCGGCGTTGAGGTCGACGGTGAAGCCCACCTTCATCGTCTGTGTGTCGATGCCGAGCAGCGTGCCGTCGACCCAGTTGGCGACCCATGCACGCGTGCCTGCAGGCGTGAGCGCGACGCCGGTCGGCTCCGAGCCCACCGCGACCTCGCCGGCCACCGCGGGCGCGGCGCCCTTCAGCCCGCCGACCTTGACGAGCTTCTGGTCCTTGCGGAGCACGACGTACGCCGTGTCACCATCGGGAGAGAGCACGACTTGCCACGGCTCACCGCCGACGGGCACCTCGTACGACTTGTCGAGCTTCGCGGGCGACCCGTCGTCGGGGAACGTTGCCTTGAAGATCGTGATCGATCCCGAGTCACGGTTGACGGTGACGACGATCGAGTCGTCGCTCGACGTCGCGATCGGCGATCCACGGCTCGGGCCTGGCGCGATCGTTTGGGGGCCGTTCGGCCCGGCTTCGTTCTGGCCGGCGTCGGCGGTGTCGACCGGCGGCTTCGTGGTGGGAGAGGCTTCGTCATCGCCACCGCAGCCGGTGAGCTTGAGGAGCATGAGCGTCGCGGTGATGGCAGAGCCGGCGAGCGGCATAAGGTGCGAGCGAATCGTGCGTCGCATGGGTTGGTATTCCTCCTGTGTCTTCGAAGGCCACACGGTTGTTCTCACGGCTGCCGTCGCTCGATGCCGAGCGCGGCAGACGCACGTCCCCCGACACACGCGGGCCAGGCGTGCCGAAGAAGCGAGCAGAGCTCACCCGCCTTCGCGACCAAGGCCGCAAGCGGGGGAACGAGGATGTGACGCGGGCTTGCTCGCCTCCCGCGCCGCTCTCGAAGAACAACTATGGGGCGTCCCCTCGCGCTTCGGAACTAACGAGGTTCGATGGAGCCCATAGGAAATCCATATGGCTCAAAACCGTCGTCTTTCCATGACATTACATGACGTTCGCAGGTGCTGAGCGGCAGATCGGGTAGCGTGACGGGCCATGGCGGTCGTTCGCAGGCTCCGCGCGGGTGAAGAGGCGATCGCACGCGCGATGTTCGCGACGATCGCGGCGGTCTTCGAAGAGGAGCAGGGCGGCGAGCCGCTCCGCGACGACGACGTGGCGTCGCTCTTGCGACGTGAAGACTTCTGGGCCGTCGTCGCGACCGAAGGGGATGTGGTCGTCGGCGGTCTCACGGCGCATGCGCTGCCGATGACGCGGAGTCGCTCCACCGAGCTGTTCATCTACGACCTCGCCGTGCGGGTGGATCGGCAGCGGCAGGGCGTCGGTCGCGCGCTCGTCACCGAGCTCTCGTCCCTCGCTCGGGAGGCAGGGATCGACGTGGTGTTCGTCCCCGCCGACAGCGAGGACACGCACGCGATCGAGTTTTATCGCGCCATCGGCGGAGTGCCGTCACCTGCGACGTTCTTCACATTCTCGCGTTGAGCGTCGACGCGGGCGATGGCAAATCGTGTAGATCTCGATCGGCTCGCCGGAGTTTATCGATAGAGAATGGACCTTCGCGACCTTCGTTACTTCGCCGCGATCGCCGAGAGCGGCTCGATGACCGCCGCGGCCAAGGCGCTGCACGTCAGCCAGCCCACCCTCACCGTCGCGATGCAGAACCTCGAGGAGGAGCTCAAGTCGCAGCTGCTCGTGCGTGAACGAAGCGGCGTGCGCCTCACCGTGACCGGCGAGGAGCTGCTCAAGTACGCAAACGACGTCTTTCAGCTGCTCGATCGCGCCACGCAACGCATCAAGGGGCTCGAGAGCGACGACGAAGGCACGTTCGTCATCGGGTGCCACGAGTCGCTCGGCGCGTACTTCTTGCCCGAGTTCTTCGCGCGCTTCCTGCGCGACCATCCGAAGATCGAGCTGCTCATCTCGAACGAGACGAGCGCGCAGGTGCGAGACAGCGTCATCGAGCGGCGCACGCACTTCGGGCTCGTCGTCAACCCGCATCCCCATCCCGACCTCGTGATCGTCGAGCTCTTTCACGACGCGATGGATGTCCTCGTCGCGGAAGACGCGCCGCCGCCGTCGCGTCCTCTCACGTCGCTCGTCGCCGCGTCGCTGCCGAGCGTCGACGTGCTCGAAGAAGGCGAGCGCGCGTCGTGGGTCGACAGCGGCGATCCCGCGTTCCTCGCGGCGAAGCATCGCTTGCTCGCAGGCCCGCTCATCTACGCGGGGCGCGTACAGCAATGCCAGGAGCTGTGCGATCAGCTCGCCGCCCAAGGCCTGCTCTCGACACGCAAGCTCGTTTGCGGAGACCTCGAGCTCGTGAAGAGCCTCGTGCTCGCCGGCATCGGCCCTGCGCTCCTTCCCCGGCGGGTCGCGACGTACGGGCACGAAGGACGGCTCGTTCGTCTCCACCCTCGCCTGCCGTTCATCCCCGACACGATCTGCCTTCTCTATCGCGCCGACATGCATCGGACGAAGGCTGCACTTCGTGTGAAAGACGAGCTCGTCGCGTACGGAAAGAAGCTCGACGCCAAGGTCGTCGTCTGATCGCGTGCCTCCGCGCCGCACCCCGAACCGCGTTGCTTGGAAGGCCACATTTCCGGGCTTTGGCTCACGCTCGATCCAACACCGACATCCACCGAGAGCCCTCCGTGATCCACGTCGAAGGGCCCTGAATCCGTGGCGCGTACGTTGCTGAGACGTCTCATGTGCAACGCGCGATGTTCCAGCCAACACGGATCGGATCGGGAAAGCTGTACGGACTCGGCCTCGTGTCCGCGCTCGCGGTAATCCTCTCGGGATGCGCGGGTGAGTCGGGTAGTGACACGGGTCAGGAGCGCGTGGGCCAGGTGATCCAGCCCATCATCCGCGGCATCACCTCTGGTACGGAACATGACTCGGTCGTCATCCTCGCCACGTTCTCCGGCGGGATGCGCAAATCGCTGTGCTCGGCCACGCTCGTCGCGCCGAACCTCGTCCTCACTGCGCGTCACTGCGTCTCGGACACAGACAGCTCGACGGCGTGCTCGATGGACGGGACGCCGGTCGCAGGCGCCACGGTGCACGCCGACCGCGCGGCGAGCTCGCTTGCCATCTTCGTCGGCAAGGACGGCGTCGCTGCTGACTCGAGCATCGAAGCGAACGCGACGGCGCATGGCTCGAAGCTCGTCGTCGACGCCGCGACCACCGTGTGCAACCGCGATCTCGCGTTCGTCGTCCTCGAGAAGAAGGTCGACGCGCCCGTCGCGCAGATTCGTCTTGGCGCTCCTCTGCTGACCGAGAAGCTCTCGGCGGTGGGTTGGGGCATCAACGAGATGGGCCAGCTGCCCACGTCCCGCCAGGAGCGTCACGACATCCCGCTGATCGGTCTCGGCCCGGGCCTCTATCCGGAGAACCAGAACTACGGCTACGGCAACGCCGAGTTCATGGTCGGCGAGTCCGCCTGCGCAGGCGACAGCGGAAGCCCCGCGATGGCGGCGTCGGGCGCGGTCGTCGGCGTCGCGGCGCGCGCAGGCAACGGCAAGGCGAAGGATCCGTCGAACCAAGCGTCGACCTGCATGGGCGACACGGCGCATGCAGTCTACACGCATCTCGGCAACGCGCCCGAGCTCGTCGCGCGTGCGTTCACCGAAGCCGGCGAGGCGCCCTGGCTCGAGGGCCAGCCCGATCCGCGCGCACCAAAGCCCGCGAACGTGCCCGACCCGAGCGCGAACGCCGGCGCGAAGACCTCCGAGACGCCGTCCGGCAACGAGCAGAGGTCGGCGCAGGCAGACCTTCCGCTCCCGGCCGCCGAAGAGCCGAAGGGCGAGGCGGGCGGATGCAGCATGTCCTCCGAGCCCCAGAACGGCTCGGTCGAGTACGCCGCGGGCCTCGTCGCGCTCCTCGCGTCGCTCATCGGCCTTCGACGCCGCTTCAGCAAGAAGGGCCGCGAGGAGGCCGCCATCGCCGAGACCCATCGCGAGCGCCTCCCGTCGATGCCGTGACGACCGCTCCTTCTTCGGCGATTCGTCTCCGTTGATCAACCGTCGGTCGACGTCGTCGTAAATGACGTAATTCGGCGCTGGTGCTCCGGCGAGGGAGCAGAGCAGCACCGAATGACCTGGCTGACGATGGCAGCGCCATCGAGAAGCCGCCCTTGGGGAGACCTCCATGGCGGCTTGTAGGTGGGAAGGCAAGCAAGCATGGCGACCTCACGTTCGCCTTCGCCGTGTCTCCGGCGCTGGCAAGGTTCGGCGTTCGAGGCTCCATGGCAAGAGGCGCGCGATGTTGCGCGCGTCGTCGATGCCACGATGATGCGTCCCGCGAAGCTCGAGGCCAACGTGCGCGAGCGCGCCGCTCATGCCGAGCTTCTTCGGAAGGCCAAGCGCCTCGGAGAAGCGGTTCTTCAGGTTGAGGTGATGACCGACGAAGGCCGGCGGCGAGATGCCATGCAGCCGCGCGTCTTGGACGAGCTGGTTTCTGTCGTAGTCACCCCACGAGCAGAAGAGGATGTCGTCGGGGCTCGAGGCATGTCGCTCGAGCATCTCGCGCACCCTCCCGATCGCCTCGGGAAAGAGCGGCGCGCCGTCGACGTCGTCTTGCGTGATGGTCGTGAGCTCGCGACAGAACGACGTGAGCTCAGGGTGCCGAATGGGCTTCACGAACGTCGCGATCTCGTCGATCGGCTCGAGCGTCTCGCCGTCGACGAGCACACCTCCGATCTCGATCGTCTCCATCTCGTATTTCGAGATCGTCGCCTGATGGAGATCGCACGTGGCCTCGAGATCGACGACGAAATAGAGCGCCGCGTCGTGCTTGCCTCGGCGTACGGGTTCGTTTTGCGTTTGCTTGCTTTGCGTTTGCGTTTCCATGACGAAGAAAGTGTGATCACCGGATGGCAGGCGCACCCGGACACGATCCCGGACAAGCCGGAACGGGCCTTTCGTGGGCCGATTACGTGGATTTCCTCGTCGAGACCCACGGGAGCCTCACCGCCGTCGCCGAGAAGCTCGCGAGCGCACGCGCGTACGCCGACGACGTCGCCTCGGTCGAGCGAGCCCTTCGCCGCCTTCGAAAGCGTGGCTACCTCGAAGGCGGCGTGTGGGGCGCGCGCGCCCTCCAAGTGTTCGGCCTCCCCGGCGCGGCCGCCGCCCGCGCGCGATGGATGGGCGCCTACCACTCACGCTGGAGCGATCTGCCCGTCTCGCTCTGCCTCGATCTCGTGCGCTTGTGGGACCGGCCACCCGTCAACGAGGCGGCGACCACGCGCACGTGGCTCGCGCTCGCGCACACCTCGTGCGCCTTGCGCCAGAACGATCACGAGGCCGCGCACGGTCACCTCCGCCGCGCACGCGCGTCGTTCTCCCTCGCCCCCGCCGAAGCACGCGCCGAGATCCTCCTCACCGCCGCCTTCCTCGCGAGCCGCGACGATCGCTCCCAGGTCGCCGCCATCCTTCGAGACGTATCGCCCATCCTCGACGAAGAGATGGACGCGATCGATCGCGCCTGCCTTCGCGCCCGCTGGATCGATCAGCGCGCCTACGAGATCAATCACCGCCACGACGGCGAGCGCGCCGCGGCGCTCGAAGAGGCGCAGGCCCTCTACGCGTCGATCGATCCCGCCGGCGTCCCGTTCGCCGAGTTCCGGCGCCAGAACGGCCTCGCCTACACCCACTGGAAGCTCGGCCGACCCGACGAGGGCGCCCAGTGTGCCCGCCAGGCCGCCGAAGCCGCGGGCGACGGCGGCCACCTCCGCCTCCGCGCGATGGCCCTCTCGATGCTTTCCAAAATCGTCGGCGACACGCGCGAAGGCCAAGACGCCAAGCAGCGCGCCGCCGCGATCGTCACGAAGCTCGAAGACGAAGCCCTCAAGCTCCGCTTCCGCCTGCTGCGCCCCTGAAGGACATGAGATGAATATTCGCCTTGGCGTCGTGGGATGTCTGGTCGGTATGGCGGTGGCGACGTCGTGTTCGTCGAACACTCAAACGCCAGGAGTCACCGCTGTAGATGCTGGGCTCGAAGACCAGGCCGATTCTGGCGCAGATGCTGCGACTGTGGATTCAGGTGACGGTTTCGTCATGGACGGCGCGTTCCGCTGCTGCCTATCAGGCACCACTTCATGCTGCGGTGACGCAGGCACGACCGTGTGCCTGCCGCTCTTTTGTATCGCTGAAGGAACTGGCTTCGACACGCGGGCGCTATGTGCGGTTTGCTGTGGCGGATTGACAGAGATAGACGCTTCGGAGCCCACAAATGAAGATGGAGGCATGGTGTGCCGCGATAAGCTCCCGGGATCGATGGTATGCACGCGTTGCGGCGACGGGACGTGTGCCGATCGGGAGAATTATTGCAACTGCCCGGCCGATTGCCCCAAGCCAGATGGTGGGTGATGCCACGACCAAAGAAGCCCGCACTCCCTCGCAAACCAGATAAGTGTCCAAGCTGCTCCTTCGAAGAAGTCTAGGGCGTGTCCTCAGATCTCTTCTCGCCCGTACACGTGCCCGTGCCCGTGCCCGTGCCCGTGCCCGGCGGCTCGGGGAGATTTCTGTGATGGGCGGAAATTGCTGTGCACACTACACGCTCTTTCCATGACGGCGACGGTGTGTTCCATCTGGTCGCAAATGGTGCGGCGGCAACTTCAG
>JBGAFW010000094.1:0-37846 GCA_044227045.1 Labilithrix sp.
TACCAGACGCAGATCGACGAGTTCGTCGTCCCGATCGAAGAGCGATCGCTCGACGCCTACGAGAACGGCTGGAAGAAGGCCGTCGACCTCGGCATCTACAACCAATGGACGGCGAAGATGCGTGAAGCGCTCGGCCGCCTGAACGCCGAGCTCTACCCGCCGTTCAAAGAGACGGGCTTCGACGTGCGCTCGCAAGGTCCGATGCCGCTGCCAGCGTTGATCGAGGCGCCACGACGCGGCGCCGACGCTCCGAAGGACGCGAAGGACGCGAAGGACAAGCCGTCGCCGACGAAGCCGGCGCCGAAGGAAGACCCGAAGAAGCCCGCGCCCGCGCCCGCCAAGCCTCCGCCGAAGAAGAAGTAACGCATGCGCCGTCCCTGCTCCTCGCTCCTCCTCACCCTCGGTCTCCTCGCGCTCGCGAGCGGGGTCTCGGCGTGTGGTGGCTCGAAGACGAAGCAAGGCGGCGCGAAGGTCGTGGAGACGGGCCTTCCGCCTGCGAACCCCGTCGCGGTGCAGCGCATGGTCGAGGGCGCGTCGGCGGCCAAGGATCCGCGCATGCAGACGCGCGCGATCGCGCTTCTTCGCGAGGCGATCCAGATCGATCCGAACCTCTGGGAGGCGCGCTTCGACCTCGGGCTCGTGCTCGCGAACGCCGGTGACCTCTCGCACGCCGAAGAGCAGCTCAAGGCAGCCGCGAAGATCGCCCCAGAGCGCGAAGAGGTGGCCGTCGCGCTCGCCGAGGTCCGTCGCCGTCGCGGCTCGAACAAAGAGGCCGCCGGCACGCTCGAAGACTTCGTCAAGGATCACCCGAACGCGCTCGACGCGCGAACGTTGCTCGTCACGTCGCTCCGCGACTCGGGGCAGCACGACAAAGCGATCGCGCAAGCGCGCGAGGTCCTCGTTCGAAAGCCTGGCGACTCGACGGCGCTCGCCGAGCTCGCCCTCTGCCATCTCGGCAAAGGTGAACGTGACACCGCGCAGCTGCTCGTCAAGCAGTCGCTCGACGTGAACGCGAAGAGCGCGATCGCACATCGCGTGCAAGGCCTCGTGCATCTCGCCGGTGGTGACGACGCCGCGGCGTTCCAGGCGTTCTCGAAGGCGGCGCAAGAAGATCCGGGCGACACCACGTCACGCCTCAACATGGGCGCGGTGCTCCTTCGCGCGGGCTCGTATGCGAAGGCAGCCGAGCAGTACAAGAGCGCGCTCGCCGCCTCACCGGACGAGAGCGCTGCGCAAATCGGCCTCGCCGCCGCGCTCCGCGGTCAATCGAACAACAAGGACACCAAGATGATCGAAGAGGCGCGCTCGCTCCTCGACAAGGTCATCGAGCGCGATCCACACAACATCGCGGCGCTCTTCAACATGGGCATCCTCCAGGCGGAATCGCTGAAGAACCGAGACGCCGCGAAGCCCTACTTCGAGCGCTTCCTCGACGACGCGCCGAAGGATCATCCTGCGCGCGCCGAAGCCGAGCGCCAGCTCTCGAGCAGCGCGGCACCAGCGGCCGCAGCTCCCGCCACGCCGCCACCCGCAGCGTCGACTCCTGCTGCACCTCCCGCCACACCCACCAAGCCAGCGACGAAGAAATGATCCCGGCCCATTCATTGACGAAGAAGAGGAAGAAGGGCCGCGCGGTCGCGTTCGTCGTCATCATGCTGACGACCGCGTTCTCGATCCTCGCCACCGCGCAGCCGAAGAAGGGCGCGGGGAAGCCGCCCACCACCGCGGCCCCGAAGAAGCCGGCGGCGACGCCGAAGGAAGACCTCGAGGCGGGCGCGACGCCGATGGCCGGCAAAGAGGCAGCCGAGCCCGTCAACGCGCCAGGCGCGAAGGACGCGGGCAAAGGCGGCAGCGTCATCGACCAGAAGACGCTCGACGGCGGCCAGCGCGTGTTCCGCTTCGGTGAGGTCGAGGTCGAAGGCCGCTTGAAGAGCCCCCAGATCGTCTACTTCCTTCGCCGCGTGCGCGCCGAGTTCAACGCGGGCGATCTCGGCCATCGCTCGTTCATGCGCGAGCTCAGCGAGACGAAGAACGAGCCGTCGTTCTAGGGCTACACGTCGACCGTTCGCTCCACTGTGCCGACCCGCAGGCCGGTCGCGCGGAGGACGATGGCGCCGTGACCGCGAACGGTGAACGACACCGAGCGCGCAGAGACCGTGCCGCGGCTCGACGGATGGAAGGCGCTGTCGTTGAAGCGCCCGCGACCCCAGCCTTCGAGGTGGCCGATCTCGAGGCGTGCGTCGGCGGCGTCGACCTTCACGCTGCCGCCGCCCTGCACCTCGAGGAAGATGCGCGGATCGAGCGCGAGCCGCTTCGCCGAGGACAGCACGTACGTCGGGAGGTAACCGACGTTCTCGACGTTCACGGTGATGCGCGTCGCGTCTTCGCCGAGCTTCTCGATCTTCGGCGTGGTGAGCACGACGCGCGGCGTGAGCGCCATGACCCGCAAGAACGCCGCCGATTGCCGCGTGCACACCTCACCGATGTGCTCGTATGGAGGATTGTAGAGACCGACGAGCGGAGACACGCCGCCGATCTCGACCTCGCCAAGCTGCGGATGCTCGAACGGCGTGAACGCACGGAACATGCGCCCGGCGTTCAACGTGCGATCGAAGACGGCTAGCGCGTTGAGGTGCTCCTGGTCGAGATGCGAATAGTGATCTACGAAAGGCTTTATTCGCGGGATACCAAGTTGGTGAAAGATGTCCCAAAGCTCACACACGTAGGCGATGCAGCCGCGTTGCCCATAAGCGTATTCGGTGAGATCTCCATAAAGCGGTTTCTCTGGCTCGTAGAGGAACTCTTCGAAGCCGCTCACCATCGGATAACCGCCGTATTGCTCGCAAATCGACTCGATATAGCGAAAGAGCGCGCGGTCCGACGGATCCATCTTCTTGTCGGGGACGTTCCCCGGAGGGCGAATGTAGACGCCGCCGTAGGTATGAAGATTGAGCCAATAAAAGACGTTGGGATGGCGCGTATGAAAGTCGACAATCGCGCGCGCCTCGGGCTCGCTCGTGGGATGTGACCCGGCGCCCGCCTGTTCGTGCTCGGGTCGCCAATCGAACGGGAAGTTGCGGTTCAAATCGACGTCGTTGTCCGACAGGTAATACGGATCAGGGACGTGGATGCCGTCGAAGTGCTCAATCGTGCCTTCGGGCCATACTTTGTAGAACGGCCCCGCGTCGTCGATCGTCCGCAGCGCCATGAGGCCAGGCGCCTCCGGCCGCTCGACGTACTCGCCCGCCTTGTCCTTCTTGCGCATCGTCCGGGCTTGGCCGTCGCCGTCGATGTCGCCGCGAAGCCAACGCGCCACCGGCACGTGCATCCGCGCGTCGCGTGGGTTCGATCGCACGTAGCGTCCATCGCGCAAGACGGCCTCGGCGCCGTCGGGGGAGATGCGCGGCATCACGTAGAGCAGCGTCTCGCGAAGAATGTCACGCACGTGCGTGGGCAGGCCGTGCGCGGGGTGCGTCTCGTTGAGACCTTCCTTCTCCTCGAGGTGGAGCGCGAGGACGTCCTCGGCGATCGCGAGCGCGACGCTCGAGCCGCAGAGCTCGACCGCGTGCATGTTCCCGTCGACCCACGCCGCCGGCCGAACGCGATCGGGATCCGGACCGATCGTCGCGAGGAGGAGATCGCGGCCCTCCGGGCTCTTGCCGATCGACTCGACGCGCACCAGCGTGGGGTGTCTCTTCGCCCAGCTCTTCAACGTGTCCTCGATCTCTTCGTGGGTGATGTACCGCGATCGAAACGGGGAGCGCGCTGTTCTCTCTGCCTGCGTCGTCATGACAACGACACTCTAGAGAGCCTTCTGCCCATCTGGCTCGACGAAATCAGCGCCGCCTCCGGCCGCGGACTCTGCCGTGGCAAAGACAGGGCGAAAAGCCGCCAAAAAGCGCCAAAAGCACGTGTTTCTCGCCACGTGCCTGAAGGTGCGTCTCCCCGGCACCTAGTGGGAAATTGACCGCACGAACGCAGGGATGCGATTCGTGGAGAGCGCGAACGCGAATCCATGTCTGGTACGTTTTAAGCGAGCACTCGATGGCGAAGAACGAGCTCCCGCCCCCTCCCCAACCGCCGAACGCACTTCGTGTGGCGGTCGTTTGGGGTACCACCGTCGTCGCGCTTCGCACGCTCGTCCGCGGCGAGTCGTTCTACCTCGGCGACTCGATCGACGCGACGCTGCCCATCCCCGAAGGGATCGAGATGGCGCAGACGCCGGTCCGCGCGGCCGCCGGCGGCTGGGAGCTCGACGCACGCGGATGCCTTGGTGGCCTCCTGACGCTGCGTGGGCGTGCCGAGGATCCGGTCGCGATCGCGCGCACGAGCGCCGCCGTGCCGATCATGCCGGGCGACTTCGGCCTCATCCAATACGGCCAGGTCTCGCTCTTCTTCCAGTACACGACGCAGCCCATCAAGATGAGCATGTTCCGCGGGCCGGAGCTGTTGCTCCTGCTTGCCGGTCTGTGCAGCGCGATCCTCCACGTCGGTGGCATCGGTCTGCTCTCCACGCTCTCGACGCCATATCCGTACCCAAAGCCGCCCGAGCTCGAGTCACCGGACGATCTCGCGTCGCGCTTCAAGATGAAGCGCGCCGACCTCGAGACGCCTCCGCCGCCCGAGCCCGCCGCTGGCGACAAACCGGGCGGCGCGGGCATCAAGGACCCGGGCGCGCAGGACAAAAAGGATCAGGGCGGCGGCCGAAAGATCAAAGGCGACGAAGGCAAGTTCGGCATGAACAAGTCGGCCGATCACACGAGCCTCCCTGGCGAGATCAAGCCGACGACGCATTACGGCGGCCTCAGCGAGGTGCTCGAAGGCGACACCGGCAAAGAGATCCAGAACACGCTCAAGTCGATCAACACGGTGTCGTCGGCGCTCTCGGGTCTCAACTCGAAGGACCTCGTCCTCGGCGGCGGACCTGGCACCGGCCTCAAAGGCGCGGGCGGCGGCGGCGGCGGAACAGGACCCGGCGTCGCGTTCGGGTCGGGCACGCTCGACACGGGCTTCGGCGCAGGCGCAGGCGGCGGCTACGGCGCAGGCGGCGGCGGTCCAGGCGGCCGCGGCAACGGCGGCAACGGTCGCGGCGGCGCGGGCGGAGGCACGGGCACCGGCAACGGCGCAGGCGGCGGCGGACCGAAGGAAGCCAACGTCGGCGTGAGCGGCGGCACCGCCGCGGCGAAGGGAGGCCTCTCACCCGAGCAGATCCGTCGCGTCGTCATGAGCCACATCGGCGCCGTGCGGGCTTGCTACGAGACGGAGGCGCAGCGTAACCCCGGCCTCAAGGGCGGCGTCACGGTGCAGTGGCAGATCGATCCCGGCGGCAACGTCACGAGCGCGTCGGTCGGAGGCACCACGCTCTCGAACCCACGCGTCGAAGGCTGCATCGTGCGCCAGGTCCAGAAGTGGAAGTTCCCGACGAGCGACTCGCCCACGACGGTCGCCGGCTTCCCGTTCAAGTTCGGCGTCGGCGGCTGACCCCCAGAGAGCGCCGCGCGCTCTCGTCGATCGAGACTACGGGATCGAGATCACGGGATCGACTTCGAGACGGGTCCGTGCGACGCGCGTGAGGAGAGCGGCGCGAGGTGATCGCGCTCGTGGCCTGCGAGCATGGCCTTGAGGACGCCAGGCAAGAGGAACATCGTGAGCGCGGTGGAGAGCGCGATGCCGCCGATGACGCACGTGGCGAGCGGACGCTGCACCTCCGCGCCTGCGCCGGTGGCGATCGCCATCGGGAGGAAGCCGAACGCCGCGGCCGCGCCGGTGGTGAGCACGGCGCGGAGCGTGTGCGCCGAGCCGCTGATGATGGCGTGATCGAGATCGATGCCCTCTTCGAGCCGCTTCTTGACGTCGTTCGTGAGGACGACGCCGTTGAGCACCGAGACGCCGGCGAGCGCGATCAAGCCGACCGCCGCAGGAATGCTGAAGGAGAGGCCACGGCCGACGAGGCCGAAGATCCCTCCCGCGATCGCGAACGGGACGACGCCGAACACGGCGAATGCATACCGTGAGCTCCCGAACATCCAGAGAAGCATGCCGAAGATGATCGCGAGGCTCGCAGGGACGACCATCGAGAGACGGGCTTTGGCGCGCTCGAAGTTCTCGAACTGGCCGCCGAACGAGACGGTGTATCCCGTCGGCATCTGCACCTCCTTCTCGACGCGCTCGCGCGCTTCACCGACCCACGAGACGAGGTCGCGTCCGCGTAGGTTCACGTCGACGCGGACGGTTCGCGTGAGCGCTTCACGACGGACCTGCGTCGGCCCCTCGGTCTCCTCCGATCGCGCGACCTCGGAGAGCGGCACGGTCGTGTTGTTGGCGGCCTCGACGAAGAGCTCGCCGAGCGCCTCGGGCGTCGGGGCGCGCGGCGGCACGAGCAGCTTCATGTCGAAGCGCTTTTGCCCTTCGTAGATGGTCCCGACGTGCATGCCCACGCGCGCGGCCTCGACGACCGCGAGCGCGTCTTCGGTGGTGACGCCGTAGCGCGCGAGCCGGATGCGATCTGGTTTCACTTGGATCATCGGCGCGCCGAGGACACGCTCGACGCGCACGTCGCCCGAGCCGCGCACGCTCCGGACGATCGTGCCGATCGCCTCCGAGAGGCGCTTCAGCTCGGTGAGCTCCTGCCCGAAGATGGCGATCTGAACGTCGGCGCGCGAGCCGCTGATGAGCTCGTTCGTCTTGTCTTCGATCGGCTGTGAGACCGAGACGAACGTGCCGGGCACCTCACTCTCGATCGCGTTCTTGAACTGCTCCGAGAGCTCGTCGAAGTCGTGGGTGGTCTTCCACTCCTTCTTCGGCGCGAGGTGCGTGAACATGTCGGTGTTGTCGCTGCCGACCGGATCGATCGCGACCTCCGCGCGGCCCGTCATCGCGAGCGTGGTCTTCACCTCGGGGAAGCGCTTCAGCACGTTCTCCGTCGCGAGATCGAGCTCACGGGCCTGAGCCAAGCTGATCGAAGGCGCGCGGCGAATCGTGACGACCGCATCCCCCTCCTCGATACGCGGCACGAAGTCCGCGCCCGCGCGACCGAGCAAGAAGATGCTGAACGCAAACGAAGCGGCCGAGACGCCGATCAAGACCCAGCGCGCCTTGATCGCACGCGCGAGGACGCCCTCGTACCAGTGCTCGAGCGCGCGAAGCCACTTCGGGCCTTCGCTCTTTGGAGGAGGGACGAACGTGACGAGCAGGGCAGGGAAGAAGACGATGGAGAAGACGAGCGCACCAAAGAGCGCGCACGCCATCGTGAGCGCCATCGGACGGAACATCTTGCCTTCGATGCCCTCGAGCGAAAGCAGCGGGAGGTAGACGAGGAGGATGATCGCGACCGAGAACGCGACCGGACGAACGACGCTGCCGGCGACCTCCGAATACGTAGCGTCTCGATTGAGGCGGTCGATGTGGCGCTTGGACGCCGCGGCCATCACCGCCTCGAGGATGACGATCGGTCCGTCGACCAAGAAGCCGAAGTCGATCGCGCCGAGGCTCATGAGGTCACCGGTGACCCCGAACGCGTGCATGCCGAAGATCGCGATCGCCATCGCGCTCGGTATGCCGAGGACGACGACGAGCGCGCCGCGGATCGTCCCCAAGAACAGCGCCAAGACGATCGTGACGACGAGCGCGCCTTCGACGAGGTTCTTCAGCACGGTGGAGAGCGTGCGACCGACGAAGTCTTCGCGATCGTAGATCGTGTCGATCTTCACGCCGACGGGGAGCTCGCTCTGGATCTCGGCGATCTTCCTCTTCGTCGCCTGCACCGTGTCGCGGCTGTTTCCGCCGAGGATCATCATGACGATCCCGGTGACGGCCTCGCCTTCGCCGTCGCGCGTGATGACGCCTTGGCGAAGCGCGGCGCCGATCTTCACTTGCGCGACGTGACGCACGAGCAGCGGCGTGCCGTCTGGGTCCGTACGAAGGACGACGTTCGCGATCTCGCTCTCGTCCTTCAGGAGGCCAGAGCCGACGAGCGTGAACGACTCGTTCGGGCGGTCGATGTATCCGCCGCCGACGCTGATGTTCGCGCGCTGGAGCGCAGCGGCGACGTCGCGGAGCGTCATTTCGTGGGCGTGGAGGCGGCCGCGATCGATGACGACGTGGTACTCCTTGAGATCACCGCCCATCGTGTTGATCTCGATGATGCCGGGCACGCCGCGGAGCTTCGGGACGATCTCCCAATCGAGGATCGTGCGGAGCTGCATCGGCGAGTGATGATCGGAGCGGACCGCGAATTGGTAGATCTCGCCGAGGCCGCCTGACACCGGGGACAGCTCGGGGCGGCCCGCGATCTTCGGCAGGATCGGCTCGACGCTGCGGACGCGCTCGAGCACGACCTGCCGCGCGAACCAGATGTCGGTGCCGTCTTTGAAGATGACGGTGACCGCGGAGAGGCCCGAGCGCGAGACGCTGCGGAGCTCGACGAGGCCCGGAGAGCCGTTCAGCGCGGTCTCCATCGGGAAGGTCACCGTGCGCTCGACCTCGATCGGATCGAGGCCAGGGGCTTCGGTGAGCACCGAGACCTGCACGGTGGAGACGTCGGGCACCGCGTCGATCGGGAGCTTGCGCGCGGCGTATCCTCCTGCGGCGAGCATCACGACGAGCAGCGTGATCATCATGTAGCGAAACTTGATCGACGCTTCGATGAGGCGGGCGAGCATCAGCGGAAGACCTCGGACTTGAGCGCGAACACACCGCTGACCGCGATCTTCTCGCCTGGCGCGAGCCCCGAGGCGACCTCGACGCGCTGCGCGTCTTTGCCGCCGATCGTGATCGCGCGCGGCTCGACCGACGTCTCGTCGTGCATCACGAACACGGTGGGCTTGCCATCCACCGTCGTGACGGCGTCGCGCGGGATCGTGATCGTCGCTCCCACGGTGGTCTTCGTGTGGATCTTCGCGAGCACCGATTGACCCGGGCGAAGCTGCTCGTCGGGGTTCTCGACGACGACGCGTACGGGCGCGCTGCGTGTCTCGAGCTCGATGACGTCTCCGACGTGCGCGACGGTGCCTTTGAGGACAACCGCCGAGTTCGTCTGTGGAGAGATCTCGACGGCGTCGCCCTTCGTGATGTGACCGAGCTCGCGTTCGAAGACGGCGAGCTCGATCCACACGCGCTTCAAGTCGGCGACGCGGAACGCGGTGAAGCTCGGCTCGACCGTCTGTCCGCGCGAGAGCTTCGCCTCGACGACCTTGCCGCCGATCGGGCTTCGGAGCTGCAAGATGCCGATCTCGCCGCCTCCACCTGGGGCTCCGCCGAACGCTCGCACGCGCTGCTCGGCGGCGTAGAGCTCCGCCTTCGCGGCCGCGGCGCTCGCGCGGGCGAGCTCGTAGTCGCGCTGCGAAGAGACACGCGCCTCGGCGAGCTGCTGCTCGCGTCGCTCGTTGGCGTTCGCGGCTTCGGCTTGGGCCTGCGCCTCGAGCACCTTGGCTTGCGCTTGACCGAGCTCGGCGCTCTCGACCTCGGCGAGGATCGTCCCTTCGTCGACGTGGTCACCGTCGAACTTGAAGACACGGCGAACGCGTCCGGGGATGCGCGCGCCGACCGCGGCGACCTTCTGCGGATCGAACGTCACGGTGCCGGTCACGCTGACGAGCGGCGAGAGGCCAGCCGTCTCGATCGGCGCGAACTCGATCTTCGATCGCTGCGCGAACGCAGGCGTGTAGCGAATCCACTTCCCGTCGAGATGCGGCACGTCGCGCTGCGCGGGCGCGGCGGCGTCGGCCTGGGCGGTCATGTGCCCGCCGCGCATCATCACGAGCACGCCAGCGACGGCGGCGACGGCGACGATCAGAGCGACCGTAATTTTGCGACGCGTGGTCATCATCGTCCTGCTGCTCCTGTCGTGGTGGGTGCTCCACCCGCCGATGACGCGAGCAGGGTTCCCGCCGCGCGTTCGAGTGAAATTCGTTCCATCCAAGCCGCCTCGAGCGCCTCGAGCCGAAGCGACCGCACATGCGCGACGTCACGTGCCGCGCTCGCGACACGGAAAATATCGAAGCGGCCCGAGCGCCACCCCATCTCCACGAGATCAAGGGTGCGCTGGGCCATCGGCAACGCCTTCGTCGTGAGCGTCTCGAGCTCCGCCCGGCGCGCGTCGAAGGCTGCGCGGGCGACGGCCACTTCGCGACCGATGTGGCGGCGAACGAGATCCAGCTGGCTCGTCGCGCCGTCGCGCGCGGCCGCCACCTGCGCACGCGGACCTGCGTTGCGCTGCGCGAACGGAAGCTCGACGCTCACGCCGACCACGCCGAAGATCGGGCTGACGGGCGCGGCGTCGACGCCGGTGTAGAAGCCGATACGCGGAAACGTCTCCTTCTCGAGCCGCTCCTTCGTGGCGTCGAGGAGCTGGATGCGCTTCTCGACGACGGCGATCTCCGGACGCTGCGCGAGCGCGCGTGCCACGAGGGCATCGACCGGCGGCGGCGGATCGGGATCGGTCAGCTGAGTCGTGAGCTCGATGTCTTGGTTGGGCGAGACGTCGAGCACCTCACGAAGCTCCATCACGTGGAGATCTCGCTCGCGGATCGCGTCGGTGAGCTGCGCTTCGATCTGCGCCGCGTCGCTCGAGGCGAGAGACTGCTCGATGTCGCCCGACGCTCCGAGATCGGCGCGCTGCTTCGACGCGTCGACGATGCGCTGTGTGTTCGCGGCGGCGGTGCGCGTCGCGGCGATGCGCTGCTCGGCGATCTGCGCTCGCACGTACGCGGTCCACGCCGCCGATCGCGCGCGAAGCTGCTCGAGCGCGAGCTCGGCGCGGGAGACATCGTAGTGACGTTCGGCTTCCCGAACACGCGCGCCGGGAGCGCCGCCCACCTCGAACGGCGCCTCGAGGATCGCCGAGTAGCCGAGATCGCCGATCGTGCCGCCGGTGATGGGCGGACGGGCATCGGCCGAGATGCGAGGGTTCGTCGGCATGACGACGCCCGCGCCGACGCGGCGTGCCCGTGCTTCGCGCGTCGCGTGACGGGCCATCACGACGTCGGGCGCGCGCGCCTCGGCGGTGCTGAGCGCGTCCGCGAGAGAGAGCGCGAGCTTCGGCCCGGTGACGGCCGGCGAGGTGGACGCCGCTGGCGACGCCTCGCGTTCTTGGGCATGGGCGGCGGGCGTGGGCAGCGTGAAGGCAAAGGCAAGCGCACAGGCGAGGATCGATGAGCCTCGCTTGGCGATCGCGATGGGAGTGGCCGCTTGGTGACGCAGCATGGTTTGGACCTCTCGAACCTCGAAACGAACGGGCGGTGAATGGAACCGCCGTGACTGAGTGAGCCTTACGAAGACCCATGCGATGGATCCTCTGCTCGATGACTATCCCCACCTGTTCAGAGCCAACGAACACGCCGGCGTGTCCATCGTCGCGCGGTCTCGGGTTCTTCGCCAAAGACCCGCGATCGGGCTCACACCTCGGCGCGGGTCGTGCGGGTTGGGCTAGAGCCCGTCCCGACCGCGCGGTTCAGGCTCGGGGAGGTCTCTCGGTCCCGCTTCCATAACCGCGCGCCGCGCGGATCACGCCTTCGTTCGGCACGTGGTTTTGTGTCAGGTCTCGCTCGTCTGCGACGGCGAGGACGACCTTCGTGAGCTCGTCGGCCGCGCGCTTCTCTCCGGCGCCCTTCGTGTCGGGTCGCGTTGGATTCGACAGGGTCGTCGTGATCGCGTCGTCGTCGTCATCGTCGTCATCGTCTTCGTCGCACATGATCGTGCGCCGTGACGCGTCGTCGTACGAAGCGGACCGAAGGTTCGCCCGAAGGGTGCTCCACGCGCTTCGCGAGCCGCTCTTCGCGTGGGTCGCGTGGGTCGTGTGGTGATGCCCGTTCACAGTGGACGTCGCATTCTTCGCCGCATGGCCCTGCCGGCAACCGCCGATCACGCACCCGAGGAGGAGCGCAAAGACGAGGCACAGGACAAAACGAAAGCGAACGATCACCGCGCCTTCATGAGTGGCGGACATCGCTTCCCAAGTCAATTGCTGCGTGAGCAACGTCGCAAATGGCGATGTACGTTGTGTTTTGCAACGCGGCCCTGCGTTGCACGACGCCTTGCGGTAGAATCTTATAGCGGCACTATCCTTGGAGGCGCATGGGGCGTTTGCCGGTCGTTTGCCTCGCGGCCTGCGCGGTGGCCATAGCTCTCGTCTCTGCGCTTGGCGCGGGCTGTACGAGCTTTGGCGCCGCGCCGATCTCTCCTCCTCCTTCATCCGAAGGAGGTCTCGTGGATGGCGCCGCCGATGGAACCGTTGTGAAGGACGTCGAGGCAGGGAGCGAGCCCGAGGCCAAAGGATGTCCTCCCGGCTATCCGTTCTGCGATGACTTCGAACGAGAGGACGTCGAGGCCGCGAACGATTGGTCGCTCGCGAACAACGCCGACACGGCCAAGATCGCGACGGCCGATGATCCGACGGCGCCCTCACCCATCCGAGCGCTTCGCATCCTCTCGACCACCGGCAAGGATGACAAATCGTACATCCGGCGATCGATCTCCTCGAGCACACGCCGCGTTCGCGTCGCCTTCGCGATGAAGCACGAGGTGGGCGACAAGATCCGCCAGCTCATGTCGCTCGAGTTCGACGCATCCCAATCGAGCCGCAAGTACCTCATCCTCCATGCACGTGCTGGCGGCATCTATCTCGCGGAGCAGGATCTCCAGGACGACCAGCTCACGACCGACGATCTTCTCAACGAGACCCTTGCAGGTGACGTCGTCGCAGGGTGGGCCCGCTACGAGATTGATTTCGACGTCGACAAGCACACCGTGACGTTGCGGCGCGGCAACATCGTCGTCGGACAGCTCGCCACCAAGTTCGACTTCACCGCGGACATCACGCATCTGCGGGTCGGGCTCACCTACGGCGAGCCCGGCGGTGAGGCAGGCTCCCTTCGTTTCGACGACGTCGGTGTCCTCGAGACCGCGAATTGATTGCGCGTGTGTCGCATCGCGAGCGACGCGAGTTCGTATTAGCTTGTAGGGATGGATTACAAGTTGTTCCTGTCGACGTTCGCAGCCATCTTCGTCGCCGAGCTTGGTGACAAGACGCAGCTCGCTGCGCTCTCGCTGTCGGCGGGGTCGAAGTCGAAATGGATGGTGTTTCTCGGCTCGTCGCTCGCGCTCGTCGCGAGCTCCGCGATCGCCGTCGCGGTCGGAGAAGGCGTCAGCCGCTTCATCTCTCCGCTTTGGCTAAAGCGCATAGCGGGCGTCATTTTCATCGCCCTCGGCGTATTGTTCTTGGTCCGTAAAAGCGATTAGCGACGCGTACACGAAAAAGAAAACGCCCGCAGACTCGAGGTCTGCGGGCGCGTTCGCTTGAGAGCCTCTTTTGAGGAGTAGGCTCTTTCGGGAGTTACTTCTTGCAGCCGTTGTTCGGGCGAGAGTCGTCTCCGCACATGACCGCGCAGAGGCCGGTGCCGATGTCGACGAGCTCGTCCGGCGCGCAATCGTCGTCGGTGAGGTCTTCCTTCTTCACGCCGTTCGTGATCTTGACCTTGTATGCATAATACAAGTTCTTGTTGACCATGTTCTCGCTGATCCAGGCGTAGCCCTTGTCACCCCACGACTCGCCCCAGCTGTTGTGGATCGCGTGTCCGCCCGAAGGCTCGTTCCAGTCGGGGATGACCGCGTTGCTCATCGCGCGGTTGTTCCACTTCGAGCCGTCGATGAGGAACGCCGACCAGATGTCCGAGCCACCGGCCAAGATGCCGATCAGCTCCTCCATGTTCGGCGGCTCGACTTGGAGCTTCTCGATCGACGCGATCTTGTAGACGCCCGAGGCCTGCGCGGCGTTGTACTTGTTGACGATGTTCGGATCCTTGCGCCAGGAGCCAGCCGTCACGCCGTACGCCTCGCTGCAGTCAGCGGCGTAGGGACCGTTGTCTTGGAAGAGCATGCACGCTTCGCGATCGCTCTGCGGCCACTGCTTGTAGAGGGCCACCGGCTGCGCGATGTTGCCGTCCGCGGCGGCGCCCATGTTCGGGAGGCCGTAGCGTGACCAGACGTGAAGCGGTGACGCCATGCCGTCGCGATCGCCGGGCTTGAGGTTGCCGGCGCGGATCGCGGCGTTGTCGAGCGCGGCCGAGAGCGAGTGCGCCGTGCACGAGCCGACGCCGCCTTGGTTCTTGATCGGTCCTTCGGTGTTGTCGGCGCGGTGGTCGACCGTTCCAGGGAAGGTGTCGGCGACCTGCGCAGGTCCGCCACCCACGCCCGGCGCGCCTGCCGCTGCAGCGGGCGCCTTCGTCCCGCCGCCACCACCACCGTTGATGATCAGGTTCTGGAGGTTCTTGTTGTTCTGCACGACGCCCATCAGGCGCAGCGGCTTGAAGAACGAGCGGTGAGAGGAGACGAGCTTGTGCTTTCGGGCAGAGAGGTGGGAGATCGCACGCGTGGACGGCGTGTATTTCGCGCAGTCCATGTGGATCCAGTTGCCTGGCGACATCTCCATGAACCCGCAGTTCTTCGGGTTGCGAAGCTTGATCGCCTGGACCTTCTGCACGTTGATCAGATCGCCGAGCGCGCGGTTGTTCAACTGATCGGGACGCACCGCGGTGTTCTGGGCGGGCGTCGGTGCAGGTGCAGGTGCGGGCGCGGGTGCAGGGTTGACGGCAGGTGGAGGAGGAGGAGCGGGCGCAGGTGCAGGAGCAGCCTTGGGAGGCGGCGCGGGCGCAGGCGCTGCGCGACGGGCTTGCGGCGAGCGCGGTTGTGAGCCGCCACTTCCATCCGTCGTGACGTTGACCGAGCACGACGCGGTAAGAATCAAGGCAAAAAGCCCTGTCAACTTGAGACGACTCATCTCTCTCTCTTCCTCCTCCAGGAGTGCTGCTCGGCACCCCATCATCCCCAACACACTCGTACGTTCACACCCTCTCGACGCGAGGCCGGAGTCTGTCGATGTTCGACGAGCGAATGGATGGTATTCGGCGCCGCAACCACAAGGAAGCGCGGATTCGGTCGGGCTAAGTCGGTTTTCCGAGCAACGAACGCCCACACCAAATACGCGCACGAACGGCTGGCACAAACGGGTGACAGCGTTTCGCGGGCTCGCCCGGAGCCCGCCTCCCGCGCCTGAACCGCAGGAAAGTTGTAGGTGCGGGACCCTTGCTGGTACGCGCTTCTACATGGGGCAACGCGAGGATCGGGGCTTTTTGGGGCGCCGTCGTGATTCAGGAGACGAGACGTCCTCTTAAATCGTCCCATCCTGATGTTCGAGGACGTCTACAAGTCGTACCGGCCAGGGGCGCCCGTCCTCCGCGGGATGAACCTCATCATCGAACGCGGCGAGTTCGTGTTCATCACCGGGCCGAGCGGGTCGGGTAAAAGCACCCTTCTTCGCATCTTGTACGCAGCCGAGAAGCCCGACGAGGGACGCATCCTCTTCATGGGCCGGGACATCACCCGCCTCCGCGAGCAGTCGATCCCGTTTCTGCGGCGCAACATCGGCGTCATCTTCCAAGACTTCAAGCTCGTTCAGTCCTGGAGCGTGTTCGAGAACGTCGCGATCACGCTCGAGGTGCTCGGCCTCCCCTCGCGGCTGATTCGCTCGCGTGTGGGCGAGGCGCTCGAGCGCGTCGGTCTCCAAGGTCGCGGGAGCGATCCGGCGGGCGTCCTCTCGGGCGGCGAGCAGCAGCGTGTCGCCGTCGCGCGCGCCATCGTCGGCGAGCCGGCGCTCATCCTCGCCGACGAGCCCACCGGCAACCTCGATCCGCAGCTCGCGCTCGACATCCTCGGCCTCTTCGAAGAGATCCACGAAGGAGGCACGACGGTGCTCTTCGCGACGCACGATCGATCGCTGCTCGACGTACGCGCGCGCCGCCTCATCGTCCTCGACGAAGGCAAGGCGGTGGACGTCCCCAACGGCGTCGCGCTCGCCGAAGACGATCTCTACGACAACGCGCTCCCCGTCTGACGTCACTCACGACTCACGACTCACGACACAAAGTTACCGAGGAAAAGGAAACGCGATCATGCTGGACGGCACAACGCGAAGGGCGAGGCGAGGAATGCTTCGCGAGTGGAGACTGCACGCACTGAGCGTCTTCTCGCTCGCGGTCGCTTTCGTGTGTCTTGGCGCGGCGCTTCTCGTTCTCACGAACCTTCGATCGATCGAAGAGCGCTGGGCACATGCAGGCCGCGCGTCGATTTACTTGAAGGACAACGCCGCGGCGCAAGATGTCGAGTCGCTGAAGGCCGCGCTCGGTGCGGTGCCGATCGTGACGAACGTTCGCTACATCTCGGCGTCACAAGCACGCACCGAGTTCGGGCAAAAGGAAGCCGGACCGCGCGCCGAGCTCGCGGCGCTCCCGGTCGAGGCGTTCCCCGCGTCGATCGAGATCGAGGTGCGTCCGGACGTGACGGACGCCGAGCTCGCCGACGTCGTCGGAAAGCTTCGCCAGCTGCCGGCGGTGGATGATGTCGAGACGTACCAAGCGTGGACGGAGCGACTCGGTCGCCTCATTCGAGGTGGCGTCGCCGCGGCGGCGCTGCTCGCGATGGTCGTCTTCGCGTCGGTGCTTGCGGTCGTCGGATCGACGATCCGCCTCGCGCTCCAGCGTCGCCGAACCGAGGTCGAGGTGCTGAAGCTCGTCGGCGCGACCGATCGATTCATCAAGGGACCGTTCCTCGTCGAGGGCATGTCGCAAGGCGCGCTCGGCGCGACCGGAGCGATCGCGCTGCTCGCCGCCTTGTTCTTCGTGGTGCGCGGGCGCCTCGACGCAGAGCTCGCCAGCCTCGTCGGGATCGAGCCGTCGTTTCTCCCCTGGCATGTCGTGGTCGGCATGATCGCGGTGGGCATGCTCCTCGGGATGTTCGCGGCGCTCCTCGGCCTCCGGAGGCTCGTGACGGTATGAAGCGTGGTCGTCGACGCGGGCTCGCTGCCCTCCTTCTCGTGCTCGGCTTCGCCGCGGCGTCTGCGAGTGACGGCCAAGCCGCCCCGCGCGAGCGTTCGTCGGCACGGTCACTCCTCGACGACCGCGTCGAGCGCGATCAAAACCGCGATCGCGACCGCGATCTCAAAAGCGATCGCGGCCTCGTCCCGGTGAATCCACCGCCGCCCGGTGTCGGCGCGGCGCCAGCGGGACAAGGAGCGAGCTCGACGGCGCTGGCGCTCGCGGCGCTCGATCGACGCATCGCCGATCTCGACGCCGAGGAAGACGTCTCGAAGCGCGAGCTCTCCGAGCTTGGCGGCAAGATCGCCGAAGCGCATCAACGCTCGCTTGGTCGCGGTCGTTCGTTCTACCGCCTCACGCGCGCCGGGATGCTGCCGGTGGGCGGCGGCTTCAACGAGCTCGTCAACCACGCGCTTCGCGTCGAGCGATCGCGTCGCGCGCTCGGCGCCGAGCTCGCCTCGGAGAAGAAGCTTCGTGAACGCGGCGTCGTCCTCTCGCGCACGCTCGAGCGCATCGCGCGTGATCGGGTCGCGCTCGCATCGCAGCGTACGGCGATGGACGCTGCGCGCCTCGCGGTCGAAGACGAGTCACGTCGCCAGCAGGCCTTCGATCGCGCGTTCTCCACGTCGAGCGGCGGCAGCGAATACGTCGCGGTGTACGGCGGTAATGGCGCTGCGCCCGCCTCGATCGGAGGATTCGCCTCGTCGAAGGGTCGCCTCTTGTTCCCGCTCGCGGGCCGATCCGAAGTGCGACCGGCCAAACGTGAAGGCACCGACGGCCCCGGCCTCGAGATCAAGAGCGCGATGGGTGCGCCCGTCCGCGCCGTCTTCGGCGGCCGCGTCGCCTTCGCCGATCGCTACGGGCCCTATGGACGCCTGGTCATCATCGATCACGGCGAGCACTACTACACGGTGAGCGGCAACCTCGCCGCGATCGACGTGAAGGTCGGCGATGAGGTCTCTGCCGGCGAGCGGCTCGGCACCGTGGGTGACGAAGGGCGCGGCCCGATGCTCTACTTCGAGATTCGACACGCCACCCAGACGATCCCGCCTGCCGCATGGCTCGGCCTCTGATCGCCTGAGCTGAGCCGCTTTTCACGCCACGAAGACGGCCATGGGCCTCCGTCCCTTGAATTTCTGTGCTCTTGGGCGCAAGGTTTTGGTGATGGACTCGAAGAGCTTCACGCGTCGCTTCGTAGCGCTCGGAGCGTCTGCCGTGGCGATCCTCATCACCGTCGCGGCTTGCGAGGACGATCATCGCTACGACCATTGCGACTACGTCGATCGGCAGTGCCGCACGGTCTGCGATTACTGGTGCGACTCGTGGGGCTGCTACCCGTCCTGCTGGGACCAGTGCTGGGACAACTGTTACGTCGACCCGCGTCCGCCTCCTTCGTCGTCGTCTTCGTCTTCGTCATCCTCGTCGTCTGGAAGCTCGAGCGGCGCGTCGGACGCATCCACGCCAGTCGATGGCGGAAGCGCGCCGAGCGGCAACGGCGTCCTCTGCAGCGCATGCTCCTCGAACAGCGACTGCGAGCAGGGTGCGCTCTGCATCCTCCGCGGAGGGGCGCCGACTCCTCAAGACGCGGCCACCTCCTCCGAGGCAGGGCCGCCGGCGGGCAAGGGATTCTGCGGGCACGCCTGCCAAGGGGCGGGCGACTGCCCTCAGGGCTTCACGTGCACCCAGATTGGCCCGGGCAAACAGTGCCTGCCGAACACCGCCACTTGCAATTGATGCCCAAGAAATAGCGCTCTTAGGGAAGGGTTTGAGCGCGTTACCGTACGAAGGCCCGTGGTTTCGATGAGCGCTGCTTCCTGGTCACGGGTCTCGTTGGGTGTCCTTCTCCTCGCGTCGACCATCACGGTTGGATGTGGAGCGCTTCGAAGGCTCGCCGGCAACGACACCATCAGCCTCGAGAAGGCGGACGTGAAGTCGATGGCCGTCGACCTCCGTCGCCAGAACAAGACGATCTGCCCGCGTGAGCCGGTGCAGATGGCGGTCTTCGCCGAGGTCGTGCTCGAAGGAGACAAGCAAGGCAAGCAAGTCGAGACCTGGGCCGGCCACGGCGACGTGAACAAGAACGACAAGCTCGACTTCGTCGACTTCGCGTTTCACAGCGAGCAGGGCAAGTTCGATCGCGACGGTTGGTTCGCGCCGAACCCAAACCTCCTCGCGACCGCCGGCAAGGAGTTCGAGATCAAGAGCGTCTTCAAGCGACGCCCCGACAAGTTCTCGTTCACCACGACGTACAAGCCCGACTACTCGTGCATCAAAGGCGCAGGCGGAACCGCAGCGCACGGTCACGACGGCAACGCGGGGAGCGAAGGCGCGCCCGGAAAAGACGGTTCGTCGGGCTCCACGTCCTCCTCGGGCGGCCAAGGCGGCGACGGCGGCATCGGCTCACCGGCCGGCAACGGATCGGACGGCGCGGCAGGACCGAGCCTCAAGGTGTACGCGACGATCGTGAAGACGCCGTTCTACGATCGCCTCGTCGCCATCAGCGTCACCGGCGACGCCGATGACTTTCTCCTCGTCCCCGAAGGCCAACCAATCACGATCCGCGCGGTCGGTGGGTCGGGCGGCTCGGGAGGTCATGGCGGTCACGGCGGCCACGGCGGCGCAGGCGGCAGCGGCAACCCTGGCGGTCAAGGCGGCAAAGGCGGCGCGGGTGGCCATGGCGGCAACGGCGGCAACGGTGGCCAAGGCGGCAACATCGAGCTCGTGTATGATGCACGCTTCTCGACGCTCGCCTCGCAGATCCGACTCGACGTGAGCGGCGGCGCGGCGGGCGCTCCCGGCGGTGGTGGACCCGGCGGCGGCGCAGGACGCGGCGGCAGCGGCATGACGCCTTCGGGATCGAGCGGTCAATCGCCGCCGCCCGCGCCAAGCGGCGCGCAAGGCAGCGAAGGCCCTGCGGGTGGCTCGGGGACGGGTGGCCGTCAAGGGCCTCCGGGCAAAGCAGGCGCGCGCGCCGGCGACGTCGCGAATCAATTCAAGAGCGCTCCCGAAATCACGATGCTCTGATGCTCTGAGCGAATTGGATTCACCGTGAGCTCACCCAAAGTCACGCGACGCGCCTTGCTCGGCGGCTTCGCTACGTTCCCTCTCGTCGCCCTCGTGAGCTCACCGCCGCTCATCGCAGCCTTCACCGCGGGCTGCGGCACCGATCGCCCGCCGGAGACACCGCTCGCCCATCTCTATGGCAAAGAATGGGTGCATGGTGCATACAAACTCTACTCCGGCCGCTACGCCGACGTTCAGACGTCGTCCGAGGCGAGCAGCCAAGACGCGTACCGAGTGCTCGCGCAGAAGGGTATCGTCGCGCTCGACAACCTCCAACAGCGTGACGTCCCGTTCTTCGCGCGGGTCGACGGCGAAGGAAAGGCGTTCTCGATCGAGCGCAAGGTGCCCGAGCGGCTCATGTTCACCGCGAACATGACGGAGGCCGATCGCAAGGCGACCGAAGCCGCGTGGAAGAAGGCACGCGATCACATCCACACCGACTACGAAGAGATCCGCCGCCTCGACTGGACGCTCACGCGACTTCTCTCGCAGCTCCAGCGCATTCGAAACGCGATCGAGGAGGGGCGTGTCGAGCAATACCGCCTCGTCGAGCAGCTCATCGAGCTCCGCAAAGACCCGAAGGGGTTGCCGTACGAGCTCCCCTACCAAGTCACGGCGAAGGACTACGAAGAGATCCTCACGCTCCTCGTCGACCGCCTCGAAGAGGATCGCGCGCGTCTCGGGATGATCGAAGCGGACATCATCGCGGTCGGCATGACCGTTCGCACGACCGACGCAGGGTCAGCCACGCTCTCGGCGAGCATTCGCAAGGTGTTGCTCGCGGTCGTCGAAGACGGAGCTACCGAGGTGCGCGCGCCGCTCTTCCCCCAAGACGAAGGCGAGAAGGCCAAGCATCTCGAGTCGGGCAAGCAGCTCGTCAGCAAGATCGAGACGAGCCCCGAGTACGCCAAGTGGCGCGCCGACGAACGCGAGAAGAAGCTCGCCGCGGTCGGAGCGTTCTTGCAAGCGCTCGACGCGATGACGGGCCTGCCCACGTCGCGCATTTACCGCACCGTGATGGACGTGTGGCGAGGTGACGGCGACTACCTCTCGTATCTGCAGACGATCGTCGCGCTCGTCCCGCATGGCGGAAAGGTCGCCGCCGTCATCAACGAGGCGATCGAATACACCCAAAAAGCCCGCAAAATCGCCGGCACCGTCGCCCTTACCGTCAAGACGGTGAGCAGCGCGGCGCAATCGGCCTCGGGGCTCACCTCCGATCAGATCGTCGCGCAAGCTACCGCGGTCGCGAACAAAGAGAAGGGCATCCTCATCAACACGGGCTCGCGCTTCGCGGTCGAGCGCGCGGAGAAGCAGCTCTCGTTCTTCAAGGACAACGCGGAGGTCGAGAAGGTGACTGGCCTCCTCGCGCAGACGGACCTGGTGCAGAAGGCGATGCCGTCCGTCCCGAACCTGCGCTGATTCACGATATCGATATCGATCGTCAGCGCTTCTTGGCCGACGCCTTCTTCTTATTCTTCTTGTTCGGCGTCTTCGCATAACAGACGACCTCGATGTTGTTGCCTTCGGGGTCGTAGACGAACGCGGCGTAATAGCTTGAGCCGTAATCGGGTCGCAGCCCTGGGGCGCCGTGGTCTTCGCCTCCGGCCGCGATCGCGGCGGCATGGAACGCGTCCACTTCTTCGCGGTGATCTACCTCGAAGGCGAAGTGCGCACCACCGGTCGCTTTGGCGTGCTTGACGAGCCAGAAGATCTTCTGCGTCTTCGAGCCCATGCCGAACGCGTCTCCGACCTCCATGTTGATCTTCATCCCGATCGCGCCCAAGGCCGCGGTGTAGAACTTCTTCGCCGCGGCGAGCTTGCGAACGGGCAGCGAGGCGTGGTCGAAGTGAACGATCGAGGTGCGTCTCATCGGCGTAGGTTCCATAACGAATAGCGAGTAGCGGGTGGGCGGGATTGTCGATTAGCGAATCGCGAATCCCGAGTAGCCAAACGCAACAAACAGGCCTGGTCGTTATTTCTCCGGCGTGGGCGTGAGCTCGACCACGATATGCGCCAAACACGGGCCGCTCTCTTTGCGAGGCTCGGGCTTTCCCGTCTCGCTCGTACAGAGATCCATGAGCTTGTATTCGCGCGGAAGATAACCGGCTTTTTCGACGCGGACGACGCAGGCCGCGGACCCGAAGCCGGCGGTCGCATTTCCAAACTTCCCGCTCTCGTCCGACATCGCCTCGAGCACGACGCGATCGCCGCAGCGTAACGTCATCTTCGCGTTCGCGACCGGTGGTGAGATCGCGATGGGCTCGGCGCTGGGATCGCAGAGGTCGGGCTGAGATCGCACGACGCCGTTCACCCCGAGGATCGGATCGCACGCGGCCGCCATGCCGATCAAAAAGAGGCCAAAGATGCGCGCGGGGGAATGGCGGTTAGTCGTGTGCATGCGCTGCCTCCGGGCTGGCCGGTGTCGTGGCCGCGACGAGCGTCGCGTCGAGCCAAAGGTTGTGGCACGCGTGCTCGTGCGAGTCCCAGATCGGACCGGGGTAATCGCTCGTGCAGTAGTCCGCGACGGCGAAGCGCCTCGTCCTCATGTTCGGCGCCGTCACGACGATCTCACAGTCGAGCCCGACCGGCGGCGCAGGCTGAAGGAGAAGCTCCCCCGCGTCGTTCGTCTTCGTCGTGAAGAGCGTCGTGCGCTGCGGTGAGCCATCCTTCATGTCGCTGCCGGGTCGCGGGCATTCGGCGGTGACCGTCGCGCCCGCGACCGCGGTGGGAGCAGCGTCTTTCGCCGCCTCTCCGCAGGCCACGCGGACCCGAACGACGCCGGCCACCGTGCGAGGCGGGATACACGCAGGGATCGTGAGCATGAGAAGGAGGGGAAGAGAGCCGAGTCGCGTCATTCGAGGCGCTTCATTGAACGCGGTCACCACCATCGAGCGCAAGAACGATCGGGGGTTTGGCCCCATCACGTCGAGCGACCTCGGCTTACAGCGATTCGCCGATTCGATATGCTCACGCGCGATGACCATTCCGCTCGATCCGACACTGAAGGGCACCGAGGCGCGGCTCTGGAAGCTCATCGAGCAGCGCATGAAGCCAGGGGTCGACACGCGAGAGCTCGACGAGCGCGTGTGGAATCTATTCGGCGAAGAATGGGCGATCATGTGCACCGATCTCGCCGGCTTCTCCCGCCGCGTCGCCGAGTTCGGCATCATTCATTTTTTGCAGGTCATCTACGAGCACAAGAAGCTCGTCTTCCCGATCATCGAAGCGCACGACGGCATCTTGGTGAAGGCAGAGGCCGACAGCCTCATGCTCCTCTTCAAGCGACCCGAGCAAGCGATGCGTTGCGCGATCGCGATGCAGCACGCCTGTCAAAACCTGAGCGCGCGCCGAAAGCCCGAAGAGCAGGTCCTGCTCTGCGTCGGGATCGGCTTTGGCCGCGTCCTCCGCGTCGGCGAATCCGACGTCTACGGCGCCGAGGTGAACGCAGCCAGCAAGCTCGGCGAAGACACCGCGCGCGCCGACGAGATCCTCGCGACCGAGGCCGTCCGTGACGCGCTCGAGAGCGCGGAGAAGCCGTCTCCGGATGTCACCTTCGAGCCGCTCGGCACCGCGGTCGTCGGGTGCGAGCACCCACTTCGCGTGACCTATTCGCGTCACCAACGAGGGTGAGCATCTATTCGCGTCACCAACGAGGGTGAGCATCGCGTGGGGTCGCTATGGCTCGAACGCTATGGGTCGCTATGGCTCGAACGTCACTTCGCTCACGCTGAGTGAGCTGTTCATCGGATTGACGGCGTTCGGATCAGCAAACGTGTAGCTCAGCGTCGGGATCCCCGTCGCAGCTTGGCAATCGAGCTGCGCAGTGGTCGGGAGCTTCGCCTGGGCCACAGTGTTGACGCCGGCGAGCGTCACGACATCGCTCGACGCCGCGCCGAATGCGAGGTGCACGGTCGCGGGCTGAGGCTGCGTCCCGATCGGCGCCATCAGCATCAGGTCGGCGTGAACGAAGGGCACCGCTCCGCAGGTCCCGATCACGCCCACCCGCCGGAGCCACACCTTCGGCGATGGTGGCATCGGCGGCTGCGTGAACCCTTGTTCCATCTTGATCGTCGTCGGATGGAGGGCCTTGCCGAAGATCTTGCCGCTGTTCGCGCGACCTTCGGCGTTCCACACCTCGACGATTGGTGCGCCTGCGGCCTTCTTGCAATCGAGCACCTTCGCTGGGGCGGACGAGACGTCCACGACCTTGATCTCGCCGTTGCCGAGGTTCACGGGCTCGGACTTCTTCACGCCGTCCACGATCACATCGACGCGGACTGCCCACTCTTCGCCCATCTTGTTCGAGAGCTTCACCTTCGACGCGTACGGAGAGCCGCACTTCGTGCTCGCCGCGAGGACCTCGACCTCGACGCGCTTCGCCGCCACGACGGAGCCTGGCTGCGGAATGGCCGGTGACTTCACGCCAGGGTTCGACGGCGGAGGCGCTGCATGCGCGATCGTCGTGAGGCCGAGGATGGTCGCTGCTCCGAGGAGGTTCGTGTGTCGCGTCTTCATGGAAAGCCCTCTTACCAACAATCTGGTCGGTGTTGGACGAGAGACCGGAAAGGTCCCTACGTCGTCCAACGTGATGACGATGGACGGACGGCGCGGCCAGCGCTTCAACGCGACGTAAAAACCCGAACGTTTTCGCGCAAATCAGGCGCCGCGAACGCGCTTCACGACGGCCAGCACTTCCTCTTCGGTGAGGATGTGATCGCATCCCTTCGCCGCCTTGAGGATCTCGGCGACGAGCGTCTCGTCGGACTCGATCTTGCGCTGCGCGAGCCAGTAGTTGACGTTCGAGGCGCCGCTCATGAAGCCGATGCAGATCTCTTGCGCGCGGCCGATCATCCCGGCGGGGACGCCGCTGTAGATCCGATCGGCGAGCCACGTGTCGCCCTTCGACATCGCCTTGATGATGGCGGCGGCGTGCACGCCGGTGGCGGTGCGGAACGCGTCGCGCCCGACGAGCGGGTAGTTGATCGGAATGTCCCACTTCACGGCGCCCGCGATCGTCGTGCAGTACTCGAGGAGCTTCGTGAGGTCCTGGCCGTCGAGCTGGCCGAGGAGCTTCAGGTTCAGGAGCAACAGCTCCATCTGCGCGTTGCCGACGCGCTCACCAATGCCGAGGCCCGTCGCATGGACGCGATCGGCGCCGTATTCGAACGCCCAGATCGCGTTCTCGAGCGCGAGGCCGCGATCGTTGTGGCCGTGCCAGTCGATGCCGACGTCCGCACCAGTGCCGGCGATGACGTTGCGGGTGAATTGAATGAGGTTGCGCACGCCGTCCGGAGTCGCATGCCCGACGGTGTCCGAGAGGCAGAGACGACCCGCGCCGTGATCGATCGCGGTGCGGAAGAGCGTGGTGAGCACCTCGGGGCGAGAGCGCGTCGTGTCTTCGGTGACGTACGCGACGGGGAGGCCCGCCTTCACCGCGACGTCGATCGCCTCGGCGCTTCGCTTGGCGATGAGCGAGACGTCCCAGTCCTCGGCGTATTGCCGAATGGGCGACGAGCCGATGAACGCGTAGACCTCGACCGGGATGCCGGCACGCTGAGAGACCTCGATCATCGGCGTGATGTCGCCGACCACGGTGCGACCTGCGCACGCGATCTTGATCTTCATCTTGCAGTCGACGACCTCTTTGCAGATGCGCAGCACGTCTTCGAAGGCACGCTTGCTCGAGCCGGGCAACCCCACATCGGCGGCGTGGATGCCGAGGTCCTCCATGAGGTGGAGGATCTTGAGCTTCTCTTCGATGCCGGGATCGACGACGGACGGATTCTGCAGACCATCACGCAACGTCTCGTCGAAGAACGACGCGTTCTTCGGCAAAATGCGCCCTTTTCGATTCACCTCGTTCCAATCGAAGACGAGGCTTCCGGCTCGATCGCCTTCCGTTGCGAAGTCCGACATGGATAGAGTATGCCACGAACCAAGCCTTTTTGCGGCAAGGGCGCGCCGAGACGCTAAGCTGGGGCGGTTCGAACCCCTCCGTTAGGGCGTTTCAGAATGCCACCACGTGCGGTTCGATTCGAAGAAGAGGAGAGAGCGATGGAACAGGCTGGGCTTGGGCTCGAGGCAGCGCGACTTTCGGTGGTGCAACACGGAACCCGCGCAAGCTTCCGGCGCCGCGTCATGGATGCGATGCGTCAGCTCGTTCCTGCAACAGGCGCTTTCATTTGCTTTGGAACCGAAGATGCGCGTGCGTACGCGGATTCCTCGCGTCTCGTCGACGGAAGCCCCCATGCGCTGAAGGGGGAGACCTCGATCCGCCTGACGGCTGCGTTCGGTTTCGAGACCAAGAGCGTCGTCGAAACAACGCGCCGCGTCTATCTGGCCAACGAGCTGTACCCCGACGAGGAGCGGATGAAGCTGCCCTACTTCGCCGCGCATGCCGAGACGGGGATGAAGCACGCGCTCCTCTTCTTCTTGCACGAAGGCGGCGTCCTCTTCGGGCTCGCCGGCCTCGAGCGCCGGGACGGAGAAGGCGAGTTCACCCCCGCCGACGTCGAGAAGCTCGAGGCGCTCGGCCCGTTCGTCGCGGCAGGGGCCCGCGCGCAGATCGCGTACGACGAGCTCTCGCGCGAGGCCGCCGCGCTGCGTGCGTTCAGCAAGGTGAGCGGCACGCTCTTCGTCGTCGACCGCGAACGCAAGAAGGTCATCTGGGCCGCGAACCGTGATCGCGGAATCGAGTGGGACACCGACGTCGCGTCGATCGAAGACCACGTCGTCGACGCCGCCGAGCAGTCGCTTCAAGCACGCGCGAAGCAGGAGGCCCTCCCCACACCTCCGCGCCTTCCGTCGGGCGCCGTCGTCGCGGTCGCGAAGATCGAAGGCGACCCCGTCTTCAACAACGCGAAATGCGCGATCCTCCGCGTCGAGCCGCAAGAGAAGGCCGCGCCGATCGAAGGGCTCAGCAAGCGAGAGCGCGAGATCGCTCGCCTCCTCGTCGCGGGCTACAGCGGAGTCAACGTCGCTGCGATCTCGGGGCTCTCCGAGAACACGGTGCGCACGTACGTCCGGCGCCTGTACCAAAAGCTCGGCGTCGCCAACCGCGCGGACCTCGTGCGCAAGCTGATGTCGCCAGCCGAGGCGAAATCGAGCGCGCCGTCGTCGGTGATCTCGCCGCCCCCAGATTCGTCTCTCGTCGACGGCGACGACACGCTCGACTAGGCCTTTCGGACAGTTACGAGCGCTGCTGCGCGTGTGGGCGAAGTGAGCGAAGGTGAGGCCGTGAGCTGACGGTCTGAACCTCCTCACTACCAAGAGATCCTCTCGGAGAACGAGCCGTACAATTGGCCCATGCGTTCTCCCACGTCCCGCACGCGCCACAGGCTTCAGTTCGCCGCCGCCATTCTCGGGACCGTCGGAGCCGTTTACGGATTCAGTCGCCTCGTCAAGCCACATCACTGCCCGACGAAGATCACGACGCCGCCGCAGGTCATCACGTACGTCCCCGCGCCGCCGATCGTGCCGCGCGTCGACCCGCCGATCGCGCATGCGCCGCTTCCTCCCAAGGTCTCGCCGGCCTTCATGTCGGCCGTGTCCGAAGGTGACATCGCGGCGATGGAGAAGATGTACACGCCGGGGATGGCGCTCGACGGCACGCTCCACGCTGCGGCCGCCACGGGTAACAAGACGACGGTGACCTGGCTGCTCGATCACGGCGCAGACGTGCACGAGAACGAAGAGGACACCGAAGCGCCCGTCCTCGCGGCCGACAATCATCCCGCGATCGTCAAGCTGCTCTTCGAGCGTGGCGCGAAGGAGACCAACCTCTCGATGGCGTCGATGGTCGGCGCGGTGAACGCGGTCAATCGCCTCCTCGCCAAGCACACGCCGGTCGATGACGGCTCGCCGCTCTTCTTCGCGGTGACGTCCGCCGCGGCGGCGCCGAAGAACAGGCAGATCATCGTCGACAAGCTCCTCGCGGCGGGCGCCGACGCGAACGACACGGGCGACGGCTCGGTGCCGCTCGTTCAAAGCGCGATCCTGTCGTGCGAGGTCCCCGACGACGACGACGACGACAACGCGAACGACAAAGGCAAGAAGCCCGCAGCGCCCGCGAACGCGAAGCCCGCGTGCGTCGCCCTCATTCAATCGCTCACCTCACACGGCGCGCGGATCGCGGGCGAGACGTTGACGTCTGCGCTCGAGGTCGCCGATCCGATCCGCGGTCCCGTCCTCGACGCCGTGCTCGCCGGTCGCCTCGAGCCAAGCGCGACGGCGGTCGCGTTGTCGTCCGCCACCGGCGAGCGTGACGCCGCCGTCGTCCGCAAGCTCTCCGCCAAGGGTGTGGCGTGGGCATGGCACGACGGCGAAGCCGATGCCTCGGCGCCGCTCATCGAAGCGATCGAACGCCTCGACTCCGTGCTCGTCCGCGCGATGCTCGACGCGGGGGCGCCCGCGGATCTGCATCTCAAGGACGGCCGCAGCCCGCTCGGGCTCGCGCTCGACAAGGTGTCCACCGACTCGGGCGAGTCGGCACGCATCATCGAGCTCCTCGTCGCCCACGGCGCGCAAGTGAATCGCCGTCTCCCCGACGGTCGCTCCCCGCTCTTCGCCGCCGCCGAGGCCGGTGACATCCGCGTCGTGAACGCGCTGCTCGATCATGGCGCTCGCGTGAACGAGCTCATCCTCGACGAGACCGCCCTCGACGCCGCGGAGCGAAGCGGCAACGTCCCCGTCGCGCGCATCCTTCACGCACGCGGCGGACGGCGCGCTCCGTCGCAAGACAAGCAGTAGCGCCGGAGCGCTCCGTGCTCAGTGCAGCTTCGGGTCGCCGGGGTTGATGAAGATGCGATCTTCGCTCGGCGCACGCGCGCGGACGAAGCGGACCAACGCTTCGCGCTTCGCGGGCTCGACGTCGACGAGCTCGACGCCGAGGCCACGAAAGCCTGGCTCGTCGATCGTTCGGCGAACGATGACGTCGAACGTCATCTTCTCTTCGCCTGCGGTGAGCTGAATCTCCGCGCGCGCTCCGATCGGCATCGCCAAGTCGGTGCGGACCGCCATGCCGGTCTCGGAGACATCGCGCGTCATCGATCGCGCGCCGTCGAAGGAGACCTCGAGAGCGAGCTTGAAGCGCTCCGAGGCGCGGCGCACCTTGTCGGTCGCCTTCGCCGCGGCGAGGCCCGAGCGCTCGCGCGTCTTCAGCTGGTTGACGAACGCCTCCCACTCTCGCTGATGATCGATCGGCCCCCAGAACTGAAGGCCAATGCCGGGCACGTGCTCCTCTTCACCCTTCTTGACGCCTTCAGGACGCGAGGTGACGTGCACGACCATCGCGTGGCCCGAGACGACGATCTGCGTGCTTGGGATCAGGAGCTCGACGCGAACGAGCTGACGTAGCGCAGGCGGCGCGTCCGTGCGGATGAACACGCCGCGAAAGCTCACGTCGTTCGTGAGAAATTCGAGCGTGTGGTTCTTGCGCACCACACGCGCGACGATACGCGCCGGGTACCGAACATCGCGCCTCTTGTCTCGCTCGGCCGTCATGTCGTCTCGTCCGCAGGTCGTCCGATAGATGAGCCTACGCAGGTATCGCCGCGGATGGAAGTTGCGGAGAACCGCAGCCCAGGATGAGATTCATGCCAAGCGCATGTCGTCGTCCTCGTCGATCCTTTCCACGAATTCTTCCCTTGCGAAGCGCGTGCGGCTCGTCCCGCTCTCGATCGACCATCTCCCTTTCGTGATGACGTGGGTGAACGATCGCGAGGTCATGCAGTACTTCGCGTTGCGCCAGGAGCGCATCGACGAAGCGGAAGAGCGCGTGTACCTCGGCAAGCTCATCGCGTCCGGAAACGATCGCGCGTTCAGCATGTTCGAGGCAGAGAGCACGACCGACGACGCCGCGTCGTACGTGGGCCAGTGCTCCGTCAACCAGATCTACTGGCCCGCGCGCAACGGTCGCGTGTTCCTCGTCGTTCGCAAAGAAAAGCAAGGCGGCGGCTACGGCGCGGCCGCCGTCCACGCGCTCATCGAGAAGGCGTTCGCCACGGGCGAAGGCGCGATGAGCCTCCACAAACTCTGGCTCATCGTCCGCCGCGACAACCGCCGCTCGCAAGCGCTCTACCTCCGCGCCGGCTTCGAGTTCGAAGGCGTCTTGCGCGACGAGTACTGCGTCGCTGGCCGCTACTTCGACATGGTGCGGATGGGGATCGTGAACCCCGCTTCCGCGCCGTCGCCGTGACGATTCGCTTGGCGATCAGCCCGTGCCGTAGAGCGACTCGGCGATCTTGAACGTGAGCGCCTCGAGGTCTTGGTAGTGCGCGCGGATGCTCGTGAGGTCGCCCTGGTTGTCGATGAGCTCGCGGAGGCGCTTGCAGCTCTCCTTCGTGCGCTCGATCATCTCGCCGTCGACGAGGTCTTGGTAACCCTCGAGCGCGGCCTCCGTCGTGTAGAGGAGCGTCTCGGCCTGGTTGCGCACCTCGGCGAGCTCCTTGCGGACGGCGTCGGCCGCCTGGTGGCGTTCGCCTTCGGTGATGATGCGATCGATCTCGTCTTTGGCGAGGCCGCTGGTGGGCGTGATGTTCATCTGCTGCGAGCGACCCGAGCCGAGGTCCTTCGCGTCGATCGAGACGACGCCATTTGCGTCGAGGCGGAACGTCACGGAGATCTTCGGGACGCCGCGCGGCGCGGGCGGGATCCCGGTGAGCTCGAAGCGAGCGAGGCTGCGGTTGTCCGCGGCCATCGGGCGCTCGCCTTGGAGGACGTGGATCGGAACGAAGTTCTGGTTGTCGACGCTCGTCGTGAAGATCTCGTTGCGCTCCGTCGGGATCGTCGTGTTGCGCGGGATGAGCACGGTGAACACGCCGCCGCCCGTCTCGACGCCGAGCGAGAGCGGCGTGACGTCGAGGAGGAGCATCTCGACGGGTGACTCTTCTTGGAGCGCCGAGCCTTGCAGCGCGGCGCCCGCGGCGACGACCTCGTCCGGGTTGACGCCCTTGTTGGGCTCTTTGTTGAAGAACTCTTTGACTGCCTTCATGACGGCGGGCATGCGCGTCATGCCGCCGACGAGGACGATCGAGTTGATGTCCGCCGGCGTGAGCTTTGCGTCTTGGAGGCACTTGCGGCACGGCTCGAGGCTGCGCTCGATGAGCTCGCTCGTGAGGAGCTCGAGCTCGGTGCGCGTCATCGTCTTTTGAACGTGGAGCGGCTCGCCTTTGGCGTTGGTCGCGATGAACGGCAAGTTGAGCTCGGTCTCGAGCGACGACGAGAGCTCGTGCTTCGCCTTCTCGGCTGCTTCCTTCAAGCGCTGAAGGGCCATGCGGTCCTTCTTGAGATCGACGCCGTTCTCTTTCTGGAACGACTCGGCGATCGCGTCGACGATGCGGAGGTCGAAGTCCTCGCCGCCGAGATAGGTGTCACCGTTCGTCGCGCGAACGCTGAAGACGCCCTCTTGGAGCTCGAGGATCGAAATATCGAACGTGCCTCCGCCGAGGTCGTAGACGGCGATGCGCTCGGTGGCCTTCTTGTCGAGGCCGTAGGCGATCGCGGCGGCGGTGGGCTCGTTGATGATCCTTCGGACGTCGAGCCCGGCGATCTTGCCGGCGTCGCGGGTGGCTTGCCGCTGGGCGTCGTCGAAGTAGGCGGGGACCGTCACGACCGCCTCGGTGACCGGCTCGCCGAGATACGCCTCGGCGATCTCCTTCATGCGAGCGAGCACCATCGCGCTCACCTCGGGCGGAGACATGTCCTTGCCGGCGACCGAGACCCACGCGTCGCCGTTGGGCGCTTCGATGATCTTGAAGGGGCTTCGCTCGAGCTGACGCTTGACCTCGTCGGACTTGTATTTGCGTCCGATCAGGCGCTTTACAGCGTAAACGGTGTTCGTCGCGTTCGTGACGGCTTGCCGCTTTGCGCTTTGCCCGACGAGACGCTCACCGCTTGCCGTGAAGCCGACGATAGAGGGAGTCGTTCGTGCGCCTTCCGCGTTCGGAATGATGCGTACGTCGACCTTTCCCGTCGGGCTTTGCTCGACGATCGCGACGCACGAGTTCGTCGTACCTAGGTCGATGCCAATGACGTGCCCCATGACCCTGACTTACCTTTTGGATCCGTTATTCAGAGGCAGCGGGTTTGTCACCGCCCTCTTCATCATCGCTCTTGTCGCTCTTCGCCTTGGGCTTTGCCACGACGACCATCGCGGCACGAATAAGGCGTTCACCTTGGATGTAGCCGGGCTGCACTTCGGCCACGACCGTCCCGATCGGGTGCTCGTCGGTCTCGACCTGTTGGATCGCCTCGTGGTGCGAAGGATCGAACTGATGACCAACCGTCGGCACCTTCGTGATTCCTCCGCGCGCGAGCGTGTCGACGTACTGGCGAAGGACCATCTGGAGCCCCTCGGCGACACCCTTCACGTCCGTCGCGCGCTGAGCACTTTGAATCGCGCGTTCGAGATTGTCGAACACAGGAAGGAACTCCTTCAGCAGATCTTCCTTGCCTGCCTTGCGCGTATCTTCGAGCTCACGGCGGGAGCGCTTTCTGAAATTGTCGAAGTCCGCCGCCGTGCGCATCCACTGATCCTTCATCTTGGCGGCCTCGGCCTTCGCCTCGGCGAGCGGATCGGATGCAGGGGCGTCACCCTTGCTGGAGCTTGGTGCACTCTCGGGATTCGAGGCGGGCGCTGACGCGGCCTCGCCGTTCGCGGACTCATCCGCGGTCGTCTTCTCTTCGGCCATGGGTCCTTGGCTCCCGACTATACCTGAAGTTCTTTCGGTAGAAACATGCTTGGAGTTTTCCGTAGATCCGCCTCTCTTACACCCAGGGAGCATGGACGGCGAACGCGAGGGCCGGCCTCGTGGGACGTCGGGTTCCGTATGGCGCTTCGGGCCTGGGGGCGCTAAGCGACGAAGGGGAATGCAGAACGGGTCCGCCGAGGCTGCCGAGCCCCGCAAAACATCGAACGGTTTGCCGGAGCTCAACGAGCCGCAAGCTGAGGCTGTCCGCCACGTGAACGGACCGCTCCTCGTGTTTGCAGGGGCGGGGAGCGGCAAGACCCGCGTCATCACGTACCGAATCGCGAACCTCGTCGCGAGCGAACGGATTGCGCCATGGCGGATTCTCGCCGTCACGTTCACGAACAAGGCGGCCGGCGAGATGCGGGCCCGCCTCGAGAACCCGGAGCTCCTCGGCCCGGTGGCCCGCGACCTCTGGGTCGGCACCTTCCACGCGACCTGCGCGAAGTTCCTTCGGATGTTTCCCGAGGCGATCGAACGTTCGAAGGGGTTCGTCATTTACGACACGACCGATCAGAAGGCGGTCATCACACGCGTGCTGAGGGACATGAACCTCGACGACCGCCGCTACACGCCCAAGGCGGTGCTCGGTCGCATCCACAAGGAGAAGCAAGAAGGTCGTGCCCCGAGCGAGATGAATCTCGACAGCTATCTCGATGACGCGATCCAAAAAGCGTACGTCCGCTACGAAGACGCCCTGCGCCAGGCGAACGCGCTCGACTTCGAAGACCTCATCTTGTCGGTCGTTCGTGTCCTCGAGGCCAAGACGGACGGCTCGATCAGCCCGGACGTCATCCGCGCCCGCGACGCACTCGAGAAGAAGTTCGACTACATCCTGGTCGACGAGTTTCAGGACACGAACCAGATCCAGTACCGCCTCCTGAAGCGCCTGGCGAACCGCACGAAGAACCTCTGCGTGGTCGGCGACGACGATCAGTCGATTTACCGCTGGCGCGGGGCCGACGTCCGCAACATCCGCTACTTCCGTCGTGACTACCCGGACGCGAAGGTGGTGAAGCTCGAACAGAACTACCGCTCGACGAAGAACATCGTCGCCTCGGCGCTCGCCGTCATCGCGCCGTCGCCCACGCGCGAGCCGAAGGAGCTCTGGACGGACAACAGCAGCGGGACCCCCATCCGCGTCATCGGATGCGCCGACGAGCGTGACGAGGCCGCCTGCGTCGTCCGCGCGATCCGCGATGCACGCGAGGCGGGGATCAGCCCGAAGGAGGTCGCGGTCTTCTATCGCGTCCACGCACAGTCCCGCGTCCTCGAAGAAGCGCTCCGTGCGGTGAACATGCCGTACCAGATCGTCGGCGGCACGAAGTTCTACGACCGCGCCGAGATCAAAGACGCGCTCGCTTATTTGCGCGTGCTCGTGAACCCGAAGAGCGACGTCGACATTCGTCGCATCATCAACACGCCCTCGCGAGGCATCGGCACCACGACGATCGAGAAGGTCGAGGCCTACGCCACCGCGCATCGCATCTCGTATTGGGAGGCGCTCCAGAAGCTCGAAGACTTCGCCGAGGAGCTCGGCTCCACCCCGAAGAAGCGCCTCGGGATGTTCCGCGAGCTCATGAGCCTCCTCATGAAGGAGGCGGAGAACCGCCCTGCCGCGGAGGTGCTCCGCATCGTCCTCGCGAAGAGCGGCTACAAGAAATCGATCGAAGAGGAAGACACCGCCGAGGCCGAAGGTCGCGTCCAAAACCTCGCCGAGCTCGAGGGCTCGATGAGCGACTACGAGACCGAGGCGCAGGCGCGTGGCGAAGAGCCCACGCTCGTCGGCTTCCTCGAGCGCGTCTCGCTCGTCAGCGACACCGACGCGCTCGGCAAAGACAAAGAGGTCGTCGAGAAGGTCACGCTGATGACCGTCCACGGCGCGAAGGGTCTCGAGTTCGAGCTCGTCCTCCTTACGGGCATGGAAGAAGACATGTTCCCGTACCGCACGATGGAGCCGCGCAGCGTCGAAGAGATGGAAGAGGAGCGCCGCCTCGCTTACGTGGCGATCACGCGCGCACGCCATCACCTCATCGTCACGCACACGAAGCAAAGGCAGATCTTCGGCACCACGCGGCTCGGCGTGCAGAGCCGCTTCGTCGGCGATCTTCCACCCGAGGCGATCGAGCATCTCGAGACCGCCTCCGCGCGCGCTGCCGGCGCGGCGGGCCGCTGGATCGACCGCGATCACATGGCGCCCACGTCGTGGCGGGCGCGGCCTTCGTCGGCGCCTGCCGATTGGCGCCATCCGCAGGCGCGCGGCGGCGCCCCGCAGGACGAGGGCGACGGCTGGTCACCGCCTGCGTATCCGCAGCCGCCCGCGCGTCGCAACCGCGCGACGACGCCGATCTCGCGCGAGCCAGGTGAGCGCTTCGTCGACTACGACGACGCCGACATGCCGTCCGAGGGCATCGAGCTTCGCCGCGGATCGACCGTCGTGCACGAGCGCTTCGGTCGCGGCGAAGTGATGAAGGTCGTGAGCGTTGGCGAGCCCGCCGTCGTGGCGTTCTTTCCCGGGTGGGGCGAGAAGAAGGTCCTCGCGCGCTTCCTCAAGCTCGGTTGAGTACTTCGGCAGAGGCCGCGGCGTAGCGCTCTGCCGAAGTCCGCGACCCCTCCGGCAGAGGCCGCGGCGTAGCGCTCTGCCGAAGTCCGCGACCCCTTCGGCAGAGGCCGCGGCGTAGCGCTCTGCCGAAGTCCGCGACCCCTTCGGCAGAGGCCGAGGCCTCCGTGGATCGCTCCTGTCGAGAGTGCGCACGATTCGTTCACATCAGCGCGATGCGCAGCAGTCGTCGAGAACCTCACGATTCCAAGCATCTACGCGCCATCGCCGCGCGGCACGTGCAGTGCACCCCGTCCTCCTGCGGAGACGGATGGAGGTCATGATGAAGATGGCGATTGCGATGGGGCTTCTTGGGACGTCGATGTTCTTTCTCGGCGCATGCTCGGCCGATACGGCACCCGAGGAACGACGAGAGACGACGAGCAACTTGAGCTCGTCATGCTTGTCCAAGATCAAGGATCCCGTTGGCTCGCCCGCGTGGAAGAAAGCCTTCAACGCGTGCCTCGCCGAGGACAACGGCGGCGCTGCTGGAGGCGGAGGGAAGAGCTGCTCGAGCTCCATCTCGTGCGTCAACGGAAGCTGCACGTGTGGTGGCGGCGCGAACAAGGGCGCCGCGTGCGACGGCACGAAGAAGACCGGCGCCGACTCGTGCAGCGTTCTTTGCTCGACATGCTCGGACAACGGCGGCGGCGCGCCGGCACCTGCACCCGGCCCGGCGCCTGTGCCCGATCCGAACGACGACGGCGCGGGTGGCGATGACGGCGCAGGCGGCGACAACGGCGGCCAGCAAGGATGCGGCGTGTCCGTCTCCTGCGTGAACGGGAGCTGCACGTGCGGGAGCGGCGCGAACAAGGGCGCCGCGTGCGACGGCACGAAGGCGACCGGCGCCGACTCGTGCAGCGTCCTCTGCTCGAGCTGCTAACCCGACGCGAGCCAAGCGTAGGTGGGGTCAGGCACGAACGTGATGCCCCCTCCTACGCCGACGGCCTGCGTCTGTGACGCCTTGAGCGGGAGGTCCGTCGTCACGTGCTCCAGGTCCGTGTACTGGACGAGCCAACCCCCTGGCACCTTCGTGCGGCGCAGGACGTAGGTTCGATCGAGCGTCGCGTACTCGCGGCCGACTCGCACCACGTGGCGCTCGAGCTCCTCCCAAAGAAGTCGCGAGAAATTGTCGGGTGTCATGGGGACCGATGCTACGCGCAGCTGGGACATCGAGCCATCACCCACGGGCTCAAAATCTCCCGTTTCGCGCGTAAATATGCGTGTAGTTTGATGTGCGATAGCGGCATGACCCGTGCATGCATCGTCATGTGATCCGCGCCTTGGTCACAGCGGCTGCCGTTTGTGCGCTCACCGTCGGGTGTGGCGGCGAGAGCTCCGCGCCGGCGTCGAGCGACGACGACGAGATCAACGCGCGCACGTACGCGTTCGTGGACGTGAATCCCGACGCGCCGCTCACGCCGCTCGCGAAGAGCAAGATCCAAGCGGCGCTCGGCAAGCTCGATCGCGTCGCCAAGCGGGGAGAGTCCCCGCTTCGACGCGCGCTCGCGGCCGAGACGCTCGCTCGCGTCGAGTCGGGCCAGGTGATGCTCGGATCGATCGCGGGCGCGCGCGGGATCGATCGCTGGCACATGTGCAAGGACTACAAGCTCGACGCGTGCAAGGGAGCGCCTCCCGCCGCGGACGATCGGACGTGGCGCGGCGACGCGGAGGTCGAGCGTGTGCTCGATCGCGATCTCGCCGGGTATATGTGGGGCAATCGTCTGTACTTCACGCTCCACAAGGCGACGGATCCAAACGAGCTCGCGTCGACGCTCGTGCACGAGATCAACCACGTCGCGAATCGATCGGAGTGCCACTACTACGCGAACATCGAGACGCACGACGTGGAGCCCGATCTGGCGTTCGTCGAGGAGTACCGCGCGTTCTTCTCCGAGTGCTACTTCACGCACGACACGACCGCGTCGCCCGAGGTGTGCAGCGGCTACGCGTTCGACGCGGCGTCGACGTACGGGCTCGCGTTCGATCTGAAGAGGGTGCTTCCGAGCCACAGCGGTGAGCCGCTCGATCTGGCCAAGGCGATCGTGAAGTCGGAAGAAGGACCCGCGCCGTTTGGACGGCTCGTGCCGCGCGCCTCGACGTGGCCGGCTTCGTTTGGCGCGTGCGGAGCGCGCTGATGCTCTGAAGCCGTCCGATCGGTCGATCCTGGAATCCCGACGAAGCGTTCTGAAATGGTGACGAGGCGTCGAGGCCTCACATGTGCGCGACTCGGCGCATGGGTTTCCGTTCAAAGACTGACGCCTCTCTCCTTGGTTGGATATTCTCCAATGATTGCCTAACTGTGGCGGCGGATCGCTTATTGCTCAACGGCGTCGCGGCGTGGTCATGGCAGTACCCCTCGCGATGTGAGCGTTCGCTTACCTCTCGGTTGGTGCGCTGCCACCCACGCCGAAAGTGTCACATCGGGTTGCGCATTGGCTGATTTGGCCTATGTTCCGCGCCCCCGAACCCTGCAGGTGACTTCAGGGATGAGAGCAGAAGAGCAACGCCGGTTTGGGTTGCGTCGGATGGGTCGTTCTCGTCGTCGCTCTGCACGGGGCGGTCGCGGA
>JBGAFW010000095.1:0-37969 GCA_044227045.1 Labilithrix sp.
GGCGAGGTAGCCAAGGACGGTTGGGTTGCGAGCGTCATGCGATCGCGCCGCCCGCGAGTGCAGACCGAATTTGCCCGTGATTTCGTCTGCTGCGGGACCGAGCTCGCGAGACGCGTCGATTGAAGGAGCGACCTTGCTCCCGCGCCAGCGTGGCCCACGCCAGCGTGGCCAACCCACGCCAGCGTGGCCGACCCGCGCCAGCGTGGCCGACCCGCGCCAGCGTGGCCGACCCGCGCCAGCGTGGCCAACCCACGCCAGCGTGGCCGACCCGCGCCAGCGTGGCCAACCCACGCCAGCGTGGCCAACCCACGCCAGCGTGGCCGACGCGCCAGCGTGGCCAACCCACGCCAGCGTGGCCGACCCGCGCCAGCGTGGCCAACCCACGCCAGCCTGGCCGACCCACGCCAGCGTGGCGAATGCATACGCAAACTATTCGCTCGGTCGATCTATCCGAACAAGGTGCATACAACACCAACACCTCCTTCTACGTTCGTGGGTGTCATGGTCGATTCCTCCGTCTTTCGCGCGCTGTTCGAGTCTGCTCCGGATTGTTACCTGGTCCTCGATCCGAGCTTTCTGATCGTCGCGGTGAGTGATGCGTACTTGAAGGCGACGAAGACGACGCGTGATGGCATCGTCGGACGAGCGCTCTTCGAGGTGTTTCCCGACAATCCCGACGACCCGGAAGCCGATGGAGTCGCGAAGCTACGCGCGTCGCTTCATCGCGTGCTCGATCGGCGTGAGCACGACGTGATGGCGACGCAGAAATACGACATTCGACGACCTGCGTCCGAGGGCGGCGGATTCGAGGAACGTCACTGGAGCCCGATGAACAGCCCCGTGTTCGGACCAGACGGCAACGTGGCGTACATCATCCATCGCGTCCAAGACGTGACCGATCGCGTTCGCCGCGAATCGGAGGCCAACCGCATCATCCGCGAGCTCTCCACGCCGGTCATCCGCGTGCACAAGGGGATCCTCTTGATGGCGCTCGTGGGTGCCGTCGATACGATTCGCGCCGAGCAGATCGTCGAGACCGTCCTCAGCCGCATCATGGAGGAGAACGCACGCGCGCTCATCCTCGATGTCGCCGGCGTGCCGATGATCGACACGGCGGTCGCCGACTCCTTGATCAAGACGGCGAAGGCCGTGCGATTGCTCGGCGCGCAGACTATCCTCACCGGCATCGGCGCGAGCGCCGCGAAGACGATGGTGAGCTTGGGCATCGACGTCTCGACGATGCAGACCTGCAACCTCCTCGCGGATGGTATCCAAGTCGCGATGAAGCTCGTCGAGCGCGGACGCCACGTAAGCTAGGGCGTTGCGTCCTCGCGCTGCCTCAAGCGTGGCGAGACGCGGGATGCACGTCTACGCGAGATCAAGACCGGTGTGTGCAGAGTGCATCAAGACAGCGCATGTGGAGAGTGGTGCCGCGGCGCGGGGAGAGCCATGACCTGGCGCAAGCGGAGCGCGAGCACCACCATCGAGGTTCCGAAGAACAGCGCGTAGCCTCCAAGCAGCACGACGAACACGAGCGCGGTCGTTTGGGGCCAGACGACCATGAGAAGACCCGCGGCGAGCGATCCGAGCCCGGCGATCGCGAGCATCGTGTCGCCAGGGACCTTGCCGCGAAGCTTCGCGGCGAGCACGACCTCGAGCACGCCCGTCACGATGGCCCAGAGGCCCACGAGCCAGATCAAGATGATGGCTGTCATTCCCGTCCAGAGGAGCGCGGCCATCCCGATGCCGATCCCGAACATCGCCTCGAGGACCAGCACGGGAATGCGCGGGGACGTGACGTCCGGCCTCGCCGCTGCGCCGAGGGCGATGAAGCCGTCGATCAGCGCATAGGCACCGAAGAAGATCACGAGGCCACTCAGCGTGACGGCCGGCCACGCGAGCGCGACGACGCCGAACGCGAGGCTCACGGCGCCGCGAAGCGCCAGCGCTCTCCAACTACGAACGAATACTCTCTCCACGGCGGTCTCCTTCGTGGTCTCGCATGTCGCGAGGATGGCTCGCGATGGGAACAATCGCTGGCGCGGTCACGCTGTCACGCTGGCGCGGTCAGTCACATCCTTCCAGCATCGCCTTGGCGCGGGCGCGGAGCTTCGTGCGAAGCTCGCTGATGTCTTTCTCTTCGACGGCAGAGAAGCGGATGCGCGCGCCGCCATCGATGTCGTCTTCGGCGGCGTAGACCGCAGGGAGCTGCATCGCCTTGAGGCCATGCTCGCCGCCCGATCCGTGCTTGCCTTCGTGGCCTTTGCCGACCTTCTGATTCGGGCCATGCATCGCGGCGGCGTCGCGGGCGCGCTCGCGGAGCTCCTCGACCTGGCCGGGGGCGGCCAGGAAGGTCAGCATGCCGCCCGCGGGCGACTCGTCGAACGTGACGCGGGCGCCCTGCACGCCGAGCGGACACGACTGCTGCGCGGGCGCCTGCAGGATGGTCGTCGCGGGGTTCGGCGTTCCGTTCGGATTCGGAGACTTCGCTGGCGGGGACCCTTCGGTACACGCCGCGGCGAGGAGGGTGAACGCGAACGCGACTGCACGTGTGGAGATCATCATGGTCGTTTCCTTGGAAGAGGAGGCTCGAAAAGAGAGGAGCAAGCCACGCGGAAAGGGCGCCGATCAGGACTCGTGGATGGCGAGCGTGGTCTTCACGGGGCACGCGAGGCTGTTGGCGACGAAGCAGTGTCCTTTGGCGTCGTCGAAGAGCTTTTGGATGCGCGCCACGTCGTCATGAAGAGCGCGCACGGTGAACGCCAACGTCAGCTCCGTGAACATGACCTTGGGGTTCGACTCCGTGCGACCGAGCGTTCCACGTGCCGCGACACGAAGCTCGCCGATGTGAATCGAGGCGCGCGATGTCATCGAGAGGAAGGTCGCCGTCATGCAGCTCGCCGCTGCGCTGACGAGCAAGTGCTCGGGGCTCCAGTGCATGTCGCTGCCGCCGAACTCGGGTGGTGGGGTGCCTAGGATGACGGCACGATGCCCGCTACGGAGCTCCATTGGATCGCCATCGATCTTGCTGAGCTCGACTTCGTATTCGATCGGGAGGCGGGGCATGAAGGAGTCGCTTTCTGTTCGTCCAATCGGAGGGCGTCGGGCGTGGCGCGCGATGGTTGGCGTTAAACGTTGAGATAGCGGGTTGGCGTCAAACGTTGAGATAGCGGGTTAGCGTCAAACGTTGAGATAGCGGGTTAGCGTCAAGCGTTGAGATAACGGGTTAGTGTCAGACTGTGAGATAACGGGTTAGCGTCAATCGGTGAGACGGTCGGTGCGCATGCGGATCGCGAGCTGCCTTCGCGCGCCGACGTCACCGGTGGCGATGGCGGTTTCGGCGCGTTCGCGTGCCGCGGCGGCCCATGTGCGGGTGACGGCGATGAGATCGTCGGTCATGAGTCGACCGAGCTGAGGGCCGTCATCGCGCGTGAGCTCGTTGAGCCAGAGGCCTGCTCGTGCGCGCTCGTCGGTGTAGTCGCGGGACGATGGAGGGAGCCACGCGGGCGCCCAGCGAGCGAAATGCGAAGGGCTAGAGATTTCTTGAACGAGGAGCGCACGCTGCCGCTGGCTCAGCGTGCGGCGAAGCTCTTCGACGATGCCGATGAAGACGGGGGCCATCTGCTCCGTCGCCCGCGTGAGTCGCTCTTCGGCCGTCGACACAGTGACCGCGTGCAGCTGGTTGTCGTCGAGCGACCGCGCGAGGCTCTCGAGGTACACGACGCGAGCTTCGTCGATCGGCTGCGCGGCCTTGTCGGCTTGGCGGTTCAGCCCAGCCACGATCGTCGCCTGCTGGGAGCTCAGCGAGAGCTCCGACTCGGCGAGGCGAACGAGCAGAAGCGGAAGCGGAGGTGTGGGGGAGCCCAACGTGGCCGCGGTCACGCGCGTGGAGCCCGTGCGTGACGTGTCGAACGTGCTCCCCGAGATGCATCCCGCGAAGATCACGACGAAGGCCGCGATGATGAGCTCGAAGGTCAGACGCGCGAACAGAGGCCTTCGTGGCCTGTCACGCGCGCTATCCCTCCCGTGACCGCCGAGCCGAGGAGGCAATGAAGGACGGCGGAGTGAGGCTACGGCGGTCATGGGAGCACCGACCCAACATGGTGCAAGCGAAGCGCCAAAGCCTGGAGCGGGCGAAGCGCGCTGCGGCGAACGAGCCGCCACGCGAAGCGTGGGGTGAGGCCACGTGTTTCGCCAAAAAAGAGAGAACGCCTCACCGGCCGTCCAGACCGAGCGGCCTGCGCTCTTTGCGTGCGTACGCAAAGGGTGCGCGCTCGGCCGGGTTTCTCGCCTGTGCTCGTGCGCATTCCGCGAGTGGTCCTCGCATTGCACCCGCTCCCAGGTAGGAAGAATCGAGATGGATGACGCACGCTTCGCAGATCCGTCGACGCCCGCGACACGCATCGTCGTAACGGGCGGTCCTGGTGCTGGAAAGACCGCGATCCTCGAGCTCGCCCGACGTCATCTTTGCCGTCATGTCGAGGTGCTTCCGGAGTCGGCGAGCGTCGTGTTCGGTGGAGGCTTTCCGCGCCGTGGTGACGAGCACGCCAGGCGTTGCGCGCAGCGCGCGATCTATCGCGTGCAGTCCGAGCTCGAGAGCCTCATGACGGCCGACGGACCCGCAGAGCATCCAAAGCCGGTGCTCGCCTTGTGCGACCGCGGCACGCTCGACACGTTGGCGTATTGGCCTGGGACGTTTCGAAGCTTCTTCGAGGATCTCGGGACGACGATGCAGGCGGAGCTCGCGCGCTATGCGGCCGTCCTCCACCTGCGTGTTCCCGAAGATGCGACGGAATATCGCCAGACGGCGATGCGCAAAGAGACCCACGCCGAGGCACGTGCGATCGACACGGCGCTCCTCGAGGTGTGGGCGACGCATCCGCAGCGCATCGTGATCGATGGCGCGACCGACTTCATGGTCAAAGCCAAGCGTGCGCTCGAGGCGATCGAGCGGCTCTTGCCCGACCACAGGTGCCCGAACGCCAACCACGCCGAGAGACAAGAAGACGAGGTCGCACCAACCACGTACCGGCCATGACGACGATGAACGACGACAAGCGCCGGTTCGAATTGGGCAACACGGTCCTCGCGACGAGCCCAACGCCGCCTCAGCCTCAGATGCAGCCTCCGATGCAGCCGGCGCAAGCGCCGCAGCTCGACGCGTCCATGTCGATCGCTCCGCTCTCTGCGACGAAGAGCCTCCAAGACCTCGATCTCCTCGCGAAGAGCAGCGTGCTCGCACACCTGAACATGAAGGAGCTGTCGACCTTCATCGACGCGCTCGATCAGCTCGTCTTTCCCGCCGGGACGATCGTCATGAAGCAGGGTGATCAAGGCGAGCACATGTACTTCGTGCTCGACGGTCAAGCTCGTGCGCGGCGCGGATCGATGGACGTCGCTCGGCTGGGTCCTGGCGATCACTTCGGCGAGACGACGATCCTCGGCGTGCCGATGCACACGACTACGGTGCAAGCGGAGTCGATCCTTCGGCTCGCGCGGCTGTCGAGGAGCCGCTTCTTGCTGCTGGCGACCAATCATCCGCGCGTGGCGCTCCACATCGTGGAGGCGCTCGCGACGACGCTCGCGTCGTCGTTGACGGCGATGACGGACGACGTCGGCCTTCTTCTTCGCCAGCGGACGCTGCCTCGGCGAACGACCGTACGCGTGATGTTCGGCGGAAAGATTTTGGACGTCGGGATGGGATCGCTCGTCGGGACGCTCCTCCCGCGCGAGATCGACGGGGCGCTCGTCGTCGCGGCGGCGCTGGATCACAAGGCGGTCTCGCTCGACGCGCCGATCACCTCCGACCTGAGTCTCGAGCCGATCACGGTCGCGAGCTGGGAGGGCCGCCGCATCTACCGCACGAGCGCGGGCTTGTTGTTGCTCGAAGCGGCACGTCGCGCGTATCCGGAAGGTCGGATGGCGCTCCGCGCGCGGCGTGCCGATCGCCAGGTCGCGCGGCTCACGCTGCCGCACACGACCGAGACCGTGGTGGAGATCAGCGCGCGCCTGCAGCAGCACATGCACGATCTCGTCGCGGCGGCGACGCCGCTTCGCGAGGAGCTCTGGACGCTCGAAGAGGCGCGCGTTCGGATGGAAGAGCAAGGTTGGGCAGACGCGGCGAGCTTGCTGCCCTTCCATCGCGACAAGACGATCACGCTCGTGTCGTGCGGGAAGACGTTTGCGCTCGGCCTGGGCCCGGTGGTGCCGAACGCGCGTGAGCTTCATGGCGTGAGCATCGAGCCCTTTCCACGGCTCGATCTCGGTGCCGCCGGCCGTTCGGATCACGGGCAGCCGCAGACCACCTCGGTCGATCTCCTCCTCGGCTTTGGCGCGCCGCTCGACGCACACGTGACGACGCGCACGAGCGCGATCTCGATCGTTCAGGACCAGGCGCGGTCCGAGACATCCGGAGAGATGACCGAGCAGCTCGGTCGCTGGCTCGAGACGATGGGCGTCACGAGCGTGGGATGCTTCGACCGATCGTGCGTGACGGGGCAGGTGAGCGAGCTCATTCGCGTGTCGGAGGGCTTTCACGAGAAGAACATCGGGATCATCGCCGACCAGATCGCACGCCGAAAGCAAGAGGCCACGCGACGGCAAAGCGCGGGAAGCGGCGAGAGGGGCTGGCCCGCCACACCGGCGGGGCCCGTCGTCGCGATCGCTGGGCCGTCGTCGTCCGGAAAGACCACGTTCATCAAGCGCCTGAAGGTGCAGCTCGAGGTGAACGGCATCTTGCCGATCCACTTGTCGCTCGATGACTACTACGTCGATCGAGAGCGTACGCCACGTGACGCGCAAGGCGAGTGGGACTTCGAGGCGCTCGAGGCGATCGATCTCGCGCTCTTCGACGCGCACATGAAGACTCTCTTCGCGCGCCAGCACATTCGCTCACCGATCTACGACTTCAAGAGCGGCAAGAGCCTCGTCGACCAGGGCGCCGAGCTCTCGCTCGATGATCCTCGAAGCGTCCTGCTCGTCGAGGGCCTTCACGCGCTCAACCCGACGATCTTGGGGTCGTGCAGCCCCCATCGCGAGCGCGAGGACACGTTTCGTCTCTTCGTGCATCCAGCGACGGCTTTGCCGTTCGATCGATTGACGACCGTGCTCCCCGAAGACTTGAGGCTCATTCGCCGGATCGTGCGCGATCGTCACCAGCGCGGCTACTCGGCAAGCCAGAGCATCGCGCGATGGCCATCGGTACGGCGCGGCGAGGAGCGCCACGTCTTCACGTGCATCGGCGAGGCAGACTTCATCTTCGACACGTCGCTCGTGTACGAGCTCGCCGTTCTCCGCGTCTACGCAGAACGCTACTTGCTCGAGATCCCCGAACGCGACGCGACCTACCTCACGGCGTACCGGCTCCGGCAGCTCATCGATCGGTTCGTCCCCATCCATCCCGACCACGTCCCCCCGACGTCGATCCTTCGTGAGTTCATCGGAGGGAGCGGCTTCGACCTGTGACGCTCTTCGGATGACCGAGCTGAGCCATTCGGTCGGGCATGACGAACCCTTTGCAAGTCCGCGCAATCGCTGCGTCTCGGCATGAAGCGCGAGGCGTATTTTTTCGAGAGAAACCGATGCTCTGCGCGCGATTTCGGGGGGCACGTCCCTAGCAACGGGTCGGGTGACACGAACGACCCAACCCACCCAACCGGCCCATTCCGTCCTTAACCAACCGTGGAATGGGAGGAGAGTCGATCATGAAGCCCCCCACGAACAAGAAGATCGCCCATCACGTCGAGCCTCCCGACTCCGGCAACGCCTTCATCCCCGATGTGGTGCGCACGCACGAGCCCCTGAAGGACGACGAAGCCGAGGCGTACGCGGAAGAGGTCATCGCAAGCATGACCTCCGCCGAGTACATGGGTGAGGATGCACGTGACGAGATGATCGACGAGGAGCTCGGCGGCCCCTTCCTCGAGTTCAAGGTGAACCTCCCCGAAGAGGGCAAGGAGGGCAAGCACCCTCCGAAGTCACGCCCGACGAAGTAGGTCGGCCGCGCGGCTCGCTGTCGTGATCCGCGAAGACGAAGGGGCCTTCCGGGAGCGCGCCACTCGCCGCCGGCTCGGGAGCCGAGCCTACCAAACGTCGCTCGAAAGGAGTCAAGTCGTGCAGTCGACGATGAGCCATGCCGAACAACATCGGCACCATTCGAACGGCGACCCGCACATTCGCGGCCGATGGCTCTCGGACCTGATCCTCGGCGCGCAAGACGGGGTCGTGAACACGCTCGGCGTCGTGCTCGGCGTTGCCTCGGCGACGCCCGACACGCGCATCATCCTCGCGACCGGCTTGGCGGCGGCCTTCGCGGAGTCGATCTCCATGGCCGCCGTCGCGTACACGTCCTCGGTCGCGCGTGGTGACCTGTATCGCGCCGAGCGAGCACGCGAGTACCGGCACGTCATCGAGACACCCGACGTCGAGCGCGAAGAAGTGCGCGCGCTCTTCGTCGCGAAGGGCTTCGAAGGCGAGCTGCTCGAGCGCGCCGTGTCGACGGTCTGCGCGAACGAGGACGCGTGGGTGTCCATGATGATGTCGGAAGAGCACGCGCTTGCCGACGTGGACTCGAAGTCCAGCGTGCAGTCGTCCGCCGTCGTCGGCGGAGCATCGCTCGTCGCATCGATTGCGCCAGTTCTTCCATTTGCGCTTCTCTCGGGTCGCTCGGGGATCGGGCTTTCGCTCCTCATGGGGCTCGCGCTCCTATTTTTGCTTGGTGTCGTGAAGGCACGTCTGACGACGGGCTCGCAGGCACGCTCTGGCCTCGTACTTGCTGTTATCGGGGGGGTCAGCGCCGCGGCGGGATACGTCGTAGGCGCGATCGCGACGGCTCACTGACAAGGCAGCGTCTCCGCGGAGGTCCGCACGAGACGAGGTCGCCATGATGAACCCCAGCTCAAGAAGCCCCCTCCTTCGAATGACCGACGATGACCCCACTGTGGCCACCGGCGGCGTGATCGCCGACGCGGGCTCGAGCAGCGCAGACGCGGATGTTGTCAGCGTGAACGTGAAAGCGAGCCCAGTCGCGGCGCCGATCATCATCGAAGACGATCGCCCCATCAACGAGGATGGTGAAGAGGCGCCGCCGACGTCCGCCGGGCCCTTCCATGTCGGGCAAGTCATCGCCGGAACGTTCGAGGTGATGGGGATCCTCGGGGTCGGTGGCATGGGCGTCGTCTACGACGCCTTCGATCAGCTTCTGCGTCGTCGCGTCGCGATCAAGGTCCCGAGCTTTGCGGCGTACGCGAACGCGCTTCGAAGCGAGGCCCAGGCGCTCGCCGTTCTCCACAGCCCGCACTTCGTCACCGTGCATGGCTTGTGGGAGCACGATCGCACGATGTTCATGGTGATGGAGCGGCTCTACGGCGAGACGCTCGACGTTCGACTCGAGGATCTCAAGGCGGCGAGCGTCGGCGCGAGAGAGCCGCAGTACATGCCGATCAACGTCGCGCTCGACTTGCTGATCGAGATCGCCGATGCGCTCACCACCGCGCATCGGGCCGGGATCGCCCAGCGGGACCTCAAGCCATCGAACGTGATGCTCTGCGGGGATCGCGTGGTCCTCATCGACCTTGGGCTCTTCGTCCCCGAAGTGCTCGTCGGTCCGGAGAACGAAGCGGCAGGATCGGCCGACTACATCGCGCCCGAGGTGCTGCTCCACGAAGTGAAGCAGGGCAACGGGCCGCTCATTGACCTCTATGCGCTTGGCGCGCTCGCGTATCACATCCTCACGAACGCGCCGCCGTTCACGGCCGAGACGATGGGTCGCCTCATGCTCAAGCACATCTCGACGCCGCCGCCGGACATTCGTTCGCGACGGCCGGAGATCCCGATGGAGCTCGCGTTCCTCGTCGCCGAGCTGATGGCGAAGGACCCGGCGAGCCGCCCGCCGAGCGCGGAGGCCGTGCTCTGGCAGCTCAAGAACATTCGCGACGTTCAGACAGCGAGCAGCCGCGCGAAGCCGATGACGATCCTCGCGGTCGACGACGAGCAGCACGTCGGTTACGCGCTCAAGCGCAGCCTCGAGTCGGCGTTTCCGAAGCTTCGCGTCGACACGACCACGAACCCAGCCGACGCGATGACGTCGCTCGATCCGATGCATACCGATCGCAGCAAGCATCCCGACGTCGTCCTCGTTGACCTCAACATGCCCGCTCACAACGGCATCGAGGTCTGCATGAATCTCCTCAGCCTGCCGAAAGCGCAGCGGCCGATCGTCGTCGCGATGAGCGCGGAGGCGCAGAAGCGCGACATCGAGGTCTTGCAGGCGATTGGCGTGAAACATTTCGTGCCGAAGGACGACTCCTTCGTCACGGCGATGAGCGAGGTCATCGGCGGCTTGCGGGCGAACGCGATGGGAATTCGAAGCCGCTAGCGTTCACGGGAAGCAAGCTCGCGGCATCTACGTTGCAGGACACGAGGTGTCCGACGCTCGGTTCGAGCAGAGCGGAGCAAGAGAGAGAAGAAAGAGGCACGACGATGCGCGGCACATTTCGACTTGGAAAGCTGTTCGGCATCGACCTGTTCGTCGATTGGAGCTGGACGCTCATTTTTCTCCTGATGACCTGGAACCTGACCGCGGTGTTCCGTACCTGGCATCCGACCTGGAACATCGGCTCGAGCTTCGTCTTGGCCGCGCTCGCCGCGATCCTGTTCTTCAGCTCGGTCCTCGCCCATGAGCTTGGCCACTCCGTCGTGGCCACCTCGTTCGGGATGAAGGTGCGCGAGATCCGACTCTTCCTGTTCGGCGGCGTGTCGAACATCGAGAAGGAGCCGCCGTCGCCTGGCATCGAGCTCTTGATGGCGATCGCGGGTCCCCTCGTGAGCTTTGCGATCGGCGTCGCGTCGCTCGCGGCTGCGGCGGTGATCCTCGGCGTGCGAGGCGTCGCGTTCGACGCCGCCGATCCGATGAGCACGCTCGCCGGGCTCGACCCGTTGACCACGCTCCTCGTGTGGCTTGGCCCCGTGAACATCATGGTGGGCGCGTTCAACCTCATTCCGGGCTTCCCGCTCGACGGTGGCCGTGTGCTTCGCGCGATCGTGTGGAGGATCACCGGCGACCTTCACAAGGCGACGTTCACCGCGTCGATCGTCGGCCGCGGCATCGGATGGCTCTTCGTGGTGATGGGCATCGCGATGGTGTTTGGCGTGAAGATTCCGTTCTTCGGTCAAGGCGCCGGCAGCGGTGTGTGGCTCGCCTTCATCGGTTGGTTCCTCACGTCGGCCGCGGAGCGAACGTTCGACAACCTCGTCGTCCAGGAGATCCTCGAGAACGTGTCGGTCGCTCAGATCATGCGGCGCACCGGCTACGTCGTCCCACCGGAGACCACGGTTCGCAGCGCGGTCGACGAATGGTTCATGCGTTCGAGCGAGCGCGCCTTCCCGGTCGTGTCCGACGACAACAAGCTGCTCGGCCTCGTGTGCGTGGCAGACATTCGAAAGGCCGCGCAGACGGACTGGGATCTCACGCCAGTGTCCGCGATCATGACGAAGCGCGGCGAGCTCGACACCGTCAAGGCGCTCGACGGAGCGCAGAGCGCCGTCGAGAAGCTTGGCGCGCGGGACGTCGATCAGCTCCCGGTCGTCGGCGACGACGGCGAGACGCTCATCGGCATGGTCTCGCGCGCCGACGTCGCGCGATGGCTCGAGCTCCACGTCAAGCCAAACGCCGGCGGGACGAAGGGCAGCGGTCGCCCGCCGCGTGGCGACGTCATCATGCGTCCTGCGTGATCTAGTTGCAGCCGCAGCCGCTCTCGGCGACCGCGCCGCTGCCCGCTGCGCCTTCGTGCACGGCGTGGACGTGCTCGGCCGCCGCGCTCTCGACGCCTTGGGTCATCGTCGGGTGCGCGAGGCGGCCGCGCTCGTAGGGCGCGACATGCTTGCATCCTGCAACGAACGTCAACGCTGCGGCGAGGACGAGGGCGTGTGAGGCTCGCATCGCTCGGCTTCAGTTGTTGAGCGCGCCGGCCGCCGCCCACGCGCTGAGCGCGCTGGTGGCCGCGCTGTTCGACGAGGGGCCGTTCGGAGGCATGTTGCCGCCGAGCCAGCTGAGGCACGACTGGTTCGGGTCGGCGAGCGCGGAGCTCGTCCCGCTGATGTAGCCCTTGCCTTTGAGCCAGGTGTACGCCTTCGACGCCGAGCTCATCGAGCTGTGGCAGCCGCCCTTTCCACAGTTGCCGATCGTGCCGACCGCGAGATAGCTCGAATAGATCGACGACCACGTCGGCGTGGTCGTTCCGCCGGAGCTCGACGTCGTCCCGCTCGACCCTGACGAAGACGAAGACGAAGACGATGACGACGACGTGCTTCCGGAGGACGAAGACGAAGAGCTGCTGCTCGCCGTGCCCTTCGACCCGCTCGACCCGCTCGAGCCGCTCGAGCCCGAGGACGATGGCGTCGGCGCGTCGACGTTCGTGTCCGGGTTGTCTCCCGGATCGGTGGGGCTCGTCGACGTCGCGGTGCCGCCGGAGGGCGGAGGCGCGGAGCCCGTGCCGCCGTACGGTCCACCGAGCGGAGGCTCGCTGCTTCCGCTGCAGCCGGTGATGGCGGCCACAGCGATCGCGCTCGTCAGTGCGAAGAGAGAGAGCGATGCTCGCGTCGTTGTCGTCCACATCATGGCTTCTTACCTTCGGGTTCGTCGGGCGGGGTGGCGGTTGCGGATCGAGAAGCGCGCTCTTCGTAGCGCATTCGGATCGGTCTTCTTCACAACATCGACAGGCGGCCGATCGATGCGACCGAAACGAGACGTTCGAGGCCTAAAAACCGTACTGAAGCTGTAGTTCTGGCCCCACCGATGGCGCGAAGACCCCTTGTCCAAATGCGGCGGTGGCCTTGAGCCCGGCGGAGAACGCGGTGCGCACCGAGAACGCATATCGTGCGCCTCCGCCAAGCGCGGCGAAGAAGGGACCTCCGACGCGCCAAGCTTCGACCGCGCGATCGCCGGCGACGTTCGCCTCGTGCACCATCACGGTGGTCCCGGCGTCGAAGCGGGCGACGCCTGCGGCCGCGAACAGGTAAGGCGCGAGCCCCGCGTGCGCGAGCGGCTCGTCACCGAGCACGTACGTGCCTCGAAGCTCCGCGTGCAGCGGCGCGCCGATCGTCTTGCCTGCGTTCGATGCGGCCGACGCCGGATAGGCCTCGAGCACGAAGCCAAGGCGCGCGCCGAGGAGCACGTTGGCCGACGGCGCGTAGTCGAGCGTCACCATCACGTGAACGCCGCCCGTCGCGATATCGCTCGACGGGATCATCCCCGCGTTCGTCATCGCGTCGTTCTGCGCACCGTTCGCGGGGTAGTCGTTGCCGTCGGGCGTCGTGCACCAGTAGCCGTTCGTCGAGACACCACCCGCGAGCTTGCAGACGTTTCCCTGCGACGGGAGCATCGTGAGGTCGAGGGAGCCCGCGACGCCAAGCCAGAAGCGCGCGTGCTCGGAAGGACCGGCGAGATCGGAGCCGAGCGCGGCGTCGTCTCGCTCGGGCGCGCGGCATCGGCCGGACGCTCCGCATACGCCATTCTTGCATTGCCGATCTTCGTTGCAGCGCTCGCCATCGGCGAGGTTGAGCGACTCGAGATCTTCGTCACCGCACGTCTTCGGCGGGGCCTCGCCAGGCAGGCTGGGAGGAGGCGACGCGATGTGCTCGTGGATCTGCACCGTGAACGTGTGCTCGGGATCACCGACGTTCGCGACGAGCTCGGAGTCTTTGTCGAAGCCCTGAACGTAGTAGCTGACCGTGCCGCTCACGACGTCCGCGCATGGGATGTAGCCGCCCCATCCGCTCGAATTTGGCAGGCGCTTCAAGACCGCGCGGCGAAACGACTTCATCGCTGCGTTCTTGTATTTGACGACGACCGACGTGAGCGCCTCGTTCGTGGTGGGCTCGACATACACCGGCAGCGGCGTGCGTGAGGACTGCTCCACAGCGGGGACGTGCTTGAAGTCGCCCGAGGGACGCACCACCGGCGACGCCGAGGCCCATGCCTCGCGAAGATCGGGCGCGTCGTAGCTCGGGTTGAGCTCGATCGTCGGGTCGAGCTTCTTCGCGCGCAAGAAGCTGGCGAGCGCGGCGTCGCGCGCGCCGAGGCGAAGCTCCATCGCGCCGATGTCACGAAGGAGCGCGGCGTGGGTGGAGGCGGTGCAGGCGCTGTCGCCACACACGCGCTCGGCGGCTTGAAGGCGCTTTTTGGCCTTGTCGAGGTCCATGCGCAAGAAGTCGTCTTCGGCCTTCTTCAACGCGGTCTTCGCCGCCGTCTCGACCCGGCGATCGGTCGCGCGCGCGACGTGCGCGACGAGGAGGAGCGCCGCGATGACGACGACGAGGATGTGGCCGCGCGTCTTCATGGCAGCGCGTCCGGAAACGATCGATCGCAGGCCGCTGCGTCGGTCTTGTTGGCGAGCCACGAGGTGATGCACGTGTCTTGGTCGTCCCCCGGAACGATGAGCGCGCCGCCTTTGTGCGCCTCCGTTCCGCGCGCCTTCCGCACGGCGGTGAGGAGCTCGGGATGCGCGCCGCCGCCTTGGACGACGCTGCTCATCACGACCGGCTCGAGCCCGACGAAGGATCGGTACGTCGCGTCGAGCTCGGCGGGCGTCGTGTCCTTGCCGCCGTTCGCGCGGCAGCGCGGGGTGTCGGCCGGATCGAGGCGAAGGCCTTCGCAGCCGAGGACCTGGAAGTTGCGCGTGCTCGAGCCATGGCAGTCGATCGAGCCGCATCGACGAACGAGGAGCTTACCGACGGGATCGAACTGCGCGCGATCGGGCGCGGCCACGCCGATGCGTGCGCTCGCGTCGGGCGCCGAGCAGCTCGCGCCCGAGAGCGCGGCGAAGAGAGCCGTGAAGAAGGCGAGGAGCAGGATCTTCATGGCTGCGGAAGATCTCCAGGCTCTAGGACGACGTAGATCCGCCCAGGCGACGCGCGTCCGGGCGGCTCGTAATGGCACACGCCGCACGATCCATCGCGCCCGATCGTCGTGTGCATCTTCGTCGGCGCGGGGAGGTTCGGGAGCGAGACGCTGATGTCGTGGAGCGGGTAGGCCGGCGACCAGGCTTCGCGCGTGAAGTAGAAGTTGCCGGCCGCGTTCGTGACGGCCGTGTGCGGGGTGCCGCCGTCGGCGCTCTGGGTCGCGTCGTAGATCGTGACGGTGGCGCCCACCATCGGCGGCGAGGATGCGCCTGGTGTCTGGTAGATCGTGCCGGCGACGCTGAGCTCCGGCTCGCCAGGCCCCGTCCCGTCATGACACGTCAAGCAAGGCTGGCCGGCGCGATGCAGGGGACCTGGCGAGACGCCCGGCGCTTCGGGTCCAAGCGCGTCGATCCGCGAGTGTTGCAGAGGGTCTTCGCAGGAGAGGACGTTCGCGAAGAGAAGACAGAGAACGAGCCCTCCACCAAGCAGGCGGAGCGAGCCGCCTCGATCGTGCGCTCCAACGCGACTCATGGCTCCTCCTCGATCGAGAAGGTCAACGTGCCGAGGAAGCCCGTGCGCTGCGTGATGTAGAGATCGTCGAGGTAGGACGTGTAGATGCCGTCCATCTCGGCGCCGATCGAGAACATCCGCGGATGCTCCGCGCCGCCGAGGTACACCTTGATCCCGCCGCCGCCGTCGGCCGTCCAGAGCGGTCCGAGCTCGCGATCGCCCGTGCGGTACACCGGCAGAGACCAGCCGACGGGCTCGGCGGAGACATAGGCACGTTGCCAGAAGACCACCGGCGTCTGCGCGTGAAAGCGAAGGTGCGGCCAGATCCGGACGCGCGAGCCAGCGTCGAAGAACCAGCGCGCGTCGGTGGTGGACGCCTTGAGGCCCCAGTTGTCGACGTACACGCGCTCGGTCGCGCGGATGGTCGACGCGTCGAAGCGATGCGCGATGCCGCTCGTGAACGCAAACCTCCGGCGAGAGAGCGGAAGCTGCTCGAGCGGTCGCTCGAAGACGCGCCGAGCGTTGACGATGTCGATCGACGCGCCCTTGTCGATCGTGGGCGCGACGTTCGGCGCGAACAACGGGATGTAGCGATACGGCTTCGACTGATCGCCGTTCTCGATGATCACGCTGAGCGCCAGGGACGCGGTCGTCGACTCGTCGATGATCTGATCGAGCCCGCCGACGAAGCTGCCACGCTGGAGCGTGCGCGCGAACACCGTGAAGGGCGTATGCGAGCGACCGCTCGTGTCGTGGCCGTATCCGTAGCCAAAGAAGAGCGCGGTGTTCTTCTCGTTCACGTCGTAGCTGAGATGCCCGGCGGCGCCGTACGAGAGGTAGTCGGGCTCGCTCGACACCGAGCTCGAGAAGCCGACGCCCAAGGCATGGGGCTTGTACTGCCCGGACAAGGCGCCGGCGTGACGCGCCTCCTTCCATCGCCGCGAGGCGGTTGCGACGATGTCGACGGAGGCGGCGGAGACCACATCGAGCAAGTACGTGCCGCTCAGCGTGGCGCCGTCGAGCGCGTTCTCGATCGTCGCCGACACCGATGGCGTCATCACCGTTACGTGGTCCGAGTCCGTGTACGCCGCGGTCTCGAGCGACGCGCTCTTGCGGCTCGTGTCTTCGAGTGCGGGAGGCTGGTCAGCGTTCGCCTTGGATGAACCGCGGTTCACTGCATTCGGCTGCGTGCTTGCTCCGTTCGCCCCGGTGGGTTGGCTCGGCGCGGACGTGGACGTGCCTTCGAGCGCGATGGGTGCAACGGCGCGCGTGCGTCCGATCGGGCGCGCGGGGACCGTCGCATGGCAGCCGGCAAGCATCGAAGCTGCGGCTAGCGCGACTGCCCTGAGCAAGAGTGAATCGCTTTCGCGATCGCGACTGCTACTTGGCATGAAGGAGCGGGCTACGTATCACGCCTCGCTTCGCTTCACGCATGCTCCATTTCGAGAGACGTAAACGATCTCCATCCGATGCATGCAATGACGGGCAGGCGCGACGCATGCGTCGCGACCACTCGTAGTCAATCATGCCGCAAGCTGATGGCGCCGCTTGTGTTCGCGGTGAATCAGCACCGCGCCGGTGGCGAGACCCGCGACGAGGAGCCCGTAGTCCGCGACGACGCCGAGCTGGAAAGCAGCGAAGCTTCCGATGACCGACCAGACGAGGGGCACGATGAATCCCGTGACCGAAAAGGCGCGCTTCACGATGAGGAGCGCGCCGAGCGTGAAGATCGTGGTCGGGCAGGGCAGGCCAAACGTGGGCGTGCGCGGATAGACCTCGTGGCCGACGTAGTGGTTGACGAGCGGATAGCCGATGAGCGCGTAGAGGATGAACACGAAGCCGAGCAGGTGCTCGACACGAATGTCGGTGGGGTCGGCGCGATGCACGGCCGCGTTCGAGCTCGCCGTGGCGTGGCGCACGAAGACGATCGCGCCCACGAGGAAGAGCGCGCCAAAGGCCCACGCCGCCGGGTTGATCCGGGAGAAGAAGATGAAGTGATAGCCGATCGCCATCCACGTCCAGAGAAGCGCAAGCACCCATGCGAGCGCGCTTCGAGGGCTCCGCTCGTCCGAGCTCAACCACGTACGCACGATGGCGAGCACAGCCAGCACGACGAGGCCGATCTGGATGGGCCACACCGTCTCGTTGTACCGCTCGAACAGGCTGAAGAACTGCTCCCGCGAGAAGGGAAGGTCGGCGGCGATCATGGGCCTCGTCGAGGCAAACGCCGTACTCGATCGCAGGCTTGGATTTCGCGAATCGACGAAGCCGGGCGCGAGCCCATGCCTGCATCGTTTGCGTGGATCATGCAAAGGAAGCGGCGCACGCATCGGCTGTCGCATGGATCCGCGAACCAACGACGCATGGTGTGGTTTTCGCAATGTGGGGAGCGGCCTACGAAAGGCAGCGAGCGAGCGAGCAAGCGAGCAAGCGAAGGAGGGACGCGATGGGTGCCGCAATCAATCTCGAGCGAGGTCGAGCTCACATGGTGGAACATCACCTCGCGCGGCGAGGCATCCACGACGAGCGCGTCCTCGACGCGTTCCGTACGGTGCCGCGTGAAGAGTTCCTTCCCGAGAGCCTCGTCGAGGATGCCTACCGCGACACGCCGCTGCCGATCGGCGAAGAGCAGACCATCTCGCAGCCCTACATCGTGGCGTTCACCGCGGAGGCCTTGCGTCTGCGCGGTGACGAACGCGTGCTCGAGGTCGGAACGGGATCGGGATACGCCGCCGCGATCCTCAGCCGAGTCGCCAAGCACGTCGTGACGATCGAGCGGATCCCTTCGCTCGGCGAGATGGCGAAGAAGCGCCTCGCGCGCCTCGGCTACGACAACATCGACGTCGTCATCGGCGACGGGACGCTGGGCGTGCCCGAGCACGCTCCTTACGATGCGATCGCCGTCGCGGCGGGCGGGCCGAAGCCGCCCCCTGCGCTCCTCACGCAGCTCGCGATCGGCGGTCGCCTCGTCATTCCGGTCGGCCCGGACGAGAGCTCGCAACAGCTCGTACGTTTCACGCGCGTGAGCGAGACAGAGTTCTCGCGCGAGGCGCTCGCGGACGTGCGCTTCGTGCCTCTCATCGGCGAGCACGGCTTCGCCGAAGAAGAGAAGGTGCCTGTCCTCGCTGCCCCGCGGGCGAAGTCATCCTCCGAGCTGAGAGGCATCGCGTCGCTCGTGCACGAATGTGCCGAGCCGATCGATGACATCGAACGCGCGTCGATCGATCGCCTGCTCGATCGCATCGGCGACGCGCGGGTCGTGCTCTTGGGGGAGGCGACGCACGGAACCAGCGAGTTTTACCGGATGCGGACGCGCATCACGAAGGAGCTCATCGCGCGGCGTGGCTTCCAGTTCGTCGCGGTCGAGGCCGACTGGCCAGACGCTGCGCGCATCGACGACTACGTCCTCGGCGACGTGCGCCGCTCGAAGGTCGAGTTCACCCCTTTCTCCCGATTCCCGACGTGGATGTGGCGAAACGAGGAGGTCTCCGAGCTGATCGGTTGGCTGCGAGCGTTCAACGCCGAAGAGCGAACGTCGTCTCCGTCGCGGCTGGTCGGCTTTCACGGCCTCGATCTCTACAGCCTCTTCACGTCGATCGCGGCGGTGCTCGCGTATCTCGACGAGGTCGACCCGGACGCCGCGCGCATCGCGCGTCATCGTTATGGCTCGCTCACTCCCTGGCAGAAAGACCCTGCGGCGTACGGAGAAGCAGTGCTTGTCGGTCGCTACGAGAGCTCGGAGAAGGCCGTCGTCACGATGCTGCGCGACATGCTCGAGAAGCGCTTCGAATACGCGAAGCGTGATGGCAATCGCTTCTTCGACGCCGCGCAGAACGCGCGCGTCGTCGCCCACGCCGAGCGCTATTACCGGATCATGTATTACGGCGGCGCCGGCTCGTGGAACCTCCGCGACGCGCACATGTTCGACACGCTGCGAACACTGCTCGCGTTCTACGGTGAGGGCTCGAAGGGCATCATCTGGGAGCACAACTCCCACGTCGGTGACGCCGCCTCGACCGAGATGAGCACGCGCGGCGAGCACAACGTCGGCGAGATGTGCCGCGAGGCGTTCGGTGATCAGGCGTACATCGTCGGCTTCGGCACCGATCACGGCACCGTCGCGGCCGCGCAGAACTGGGGCGCGCCGATGGAGCGGATGCGCGTGCGTCCCGCCGCGGAGGGAAGCTACGAGCATCTCTTCCATCGCGTGAGCGCGAACAGCCCGGAGTCGCTCTCGGCGTTCAGCCTGCACCTTCGCGATCCCGTTCGTCGCGCGCTTCGCGAGGAGCTCATCCCGAGCCAGCTCGAACGCGCCATCGGCGTCGTGTATCGCCCCGACAGCGAGATGCTGAGTCACTACTTCTACGCGAGCCTCCCGCTGCAGTTCGACGAATACATCTGGTTCGACGAGACGCGCGCCGTGCGCCCGCTCGCCCTGCCCACGAGAGCCGTGCATGCGATGAACGACGTCCCCGAGACGTACCCGTTCGGTCTCTGACGAATCTAGAGGCGTCCGAGGTGGAGATCGAAGCCACCTCGGAGGCCAAGCATGAACCACGCGTGAACGAGCGCATCGCTGCTCGTCATCGCGTCGCCGTCGATCGCGACGGCGTCGAACCGCGCCAGTGAGCCACGAAGAAACGGACCCCATCGCCAGGCACCCGACGCTGATGCTGTGACCTGATCGACGCCTGCTTCGACCCCGAGCAGCTCGAAGCCGCGCATCGACGTGTCTACACTTCGCCGATCCGCCGACTGGTGCAACGTGAGGACTTCGTAGCCGCCGCTCAGCCCGAGCCACGGAGCGAGGTGGCTCGCGTCACGATCGAAGTACCACGCGACCAAGAGCGAGATGCGGGCGTCTTCTCCGCTGCACGACGTGCAGTCGCGCATCAGCGCGAAGCCGAGCTGCGCCTCGGCGCCGACGTAGAGATGGGGTGGAAACCGTCCGCCGAGATCGAGCTGTACGGGGACCGCGCCGTACATGATCGAGCCGAGCGCGCCGCTCGTGGAGAACGCGCGCCCGAGCGGCTGCGCGAAACCGGAGCGCGCGGCGAGCGAGAGCGAGGTGGTCGTGACGTCGGGCGTCGACTCTGCCGCGCCAGCGGGGGTCGTCCAGAGCGCTACGCAGGCCGTGACGCATGCAGCGATCCCGAGGCGCTTCATTGCCAGCCTCCGCTCGCGACGAACGCCGCCGCTTCGGCCGACGGGGCATCCGCGAGGTCGATCACCTCGTCGATCGGCGCCCCTGCACGCGCGTGGGTATCGGGCGGCAGGTCGAGGAGCACGCGGATCGTCGGCGCGAGGTCCGCGAGCTTGACGTCGCGCGGGAGGCACGGCGCTTCGCCGCTCGGGGACGTAGCGCTTTTGGAGGGGACGCCGCTGCGAATCGCGATGATCCAGCTCCGGGCCGACTCGAGCGCGAGAGGACCGTGATCGCGAAAGTCGTTTGCGCGCGTCCGTGATCGGCGGTGACGAGGAGAAACCCGTCTTCGGCGAACCTCTTGCTGTTCGCGAGCGTGCCCACGAACGCATCGGCGCGTGCCAGCGCATCGACGTAGCCGCCGGCGTCGTCTTCGTGGGCGAGCTCGTCGGTGTCACCGAGCCCAACGTGGAAGACCGCCGGTCGAAACGCTGAAAAATAGGCCTCGGCGATGGACCTCGTCCACGCGTCGGGCCGATACGTGAGACGGCCGGGCGCCGGATCCACGTCGCGTGCGGACGCGATCGGCGTCGCGTGCTCGATCGCCGTTCGCTGCGCCTCCGTCAGCGACACGATCGGGGTGGGCCAGGCGCGTCCCGCCGAGACGAAGAAGAACGAGCGCAGATCGTCCGACGGCGGCACGTTGCGTGACGTCGCGGCGTTCGCGACCACGTCCCACGACGAGATGCTGGCGACTCCGCGCGCATGCGCCAGCGCGGCTTCGTCGAGCACGCTGCAAGGGACGCGCGGGCACGCGTTGTCGAGGCAGCGCGACGGACGGCCCGTGAGGATCTCGATGTAGCCCGGAAGGGAGACGTTCGAACCACCGGACGCATACACGATCCCGCAGCTCCGTCCTGCGTGCTCGGCGCCGAGCGCGACACCGCGCTTCGCGTCCTCGACGAGCGCGGCCATGTTCGGGACGTGCGCGCGGGAGAGGCGAGCTGGCGAGGCCCGGTCGAAGACGTCTTGCCAGCGCACGCCATCCACGGTGACGAGCACGATCGGCCCGCGGGCGCGGACGTGGAGATCCTCACGAACGATCGCTTCGCAACGAGCCGCGTCCTGCGCGGCGCCGGTGTCCTCGTCGGACACGAAGCAAGACGACGCAAAGAGCGAGAGGCAGCCAACGAGCAACGCGCCGCCGACCGTCTTCTCGAGTCTCTTTGGATCGGCGATCATCGGCTCTTCTTTCTTGCGCCCGTTGGCGTTGGACGCGCATCGCGCGGCTACGTGCTCATGACTTGACCTACGAAGAGGACGGCTCCGGTGGGGTTGTCGCGAATGACGATGAAGAACGGGCGATCGGCGGTGAAGGTCGCGCGTTCGGGCGCGCTCGTTCGTCCGACGATCACGGCGGTCGCGGCGGCGGCTTCGGTGCCTTTCTCGTCCACGGCGACGAACGCCTCGTGAAGGACGTCTTGAATGAAGAGCGACCGCGAGCCATCCATCCCGGAGAAGTCGGCGACGCCGCCTTGGAAGGCGTCCGTCATCCCGAGCGACTGCAAGACGTGCTTCACCGCGAGCTGGCTGCGAAATTGAAAGCGAGGGAGCGTGATGTCGACGTACCTCGACGACGTCGCGAGGCTCGACGTGATCGAGGCGAGGCGCGTCGCGTCGAAGCCCGCGCGAAACGCCTCGAACGTGCCCGCCGCTGGCAAGACGAACACCATCGAGACGTCACCCGCGTTGTCGTTCTGGCCGACGTACGGGATCTCGAGCGCCTGCCAGCCCTCGCCGTCGGCGTAACGTCGCTCCTTGCTCTGGTGCATGAAGCGCGCGGGTGACGTCGAGCCATCGAGCTTCTTGAAGGCGCCGTCGACGGTGTTCGCGGGATCGAAGGGCTCGTACCACGAGGCCTTGAAATAGATCGCGTTGGTGAGGACGAGCACCGTCGCGGAGGTGACCGACCCTTGCGGGAGGAGCTCCGGGATGCGCGTCGCCGTCTGCTTGCTGACCCACTCGTTGATCGCGCCGCGGGAGCCCTCGGGGTTGGCGGCGAAGTCGAGCAGCGACAGGCCCGCGCCGTAACGCTCGGCGAGGACGTCGAGGAAGGGCGTGAGGAACGTGTAGCCGTGCTGGCCCCACAGCGCGTTCACGACGTTGAGCTGAAAGGCATCTCCGCTGCTGAGGCCGGTCGGCCGCGAGCGCCCCGCGAGCTCGAGATCGAGCGCGCCGAACGCGGCGTGAAGACGATCCTCCGGCTTCAACGTGAAGTGCATCACTTGGGCGAGCTGAGCCGCCGTGCGCTCGCGCGCGCCTACGCTCGTCATCGCGAGCGCGAGCGAGATGCTGTGGGGAGAGAAGAAGAAGCTCTCGTTCTTCGTCACCGCGGGCGCAGCTTTGAGCGCGTCGAACGCAAACGCTGCATTGTCGCGGGTCAGCTGCTGCGTGTCCGCCGCCGGGATCGCCTGTGAGGTCAGACGCGGCTTGCTCGAGCGCACGAGCGTGCCCGGGGGCGCATTCTCGTCATTGCCGTCGGTTGTCGACCGCCCGCATGCCGGCAGCAGCGAAGCGAGCGAGACGAGGGCGCCGAGCGCCATCACGAAGAGGAGTCGAAAGCGAAGCGTGCTCATGAGGATGATCGAGCCTCTCGCAACGGACGTGCCTCACCGCGCGGACGTGCGGGCGCCGAGGAGGTAGCCGGCGAGGGCGATCGCGGGATGGAGCACGAGCGCCATCGCGAAGCTCGTGACGACGAGCGCGAGCGTCGGCTGAATCCAGCATGGCAGGACGAACCAACAGAAGATCACGAGATCGACCTGATCCCACGTCCAGAAGACGGCGCGCCGGATCGGTGAGGAGGCGCTCTTTCCCGGGGCGATCCCGAGCTGACGCTTCACGAACGAGTTCGGCAGCTCGCCGGCCATCGCCGCGAGGCCCATCGCGCCGCCGAAGACGATCGGGTGGACGTGGTCGTAGTCGACGAGCCCGATCGCTCGCAGCGAAGGGACGCGCCCGAGCACATGACGCTGCAACGTGACCATCGCGACGCAGCCCACGACCGCGACGGCGACACCACGCCACGTCTTGCTGTCGCCGAAGAGTCTCTTCCCTCGAAACAGGAGGCCGCCGTCGATCGGCCGTTTGAGCGTACGAACGAGGTCGTAGCGATGCACGACGGCGGAGAGGGCCACGGCGAAGAGCAGCGGACTGAAGAGATAGAGTGTTTGCGCAAGGATGTGACCGGACATTCGCGCCCCCTTCGCGTTCGCTGTACGGTGACGAGGCCTGGGTTCGAGCAGCAACCGATGTGCCTGCCGCGACCTTCACGTTGGGGGACGCGACTTTCCTTCGAAAATCGCGCGGCCCGGCATGAATCGCGCATGGCGGGAAGGACGGGTGACGGATTGATGCCCTCTGCGATCCTCGAACAACCACCGGCGCGTGCGGCGCGTGAGATCGGCTTCTGGAAGGCGCTCTTCGGTGTTCCGTGCCTTCTCAGCTTGTCGCGCATCCCGCTCGCCGTGCTCTTCGTGCTGAGCTTTGGTCATCTCGGGATCGAGATCCTGATCTTGGTGGTCTCCGCCATCACCGATGTCCTCGACGGCTGGTACGCGCGCAAGCACGACATGGTGACGCGGGTCGGGACGGTGCTCGATCCGATCGCAGACAAGGTCTTCGCGGCGCTCGTCGTGATCTCGTTCGTGTTCCATCACCAGCTCTCGATGCTCGGGGCGCTTCTCCTCGTGGTGCGCGAGATCGGCGAGCTGCCGCTGGCGGGTTGGTATCTGTTCACGCGCAAAGGGCACGAGGCAGCGAACACGCGGGCGCGACCGAACAGGCTCGGAAAGCTCGCGACGACGTCTCAGATCGGCGCGCTCGTCTCGGCCGGTCTCAACCTCGATCCCCGCCTGACGCTTGGTCTTGCCGTCGTGACTGGCGCGCTCGGCGGAGGCGCGGCCATCGGCTACTGGTACAGCGCGATGAAGTATCGCGCCGGAGAGGCGTGAGCTGCGGGCGCGTCTTCTCCGAGCGGTAGGCTCAGCCGACCGCGGCGGCACCTTCGCTTCGCGTGGGAGGCGGAGGCGTATGAATCGTCAGCACCGGCACGGGCGCGCTCCGCACCACTTGCTCGGCGACGCTCCCGAGCAGCGCGCGCGACAGGCCTTGGCGACCGTGCGTCCCCATCACGATCATGTCGACGTTCTCGCGCAGCGCGAGATCCGAGATGATGTCGACCGCGTTGCCCTGCTCGACGCAGAGACGGATCGGCACGCTCGTGTTGTTGCGGCGCGTCGAGAGGATGCGCTCGAGGCTCGTGTCGATCTCGTCGAGGACACGCTGGCGGAACTCCTCGGCGAGCGCGAGGCGTGCATCGGGGAAGCCCACCGACGGGATCTCGAAGGCGTGGAGGAGGATGATCTCGGAGCCACCGAACGTCGACGCGAAGTCGATCGCGTAGTCGAGCGCAGCGTTCGCGGGAGCGCCGAAGTCCGTCGGGACGAGCAAGGTCTTGAGTTTGGTCGTCATGGCCGTTCTCCTTCGACACGCACGCGCGCCTGATCGGCTGAGCGTGCATGTTGCGTGCGCGTACGCACGACCCGCGCAAACGCGGCCTGAGCGTCTGCAACACGCGCGTGCCTTGCGCCCGGTCGCAATCCTTGCGCGTCAGCGCCCAAGGTCGAGCGGAGAATCGCGCGATCTCGAGGGGCACATACAGTGCAGGATGGCGTAAGGGCGTTCGCGTTTGTTCCTCTCCGCGTGCCCCGAACGGGAGGTCGTCATGGCCAGGTTCATCCGCGAGATCATGAACCCCGAGCTGTTTTCGGTGACGAGCGACGCGAAGGCCGAGAGTGTGCTCGACGCGATCCTCGAGCTCGGGATCACCGCAGTGCCCGTCCTCGATGAACACCGCCGTCCGATCGGCGTGACGTCGATTCGCGACCTCGTTCGCAAAGACAAAGTGAGCCACATCTCGACGCCTGCGCTCGCTGTGTCGATGAACGCGTTGATCGAAGACGCGTCACGCATGATGGTCGACAAGAACACGCATCATCTCGTCGTCGTGGGCAGCGATGGCTGCGCGGTCGGGATGGTGTCGAGCCTCGACCTCCTTCGGGCGAGCCTCGGTGTTCCGATGAGCTACCCGCCGAAGTTCCCGCACCTCGATCCGGATCTCGACGTCGCGTGGAGCGATCGCCGTCTGTTCGAGCTCGATCAGATCAAGAACCACGCTCCGAAGAGCCCGGGCGTGATCGTCCTGTCGATCAGCGAGCCAAAGCACCCCGACCACGACGCGTGGGCCGAAGAGACGCCCTCGATCGCGGCGCGACTCCTCGAGATGCGCGAGATGCAGGCCCGCATGCGAGATGGAACCGGAGACAACGATCCGCTCTGGCGTACGCTGGCGAGGCGCGAGCACGTGCAGTTCCGATGTGCGGTGGTGCTCGAGCCGGCCGCGCGCGAACGCATCGTCCGCCGCGTGCGCGAGCGCATCGAGCACGCACCTCTCTACGATCGCCCGCTCGTGGGCTGACCGAGCCCGCGGGGCGCTCTCGCGCTGGCGGTGCGACTCGAAGCCTCGAGCGAGAGCCGCGCAAACGAGGGGAGAAGGCTCGTCGCGAGCATCACGTCGTTGATGTCGCGATGCGCGGTCCACGACGTGACCTTGCGATGATCGGGGTCGCGCCAGAAATCTTCGATCTCCCGCCGGAGCGGCTGAAAGCGCTCGAGCGAGGTCACGAGATGGCGTGTCGACCGCGCCAGCTTGCGCATCGCCGCTTCGTCTTCCGCGAGCGAGGCGACCGCCTCGAGGCCGATCGCGAGGCCGAGCTCGCGAAAGCCGAGTCGCTCTTCACACGACAGGCGGAGGTCCGGCAAGCCGAGAAAGAGCTCGATGCCCGTCTCCGCGGCGAGCATCGCGTCGGCGACGAGCTCGTCGTCCGGTGTCGTGCGCGCCAGCCACGTGGCGTCGATGAGGAGGCCGCCGAGGCCAAGCGCGTCGGTCGTGCCGAGGTCATCACGGTCGAACATCTGCGCGAAGTCGGCCTTGGCGGCGTCGAGCTTCGGCTCGCACGCCACGCCGAGCAGGTTGGCGGTCGCCTCGATCACGAGGCAGGTGACCAAGCCATCGAACGGATCATGTTGGCCCATCGAGGGGACGAGCGGGCGCGACAGGTCCGTGCTCATCTTCCACGTCATTCGCCGGTGCTGCGGCGGGCCGTACGAGAACGCTTTGTGCGCGGTCTGCATGAGCTCGGCGGCCCACACGAGCGTCGTCGCGTTCTTCGTTCGTCGCGCCATCGCGGCGAGCGCGTGCGCCCAGCGCGTCAGGTAGTGAAAGTATTGCCCGTCGCGATCCCATTCGAGCGCGGCGTCGAACGGCTGCGTCAGCTCGCGCTCGGGGAGGGGCTTGCCGATCCGAAGCCCGCCGATCGTGGGATAGAGCGCGCCAGCGTCTTCCGAGAGCCCGCTGATCCATCCGCTTCGATGCTGGAGATCGTCGGCGCGAAAGCGGCCGAGCTCGCGATGCACGAGCGCGATCCGTCGAGACGCGCGCTCGCGGTGGTCGACGTCACCCGTCACGGCTTCGAGGCTCAGGTCATTGAGCACCGCGAACGCGTCGGTCCACAAATAGGCACGACCGCTCGGTCTCGAAGACCGCTCGTGAAACTGATCCATCAGCCGAGATGCTTCCGCTGTGCGCGTATCCATGGACTCTCCTCGCGGGGCCGCGAGCATGCATGTCACGAGCCGTCAGGTCCGTGTCGCTAGCGCTTTCGCGACGTAGTCCATGCAGCCATCGAGCGTGCGGATCTTCGCGTAGTCCTTCTCGGGCACGTCCACCGCGGCCTTGTCGTGCAGCGCGACGACGAGCTTGAGAAAGTCCATCGAGTCGATGTCGAGCGCCTCGCGGATGTCGCTCGTCCCTTGCAGCGTCGCGAGATCGCCTTCAGGCGCGATCTCCGCGAGCGCATCGAGAATGAGCTCGCGCAGCCGCTCTTCGTTGAGCGTCGTGATGTCGTGGATGTCCGTGGGCTTGATCGGCTTCATGCCAGCCTCGAAGGGTGGGTGAGGAGTTGTTCGACGACGGCGAGAAATCGTGCGCCGCGGTGACCGTCGCTGACGCGATGATCGGCGGCGAGCGTGGCATGCACGATCGAGCGCACGCCGAGCATGCCGTCTTTGGCCCATGGCCGCTCGCGCGTCGTCCCGAAGCCGACGATCGCGACTTGCGGTGGATAGATGACCCCGTAGACGAGGTCGGCGCCGAGATCTCCGAGATGGGTCACCGTGATGGTCGGATCGCTCATCTCGGAGCTACGTAGCGTCCCAGCGCGTGCACGCGAGACGAGGTCGCTGAGACCCTTCATGATCTCGACGAGGCTCTTCGTGTTCGTGTCGTGGAGCGCAGGCGCGATCAATCCGCCGTTATGACGGAGCGAGATCGCGACGCCGATGTGAACGCCGCTCGCGGGTCGAAACTCTCCGTCGACGAAGAACCCATTCAGCTCGGGCACCTCCGCGAGGGCGAGCGCCGTCGCCTTGAGGAGGAGCGCGGAGAAGAGCACGCGCTCGGTGACGGGGCGCTTGGCGTTCTCGTCCTGCAGCCACTCCTCCGCCGCGGTGACGTCGATGTCTTGACCGAGGTAGTAGTGAGGGATCTCGCGCTTCGATCGCGCCATCGCGGCGGCGATCGCCTTGCGCATCGCGGCGGCAGCAGGTGAAGGAGAGCGCGCCGGCGGGATCGGAGGCGCGGAGATCGTCGGCGCGGCCTTGGCGATCACCGGACCGGGCTCGGGCGCCCTGCTCGTTGCGCCGGGGTGCGTCGCCTTGCGTAGCGCCTCGATCCGAAGAACGTCGCCGCGCGTGATCGCTTCGTGCGGACCCGTCCCGTGCACCGTCGCGAGATCGACGTCGAGCTCGCGCGCGAGCTGCCTCGCGGCGGGCGACGCTCGCACGTGCTCTGGCTCTGCGGGTCGCGCGAGAGGCGGCGGCGAAGCGGGCGGCGCCGGCGCGGGCTCTTGTCTCGGCCGCGGCTCGCTGCCTTCATCGAGGATCGTCGCGAGCACGGTGCCGACCGGCACCTTCGTGCCCGGACTGACGAGGATCTCGTGGACGACGCCCGTGTCCCAGATCTCGATCTCGATGATGCCCTTCTCGGTCTCCACGAGCGCGACGATGTCGCCGCGCTTCACGTGCGCGCCAGGCTTGATGTGCCACTCGGTGAGCGTGCCCGCGTCCATGTCGGCGCCGAGCGACGGCATCGTAAACGGACGAGGCGTGCCCGCGCTCGTGAGGCGGCCCGGCGGCTCCCCGTGTTGTCCTTCAAGGAGTGCCATCGCGGCTCACGATCTTCGTCACGGCTTGGACGATGGCCTCGGGTTGCGGGAGCGCGGCCTGCTCGAGGTGACGCGCGTACGGGACGGGGACCTCGGCGCCGCAGACGCGCAGGACGGGAGCGTCGAGGTCGTAGAAGACCTCCTCGGAGATGCGCGCCGCGATCTCGCCGGCGAGGCTTCCGGTGCGCCATGCCTCGTCGATGACCACCGCGCGTCGCGTGCGCCGTACGCTCGCGAAGATCGTCTCGTCGTCGAGCGGCCGGAGCGTTCGCAGATCGATGACCTCCGCCTCGATCCCCGACGTCGCCAAGGTCTCCGCCGCGGCGAGCGTCTTCGCGAGCGAACCGCCGTACGTGATGAGCGTGACGTCCTTACCCGCGCGACGAACGGCGGCTCGGTCGATCGGGACGGCGCCGGCGTCGGCGCGGAGCTCACCCTCGACCGCGTAGAGGAGCGCGTGCTCGAAGAGGATGACCGGATCGGGATCGCAGAGCGCCGTCCAGAGCATCCCGCGTGCGTCTTCGATCGTCGCCGGCGCGAGGACCTTCAGGCCTGGGATGTGGGCGTAGAAGTTCTCGAGGCTGTGGGAGTGCTGCGCGGCGAGCTGTCGGCCTGCGCCGGTGGCCATGCGAATCACGAGCGGCACGCTGATCTGCCCGCCCGACATATGGCGAAGCGTCGCGGCGCTGTTCAAGATCTGGTCGAGCGCGAGCAGGCTGAAGTTGACCGTCATGATCTCGACGATCGGACGCATCCCTCCGATCGCCGCGCCGATCCCTGCGCCGACGAACGCCGACTCGCTGAGCGGCGTGTCGCGGATGCGATCGGGGCCGAGCTCGGCCAGCAGACCTTTGCTGCAGGCGTAGGAGCCGCCGTACATGCCGACGTCCTCGCCCATCAGGAACACGCGATCGTCACGCAGCATCGCCTCGCGAAGCGCCGCGCGAACGGCGTCGCGGTAGGTCGTGCGAATCGTCGCGGGCTTGGCCGCTTCGGCGGGCGCCTCACCCTCACGCGGGCGCTCGAGAGGCGCGCCCCCGTCGGCGCCGCGCGCGCTCGCCCCGCCGCCGTTCGTGATCGTGGTCGTGTTCATCGCGCGGCCTCCGTCGTCATCACGTCCGTCGTCAGATCCGCGATCGGCTCCCAGGTGCCTGCCTCGGCGAACGCGACCGCATCGTCGAGCTCGCGCTTCACCTCGGCCTCCAGCTCGGCGAGATCCTCTTCCGTCAGCACGCCGGCGCCGATCGCCTCCTGTGTGGTGTGCTTGATCGGATCGCGGAGCTTCCAGCGATCGACCTCGGTGCGTGCGCGATAGAGCTCGGCGTCGAACATGGAGTGCGCGCGAAAGCGATACGTGACGAGCTCGAGGAAATACGGCTCGTGGTGCTCGCGGATGTGCGCGACCGCGCGCTCGGTCGCCTCCGCGACCGCGAACGGATCCATCCCGTCGACATGCTCGGCGCGCATCTTGTAACTCTCGGCCTTGCGCGCGAGGTCGGTCTCGGATTGAAAGCGCTCGATCGCGGTGCCCATCGCGTAGTGGTTGTTCTCGCAGAGAAAGAGCACGGGGAGCTTCCAGAGCACCGCGAGGTTCATCGACTCGTGAAACTCGCCCTCGGCGGTCGCGCCGTCTCCGAAGAAGCACGCGGTGATGGGCATCGGCGTGATGCCCTTCGCCTGGCGCTCCCGGAGGACGTCGGCGAGCGCGAGCCCGGTGGCGAGCGGAAGCCCACCCGCGACGATCGCGTTGCCTCCGAAGAAGCGGCGCGAGACGTCGAACAGGTGCATCGACCCGCCACGACCGCGGCTGCAGCCTTCACGTTTGCCGTACATCTCGGCCATCACGACGTCCATCGGGATGCCGCGCGCGATCGCGTGGCCGTGCTCGCGGTACGTCGAGACGATGGCGTCTTCCGGACCGAGCACGCTCATCACGCCCGCCGCGATCGCCTCTTCACCCACGTAGAGGTGCAAGAAGCCGCGAATCTTCCCGGCGGAGTAGAGCTCCGCGCACTTCTCTTCGAAGCGCCGAATGCGGAGCATTTGCCGAACGTGCTCGCGAGCGGTCGCCGTCATGAGCGTGGTCCTCCGGTGTCTGCATGTGTCGCGATCGAAGACTCGAGCGTCGACGTGTCGCCTTCGGGCAATCCGAGCTCCCGCGCCTTGAGGAGGCGGCGCATGATCTTGCCGCTGCGCGTGCGTGGAAGCTCCGGCAGAAACGCGATCTCCTTCGGCGCGACGGCCGGTCCGAGACGCTTACGCGCGAAGCCAAGCAGCTCGCGCTCGAGGGCTTTGTCGGCGGTGAAGCCGGGCTTGACCGAGACGAACGCCTTGACGATCTCGTGCGCGATCGGATCGGGCTTGCCGATCACGCCGGCCTCGGCGACCGCCGGGTGCTCGAGGAGCGCGCTCTCGACCTCGAAGGGTCCGATGAGGTGACCTGCCGATTTGATCACGTCATCGGCGCGGCCGACGAACCAGTAGTAGCCGTCGCGGTCGCGACGAGCGAGGTCGCCGGTCAGGTACCAGCCGCCGTGGAAGCAGTCGCGCGTGCGCGCTTCATCGCCGAGGTAGCCGTGAAACATCGAAGGCCATCCCGGCATCAGCGCGAGCTCGCCTTCGACGTTGGGCTCGTCGATCGCGGTCGCCCAGCCGTCGGCGTCACGGCGAACGATCGCCGCCTTGATCCCCGGCAAGGGCTTGCCCATCGAGCCGGGCCGAATGTCCATCGACGCGAAGTTCGCGATCATGATCCCGCCGGTCTCCGTCTGCCACCAGTTGTCGTGGATCGGCAGACCGAGCGCCTGAAGCCCCCACTTCACGGCCTCGGGGTTCAGCGGCTCGCCCACGCTCGCGACGAAGCGAAGCTTTCGCAGGTCGTAGTGCCGCGCGGCGTCGGAGCCTGCGCGCATCAACATACGGACGGCCGTCGGCGCGGTGTACCAGACGGTGACGCCCTGATCGCGGAGGATGCCGTACCAGCGATCGATGTCGAGCTCCGCTTCGTCGACGATGCTCGTCACGCCATGCACGAGGGGGGCGAGGATGCCGTACGACGTGCCCGTGACCCACCCGGGGTCGGCGGTGCACCAGAAGACGTCGTTCGGATGAAGATCGAGCGCGAGCTTCGCCGTGGCGTAGTGCGCGACGACTGCGCGGTGAACGTGCATCGCGCCCTTCGGCTTGCCGGTCGTGCCGCTCGTGAAGTGAAGGATCGCGAGCGTATCGGGAGCCGTCTTTGGGATCTCGAACGTCGCGCTGGCGTTGCCGACGAGCGTGGCAAAGTCGAGCGTGGAGGGGTCGTCGTCGTCTTTGTCGATCACGATCACGTGCTCGAGCGTGGGCAACGAGGCGCGAATGGACGCGATCTTCTTCTTGTAGAGCGCCGCGGTGGTGACGAGCACCTTGCCTTGACCGAGCGAGACGCGCTGCGCGATCGGCTCGGGCCCGAACGCAGAGAAGAGCGGGCAGAAGACGCTGAGGTTCTTCAACGTGCCGAGGCATGCGATGTAGAGCTCGGGGACGCGGCTCGCGAGGACGAACACGCGGTCTCCGCTGCCGACGCCGAGCGATCGCAGCGCGTTGGCGAAGCGATTCGTTTGGTCCTTCAACGTCGCGTAGTCGAGGTCGCGGTTCGAGCCGTCCTTGCGAATGCAGCGAATCGCGATCTTGTGGGCGGTCTCTGGCTTCGCGGCGTGCCGGTCGACGGCGACGTGCGCGATGTTGAGCCCGCGGCCACCGGGCAGCTCGTCGAGCTCGTCACGCACCGCGTCCCACGAGAAGGTGCGTCGAGCCTCTTCGACATCGACGAGGTTTGGGACGATCTCGGAGCGCGGACGTGACGCTGCCAGCGCGGCCTTGGAGATCACCTCACAAGGCTCTCCGCCGGCGATCGGCGTCGTCGTCGTGGTGGCCTGCGGTGTGCTCGTGGTGGTGGTCATGACGAAGAATGTCCCCCTTGTCTCGAATCAGAAGGTGCCTGCCCGAAGGGCGAGGCCAATGGCAGGTCCGCTCAAGTCGCTCGACTTGAACCCGACGTACTCGGTGCTCGTGACGAAGCGGTAGCCCGCGGTCATCGCGAGGCGGACATGGGCGTGGAGATTGAGCTCGAGATCGGTCTGTGGCTCTGCCACGAAGAACGCCGCGCCGTGGTGGCCATCCCAGCGATCCGTGTAGTCGTTGTCCTGAGCGTCGTACGTGCGCTCGCGCGTCATCGCGGTCACGCCGCCCGCGCCGATCAGCGCGCCGAACGACGCGTGAAGGATCTTCTCTGGCCGGAAGACGTAGCCGAGACGAACGCCGCCGTAGCCAAAGCCAATCCGTGAAGGACCCGTGCTCGGGGAGATCTCCGGCGAAGGCGAGTGCGACGTGGCGAGCCCATAGCCTCCGAGGCCGACGAGATAGTGCTTGTTGATGAGCCACCCGATGTCGCCGCCCACGAGCATCGCGGCCTCGCCGGTGAACGACGTCATCTTCGCCTCGGGCCCGCCGTAGAGCCCATGATGGACGGAGCCGCCGATCAGGACGGCGTCTTGTTCCGCTGCGCGCGGCTCGGCGGTGTAGGGCGGCACGGTGCTCGCCGATGTCACCGTCGTCGTTCCCGCCGGCGCGGCAGGTGGAGTGGAGTCTGCGCCGGGAGGCGGCGGCTGCGGAGCAAGGGCAGGCGGCGGCAGCGGCTCGAGCGGCTGCCGGCCGTCATCGGCGTAGGCGCTCTTCATGAACGGCAACGTGCCAAGCATCGACAGGACGCCGGCGCCGATCGTGAGGGCGACGCGCGGATGCGGATTCATGGGAACCTTCCTCTCTGCTCGCGCCGCGCTATTCCGCGGGCGCAGCTGTGCCGGTCGCGCGTGCAAGACGCTCGACCAGCGACTCGAGACGCTTCAAGTCCTTGGCGATGTCAGCCTGCATCGAGCGCTTGTCGGTGTGAACGAGCTCGATCTCGACGTGCTTTCGCTCTTTCGTGAGCTCGCCGAGGAGAAACAGCGCTTCGTCTTTGGTCATCTCGAAGTTGATCATGATGGTGTGCTCCAGGCGGTTGAACAGTGATGCAAAATGAGCTGTCGATGAGAATCGTCAGTGCTTCTTGGGCCGAGGGACGTGCGAGATGCACGTCACCGTCTCGGCGATCGCCTCGGCCGAGAGGCTGTCGCGCGACTCGAGCGGTCCGAGATGTCCGTGAAGGACGATGTCCGAAAACGAGAGGATGCCGACGACGATGTTGCGATGGTCGATGATGGGGAGGCGGCGGATCCCGTGCCTCCGCATGATGGCTTCGCAGCTTCGAAGTGACTCGGTCGTGCGTGCGGTGAAGAGACGCTTCGACATCATCGAGTCGACGCGGATCTCATGCAGCGGCTTGCCTTGCGTGTAGGCGGCCATGCAGACGTCGCGATCGGTGACCATCGAGATCGGCGCGCCCTCGAAGTCCACCACCGGGACGCAGCCGCAGGCCTGCTCCCACATGATCTGTGCGCATCGATCGAGCGTGTCGTCGGGCATGCACGTGAACACATCCGTCGTCATGACCTCCGCGGCGGTGAGCATCTTGACGGCGGACGTGAGCTCTGTCGGCTCTTGCTTCGTGGAGACCTTCGTACGAGCCGAGCTCTGTCGTTCGACGGCGGCCTCGAGCGTCGCGAGCGCGTGGTCGGCGCGCGTCACTTTTCCATTTCGTGGAGTGGTAGCCATCGGACGGCTCCTTTCACGTCCCCGCACAGCAGGGTTCGTGCCCACACCCGACCTCCATGTTCCCACCGAAGAGCCGGCGGGAATCGCGCAAGGAGTGCGCGCAAACGAACGGCCTGCATCGCAAACCGGCCAAAATGGGGCCTGCGACGTGCCGATCGCGAGGCTTCGGCTGGCACGTCGCGTGGATGAAGGATGTCATCATGACCTCCACGAACAGCAAGAAGATTCTTGTCGCCGTCGATGCCACCCCGATGGCGGAGGTGGTCATCGCCGCGGCCGTCGACCTCGCCCGAGCGGTAGGCGGTCGACTGCGACTTCTTCATGCCGTGCCGATGGCGATGGAAGTCCCGCCGCCCGGCAGCTTCCTGATTCAGCCGAGCAACCAGGTGGACGTCCTCGTCAACAACGCCCGGGGTCTGATCACGAACCTCATCGGCCTCGTACCACCCGAGCTTCGCGACACCGATCGCCAGGGTGACGGCATCGTCGAGATCGGCGCGCCCACCGACGTCATTCTCAACGTCGCGCGGAGCTACGACGCCGACTTCGTCGTCATCGGTGCTCATCAACACAACGCGATCGCGCGCGCCCTCGGAACGGTCGCCGCGCGCGTCGCCAACCGGCTCGAGCGACCGCTCCTCGTCGTTCGACCGAAGGCCGCCGTGACGGCATCAGCCACCAAAGAGAACCCCGCGCCGATCGCGATGCCTCACATCGCCTCAGCGACTTAATCGGCATTCAAAGCTCGAACGGATGGATGGGCCACCCGCATGACCTCGAAGAAGAGATCGAACGCTCCGGCATCGGCCGCCTCGGCAGCAAAGCCCGCTGCTGCGCGGGCTCCGTCGGTCCTTCCTCCGCCGCCATCGCACGGGGTGGATCCCCTCGATGTCCTCATCGTCGAGGATGATCCGGCGACACGCGCGGCGATGCTCCACGCGATCCGCGCGCTCGGTCATACCTGCCGCGTGGCCACCGACGGCGACGTCGCATGCATGCTCCTCGGGGAGCGGCGCGCCGACGTCGTGATCAGCGACTGGCAGATGCCGCGCATGACCGGCGCCGAGCTGTGCCGGCGCATTCGAGGCGCCGAGACGGGTGTGCATTACACGTATTTCATCCTCGTGAGCGGCTTCCACGATCGCGAGCGCATGTTGTCCGGCATGCTCGCCGGTGCCGACGACTTCCAGCGCAAGCCGATCGACCTCGACGAGCTCGAGGCCCGCCTCATCGCCGCGTCGCGCGTCGTCGCGCTGCATCGCCGGCGCGCGCAGCGGGAGCGCACCCTCAAGCGCGACAGCTCGAAGTTTTGGGCAGCTTCCCGCACCGATCCGCTCACCGGCCTCGGCAACCGCCTCCGCATGGACGAAGAGCTCGCGACGGCGTGGGCACGCGCCGAGCGCTACTCGCATCAGTACAGCCTCGCGATCGTCGACGTCGATCACTTCAAACAATACAACGACAGCCTTGGTCATCTCGCCGGCGACGAGGCGCTGAAGCAAGTCGCGACCGCCCTTCGATCGAGCGTCCGCGCGGGCGACGCGCTCTACCGTTACGGCGGCGAAGAGTTCCTCATCTTGCTCCCCGAGCAGCCTGCGCGCGACGCCTTCCAAGCCGTCGAGCGCGTCCGGGCCGCGGTGATGCGCGGCGCCATTCAGCGTCCCGAAGATGGAGTGCTGACGATCAGCGCAGGTGTCGCCGAGCTCGACCTCACGACCGACGCCAGCATCGAGGACTGGCTCGCCCGCGCCGACGCAGCGCTCTACGCGGCGAAGAATCAAGGTCGTAATCGGGTCGAGATCTCGACGCCGCCGCCCGCGCCTGCCGCTTCGAAGGCTCCGCCGACATTACCCTCACGCACGCTCGTCGAGCGACTGAGCCAGACCTGACGAACAGCCCAGAAGGGGGCTCACGATGAATTCCTCCGGACCGTTCAAGAACATCCTCGTCGCCACGGATTTCGGCAACGCCTCGCGAAGGGCCGCCGAGCTCGGCTGCGAGCTCGCCAGACAGTTCGGCGCTCGCCTCACGCTCCTCCACGTATGGACCGTGCCGATCCCTGCCTACGCCGAGGCGATCTCGATCCGCCTCGACGAGATCGAGAAGGAAGCCGTGAAGGCGATGGAAGAGGAGGTCGACCGCTTGCGCGACAAGTGCCCGACACCGATTCGTACATTGCTCGTCGTCGGGCTCGCCTGGCGCACGATCGTGGACGCGATCGAGGAGCACAAATGCGACCTCGTGATCGTCGGCACGCACGGCCGCCACGGCGTCGAACGCCTCTTCCTCGGCAGCGTCGCCGAGAAGGTCGTCCGCGCGTCGCCCGTCCCCGTGCTGACGGTCCGCGCTCCCGCCTGAGCCGACACGGTCAAGCTCGGGGCGCCTCTCCCCACGCCGTGGTTCGTAGACGTGATGTAGGTGAGCAGCTCGGCCGTTTCGTCGTTCTGAAGTGCGCCCGTGGCACTGTCGGGTTCTCTCAGGGGCTGAAGGGTCCTCATCAAGATGGAGAACAGGTGACGCTTGCCTCGCGCCCGTCAACTCCTCGTGAGGGCAGCGCGGCGACGACTTGCTTTTGGTCCGGATCTTTCCGCGGGCAGTCGGCAAGAGCATGCTCGTAGAGTTGCCCCGGTTTCTTGGACACTCTCGTAGCTGAGTTGAGCTACGCGAGGAGTTGCAGCGACTCCGGCGCGAGAATCGCCAGTTGCAGATGGAGCGTGAAATCTTATAACGAGCTACGGCCTTCTTCGCGAAGGAGACGACGTGACATACGCGTTCATCTCGGTTGCCGAGAACGTTCTCGACCGGAAGTTCGAAGTCGAGACGCCAAACAGGGCGTGGGTCGCAGACATCACCTACGCCTGGACCTCGGAGGGCTGGCTCTATCTCGCAGCGATTCTCGACCTCTTCTCTCGCCGCGTGGTGGGCGTGGCAATGGGATCCCGGATCGACGGCGCGTTGACACTCGAAGCGCTCAGGACGGCGTTGGGCAGCGTCGCTTGAACGCTGGCCTCGTCCATCACTCTGACCGCGGTTCGCGGCTTGGGTTCAAGGGGTCGTCGCAACGCGTCTTCGTCTTATCGACCTTAGTTGATCTCGAAGTGCCTCCGCCGGTGTTTTCCACCCGAGCGTCTTTCGCGGCCGACTGTTGAGCGCAGCGGCGACGGTCTCGATCTCTTCGCGAGAGTGCCGTGAGAGGTCGGTGCCTTTCGGGAAGTACTGGCGAAGGAGACCGTTGGTGTTCTGTAAGGTCTCGCCCTGTCCCGTCGTGACAGCACCGGTCACGTGAAGTAGGCGGCGCACGCTTAGGTCACAAAGACGAAGTCGTGACGCGCAGCCCCTCGCCGCGCGGTCAACAAACAACCGCTTCGATCTGATGACGTGT